>DATAVB010000108.1:0-23410 GCA_036267955.1 Mycobacteriales bacterium | reverse complement strand
GTGCTGCGCCACATCTCCGAGGGCATGGATCTCGCGGTCGTGGTCCTCGATGTCTCCTCCGACGTCGCGTTCGCCAATGCCGCGGTGCGGCGGATGGGCGTGGTGCGCGGCGGGCACCTCATCGTCGAGGAGCTGCATCGGCTCGCCCGCGACGCCCGGGAGAGCGGCGCCGCCCAGCGGGTGCACGTCGACCTGCCCGACTCCCGGCTCGGCCGCGAGCCGCTCGCGGTGAGCGCCCACGTGGTTCCGCTCGATGACGGCGGGTATGTCGCGCTGTTCCTGCAGGACGTGACCGAGTCGCAGCGGCTCGCCGCGGTGCGGCGGGATTTCGTGGCGAACGTCAGCCACGAGCTCAAGACCCCGGTAGGCGCGATGACACTGCTGGCCGAGGCGATCCAGGACGCCTCCGACGATCCCGAGGCGGTACGGCGGTTCGCCGCCCGGATGCAGTCCGAGGGCGGTCGGCTGGGCCGGCTCGTACAAGAGTTGATCGAGCTGTCCCGGCTGCAGGGCGCCGATCCGCTGCCGTCCTCGGCCACCGTCGTGGCGGTCGACCGGCTGGTCGCCGAGGCCGTCGAGGCGACCCGGCTGACCGCCGAGACGGCCGGCATCGCCGTCGTCTCCGGCGGCGACCGTCGGCTGGGCGTCCGCGGTGATGCGACCCAACTGCTGACCGCGTTGGTCAACCTGGTCGGCAACGCCATCGCGTACAGCCCGAAGTGCACCCGGGTCGCGATCGGCTCCCGGCTGCGTACCACCGAGGACGGCGACCACGTCGAGATCTCGGTCGCCGACCAGGGCATCGGCATCGCGGAGAGCGATCTGGAACGGATCTTCGAGCGCTTCTATCGGGCCGATCCGGCCCGGTCGCGGGCCACCGGCGGTACTGGTCTGGGCCTGGCCATCGTGAAGCACATCGCGACCAATCACGGCGGCAACGTGCGGGTCTGGAGCGTCGAAGGTTCCGGATCCACGTTCACGCTGCGGCTTCCGGCGGCCGGCAATGTGGTCGCCGGGAACAACGGCGCCGCGTCATTCGACGTGCGCGCACTGTCCGCACCGGTGGGGGCAGACGATCACCGTGCATCGGGCCGGCGGAGTCCGGCCGAGGCACACATCGGATCGGCCGGGCGGAGCCCGGTCGACGGCTGGAGAGGAACCGCGTGACCCGCGTACTCGTGGTGGAGGACGAAGAGTCGTTCTCCGAACCCCTGTCGTACATGCTGCGGCGGGAGGGTTTCGAGGTCGACGTCGCGCCGACGGGGCCCGACGCGCTCGAGCAGTTCGACCGGCGTGGCACGGATGTCGTGCTGCTGGATCTGATGCTCCCGGGACTATCCGGGACGGAGGTGTGCCGGACGCTCCGCACCAAATCGACGGTGCCGATCATCATGTTGACCGCCCGCGACAGCGAGATCGACAAGGTCGTCGGGCTGGAACTCGGTGCCGATGACTACGTCACCAAGCCGTTCTCGTCCCGCGAACTGGTCGCCCGGATCCGGGCCGTGCTGCGGCGCCGCAGCGAACCGGAGGACATCGCCTCGACGACGATCGAGGCCGGCCCGGTGCGGGTCGACGTCGACCGGCACGTCGTCACGGTGCGCGGCTCCGAGGTGGCGCTGCCACTGAAGGAGTTCGACCTGCTGGAGCTGCTGGTCCGCAACTCCGGTCGGGTGTTGACCCGCGGTCAGCTGGTCGACCGGGTGTGGGGCGCGGACTACGTCGGGGACACCAAGACCCTCGACGTGCACGTGAAACGGCTGCGCGCCAAGATCGAGCCCGACCCCGGCAGCCCGCAGCATCTCGTCACCGTGCGCGGCCTGGGCTACAAATTCGAAGGCTAAGCCTTAGTTGGCTTCCTGAATCGGGAGGGTTTTCCGGCCGGCGGGGTGCGGGGCGATCAGGCCGCGCTCCAGTCGTTCGGCGGCGAGCCGGGCCAGTTCGGCGTACGCCTTCTCACCGATCAATTCGGTGAGCTCCGGGCCGTACGAGACGTAGAACGGCTCGCTGCCGACGTGCGCCTCCGGCGACGACGTGCACCACCAGTGCAGGTCATGGCCGCCGCCGCCCCAGGACCGCCGGTCGAACTCGGTCAGCGTGCTCACCAGCACCTTGGTGGTGTCCGGCCGCTCGACCCATTCCTGCTCGCGCCGGATCGGCAGCTGCCAGCAGACCTCCGGCTTGGTCTCCAGCGGATGCCGGTCCGTACGCAGGGCCAGGGCATGCAGTGCGCAGCCCTCGCCACCGGCGAATCCGGGGCGGTTGTGGAAAATGCAGGCGCCGTCGACCTTGCGGGTGCGGCGCCGGTCGGGGTCGTCGCCGACGGCGTCCTTGACGCTGATTCCCTTACGGGCGCCGACCGCGGCGTACTGCCAGTTACTCGCGTCGAGCTCGCGGGCCGCGCGGTTGACGCGTTGCTCATCCGCGCTGTCGGTGAAGAACGCGCCGTGGCTGCAGCAGCCGACGTCCGGATTTCCGCCGATACCGTGGCAGCCCTGACCGAAAATGCAGGTCCAGCGGGAACACAGCCAGGTCAGGTCCGCCCGGACGACGTGTTCCGGGTCGGCCGGATCGACGAACTCGATCCACTCCCGGGCGAAATCGAGACCGCTTTCCAGGCTGCGCGGATCGGCGTTGCCTTTGCGGGTGGTGCGTTGCGTCTTGGCGCGCGCTGCGGGCATCCGCACAGCTTAGGTCCGCTACGGTTGAGGGTATGCGGCTGGGTGTCCTGGACGTCGGCTCGAATACGGTGCATCTCCTCGTCGTCGATGCCCGGCGCGGTGGACATCCGACTCCGACGCTGTCGGAGAAACACATGCTGCGGCTCGCTGAGCAGATCTCCGACTCCGGGCGGCTCTCCAATTCGGGTTCGGACGCGTTGGTTAAAGCGGTCGCCGACGCGCGGGACGCCGCAAAGAAGTTGCGCTGCGACGACCTGCTGGCGTTCGCGACCTCGGCGGTGCGGGACGCCACCAACGGCGCGAAGGTGCTGGCCCGGGTGCGCGAGGAGACCGGCGTCGAGCTGGCTGTCCTCAATGGACCGGACGAGGCGCGGCTGACTTTTCTCGCGGTGCGGCGGTGGTTCGGCTGGAGCGCCGGACGGCTGCTGGTGCTGGACATCGGTGGCGGTTCGCTGGAATTGGCGGCCGGCCTGGACGAAGAACCGGAGGCGGCGGTCTCCGTCCCGCTCGGGGCCGGCCGGCTGACCCGCGAGCGGCTCTCCGGTGATCCGCCGTCCAAGGCGTCGGTGGCGGCGTTGCGCGACTATGTCGAATCGACGCTGGCCGGGGTGAGCAAGGAGATTTCCGGGGTCGGCCGTCCGGACCGGGTGGTGGCGACCTCGAAGACGTTCCGGTCGCTGGCCCGGCTGGCCGGAGCGGCCCCATCCTCGGCCGGCCCGCGTACCCCCCGCCAGTTGAACCTCACGGCGCTGCACCAGGTGATGGCCTTCATCTCCCGGATGAGTTCGGGCGACCTGGCCGAGTTGGACGGGGTGAGCTCGGCCCGGGCCCATCAGTTGTTGGCCGGTTCGGTGGTGGCGGAGGCGGCGATGCGGGCGTTCGGCGTGGAGCTGCTGGAGATCTGCCCGTGGGCGCTGCGGGAGGGCGTGATCCTGCGCCGGCTGGACTGGTTGGAGCAGGGGTGAGGCCGGCTGCGTAGCCTGGGTGCGTGACCGATGTTCCCGGCGCGTTCGCCCGATGAGTAGACGATCCAGCCGCGCGGTGGCTGTTCCGGCGGCCCGGGTCGGATTGTCGACCGCATCGGTCTACCCGGAGACGACCGCGACCGCTTTCGAGATGGCCAGCCGACTTGGGTACGACGGCATCGAGATCATGGTGTGGACTGACCCGGCGAGCCAGGACGAGGATGCGCTGCGCCGGCTGTCCGAGCAGCATTCGATGCCGGTGTTGGCGATCCATGCGCCCTGTCTGATGATCACCCAGCGGGTGTGGGGCACCGAGCCGTGGGGCAAGCTGCGGAAGGCGCAGGCGGTCGCCGAGGCGGTGGGCGCCGAGGTGGTGGTCGTACATCCGCCGTTCCGCTGGCAATTCGACTATGCCCGTACCTTCGCCACCGGGCTGGCCCGGATGCAGGCCGAGACGCCGATCCGGTTCGCGGTGGAGAACATGTTCCCGCTGCGGATGCGGGGCCGCGAAGTGTCCATGTACGCCCCGGATTGGTCCCCGGTCGCCGCCGCCCACCCGCACCTCACGCTGGATCTCTCGCATGCATCGGTGGCCCGGACCGATTCCCTCGAGTTGTACGAGGCGATGGGGGATCGGCTCGCCCACGTGCACATGGGCGACGGGACCGGGCTCGGCAAGGACGAGCATCTGGTGCCCGGCCGGGGGACGCAGCCGTGTGACGAGGTGCTGGGACGCCTTGCCCAGCGGCGATTCGGCGGCTCAGTGATCGTCGAGATCAACACCCGCCGGGCCGCCACCAGGCAGCGTCGGGAAGAGGACCTCGTGGAGGCGTTGGCGTTCACCAGGCTGCATCTGGCGGCCCGCGCCCAGATCGGCCCTTAGCTGCTTACCGTTTCCAGGCTGCGGCCGGTGCTGTTCGGGCCGAGGATCGAGACGTTGAGGCAGAGGCCGAGCATCAGGACCGCCGAGCCGACGAAGACGGCGGTCGAGCCGAGATGGTCGAGCACCGAGATCGCGATGAACGGCAGCGCGGCCGAGGTCGCCCGGGACAGCGAGTACGCGATGCCGATCGCGCTGCTGCGGATTCTGGTGGGGAAGATTTCGGCCTGGTAGACGTGGTATGCGTTGGAGAACACGTTGCTGCAGACCGTCAGCATGAAGCCGGCGAAGACGATCAGCGCGGTGTTGGCGGCGGCGCCGAAGACGACGCCGAACGCGGCGATGCCCAGGGCCGAGCCGACGATCAGCGACTTGCGCTCGCAGCGCTCGATGAGCGGAATGGCGAGAGCGGAGCCGATCGGATAGCCGACATAGGAGAGCGCGGCGTAGCCAAGAGAGTCGACGATCGAGTAGCCCTTGGACACCAGGACCACCGGGGCAAGTGAGCCGAAGCCGTAGTAGCCGACTGTCTGCAGGATCTGGAAGATCCAGAGCATGACAGTGCGCCGCCGGTACGCGGAGCCGAACATCGTCCCCAACGACAGCCGGACCGGTGCCTCGTCCGGCACATACGCGGGCTCCGGCAACGGGGACCGGGTCGCGGTCCGGACCTGATCCTCGATGTTGTCGAGGACCTGGCCGGCCTCCTCGCCGCGGTCGTGCGTCGCCAGCCAGCGCGGCGACTCGGGGAGCCGGCGGCGCAGGATCCACAGCACGAAGGCGCCGAGCCCGCCGATCACCAGCAGCCAGCGCCAGCCGCTGATCGCCAGATCGTGCCCGGCGACGAGCCGGGCACCGGCCAGCGCCACGATCGGCACCGCGACGAAGCCGAGGGTGTAGGCCCAGGAGATGTAGCGCCCGCGCGACCGGCTGGGCAGGAATTCGGCCAGGTAGGTGTCGACCAGGGTCAACTCGGCGCCGAGTCCGAGACCGGCGAGGATTCGCAGGACGACGAGGGAGGAGAGGTTTGGCGCCGCGGCTGCGGCCAGCGAGAACGCCGAATAGACACCGAGGTTGATCAGGAACATGCGGCGGCGGCCGAAGACATCGGCCAGGACGCCGAGCGCGATGGCTCCGACGAACATGCCGATGAATCCGGAGCTGATGACCAGGGCCTTGCCGGTGGAGCTCAGGTTCCACTGGGTGGCCAGGGTGGCGCCGAGCACGCCGCCGAGAAACACCTCGTACAGGTCGAAGAAGGTGCCGATGCCGACCAGGATCACCAGCTTGCGGTGCCAGGAGCAGATCGGCAGCCGGTCAAGCCGCGATGCCGCGCTCTGCACGGTCGTGACGGTCGCCGTTGCGGCGTCCACCGGCACTCCACCCTTCCTGATCTGCATGCGTGCGGACTGTTGTCACGCCGAGGGCGCCGGGATGTTGGCCCCTACGCGGTGTGGCATCGTCGCCACATACGCAGCCGGATGAGCAGCGTGCACCGCGAACCCTTGCATTCGTACGCGTGGGCTGCCCGTTGGGGCAAGTGGGCGCAGCAGGATGTTGCAGGATCTTGATCAGATCGGGGTCGTCCGCTGTTTTTGTGGCATCCAGTACGGATGGTCAGGGGCTGTGAGATTGTTCACGCTGGGTCCATTCGGGACGGCAGTCGTTGCCCACGGGAATGGGATTTCGGCGCAGTGTGACCCTGGAGCGTAACGGTGCTGTTACCGCACGTGAAGTATTTCGGACACGGTGATCGTTTTCTTGGGAGCCTGCAGCGATGGACGAACTGACAGCGTGCGTGCGCACCACTGTGGATGCAGCTGTGGATAAGGTGTTTACATCCTGGGTATCGCCGGATTCTCTGGCGGTCTGGTTTTGGCCGTTTCCGGCGGCTTTCGATGTTGATCTCAGCGTGGGCGGTGCATTTCATTATTCGTCGGCGGCGCTCGGAGTGGCGGGCCCGTTTTCTGGAGATCGATGCGCCACACCGGCTTGCCTTTACCTGGATCTGGGACGGGGAATTCGATGAGACACGCGTGTCGGTCGAATTTCGATCGGTCCCGGATGGTACGGAGATTGTGCTGATGCATACCGGGAATGCAGATGAGACAGCCCGCGACAACCACGCGCAAGGCTGGCGCGACTGCCTCGCCCGGCTGGGTCCGTCGCTGGGGTAGATGTTTTGGCGAACGGTGTGCGGCCCGGCCGATGATCACGGCCACCGGGGTCAACCGTGATACGCCCTTTCGGTTAGTTGATCGCGGCTGATCGGATTGTGTTGTGGATCAACGGCATTCTCTGTGGGCCATCGAATTCCAGCGCCTGACGCACTGGCGGGCGACTCGTCGCGCAGTGCCGAGAATTCCATACGTTGTGCAGCCGCGCACGACTCGAGATTTACCCAACCCGCTCGAGATGAGAAAGTACGCATGGCTCCGAGCTCGGCGGAAATGGCGGATGCAGGAATGTCAGGGCCGCGCTGTTTCTTCTGTCGAGCGCTGTCCGTGTCACCGTCGGCGTAGAACTGTACAGCGATCATCTGTTGCGTGGTCGGGTCGATGGACAGGTATGCGAAAGCATTGCCCGGCTGGCCCTGCACTCCGCTTTTCAGCGCGTATTTTCAAGACTCTGTTCGCCTGGATGCTGCGGTCGATTCTGCGTTGTTCGGGGGTTGTTCTGGGGCAGGACGCGGCGGTCTGGTGGACGGCGTGTCCGTCGGCGCCGGAGGGAGTAGCAGGTAGCAGCTTGGCTGCTGGGGTGGTGGGCGGCTACCGGAACGCGTCGGTGTTGCGCGCGCACCAGTGGGCGAACGTCAGCGGTTTGCGGCTGAGTAACTGCTCGACGGTGTCGGTGCGCAGGCCGACGGTGTCGGCGCGGGCGTGCGTGAAGGCTTCGACGATGGCGTCGGCGAGCGCGGGGGGCGCGCCGTTGGGGTAGCGGAAGCGGACGGCTTCGGCGGGTGTGGCGATCGGGCGGACTTCCAGTTTGCGGCCGATCGCTTCGGCGAGGATGGCGACCTGTTCGGCGACGGTGAACACTTCGCTGCCGGTGAGGACGTACGCCTTGCCGTCGTGGCCGTTCTCGGTGAGCGCGAGCGCGACGACGGCGGCGATGTCGGCCGGATCGATGGGCGCGTGGCGGCCTGGCCCGGTGGGGTCGAGGACGAATCCTGCTTGGCGGATGGTGGGCAGCCAGTCGAGCGCGTTGGTCATGTAGCCGCCCGGCCGAAGGAAGGTGAACGGGATGCCCGAGGCGCGGATCATCTGCTCGCGTTCGTGGTGCCACCGGCCCATCGCGGGAATCGGGTCGCCGAACGCATTGAATGAGGACAGCAGAACGATGCGGCGCACTCCGGCGGCCTCGGCGGCCGCGAGCGCGTGCGCGGTGTGCTCGAGGCCGACGCCGGGTACGAGAAGGAACAGTCCGGTCACGCCCTCGAAGGCGGGTCGCAGCGTCGCGGGCGCACCCAGGTCGCCGACGACGCGCTCGGCCCGTGCGGGCAGCGTCCTGGCTCGGTCTACGTCACGCACCAGGACCCGGAAGGCGGCATCGGCCGTGTCGAGTTCGCGAGCGAGTTCGCGGCCAACATTCCCGGTCGCGCCAGTGATCAGTAGCATCAACAACTCCGAAGCTCGTTTACCGGTTAATGAAATTAAACGTTAACCGGTAAACGAACTCCGGGTCAAGCTGATTCGGCGGCAGCGTGGGAGGTAGTCGGTGCCCGAGTTTCTCGACCTGCACAGCACGACCGCGAAAGCGCTTCGCGCCGTGGCCGACCAGGCCATGGGGCGCCACGGCCTGCGCGTCGGGCATGATCACCTGCTCGCCGCGCTATGGGATCAGGACGGCCGAACGCCGGGAGAGATCTCCGCCGTTGCCAACGTCACCACGCCGGCCGTTACCAAGGTGGCTACCCGACTGGCCGCCGCCGGCCTGCTCGTCCGGCGCCGTGACGACCGGGACAACCGCTTGGTCCGGCTCTGGCTCACCGATGCCGGACGCGCGCTACAGGCGCCGATCGAGACCGAACGACGCCTGATCGAGGACAAGATCACCGCGGACCTCACGGCGACCGAGCGCAAGCACCTGTTGAACGCGCTGGCGAAGATCCACCACTCGGCGAGCAATTTATTGGAACGGCCCGTCGATCACCGCGACTAACTATGTCGTGGCTGGTAAATCCTGGCCGCCACATTCGACCCGTCCGCATCCGCGAATCGTCGCCGCCGGCGCTGTCCACCGGCTCCGACGTTGTCCACAGGCCCCCGAAGCCGCGCGAAACCGGTCGCCGGGAGGCCGTAACCTCTACGCCATGCTGCGCACAGTGATCCTCGCCGCGGGCGGAAACCAGCGGGTCAAACACATGGTGTCGACGTTGCCTGTGAGCCGGGACATAGTCCGGCGTTACGTGGCGGGCGAGAGCCTCGATGACGCCGTGCGGGTCGGCCACGAGCTCGCTGGGTCAGGTCTGCTGATCAGCCTCGACCGGCTCGGCGAGGACTGCACCGACGCCGCGCAGGCCGAGCAGACGACCCAGGCCTACGTCGAGTTGTTGAGCCGGCTGGGCGAGGAGGGCCTGACCGCCGGCGCCGAGGTGAGCCTGAAGCTCTCCGCGGTCGGGCAGGCGCTCGACGAGTCGATCGCGACCGACCACGCGGCCACGATCTGCGCCGCCGCCGCGGAGGCCGGCACCATGGTCACCTTCGATATGGAGGATCACAGCACCACCGACTCGACGCTGGGCATCCTGACCGTGCTACGCAAGGACTTCCCGTCGATCGGCGCGGTGCTCCAGGCCTACCTGCGCCGGACCGAGGGTGACTGCCGCGAGCTGGCGTACGAGGGTTCGCGGGTGCGGCTGTGCAAGGGTGCCTACAAGGAGCCCGAGTCCGTCGCGTTCCGGCATGCCGACGACGTCGACCGTTCCTACGTGCGTTGCCTGAATGTGCTGATGGGCGGGGCCGGGCGGCCACTCGTCGCGACCCACGATCCGCGACTGGTGGCGATCGCCAGCGAGCGTGCCCGGTGGTACGGCCGGGAGGCCGGCAGTTACGAGTTCCAGATGCTGTACGGGATTCGGGCCGACGAGCAGCGCCGGCTGGTTGAGCGCGGCGAGACCGTCCGTGTCTACGTGCCGTACGGGAACGAGTGGTACGGGTATCTGATGCGCCGGCTCGCTGAGCGACCGGCCAACGTCGGTTTCTTCCTGCGGTCCCTGGTGAGCCAGTCATGAAGCTCGCCGTGCTGGGCGCCGGAAAGCTCGGCGAGGCTCTCCTGTCGGGCATGCTGCGCGCCGGACGGCCGCCCGACGACGTGCTCGTCACTACCCGCCGGGCCGAGCGGGCCAAGGAGCTCACCGACCGGTACGGCGTCCGGGCCGTCGGAAATGCCGAGGCCGCGGCCGAGGCCGACGTACTGCTGTTGACCGTGAAGCCCCAGGACGCCGACGCGTTGACTGCCGAGCTCGCCGGCAGGCTGGACGCCGGCACCCTGCTGATCTCGTTCGCCGCCGGCATGCCGACCGCCTACTACGAGCGCCGGCTCGGCGACGAGGTCCCGATCGTCCGGGTCATGACCAACACTCCGGTGCTGGTCGACCAGGCGATGAGCGCCATCAGCGCCGGCTCGCACGCAACCGAGCAGCATCTGGCGCTCACCGAGGAACTGCTCGCTCCGGTGGGCCGGGTGGTGAGGGTGCCGGAGTCGCAGCAGGACGCGGTGACCGCGCTGTCCGGCAGCGGTCCCGCGTACTTCTACTTTCTGGTCGAGGCGATGATCGACGCCGGGATCCTGCTCGGGCTGCCGCGGGCGGTCGCCGCCGACCTGCTGGTGCAGACGGCGCTGGGTTCGGCGCAGATGTTGCGGGACACCGGCGAGCATCCGGTCAAGCTGCGCGAGGCCGTCACCTCGCCGGCCGGCACCACCATCAACGCCATCGTCGAGCTGGAGAAGCACGGCGTCCGGGCAGCGTTGATCGCCGCGATCGAGGCCGCCCGGGACCGCAGCCGGGAGCTGGGCCGCGCGCACGACTGAGCCCCGGGTGACCGAGCCCGCCGGTCGGAGGCGGCGTGTCGACTTGACGAAATGTGACAGAGCGGTCACGACGGTCGGCCGCGGGTCGCATCAGTCACACCTGTACCGCTAGGCTGCGGAGAGCACGTGCGTTTCGTCGTTCGCCGGTGGGGAAGCCGGCGGCCCGCCACGTGCCCGAGGGTTGGTGTCCCATGGCGTCTCGTTCTGAAAGTTCGGGATCTGACACGTCGCGGTCGGACAGATCGCGATCGCACGCGTCGGCTTCCGGTGCGTCCCAGCGGAAACCGGTGCGCGCCGACTCGGCCGCCGGGTCTGAGACCGGGCCGACTCAGTTGAAGCTGTTGACGGTTGCCGAGGTCGCTGACCTGATGCGGGTTTCGAAGATGACCGTCTACCGACTGGTGCACGGCGGTGGCCTGCCGGCGGTTCGGATCGGCCGGTCATTCCGGGTTCCGGAGCAGGCCGTCAACGACTACCTCCGCGATGCCTACATCGAGGCCGGCTGATCCTGCGCAGGGGCCCTTCAGATCCTGCGTAGACTGCGCGCCATGACATGGCTCCGCTCCCGAGTCGCTCCGCGATGACCCTGCACCTGTATGACACCGGCACCCGGTCCACCCGCGCCTTCGTACCGCGCCAGCAGGGAACCGCGTCGATCTACCTGTGTGGCGCCACCGTCCAGTCCGCGCCGCACATCGGCCACATCCGCTCCGGGGTCAGTTTCGACGTCCTGCGTCGCTGGCTGACCTACCGCGGGTACGAGGTCGTTTTCGTCCGCAACGTCACCGACGTCGAGGACAAGGTCATCGCCAAGGCCGCCGAAGAAGGCGTGCCGTCCTGGCAGGTGGCGTACCGCAACGAGCGGCTGTTCTCCGAGGCGTACGACGCCCTGGGCTGCCTGCCGCCCACGATCGAGCCGCGGGCCACCGGCCACATTCCGGAGATCAACAACCTCATCCAGCGACTGATCGACCGCGGTCACGCGTACGCCGTCGCCGGCGACGTCTACTTCGACATCTCCAGTTGGCCGCGGTACGGCCGGCTGTCGGGCCAGCGACCGGACGCGATGCTGCCTGCCGCCGACACGGAGACCGAGGACCGCAAGCGCGATCCGCGTGACTTCGCGCTGTGGAAGGCGGCCAAGCCCGGCGAGCCGACGTGGGACTCCCCGTGGGGACCCGGCCGGCCCGGTTGGCACATCGAGTGCTCGGCGATGTCCGAGCGCTATCTCGGACCGGAATTCGACATTCACGGCGGCGGGCTCGATCTGGAATTTCCGCACCACGAGAACGAGATCGCGCAGTCCGAGGCGGCCGGCTACGGATTCGCGGCGTACTGGCTGCACAATGCGTGGGTTGTCGACGCGGCTGGTGAGAAGATGTCGAAGTCGCTCGGAAACTCCATGCTGGTAAGCGAAGCGGTACGCAGTGTCCGCCCCGTGGAGCTGCGGTATTACCTCGTCGCGCCGCATTACCGGTCGATGATCAAAGCGTCGGACGAGGGCATGGAGGTGGCCGGCACCGCATACCGGCGGCTGGAGAGTTTCGTCGAGCGGGCCACCGAACTGGTCGGTGCGGTCGATCCGGCCGAGGCCGTGTTGTGCGCTGATTTCGTCACGGCGATGGACGACGATCTGTCGGTGCCCCGGGCTCTCGCGGCGGTGCACGACGTCGTGCGTGAGGGCAACAAAGCCCTTGGCCAGCAGGACAAGGAGACCGTCCGCGGCTCGCTCGTGGCGGCCCGGGCGATGCTCTCGGTGCTGGGCCTGGATCCGCTCGACCCGCAGTGGCAGACTGGAAACTCGTCGGACGACCTGACCGGGGTGGTCGACGCATTGGTGGCGTTGGCCCTGGACCAGCGTCAGGCGGCGCGGGCCCGCAAGGATTATCCGGCCGCTGACGCGATCCGGGATCAGCTGGCCGCATCCGGAGTTTCGGTCGAGGACACTCCAGCTGGTCCACGGTGGACACTGCGCGGAAACGCCTGACACCAACAGAAATACGCGTACGCGAAATGCCGGTTCATTCGGCGCACAGCGAAGGGGAATGTTGAGAATGGCCGGCAATTCAAAACGGCAGGGCGCCCGTCGCGACCCGAGCAAGAAGAAGGGTCCGCTCGCCGGCACCGGTGGGCATGGCCGCAAGAAGCTGGAAGGGCGCGGCGCCACCCCGCCGGCCGAGGCACGCCCGGGTCATCCGGCGCAGCGCCGCGCCATGGTCGCCGCCAAACAGACTGGAAAGCGGCCGCCGAAGGTCAAGGACAGCCCGGACCTGCTGGTCGGCCGAAACCCTGTCGTGGAGGCGATGCGGGCCCGCATCCCGGCCACCGCGCTCTACGTCGCCGTCGGACTCGACCTCGACGAACGGGTGACCGAGGCGATGCGCCGGGCCGGCGACCGGCATCTGTCCATTATGGAGGTGAGCCGGCCTGAGCTCGACCGGATCACCAACGGGCTGTTGCACCAGGGACTCGCGCTGCAGGTCCCGCCGTACGACTATGCGCATCCCGACGACCTGCTCACCGACATCGTCGGGACGCCCCTGATCGTCGCCCTGGACGGCGTCACCGATCCGCGCAACCTCGGGGCCGTCGTGCGGTCCGCGGCGGCGTTCGGCGCCCAGGGCGTGGTGTTGCCGGAGCGGCGGGCCTCCGGAATGACGGCCTCGGCCTGGCGCACCAGTGCCGGCGCGGCGGCCCGGATCCGGGTCGCCCGGGCCACCAACCTGACCCGCGCGCTCATCGCGTACCAGAAGGCGGGGCTGACCGTCGTCGGCCTGGACGCGGATGCGGACCTTAGCCTGGACGACCTGGAGGCCTCGACCGATCCGCTGTGTCTGGTGGTCGGGTCGGAGGGCCGGGGGCTGTCCCGGCTGGTCGGTGAGTGCTGCGATCTGCGGGTTTCCATCCCGATCACCGATGCGACCGAATCGCTCAACGCCAGCGTGGCCGCCGGGGTGGCACTGGCCGAGGTGGCGCGCCGGCGCCGGCTGGTGGGCTGACCGGCTCTCCACCGCACATCCTTTCGGCGGTCGCCGGCCGCCCGGTCGGGCGGATACTGGGATTTTCCCGTTTCCTGGGATTTTCCGCTTCATGGGGGGTAAGCGATGCCTGAGCGCACGCACTACGACGCCGGAACACCGAGTTGGATAGACCTGACCGCGATCGAGCTCGAGCCGACCAAAGCCTTTTATGGTGAGCTATTCGGCTGGGAATTCCTGACGATGCCGGCCGAGATGGGGCATTACACGCTGGCTCAGAAGAACGGCCTGAATGTCGCGGCGCTCATGCCTCGGCAGGAGGGGCAGGAACTTCCGACGATGTGGAACACGTACCTCGCGACGGACGATGTGGACGCGACGCTGCAGGTGGCCCGGGATGCCGGTGGCACGGTCGTGATGGAACCGATGGACATTCCGGAGCAGGGTCGCGTGGGCTATCTCCTGGACCCCACCGGAGCGCCGATCGGGCTGTGGCAGGCGCGGGCCCATATTGGTGCGCAGCTGGTCAACGAGCCCGGCACTATCTCCTGGAATGAACTGCACACGCAGGACTCGGCCGCAGCGGATGCCTTCTACGGCAAGCTTTTCCCGTACACGTTCGAGCAGGTCGGGGACGGCACCAATTTCGATTACGCGGTGCTCAGCATCGGCGGTGACATGGTCGCCGGGCGCATGCGTGCCGCGACGGAGGCATCTCACTGGCAGCCCTACTTCGCCGTCGCTGTCGTAGACAAGACGGCGGAGGAAGTGGCGCAGAACGGCGGGAAGGTGCTCAGCGAGCCGGAGGATTCCCCGTACGGCCGGATGTCTGCCTGTCAGGATCCGTGGGGCGCGGACTTCTCGATCATCACCCTGCCCAGCGGCTGAGTGTCCGCAGACTGAGAACGGCCCGATCCGGTTGAGAAACCGGATCGGGCCGTTGTCGCTTGCGAGGTGAATCAGCCGAGACGCTCGCCCGACTCCGGCTCGAACACGTGCACGTGCTCGGTGTCGACAGCCAGCCGGACCGTCGAACCCATTGTCGGCGGCACTCGGCCATCAACACGGACGACGAACTTCTCGTCATCGCCAAGGTCGGTGGTGCCGTAGATGTAGGCGTCGGCGCCGAGCTCCTCGACCAGGTCGACCTTCAGCGCTACGCCGTTGGGGTCGGAGGTCAGGGTGTAGCCCTCGGGACGGACGCCGACGATGACCTCGGACAGGTTCTTCTTTCCGGCCGCGTCGAGGATCTGCTTCGGCAGCGGGAAGGAGTAGGAGCCCATCTGGCCGCCGCCGTTGGTCAGCGGAACGGTCTTGAGGTTCATCGCGGGCGAGCCGATGAAGCCGGCTACGAACGCGTTCTGCGGGTTGTCGTACAGCGCCCGCGGGGTGTCGCACTGCTGCAGCAGGCCGTCCTTGAGCACCGCGACCCGGTGGCCCATGGTCATGGCCTCAGTCTGGTCGTGGGTCACGTAGACGGTCGTGGTCTGCAGCCGTGCCTGCAGGGCCGCGATGTTGGCGCGGGTCTCGACGCGCAGCTTGGCGTCGAGGTTGGACAGCGGCTCATCCATGAGGAACACCGCAGGCTCACGCACGATGGCGCGACCCATGGCGACACGCTGCCGCTGACCACCGGAGAGAGCCTTCGGCTTACGGTCGAGGTACGGCTCGAGGTCGAGCAGCTTGGCCGCATCGCGGACCCGCTGTGCCCGCTCGGTCTTGTTGACGCCCTTGAGTTTCAGAGCGAATCCCATGTTGTCCGCAACGGTCATGTGCGGATACAGGGCGTAGTTCTGGAAGACCATCGCGATGTCGCGGTCCTTGGGCGGCTTGTTCGAGACATCCTTGCCGGCAATCTGAACTTCGCCCTCGTCGATGTCCTCGAGTCCGGCGAGCATTCGCAGCGCGGTCGTCTTTCCGGAGCCGGACGGGCCGACCAGCACGACGAACTCGCCATCATGGATGTCGAGATTCAGCTGGTTGACGGCCGGTGTCGGGTTACCGGGATAGATCCGCGTGGCGTTGACGTACGCAACCTCAGCCATAAAGGTCCCTTCGGGTATGCGGTCGCGCGTTAGTTACGCGCCGCGACGATGTAGGACGTGGGCACAACCTAGCCGAAATAGAGGCTTACGTCACGAGTCCGTGACACCGTTGTCATCCCGATGTCCACGTCCGGCCTTCTTGGTCGCTCCGCTGAGTTCCCGGTTTCGTACCGAGAGTCACTTTGCTTCGGCGTAGTTGGTGACCACTGCGGTGCTCAGGAGCAGGCGTACCGGAGTCCGGCCGAGAACGAGCGCGGTGGCCTGTTCGGCGGCCTGCCGGATGGACTCGGCGGCGGCCTCGGCCTGTTCGGCCGGGCAGTGCACCACGACCTCGTCGTGCTGGAAGAAGACCAGCTCGGCCCCGTCGGGCAGGCTGGAACGCAGCAACGCCAGCAGTACGGCCGCCCAGTCGGCCGCCGAGGCCTGGATGACGAAGTTGCGGGTGAATCGGCCGCGGTCACGGGCCCGCTGCATGGCCTGCCGCTCCGGGCCGCCGTCCCACCCCGACCGCGGCGCCGGGCAGGTACGGCCGAGGACCGAGCGCACGATTCCGCCGGACTCGCCGGTGGTGGCGGCCTTCTCCAGCAGCGCAAGGGCATCCGGGTAGCGCCGGCGCAGCGTGGCCATGGCCGGGGTCGAGCCACCGTACATGGCGGACAGCAACCCGACCTTCGCCTGGGCCCGGTCGCCCTTGAAGGACTGCTCGGCGAGCGCGGCGTAGAGATCGCCGTGTGCGGCGGCCTCGGTCATGCCGCGGTCGGCGGACATGGCCGCGAGCACCCGCGGTTCGAGCTGCTGCGCGTCGGCGACCACCAACCGGAAGCCGGGCTCGGCGACGACCGCGGCCCGTACCGCTTTGGGGATCTGCAGCGCGCCTCCGCCGCGGGTCGCCCACCGGCCGGAGACCACCGCCGCGGCGACGTACTCGGGCCGGAACCGGCCGTTCTGCACCCAGCTGTCCCGCCAGGCCCAGCCATTGGCGGTGTGCAGCCGGGCCAGCGACTTGTAGGTCAGCAACGGTTCGACGGCCGGGTGCTCCAGGCGTTTGAGCTCCCAGGCGCGGGTGCTCTCCAGGGTCAGCCCCTCGCGTTGAAAGGCGCGGATCAGCTCGGCGGCGGAGTCTGGGTTGAGTTTCGCGGTGTGCAGCCTGGCCGCGATCTCGTCGGCGAGGGCCTGCAGCTTGGCCGGTCGAGTGTGTTGCGGCGGCCGCGGACCGAGGGCCTCGGTGAGGATCTGGTCGTGCACGTCGGCCCGCCAGGGCAGGCCGATCCGGGACATCTCGGCTGCGGCCAGGGCGCCAGCCGAATCGGCCGCGATCATCAGGTCGAGGTGCCGGCGGGTGACCGGGGTGGGTTCGTAGGCTGCTTTTTGGTCCGCCGGACCTTTCTGGCGGCGGTAGGCGGCGAGCGTCGCATCAAACGCGGTGAGGTCTTCGGGCAGGCCGTCGTCGGTGTCCTCGAAGAGTCGTGGCTGGTCCGGATTGTCTGCCGTGACGGCTGGTTCGGTCGGCGGCTCCTCGCCGCGGGACCGGGCCACGATGGCCGGCAGGCTGGTCGGCTCACCCCACCGGCCGGCGTAGCCGAGCAGCGCGGACTCGGCCAGTGCGATGTCGTGCGCCCGCTCGACTCTGATCCTCTTGCGCTGTAGCGCCGGATAGATCCGGGAGGTGTCGGGCCAGATCCAGCGCGGGCGGTGCGCCGCCTCGTCCGCCGCGATGGTGGCGGCAAGGTCCGCCGTGTTCTCGGGCGGGCCGAGGGGCTGGTCGCTGTCGTCGAGACGCTGCGTCGTACCGGCATTCTGGCCCGCCGGTGCCACCACGATGCGCATGTGTCGATTGTCCCCGCCCGCCATCGCGTGCCGGCGCAGGACCGCTGTGCCGGGTCGGTACGCTGGACCACACACTGCCAGCGTGGCGCAATTGGTAGCGCACCCGACTTGTAATCGGGCGGTTAGGGGTTCAAGTCCCCTCGCTGGCTCGCCTCTGACCAGCATAAACACCGAAAGGGCCGCCCCGAAGGACGGCCCTGACCACAACGGTTGACCACAACTAGGCCGCGTCACCGCCGCCCTGACCCCGCCAGTGTGGTCACGATCAACCTCGGGGGAGTCGGTGAACAGGCCGCCGAGAGCACTGTGGTGCGTCAACTTGCAGAGGCGAGCAGCGGATTCGTCGCCGTCGATATGGACGAACTTCTCGACGATGGCATCATTCTCGGGCTCAAGATGGCGGGTCGCGCCGTCCACCTGGCTGGTCGAGGCCCGTGCGAGCACGAACCCTGCCAGCGTGGCGCCTTAGGCATCAGAACAATGCAATAGATCCCGCAAGGTCACCGATTTCGAGCTGGACCCCTCGACGTTCACTGCCGCCTCATCAGGGCTGAACCGAGAGGTGCTCAGGATGCCGACCGCAAGTTCGTCAGCGGCGACCGCCGGGCCCGCACCGGGGCTGACCGGCGCGTGCGCTGGATCACCCGGTGACCCGTCGTTGGGTACGGTCGATCTGAATTGTGAATTCGAAGTCAGATATGCTCTTTCCAAACACTGGAGGTTCCGTGGCCAAGGGCTACTGGGTCAGTGCATACCACACCATTTCAGACCCTGAGAAGCTGGCTGCCTACAACAAGCTGGCCGGTCCGGCCGTCCGGGCCGGGGGCGGGCGGACCCTCGTCCGTGGCGGTCGGGTCGTCGCACACGACGCTGGAATCGCCGAGCGCACTGTCCTGATCGAGTTCGACAGCTTTGAACAGGCTCTCGCGGCACGCGAGAGTAAGGCCTACCAGGAGGCGCTGGTCGCTCTCTCCGACGGCGTCGAGCGCGACTTCCGCATCGTCGAAGGCATCGACTGACCGGAGGCTCAGTCGACGACCTGCCCGGCGTCCAGCTCCGATAGGCACCGCGACGGAGAAAAAGCACCACACCGCCGGGCAGGCACGCGACCAGGGTGAGTGGTGACGGTCGAGATTGCGCCGTGCTGGTCTTGGGCGGCGTTGGCGGTTCCGACGCTGCCCGCGACGGCGGTCGCGACAGTAAGAGAGGTCAATCCGGCGGCGAGCATTGATCGTCTCGCGTGCATGGTTGCGCACCTTGTTGAGATCGATTCCCGGCCTGTGTGCCGGTCGGATCGATCTTGCAAGAGTCCGTATCGGAGGGCACCAGGAATTCTGACCGGCAATCTGACCAGCAGAGTTTGCCATGGTCAGTGGATCTGGCTACTGGTTAGTCGAGGACGAGTACGAGAAATGGGTCAACGGTGTGTGCGACCTCGGTACGGAACACTCGCCCAACCACAGGGGGACCCGCCTGCATTCGCCCACGCACCGATGGCGAAATGATGCTGTATGC
This sequence comes from Mycobacteriales bacterium, assembly GCA_036267955.1. Taxonomy (GTDB): domain Bacteria; phylum Actinomycetota; class Actinomycetes; order Mycobacteriales; family QHCD01; genus DATAVB01. The sequence goes on along the minus strand of DATAVB010000108.1, from coordinate 4,486 downwards.
GAATGTGGAGGTTATTCACCACGGCGCAGAGGTTTGCCTGCTGCGCAACCTCTATCTGCATACCGGCACTTAGCCACTCCGATCAGCTTCGGTTACTTGCCTACCAGGACGGTGTCGGCCTGGAACGTGCGCCGGTAGGTGATGGGGGAGACGCCGATGGCAGTGCGCAGATGGCTGCGCAGCGAGGCAGCCGTACCGAGGCCGGCTGTCTCGGCGATCTGATCAACCGGCAGGTCGGTGGACTCCAGTAGGCGCCGGGCGTAGTCGATGCGCTGGCGGGTCAGCCACTGGTTGGGACTCGTACCCGTCTCGTCGCGAAACCGCCGGGTGAACGTACGGATGCTCATCGATGCGTGCCGGGCCATGCTGGCCAGTGTCAGATCGGCATCGAGCCGCTCCAACGCCCATACCTGCGTCGATGTGGTCGACGCCTCCACGCTGTCCGGCACTGGCGCCTCAATGAACTGGGCCTGTCCGCCCGCGCGACAGGGGGCGACCACGCAAAGCCGGGCGACGGCGTTGGCGACCGTGCTGCCGTGGTCTCGCCGGATGAGATGCAGGCACAAATCGACCCCGGCTGCTGCGCCGGCGGAGGTCAGCACATCGCCGTCGTCGACGAACAGCACGTCGGGGTCGAGCCGAACGGCGGGGAATTCCCGAGCGAAATCGATGGCGTGATTCCAGTGGGTCGTGGCCGGCCGATCATCGAGCATTCCGGCCCTGGCCAACAAATGCGCACCGGTGCAGATGGAGATGATCCGGCTGCCACGTCGCCTGTGTCGCAGTGCTTCTATGACGACGTCGACCTGCCCCGGGTTGATCTCGGCGACCTCCAGCGCCGGCACGACGACGGTGTCGGCCGATCGGATTGCGTCGAGTTTCGTACCCGGTTTGATCATGAAGTCGGCACTGGTACGCACCGCCTTGGCGTCCGCGGACGCGGTCACCACGCTGTATAGCGGCCGACCGGTCTCGTCCCGCGCCGCCCCGAACAGGCGAGTGGGGATCGCGAACTCGAACGGGATCACGCCGTCCAGGGCGATGACGACGACACGGTGCGGGCGCTGTGCGATGCGGCGGGCCATGGCCTGATCTTTTCACATATTGGCCTTCGGGCCACTGTCGATGCGGCGTCGCACTGCCGATGATGGACATCATGCAGATTGGATTTGGACTCTTCGTATCAACCCCGCCGGAGACCGTGGCCCTGATCGAACGGGCTGAGCGCGCGGGCGTGCCGGCCGTGTGGGCGGCGATGCCGGTGACCAGTTATGACACGGCCACCCTGTTCGGCGCGGCTCTCGCCAGGACGGAGCGGATCGTCGTCGGCACCGCGATCGTACCGGCGTTCACCCGGCATCCGGTCGCTCTGATCAGCCAGGCCGAGACACTGGAAGCACTGGCGCCGGGGCGGCTACGGCTGGGAATCGGGACCGGAAATCTGGTGGTGACAGCGGCTACGCTCGGGGCGCCCGTGTCACAACCGCTGGCGCGTACGCGTGAGTACGTAGAGGTTGTGCGAGCCGGATTGACGGAGGGAAAGGTCAGCTATCACGGTCGGTTCTACACCGTGGATGCCGAGTTTCCGACGGCTCCGGCGACACCGGTCGTGCTGGCCGCATTGGGGCCCAAAGCATTTGAGACCGCGGGTGCGGTTGCCGACGCGGCGATGTCCTGGCACTGCCCGCCTGCATATCTGGATGAAGTCGCCCGCCCGGCGCTGGCTCGCGGGGCCGCCTCGGCCGGTCGCGCCATCCCGCCCATCGTGCACCAGGTGGCCATCGCGATAACCGAGGACCGCGCAGCGGCCAGGGAATGGGCCCGCCCGGAGCTGGTCCGTTTTGTCAATTCGCCGGTCTACGCGAATATGTTTGCCGCGGCCGGATATCCACAGCCCGGCGACGGCACTGTTACCGACGAACTACTCGACGCCCTGGTGATCTCCGGTTCCCCGGATGCGATCACTGAGGAGTTGGCGCGCCGCGCAACCCGGGACGAGGTGTTCGCAACCCATATTCCCGGGCCCGATCCCGATGCCGAGTTGGACGTTCTGCTGTCTGTCCTGGCCACCGTTGCCTCCCGTACCTAATGGCTTTCGAATAATCATGGTTGGTGTCGGCTGACTTGTCGCTATCGTTTCAGCTGTTCGGAAAGTGTTGTTGGATGAAGAGGGGTTGGTCAATGCTCGTATACCGCACTGCTGAGGCCTGATTTCAGGGGACGACGCCTTTGTCGGTGCGACGGAGATGACACCTACCGGTGGCAGCTGGCGTTGCTGGCTGACAGTGGCCGAGACAAACACGCAACCTCGGTCGTGGTCCGGATCCGGGTCTGAAACGACCCGGTGAAGTCGGAACCGGAAGTAATCGCTGACCCAGCGGAACGGCGGTGAATCGAGTCCCTCGCTCCGTCAAGCCCGAAAGCCCGCTCAGGGTGAGAGTCAACGGAACCCTGCGCCTGCATGTCGATGTCACTTCGACTGCGGGAGCAGGCCATCAGCAGAAAGACCGAGAACGCGGCGTTCGTGTGCGAACGTTGCGGCATATTCGTACACCCGCTGACAACCGGGAGTTATCGGAACCATTGTCCGTCGTGTCTCACCTCGAAGCACGTCGACGAGCGGCCCGGGGATCGGCGCGCGCGGTGCGGCGGGCTGATGAAGGCCGTCGGCATCGACCATCGATCGGGTAAGGGTCTGATGCTGGTGCATCGCTGCATCTGATGCGGTCATCGGCGGCTCTGCCGGGCCGCGCTAGCGGATCTCCGCCAGCCTGATGATCCGGTGGCGATCGCCGCCCTGTCGCTGTTGTAGGCCGGTGACTCGGGCTGCGTTGGCGCGCCGTCGACGCGCCCGAGGGGAGTTATCCACAGGTGCGTACGAAGTGTATTCAGGGCGGTCACCGAGCCGGTATGGTGGCCGGTATGCGCGGTTTGGTGGTGTCCGGGGTTGGTGTCCTGCTGGCTGCGGTGTTGGTTGGGTGCAGTTCCGGTGCTGACGGTGAGCCGGCGACGAAGTTGCCGCCGACGCACTCCAGCGATCCGACCACGACGGCGCCCTCGACGACTGCTTCGCCGACCCCCCGGCCCACCCCGAAGCCGACTCCTTCGAAGCCGGCCAAGCCAACGCTGCCCGCCGTGGCAAAGCAAGACACCGCTGCCGGTGCCGCAGCCGCAGCCGCATATTGGATACATACATTTAGTTATGCGTTCGAGACTGGTGATGTCAGGCCAATGACCGCCGCATCAACGTCGCGATGTATCGCCTGCGCCAACTATTCGGCAGGTATTCGTGCCGAGTTGAGGCAGGGATGGAAGTATGAGTCCAGCTCTGTAAAGGTTCAGAATCAGAGAACTAGAAACTTTCGCATGCGGGATGCGACGATTAGATTCGATCTGATTACTGCCCATGTTCGCATGTACAGTCCAAAACGGCACAAGACGCAGCTAGGATCGTCTCCTGAAAGGAAAATTGTCGACGTATCTGTTGTCTGGTCGTCGGACCAATGGCGTGCAGATTCCATCGATCTGGGGCAGTAATGATCTTCACAAGATATCTGCGCATCGCTCTGGTTGTAGTAGTCGGCGCCATGTTCTTAGTGCCGACTACGAATGCTACGGCGTGCTCGAAACCTCCAAGAACGATATGCGGTAGATTTCAATTCGATATCGACTGTCACAGCAGGCAAGATGTAAGTCAGTGTCCGCCCAAGCGCGGCGGAGGCGGATCGAAACATGATTCTCCGGTGCACGACATCAAGTGGTTGCGCGAAAATGATCCGAAGCAGTATGAGCAGTATCTGAATCAGGTTGATCGTTGTGCGGAATTGGCGAACGAGAAGAAGCAGGGTGCGCGGCAGTATCAGCAGCAGTGCGTGGGTACCCATCGGCAGCAGCAGACGGTCAGCGATGTGATTCGGGAAGAGTTTAAGCGTTTGCCGCTCCCGAAGGGCGAGTTGATGTTTCAGCCGTCGTGGGGCGCGTTGGTGAATAAGAGGGAGATCTTCTATTCATCGTCTCCTCGTGATCATGATTATCCGATCACGTTGTTGGGTCGTCATGTGGTACTGCGGACGCATGTTGATACTTATGCGTGGTCCTGGGGCGATGCTTCGTCAACCGAAGCCACGAGGGCACCTGGCGGTCCCTATCCGAACTTTGCTGTCTCACACACCTATCGCAAAGCGGGCACGTGTCAGGTGACGCTAGGTCTGACGTACAGCGCGACCTACACGGTTGACGGAGGGCCGCAGCAGACCGTCTTGGGAACTATCAGCATCGCCGGCAACCCGACCAACGTCCGCGTCGTAGGTGCCCACTCCGTGCTGGTAGGCGGCGGTCACTGAGCGCCGGCACTTGAGCATCCGCAAATTGCGACGTCCTAACCCATAGCCACGCGGCTCCGACCTAGCGATAATTGTCGCTACAGTGTGCGTAGGCGATATAAGGGATGAGAGCGCGATGACGGGCCAAATCGGTCATTTTAAGT
>DATAVB010000107.1:0-52714 GCA_036267955.1 Mycobacteriales bacterium | reverse complement strand
CTCAACACCGGCACCCCGATCAGCCCCGAAACCGCCCGCCGCATCGCCTGCGACGCCACCATCATCCCCATCCTGCTCGGCAGCGAAGGCGAACCACTCGACGTCGGCCGAGCCACCCGCACCATCCCACCCGGCATCCGCCGAGCCATCGCCGCCCGAGACCTCGGCTGCATCCACCCCGACTGCGACGCGCCCGCGCAACGCTGCGAAACCCACCACGTACGGCACTGGACCAACGGCGGACCCACCGCCCTCAACAACCTCGTACTCCTCTGCCCCAGACACCACTGGACCATCCACCACCACCAATGGCGCATCACCTTCCACGAAGGCATCCCGCACGTCATACCCCCACCACTACTCGACCCCGAACAACGACCACGACGAAATACCAGACACCACCTGCCGACTCTGCCCAGCGGATAACCCGGAGGCCGGTCAACGGGCTGGCGGCGTAGCACGTCTGGCCAACCGTGACACGCCCCCACGAGATGCGGCCCACACCCGCCGAGGGCATGACAGCATGACCGACATGGCCAGCCCGGACGTACTCACCGAGCCGGACACCCGTACCCCGGAGAGCGCATCGCGGCGCCGGGTGGGTTCGCTGGAAGTCCTGATCGGGCTGGTGTTACTGGCATTCCTCGGCCAACATCTGTTCGGCGGTCTGTTCGGGCGCGCCTCGGTCCGGGCCTGGACCACCGTGTTCGTCGCGATTGTCGTGCAGGCCACGCCGTTCCTGGTGCTGGGCGTGCTCATCAGTGGCGTCATCGCTTCGTTCGTACCCGCCACCTTCTTCGCCCGCGCGCTACCCCGGCGCCGCAGCGTCGCGGTGCCCGTCGCCGGCATCGCCGGAGTGCTGCTGCCCGGCTGCGAATGCGCCTCGGTGCCCATCACCGGACGGCTCATCTCCCGCGGCGTACCCCCGGCGGCCGCACTGACCTTCCTGCTGTCCGCGCCCGCCATCAACCCGGTCGTCCTCATCGCCACGGCCGTCGCCTTCCCCGGCCGGCCCGAAGTCGTGTTGGCTCGCTTTCTTGCCTCATTACTGGCCGCGGTCCTGGTCGGCTGGATCTGGGCCCGATTCGGCCGGAACGACTGGATCGCCGACCTCACCGGCAAAACGCACGATCACACCGGCATCTTCGCCGCCGCTGTCCGGCACGATTTCCTGCAGGCCGGCGGATTCCTCGTGATCGGCGCCATCACCTCGGCCACCCTCAACACCGTGGTGCCGCGCAGCGCCCTCGACACCTTCGCCCACCACGCCTGGCTTGCCGTCCCCGGCCTCGCCGTACTGGCCATCGTGTTGGCCGTCTGTTCCGAAGCCGACGCGTTCATCGCCTCGAGCCTCACCCAGTTCTCCCTCACCGCCCGGCTGACGTTCATGGTCATCGGGCCGATGGTCGACATCAAGCTGATCATCATGCAGGCCGGCGCATTCGGCCGCGGTTTCGCCGCCCGATTCGCGCCACTCGCGCTGCTCGCCGGAATCGTCACCAGCGTCGCCATCGGAGCGTGGCTGCTGTGAACCGCGACGCGCAGAGCATTCTCCTGGTCCTCATCGGTGCCGCCATCACCCGCATCACCGTCGACAACACCTTCCTGCAGTACGTACGCGCCGGGCTCCGACCATGGCTGCTCATCGCCGGCGTCATTCTCATCGCGGTCGGCCTGACGGCATTGGCCCGGGAAAACCTGCCGCGGCTGAAATCCCGCCACAACACCGAATCCGACGGCCATCAGGAAAGCAGGCAACCAGAAAGCAGGCGACCAGAAAGCAGTCATCCGGAAGACAGCCACCCGAATAACAGCCACCGGCAACGGATCGCCTGGCTGCTGGTCGTTCCGGTGCTCGCGATATTCGTCGTCGAGCCGGGCGCCCTCGGCGCCTATTCCGCCTCCCGTGGCGGCGGCGGAGTCGGGTCGGCCCCACCAAATTCCAACGGCTTTACGCCGCTGCCGGCCGGGAGTCCGGTGCCCGACACCATTCGCGACTTCTCCCAGCGTGCGTTGTGGGACCACGGCCGCACCCTCACCGGCCGGCACGTGACACTCACCGGATTCGTGACACCGCGCGGCCACGGGCAGATCTATTTGACCCGGTTGATGATTACCTGTTGCGCCGCCGATGCGAGCCCGATCAATATTCGCATCGACGGTTCTGTCGGCGCCCAACCCGCGAACAGCTGGCTGCAGATAACCGGAAACTACGCCGGAATCGACCACAGTCAACCGAACGGCGAGGACCCGGTGCCGATCCTGCGGGCCGTCACGGTACGGCCGATGAAGCCCCCGACGAATCCGTACGAGAATTGAGGAATTGACCGTGCGCAGGCAGGCGACCATTCTCGGCGGACTTCTCGTCGTGCTCGCCTTCGCCATGTTCGCCCGCACGTCCGGCCCCGGCGGGCGTTCCACGACTCCGCCGACCAAGGCCGCGCAACCCGGCAGCGGCCCGGGTGGTGGCGGTGGCCCGGGCGGCGGCGGTGGCCCGGGTGGCGGCGGCGGGCTCCCCCTCGGCGCACCACAGAGCGGTGCCCCCGGCAGCGGCTACACCATGGTCACCGGGGCACTGACCAAGAAATACACCTTCAAAGAGGTCAGCTGCATTCGCAGCCCGAACACCCCGAACGGCCTGCTGGCTAAGGGAACCACCGACCCCAACAGCCCGAGCCCGATCACCATCGGGGTCACCACCGACGCCTCGACCCTCGTCCCGATAGAGCTCCGGCTGTCGGTCAACCGATCCTGGAGCGACGGGCAGGGCGTGCCGACGCCACGGGTGCACCGGTCCGGGAAGACGGTGACCTTCTCCGGCCGGCTCAACCCGGACGGGCGGGGTGCCGGTGTCACGGTGCGCGGCACGCTGACCTGCGGCGCCATCACCACGCTCGGCTGACACACGCCCACCAACCCCATGATCATGAGGCAATAAAGCCGCGAATCGCCGACGAAATTGCCTCATGATCATGGGGTTGGGGGATGGAAAACGCCGGCGTCGGGATCTCAGCGTCGAAAAGCGGTGGCAGCGGCCAGGATCCGGTCCGGCAGGGTGTCCCACGGACGGACCGGCAGCGCGGGTACGCCCTGCGCGTCGGCCTCGGTACGCAGCCACTGGCCGAAAAGCCAACTCACCCGGGCCCGCATCAGCTGCGGTGGCGAGTCCGGCTCGCGGGCGGTGAGATTCCGTACCAGCTGCTCCTCGTCCGGCTCGTACAGAAAGACCGCCCGCACTTCCGGCCGGTTGACCGGCTCGTCGTGCAGCAGCGCCGGCAGCAGGTAGTCGCCCTCCATGATCACCGGCGGCCCGTTGTCCAGGTGCGCGTCGACAACGGCCCGCAGCGCCGGCGCCAGCGATCCGGCGACCTGCAGCGTCAACTCGAGTATCTCCTCCGCGATCCACTCCCGGCTGTCTGCATTCTGGGACCAGTAATGCAGCAACGGTTGCTGTTCGGGAGTGGTCATCGCCTGTACGGCGGCAGCAAGATCATCGATCTCGGCGCTGCCCACACCTTGGGTGCGCAGCAACGCCGCGCACGCCGCGCTCTTGCCCGTGCCGGAGGAACCACCGACGAGCAGCACATGCCAATCGCGTTCGATCACCGTCGGAGTCTGCTCCCGACCCGTCGCCGACACCACGGAATTTCGCCGCCCGGAATTCACGGCGGGCCGAGAATCACGGCCCGCCCAAACTCTCCACGTGCTGAGAATCTCAGTGGCCGGACCCTGCCGCGCACGTTGACAGCCACGCCGGCCAGCCGGTGTCATGACCGTTGTGACCAGTCGCGAGATCACCTGGAATGCCGGCGCACTCCGCCTGAACCTGGCCGTGGACGACGACCGGCCGGTCCGGCTGGGCCTCGGGGCCGACGAGCACCCGACACCCCCGACGGTGGCGTTGGTCGAGCTGTCCGTCGACGACGAGGGCCGCACCGGCAATTCGCACGACCATCACCGCCATTACCGGGCCAGCGCCCGGCTGCGCTACCTCAGCCACCAGGCCAGCGGCGACACCCTGACCGTGCTGCAGCAGGACGCCGCCACCGGCCTCGAGGTGCACACCAGGCTCCGCCACCACGCCGGCGCCGATGTGATCTCCGCCCATTCGACGGTCCGCAATTCCGGTGACACCGCACACCGGCTGGCATTCGTGTCCTCGTTGAATATCTCGGGCTTCACCCGCCCCGGCTCCGGAACGGCGGATCTCGCGGTGCATCTGCCGCGAAACAGTTGGCTCACCGAATTCCGCTGGCGGTCTCTGTCCACAGAGGATCTCGGCTTTGTCGAAACCAGCCTGCCGACCGGCTCGACGTCCTCCCACACGCGGTTTCCGGTGACCTCGGTCGGCAGCTGGTCCACTGGCGAGCATCTGCCGATGGGCGCGATCACCGACCGGTCCAGCGGCCGCACCTGGGCCTGGCAGATCGAGCACAACGGCGCCTGGCACTGGGAGCTCACCGATCTCACCGGCGATCTGCAGGCGAGCATCTCCGGCCCGACTGACGCCGAGCACCAATGGACAACCGTGCTGGAGCCCGGCGACAGCTTCACCACCGTCCCGGCCGCGATCGCGTTCTCCGGCAGCGGGCTGACCGGCGCGCTCGCCGAGCTGAACTCCTACCGACGGTCGATCCGCCGCCCCAACGCGGACAACGAAAACCTGCCGGTCATCTTCAATGACTATATGAACTGCCTGAACGGCAACCCGACCACAGAGAAGCTGCTCCCCCTGATCGAGGCGGCCGCGTCGGTCGGCAGCGAGTATTTCGTGATCGACGCCGGCTGGTATTCCGAAACCGAGAGCTGGTGGCCCACCGTCGGCGAATGGCAGCCGTCCACCCGGCGCTTTCCCGGCGGCCTGAGCGCCGTGATCGACAAGATCCGGTACGCCGGAATGGTGCCGGGCCTGTGGGTCGAACCCGAAGTGGTCGGGGTCGAAAGCCCGATTGCGGAGAAGCTGCCCGCCGAGGCATTCTTCACCCGGCACGGGAAGCGCCTCGCCGAGAACGGCCGCTACCAACTCGATTACCGGCATCCGGCGACCATCGAATACATGGACTCCGTCATCGACCGGCTGATAGCGGATTTCGGTGTCGGCTATTTCAAATTCGACTACAACATCAATATCGGGGTCGGCACCGATATCGATGCGGACTCCCCCGGCGCGGGCCTGCTCGGCCACAACCGGGCGTACTCAGCCTGGCTGGACGGCCTCTTCGCCAGGCACCCCGACCTGGTCATCGAGAACTGCTCCTCGGGCGGGCTGCGGGTGGATTACGCGCAGCTGCGCCGGATGAGCATCCAGTCCACCAGCGACCAGCAGGATCCAATGCACTACGTACCCATCGCGGCGGCCGCGCCGAGCGCCGTCACCCCCGAACAGGCCGCGATCTGGGCCTATCCGCAGCCGTCGTACGACGACGAGCTCAACACGCTCACGCTGATCAACGCGATGCTCGGCCGGGTCCACCTCTCCGGGCGGATCGACCAGATGACCGACTCGCAACTCGCCCTCGTCAGCGAGGCCATCGACACGTACAAGAGCATCCGGACCACGATCCGGCAGGCCCGGCCGTTCTGGCCACTGGGGTTACCCGGCTGGTCGGACCCGTGGATCGCCCTGGGCCTGCGGAGCGACACCGAGACGCTGCTCGCCGTCTGGCGGCGCGGTGGCCCGGAATCGGTGACCGTCCCACTGCGGGAATTGGCTCGCCAGCAGGTGGAACCGGTGTTTCCGCTCGACGCCGAGGGCGTGGAATGGGACACCGAGTCCGGACAACTCCGACTCTCGCTGCCGACCCCGTCGGCCCGGCTCTTCCGGCTGCGCCGGTCGGCATGAGCCGGCCCGGACGGGGTAGGAGCCTGCTGTCCGAGGAAAGGACAGTCATGGTCGAGCACGCCATCCGGACCGAGCCCGCTCTGCTCGGGATATATCTCAACGACCATTTCGCGGGTGCCAGCGGCGGCGTGGACCTCGCCCGGCGGCTGGCCGGCTCGCACCGGGACAGCGCCGCCGGCCGGGAGCTGGAACGGATCGCCGCGGAAACCGCCGAGGACCGGGACAGCCTGCGCCAAATCATGGCCGACCTCGAGGTCAAACCGCAGCGCTACAAGGCAATGGCGGCCTCGGTCGCGGAGAAACTGGGCCGGCTGAAGCTCAACGGTCGACTGCTGCGCCACTCCCCGCTCAGCAGCGTGATCGAGCTGGAGGCGATGCGGCTGGGCGTGGAAGGCAAGGCCGCCGGATGGCGGACCTTGCGCATGGTCGCGGAAGACGATCCGCGGCTGGATGCCGAGCAGCTCGACTGGCTGATCGCCCGGGCCCGCGAGCAGGCCGACACCCTGGAAGAGCTGCGCGTCCGGGCGCTCGCCGACGCACTGGTAGCGGGCTGACCGGCTCAGTCGGTCAATGGCAGTACGAGCTGCGGCGTCGCGATCGTGTGATCGTCCCGCAACGGTCGCACCGCCGTCCCGATGGCGAAGAACTCAGTGGTGTGCCCGCCCCATTTGTGTGGCAGCGACAGTAGCTGCACGCCGACGATCCCCTCCGCGCCGAGTTGCTCGGCCTCGGCCTGCATCCGGCTCATCGCCAGCTCCCGCGCGTCATAAAGGGCCTCGGTGAACTGCGGAATCTCGACGTTCTGCCCGATATTCCCCATCGACTGCCAGAACCGCTGGTGGGCAACGTGATAGACGCACGACCCCATCACCATTCCCAGCGGGGCGTAGCCAGCCTGGATCAGAGTCCAGAAGTCCTGACCGGAAAGGTCTGAGGTGAAAGGCTTTCCGGTGTTGTTGCGCCAGCTTTCGTTTCCGTCGGACTTGACCGCAGTGCCGACGGCGACGAATTCGGCGAGGTCGTTGCCGAATTCCTTGAATTCGATATCCAACCGTACGCCGACGATGCCGTCCGCGCCGAGCACGTCCGCCTCGGCCTCCATCCGGGTCATCGCCAGCTCACGGGCGTGATACATCGCGGTGGAGAGCACGTCGAGCTCCTGGTTCTTGTTCCACCGGCCCATCTGGAAACCCACGTGATAAATGCTCGAGCCGAGCACCAGCCCGAGCGGACGGAACCCGGACTCCCGCACCAGCAGGAATTCGTTGACACTCAGGTCGGAGGTGAACAGGCTCGTCTTCTGACCGGGCCGCATCTCCGCCAGCCGGCGCATCGCATCGGCCGGCACTCCCTGCGCCGTCGTCGGCTCGGTCATCTTGACTCCGTTTTCGATCGCAGTGGAAGGAAGGTCAACGTGGACGTCGGGGCCGACTGTCCCCTGTGGAACCGGGCAATGGTCGTACCGAACACCATCGACTCGGCGACGTGGTCGCGGTGCCCGTCCGACGGCTCGATCGACCAGATGTTCAGCGACATGTCCGAGACAATGGCACCGTCCGCCCCGGCGGTCGCCACCGCGCGCTCGAACCGGTGCCGCGCATCGGACCGGACGTGGGTCACCAATTCGGTATAGCCGTCCACCTCGATGTTCTGCGAACTCCAGGCGGACTGGTAGCGGGTGCGGTTGTCGTCATGCCGGACCGCCACCGATATCCCGATGCCGACCGTTGCCGGCACCCAACCAGCACCCATCAGTTTGGCCAGATCCTGACCGGCGAGATCGGTGGTGAACGGGTTCTTCAGGTGTGGGCCGGTCCGGGCCCGCACTGCCGTGCCCAGCGCGACGAACTCCCGGCTCGAGCCGGACATGTGTTCCGCGGTCAGCCGCACCCCGACAACCCCGTCGGCGCCCATCCGCGTCGCCTCGGTCGACATCCGCCGCAGCGCGGTGTTGTAGCCGCGGTAGAGCGCATCCACATAGGGCCGGTAGCCGCCAAACCGTTGGGCCTGTCCACTGGTGACCGTCCCCGGCGAATAGCCGTAGCCGCTGCCGAATCCGTAGTAGCCGCAGCCACCGTAGCCCTGCCAGCCGATCTGCTGCACCATGCAGCCCATCACCTCGCCGACCGGGGTCAGCCCGACCGACTCGATCCCGGCCGCACCGGCGACCGGCAGCAGTGAGGTGCGCAGGCCGGAACGACCGAACCGCTGCATCCGCGCCTCAGCCGCAGGAGGCAAGCCGACGCCGTCCCAATCCGGCATCCGGCCTCCCCTGGCTCAACGAGTGCTCTCAACCCTACCCGGCCGCCCGCGGCGAAATACCCGGATATGGCCGCCGCGCCCGAAGCCCAGAGTTCTCTCAGCATCCGCCCTTACCGTGAACTCTCAACCACCAGCAACTCTGGACGGGGGCGATCCGCATGCGAGAGCACAGTTCCTCGGCCCGGTCGCGGGCTGCGGGCCGGGCCCGGCTGCGCACCATCACCGCGCTGACCGGTGCCGCATCCATCGCCGGCGTCGCCGGAATCGCCGTGGCGCTGCACAGTGGCGCCGCCGCAGCGGAATCGTCCACCACCGGCACAACCTCCAACACTGGCAACTCCAACTCTGGCAACTCCAACTCTGACAACTCCAACTCTGGCAACTCCAATCAGCTCCAGGCGCCGGACTCCAATCCGCAGTCGACCCAGCAGGCGCCGCTCGCGACGTCGAACGGCTCGTGACATGCCGGGCCCGCTGCCGACCGCGGACTTCAGCGCGCTCGGTTGTGCCGTACGGCTGGTGGTCACCGACCCGCGCCGGCTCGACCGCGGCATCGCGTTGCTGCGCCGCCAACTGACCGAGATCGACGCGGCCTGCAGCCGATTCCGGCCCGACTCCGAACTGCGGCAACTGCAGAAGCGCACCCGGCCGACGGTGCTCAGCCCGCTGCTGACCGAGGCCGTAGCGGTGGCGCTCCGCGCGGCCCGACTGACCGACGGCGACCTGGATCCGACTGTGGGACAGGCGATGTCGATGATCGGGTACGACCGCGACTTCGCCACGGTGCCGGCGTCGGGCCCGCCGGCCCGGCTGGTGGTACGGCCGGTGCCGGGTTGGCGCTGCGTACTGCTCGACCCCGAACGGCGCACGCTGCGCCTGCCGGTCGGCGTGCAGTTGGATCTCGGTGCCACCGCCAAGGCCCTGGCGGCGGACCGGGCCGCGGCGCGGCTCGGCGCCGCGCTGGACTGCGGCGTCCTGGTGGCCGTCGGCGGCGACATCGCAGTGGCCGGGCCGGCCCCGGCGTACGGCTGGCCGATCGGGCTGCAGGACGCGCCCACCGGTCGGCCGAGCGCCACCGTCACCATCCGCAGTGGTGGCCTGGCCACCTCCAGCACCAGCGTGCGGCGCTGGGTTCGCGGCGAACGGATCCTGCACCACATCGTCGATCCACGTACCGGAGTGCCAGCCAGCACGCGCTGGCGGACCGTCTCGGTGGCGGCCAGGTCCTGTGTGGACGCCAACATCGCCAGCACGACGGCCGTGATCCGGGACGCCGCTTCCCCGTTGTGGCTGGAGAAAAGTCGGTTACCGGCCCGACTGGTCGACGTGGACGGACGAGTCCGCATGGTCGCCGGCTGGCCCGCCGAGGCGGTGGCGTGATGTCCACTGTGGGCAGTCCATTGTGGTACACCAGCCGGGCCGCCGGGGTTATCTCCCTGGTACTGCTGACCTTCGTGGTGTTGCTGGGCGTGCTGCACCGCTCGGGCCGGGCACTGCCGGGCCTGCAGCGGTTCGTGGTCGCCGGCCTGCACCGCAATCTTTCCCTGCTGGCATTGGCATTCCTGGCCGTCCATATCGGCACGGCCGTCCTCGACTCGTACGTCCCGATCCGGCTGATCGACGCGGTGGTTCCGTTCGTTTCGGCCTACCACCCGTTCTGGGTGGGCCTGGGCGCACTGACTCTCGACCTGTTGATCGCGCTCGTCGCCACCAGCCTGCTGCGGCACCGGATCGGCCGCCGCTACTGGCGGGCGGTGCACTGGGCGGCGTACGCGGCCTGGCCGATCGCACTGACCCACGGCCTCGGTCTCGGCACCGACTCCCGGCACGGCTGGCTGCTCGTGGTGATGATCTGTTCCGGGCTCGCCGTGTCCGCCGCGACGGCCTGGCGGTTGTCCCTGGCTGACGCGAATTCGGTGCCTGAGCTGGCCGGTCGGCGATGACGGCCGGCCTGGCCGTCGGGCCCCGGCTGCTCGATCCGGCCGCCGGGGCCGCCGACCTGCAGGCGCACCTCGCCCGGCCCGGCCCGCTGCCCACCGGACCCGAGCTGCTCGCCGCAGTGGCGGCCGCCGGGTTGAGCGGCCGAGGCGGCGCGGCCTTTCCGACCCACCGCAAGCTCGCGACGGTGGCAGCGGCCCGGGGCCGGAAGGTCGTCGTCGGCAACGGCGCGGAGGGCGAGCCGGCCAGCGGCAAGGATCGGGCGCTGCTGCGGGCCGCACCGCACCTGGTGCTGGACGGGTTGCAGCTGGCCGCCCGGATCGTCGGGGCGCACCAGATCTACCTGTATGTGCACCGCGACGCCGGTCCGGCGCAGGCCGCGGTGGCCGCCCGAGCCGGGCTCGGCGAGCTGCCGGTCGAGATCGTGCTGGCGCCGCACCGGTTCCTGGCCGGCGAGGAGAGCGCGCTGGCCGCCCACCTGTCCGGCGAGCCGGGGCTGCCGCGTGACACTCCGCCGCGGGTCTACGAACGCGGCGTCCGCGGCCGGCCCACGCTGGTGCAGAACGTCGAGACGCTGGCCCACCTGGCGCTGATCTGCCGGTACGGGCCGGACTGGTTCCGCCGGCTCGGCACCGTCGACGAGCCGGGCAGCATGCTGCTCACGGTCACCGACCCGGCCGGCCGCGCGCGGGTGCTGGAGGCGCCGATCGGCGTACGGATCGGCGACCTGCCGGGCCTGGATCCGGTGCCGGCGGCCGTCCTGGTCGGCGGCTACCACGGCAGCTGGCTGCCCGGCCGGGTCGCGCTCGACCTGCCGCTGAGCAACGCCGCGCTCCGCCCGTACGGGGCCAGTCGCGGCGCCGGCGTCGTCGTCGCGCTCGGCGCCGATCGCTGCGGGGTGGTGGAATCCGCCCGGGTGGCCGGCTATCTGGCCCGGCAGTCCGCCGGGCAGTGCGGTCCGTGCCTGAACGGGCTGCCCGCGATCGCGGCCGCCTTCACCGAGTTGGCCCGGGGCCGCCATCCGGAACTGCGGGCCCGGATCGAACGCTGGGCCGGGCTGGTCGAGGGTCGGGGCGCCTGCCACCACCCCGACGGCACGGTCCGCTTCGTACGGTCCGCACTGCGGGTGTTCGCGGCCGAGCTGGATCTGCACGCCGCCGGCCGGTGCACCGCCACCGACCGGCGTCCGCTGCTACCGGTCGGGGAGGCCGGCGAATGATGCTGCACTGGAATCCGATCGCCTGCGACGGCCGCGGCCTGTGCGCCGAACTGTTGCCGGAACGGATCGTCATGGACGAGTGGGGCTACCCGATCGTCTCCGGTGAGCCGGTGCCCGAGCAACTCGGAAAGGACGCCCGGGCAGCGGTTTCGGCCTGCCCGACGCTGGCGCTGCGGCTGCAACGGGACCGCTGATCGTCACCGTCTGGTCGCGGCGACCCAGTCCTCGAGCAGGCGGCAGGCCCGGCCGGAGTCGACCGCTTCCGCGCAGCGGACGAGCTCCGCCGCGAGCCGGTCCGGCAGCGGGCCGTCGGCCGGCGCCAACGTCGTACGGGCCGCCGCTGCATTGAGCAGGACCACGTCCCGTACCGGGCCCGGCTCGCCGGCGAGCAACCGCCGTACCGCGCGCACGTTGGCGGCCAGATCCTCGCCCCGCAGGTCCGCCGGCCGTGCCCGCGGAATGCCGAACGCACCCGGATCGACTACGTGATGGGCGATCTGGCCGTCCCGGACCTCCCACACCTGCGTCGTCGTGGTCGTGGTGAACTTGTCCAGTCCGTCGTCGCCGCGCGCCACCAGCGCCACGCCACCGCGCCGGGCGAGGACCTCCGCCAGCACCGTCGTCATCGGCGCCGGCGCGACACCCACCAGTTGATGACGCGGCCGGGCCGGGTTGAGCAGCGGCGCGAGGACGTTGAAGACGGTCGGAATCCCGAGCTCCCGGCGCACCGGCGCCGCATGCCGCAGGCCCGGATGGAACGCGGGCGCGAAGCAGTACGTGATGCCGACCTCCGCCGCCACCTCGCCCACGCGTCGTGGTGACAGGTCCAGATCGACGCCGAGAGCCTCGAGCACGTCCGCGGAACCGTTGGCGGTGGAGGCGCCCCGGCCGCCGTGTTTCACGACCCGAACCCCGGTGGCCGCGACGACCAGCGATGCCATGGTTGAGATGTTCACCGCCCCGGTCCGGTCGCCCCCGGTGCCGACAAGATCGACGACCGGGCCGGCGATGTCGAGCCCGATCCCGCTGTCCTGCAGGGCATCGACGAGCCCGGCGACCTCCTCGGCGGTCTCGCCCTTGGCCCGCAGCGCGACCAGGAATCCGGCCAGCCGGGCCGGCGACGCCGTGCCGCCGATCACCTCGGTCAGCACCCACGACGTGTCCGCCGCGGTCAGATCCCGCCCGGCCAGCAGAGCGGACAGGATCGGCGCCCACGCCCGCTCGTCGACGGTGGAACGCGGACACGAGCTGTTGGTCATCGGGCCTCCGCGGAATCGTCGCAAACCCTATCGGCCGCACCGGGCGGGTTGACGCCGAGATCAACCCGCGGGCTGACGATTGCGCGGCCCGTACCAACGAAGATTCCTGCCATGAATGAACGTTCGAACCGGCATCTGCGAGGCTGCACCCATGGCAACCGGTGATTCCGTCCGGGTCCGCGATGCCCGGGCGCGCGCGCAGGAGCGGATGACGCAGAAGGGTTCGCTGCTGCACCAACTGGGCTGGGTGGTGATCATCGTGGTCGTGGCGTCCAGCGGATACGGCGATCCGACCCCCGGAATACACGGCCGGCGGCTGGGCATCACCATCGCGCTGGTCGTCTACGTACTCCTGCTCATCGCGAGCCTCCACCTGCCGGAGCGACTGAACAGTCACATCCCCCTGCAGACCGCGCTGATCCTGCTCATCGGTGCGGCCGGGGTCGCGCTGGTGGTGCTGCAGCCGGACAGTTCGACCGATCTGGCGCCGAGCGTCGCGGTGTGGATCGCCGCGGTACGACTGTCGCCCATCAGTCTCACGGCCGTCGTCGGCGGTGCGATCACGGTGGCCATGGCCGTCGTCTCAGGACTCACCGAGCATCCGGCCGGGCCGTCCGTGGTGGCCGCGATCCTGCTGTGCGTGCTGCTGGCGATGATGGGCCACTTCATGCGGCGCTCGCAGGAGGGCGAGGACCGCACCGAGATACTGCTCGCCCAACTGGAGGACGCCCGGGACGCCGAGACGGCAGCGGTGGCGGTGGCCGAACGGAGCCGGATCGCCGGCGAGTTGCACGACGTGCTGGCGCATTCGCTGTCCGGGTTGGCGATCCAGATCGAAGGCGCCCGGATGCTGGCCGACCGGGAGGAGATCAGCCCGCGGCTGAAGCAGACCATCGGCCGGTCCGCCGAGCTGGTCAAGGACGGGCTGCGGGAGGCGCGGCAGGCGGTCGGCGCCCTGCACGGTGACCAACTGCCCGGCGTCGATCAGCTCCCCGCCCTGGTGGAACGGTTCGGTCAGGACGCCGACCTCGAGACGACCTTCACGGTCGCCGGAGCGGTCCGGCCGCTGTCCCGCGATGTCGACCTGGCGCTGTTTCGCGGCGCGCAGGAGGCGCTCACCAACATTGCCCGGTACGCACCGTCCTCGGTCGCCGAGATATCCCTGCGGTACAGCGAATCCGCGGTCGCCCTCACCATCGCCGACCGGCGGACCGGATCCGCCCCGCCGGCGCGTCCCGTACTGGCTGGTGTCGGTGGCGGCAACGGCCTGGCCTCGATGCGGGAACGGGTCGAACGGGCCGGCGGTACCGTGCACGCCGGCCCGACCGCGGACGGCTGGCGGGTCGAACTGGAGGTGCCAGCGTGATTCGCGTTCTCGTGGTCGACGACCAGCGGGTGGTGCGTGAGGGGCTAACGATGCTTGTCGGTCTCATCGACGGCGTCGAGGTGGTGGATGCGGCCGGCGACGGCGCCGAGGCGGTCGAACTGGCCGAGCGACACCGGCCCGACGTCGTACTCATGGATCTGCGGATGCCCGGCACCGACGGGGTTTGGGCTACCATCCGACTGCACCAGTTGCTGCCCGACATCCGGGTGCTGGTGCTCACCACGTACGCCGACGAGGCCTCGATCCTGCCCGCGCTGCGTGCCGGCGCCGCCGGGTATCTGACCAAGGACGCGAGCGCAGAGCAGATCGAGTCCGCGATCCGGGCCGTGCATGCCGGGCAGACGCACCTGGACCCCGCGGTGCAGCAGCAACTTGTCGCCTCGATGGTCAGCCAGCCGGCGGCGCCCACACCGGTCGCAGATCACGACGGCCTCACCGCCCGCGAGATCGAGGTGCTCGCCCTCATCGCCGACGGCCTGTCCAACGCCGAGATCGGCGAGCGCCTCGTGCTGAGCAACGCCACCGTGAAAACCCACATCAACCGGATCTTCGCCAAGGTCGGCGCCCGCGACCGGACCCAGGCCGTCCGGTACGCCTACCAGGCCGGGCTGGCAACCCCGCCGACGTAGCAGGCGCTAGAGCGCGGCTGGTCGCGGCGCCCGGGCGCGGTACGCATGCGGGTCGGTCCGGTGTGCCGTCTGGGACAGCGCCTTGCCATTGGTCTCCGGTGCCCAGGAGTACGAGGTGAGCCCGCCGATCACCGAGACGATCGCCATGAAGATCATGGTCCAGCTCAGGCCGAGGTGGTCCTCGGAAATCGGTAGCAGAAAGGTGCCGATGGCCGCGCCGCCGCGACTCGCCGCGGTGGCCAGCCCGACGCCCGAGGTCCGGACCGAGGTCGGGAAGACCTCCTCCGGATAGATGCCGGGCAGGATGCTCATGATTCCGTACGAATAGAGGTAGCCGAAGAAACAGACGGCCGACAGCCAGATCGGCATGTTCTTGTTGAAGCTGACCGCGAACAATGCGGCGGCGCACACGAACATCGGAATGATGAGAATCTTCCGGCGCCCCACCTTGTCCACCAGATACCAACCGGTGGCGGCGCCGACCAGCGCGATGCAGGTCCCCAACAATGCGCCGGCGAGCGCGAAACTGCCCAGCCCCAATGCTTTCAGAATACTCGCCTGGAAAAAGGCGATCGCGAAATAGGGCAGCACGATACAGATCCAGAAGACGCAGGCGAAAACGGTGCGCTTGAGATAGTCGGGTGAGAAAAGCACCCGGTATTCGGTCGCCTCTTCGCCCTCGTCGGCGAAATCCTCGCTGGTCGGGTCCATCTCCATTTCGACCCGGATGATGTCCTCGGCCTCCTGCCGGCGGCCCTTCGAAATGAGCCAGCGCGGCGATTCGGGCAGCCCGTGCCGGATCGCCAGGCAGATGATCGCCGGAATGGTGCTGGCCGCCAGCGTGATGCGCCAGCCGCCGGGCCACTGGGTGTTGATGATGTAGCCGATGAGATAGGCGACGACGTAACCGACATTCCACAGGATCTCCAGAATGCCGAGGTAGTTGCCGCGTTTGTGGTGTGGCGTGAATTCGGCGAGCAGCGGCGAGCCGATCGAATAGTCGGCCCCGACCGCGAGACCCATCACCAGGCCGAGCACGAAAAGCATCCACGGCGCCGCCACCACCAACATCAGGATCGAGCAGGCGAGGAAGACACTCAGATCGATGGTGAACATCGGGCGGCGACCGAACTTGTCCGTGACATAGCCCAGGAACAGGCCGCCGAAGAACGTGCCGATCAGCGTTGAGGACGAGATAAGGCTGACCCAGATACCGGAAATGCCGATATCGTCGGACATCGCCTTGCCGGCGAGTGCAGCCGCCACAGACGCGAAGACGAATCCGTCGATGAACATGCCGCCGCCGGTGGCGATGGTCAGCCGGCGCAGGAACCGTCTGGCCTTGAGATTGTTCTCGAACGAGCCCGGGTCCGTTGCCGTCGCAAGCGCGTTGTCAGAAGTCACGCAGTGGGCCTACCCAACCGTTGCCGTAGCTAAGCAGCGGCACCCGCCGGCCCCACTCTCCGTGATCATGCAGAGATGGCGCGTCGCGACGGCGTGTCCCGGACCCTTTCTGCATGATCACCACAGGAATCGGCGATCAGCTCGACCCGATTAGAGCTGGCCCGCGGCGGTCACCCGGACGACTGCGGTGCCGGCCTCATCGGAGGCGGCCAGGTCGACCTCGGCGCTGATCCCCCAGTCGTGGTCGCCGGCCGGGTCGTCGAAGATCTGCCGGACCACCCACTTCCTCGGCTGCTGGTCGATGATCAGCAGCGCCGGCCCGCGGGCGTCCGGGCCGGTGCCCAGCTCGTCGTGTTCAGCGAAGTACGGCTCGATCGCGTCCGCCCAGGCCGGCGTGTCCCAACCGTCCTCGGCATCCAACTCGCCGAGCTGGTCGTACCGGCGGCGCGCGGCCAGCTCGACCCGGCGGAACAGCGCGTTGCGGACCAGCACCCGGAACGCCCGGGTGTTGGCGGTGACGGCCGGCGGCTTCTCGTCCAGCGGCGAGACCTCGGCCACCTCGCCCGGGTGGCGCAGCGCCTCCCACTCCTCCAGCAGACTGGAGTCGATCTGGCGCACCGTCTCCCCCAGCCATTCGGTGAGGTCGTCGATCTCCTCGTTCTTAGCCTCGGCCGGCACGGTCTGCTTCAACGCCTTGTACGCGTCGGCGAGGTAGCGCAGCACCAGTCCTTCCGACCGCGCCAGCCGGTAGAAGTTGACGTAATCGGCGAAGGTCATCGCCTGCTCGTACATTTCGCGGGCCACCGATTTCGGCGCCAATTCGTAATCGGAGATCCACGGATGACCCTGCCGGTAAATCTCCAACGCACCGTCGAGCAACTCCTCGAGCGGTTTCGGATAGCTGATCTCCTCGAGCCGTTCCATCCGCTCCTCGTACTCGATGCCGTCGGCCTTCATCAGCGCGACCGCCTCGCCCTTGGCCCGGGACAGCTGGGCGGACAGCACCTGGCGCGGGTTCTCCAGGGTCGCCTCGATCACCGACAGCACGTCGAGGGCATAGGTCGGCGACTCGATGTCGAGCAGCCCGATCGCGGCCAGTGCGAACGGCGACAGCGGCTGGTTGAGGGCGAAATCCAGCTGCAGATCGCCGGTGACCCGGACGGTCCGACCCTGTTCGTCCGGCTCGGCGAGCCGCTCGACGACACCCGCGGCCAGCAGCGCCCGGTAGATCGCGATGGCCCGGCGGGCGTGCCGCAGCTGCGCAGGCCGTTCCTCGTGGTTGTCCATCAGCAGCGAACGCATCGCGTCGAAGGCGTTGCCCGGCCGGTTGATCACGTTGAGCAGCAGCGAGTGGGACACCGTGAAGCTGGAGAGCAGCGCCTCGGGCTCGGCCTCCACCAGCCGGTCGAAGGTCGGCTTTCCCCACGAGACGAATCCCGGCGGCGGCTTCTTCCGTACGACCTTGCGTTTCTTCTTCGGGTCGCCGGCCTTGATCAGCGCCTTTTCGTTCTCGATGACATGCTCGGGCGCCTGCACCACCACCGTGCCGAAGGTGTCGAAGCCGGCGCGGCCGGCCCGGCCCGCGATCTGGTGGAATTCCCGCGCCTTAAGCAGCCGGGTCTTCACCCCGTCATATTTCGACAGTGCGGTGAAAAGGACTGTACGGATGGGTACGTTGATGCCCACGCCAAGCGTGTCCGTACCGCAGATCACCTTCAACAGGCCGGCCTGCGCCAACAGTTCGACGAGCCGGCGGTATTTCGGCAGCATTCCGGCGTGGTGCACGCCAATGCCGTGCCGCACCAACCGGGACAGCGTATTTCCGAAGCCGGCGGAGAACCGGAATCCACCGATGAGGTCGGCGATCGCGTCCTTCTCCGCACGGGTGCAGACATTGATGCTCATCAATGCCTGAGCTCGCTCGATCGCCGAGGCCTGGGTGAAATGCACGACGTAAATAGGGGCCTGATGGGTTTCGAGCAGATCGGTCAGCGTTTCGTGCAGCGGCGTCATCGCGAACGAGAAATGCAGCGGTACGGGGCGTTCGGCGGACTGCACGATCGCGGTCGGCCGCCCGGTGCGCCGGGTCAGGTCCTCCTGGAATCGGGTGACGTCGCCGAGTGTCGCGGACATCAGGATGAACTGCACGTCGGGCAGTTCCAGCAGCGGGACCTGCCAGGCCCAGCCGCGATCGGGCTCGGCGTAGAAATGGAATTCGTCCATCACGACCTGGCCGACGTCGGCGGCCCGGCCGTCCCGCAGCGCGATGTTGGCCAGGATCTCCGCGGTGCAGCAGATGATCGGCGCACCGCCGTTGACGGCCGAGTCACCGGTCATCATGCCGACGTTCTCCGGCCCGAAAACGTCGCACAACGCGAAGAACTTCTCCGACACCAACGCCTTGATCGGTGCGGTGTAGAAACAGCGCCGGCCCTCGGCCAGCGCGGCGAAATGGGCACCGGTGGCGACCAGGCTCTTTCCCGACCCGGTCGGCGTCGACAGGATCACGTTGGCCCCGGAGACGACCTCGATCAGCGCCTCGGTCTGGGCCGGGTAGAGGTCCAGACCCCGCTCGGCGGCCCAGCCGGAGAAGGTGTCGAAGAGTGCGTCCGGATCGGCCTCGGCCGGCACCAGATCGGTGAGCGTCATGCGGCGATCCGACGGATGCACAGCTCGGTTGGGGCGCGCCGGGGAGTTCTCATGATGACTCGATCGTCCCTCGCGAAGGTCCCACCCCTCGACCCGGGTCCGATCACCCACCCCTCCCCACCTCTTACACACCCGGCCCACCGCACCCATCGGAGGCCGGCCCCGCCCGTTAGGCCCCGCCCACCGCACCCATCGGAGGGCCGCCCCGCCCGTTAGGCCCCGCCCACCGCATCCATGATCATGTGGCAGATTCGTCGGCGATTCGCGGCTAAATTGCTTCATGATCATGATCATGATCATGGTCGGGTGGGCGGCGAACGAGGCCAGCTCAGCCCTCAACCGTCCCCTCGCCCCCGCTCGGCATCCACCCATGATCGTGAGGACCGGGCCGAAGCCGAGGCCGGGTCCCGAGCGGACGCGGGCGGGCGGACGGCGGGTCAGGTTTCGACCGGTCAGGTTTCGACCGGGCGGGGGCGGCGCCGGCGGTTGTTGGCGTACGGCGACCAGCGCGGCACCCACCGGGCCAGCGCGAAGGACGCGACGATGCCGATCCCGCCCATCGCGAGCACGCCGGCGGCCAGCGAACCCAGCGCGGCGAGGGCGGAGACGACGACCGGCCCGCCAGCATTGCCCGAGTCGGCGCAGACCCGCCAGATCCCGAGGAACTGCGACCGGGCGCCCGGCGGCGCGACATCGGCGCCGAGGGTCATCAGGATGCCGCTGCCGATGCCGTTCCCGAAGCCGAGCAGCATCGCCACCAGCGTCAGCGGCAGCAGCGAATGGGTCAGCGGCAGCAGGAAGAACCCGGCCGAGAGCACCAGCATCGACGGGATCGCGACCCAGACCCGGCCGGCGACGTCCATCACCTTGCCCGACGGATAGAACAGCAGCATGTCCACGGCGCCGGCGATGCCGAAGATCAGACTCGTCGTGGAGGCGGTCATGTGGAGATGGTCGGCCCACAGCGGGAGCACGGTCTGCCGCGCGCCGCGGACCGCGCTGACCATCAGGGCCGCCGCTCCGAGGGTGCGGAAGACCGAGCGGTGGCCGGCGAAAACGCTCCGGAACGACACCGGATTGGCCTGCCGCGGCACACCTTCGGGACCAGCGACGTCCGGGATGATCAGCAGGGAGGCGGCCGCCAGCACCGAGGTCGCGACGGCCAGCCAGTAGGCACTCTGCACGCTCGCCCCACGCAGCACCAGGGCCCCGAGGAACGGTCCGATGAACGCGCCGACCCGGGCCGTACCGCCCAATGTGGACAGTGCCCGGGCCCGCAGCCGGTGCGGAATCACCTCGGTGAGGTAGGACTGCCGGGCCAGCGAATAGACCGCGTTCGTCATGCCGGTGAAGAGGATGCTGAGCCCGAGCAGCCAGACGTCCCGGGTCAGCGCGCACCCGATCAGGGTCACCACGGCTAATCCGGCGGCGATCAGCATCGCGTGCCGGTCGCCGATCCGGGCCGCCAGGGCGCCGGCCGGGATGTCGCCGAGGATCTGGCCGACCCCGAGCAGGGCCAGCAGCAGTCCGGCAACCCCGACGGACGCACCGAGATGCCGGCCGGACAGCGCCACGATCGGGGTGATCGCGCCCTGGCCGATCTCGAAGATCAGCGTCGGGAGGTAGACGGCGGGCGCGATGCTGCGCAGGGTGAGTTCGTCGTCGTCGGGTCGCCTGGTGGTTGTCATCGGAAACTAATTCTCGCTCAGCGGAGCCCGCTCCTCCGCGTGTTCTGCGTCACGTGATGGCCCGTCATGTGAGGCCCAGCGCGCGGGCCGCGAACGGCAAGCCGAGCCGGCCGCTGAACTCGTGCTCCCCCGGGTGCTGTTCGTACCCGAAGCTGTCGGCGGCGCCCAGCGCCCGGTAGATGTGCCCGACCTTGGCGGCACTGGCCTGCGACGCGGGCAGCGGGAAGATCGGGTCGCGCTCGCCGAACTCGGCGAACAGCGGGCGCGGCGCGACCAGTCCGGCCACGTCGTACATCTCGCACCAGTTGAGAATCCCGGGAACGTAGTTGTCGACGCAGTGCAACATGCTGCCGATGCTGTCCTTGAAGGTGTTGAGATATCCGCTGACGATCGACACCTGGATCCGCGGGTCGAGCGCGGCGGCGAAGAGCGTCACCATGCCGCCGCCGGAGATGCCCATGCAGCCGACCCGCGCGGCATCCAGTTCCGGCCGGGTGCCGATCCAGTCGATGGTGCGCATCACATCGTGCACCCGCCAGGCGGCGATGGTCTGGGCGAAGAGCAGCGCGGCCGCGGCGACCGGATTGCACGAACTCGTCCCCGGGCCGTCCGCCACCGCCACCGCCTCGCGCCGGGAGCCGAATCCCATCGGCTCGATCGCCACCGCCGCCATTCCGTGCTCGACGGCCTGGATCGCGAAATCGTAGGAATAGCCGCCGAGCTCGGTCCGCTGGTCACCGTTCTCGTCGAGACCGACGATGTCGTCCACCCCGCGACCGTGGCCGGGTACGCAGACCATCACCGGAAACGGCGGTTCGGTGCGCGGGGTCAGGAGATATCCCGGCACCCGCTCCCCCGGTCGACTCTGCAGGCTGATTTTCTGCCGGCGGTAGTTCGGGAAATCCACCACCGCACCGGTCTCGGCGGCGAGATCGTCGGCGTCGGCCGGGATTCCGCCGAGCAGCGTGATGAGGCGCTCGCGCAATTCCCGCTGCCATTCCTCCGCCGCGGCCCGGGACGTCGCGGCGAAGCTGAGCCGCAGTGGCGCCGCGTCGTACAGGCTGGTGATTCGGTCCATCGGGTCGAGCCCGGTCATCGTTTCGCTCCTCATCCCAATACGGTCTGCATCGTGATTTTCGCGGCCGGCTCGGCCGGGTCAATAGGCTCGTAGTGCCCCACGTCGAGCGCGATCAGCTGCGCCTTTCCACCGGCCGCGGCGACGAATCGTTCCGACATCTCGAACGGCACCCAGACATCGCGGCGACCGTGGATCAGCGTCGTCGGGACGTCAACGGTCAGCAGCGCCGGATCGGTGCCGGGCGGGTCGGCCGGGCCGAGAAAGTCCGCCACGGCGCCGTTTCCGAGCCCCTGGGCTCTCGCGCCGGCCAGATCGGAGACCGGCGCGATCGCCACCACAGCGGCGATCGCCGACCGCGGACGCGACGTACGGGAGTCGCGGGCGGCGGCCCAGAGCGCGAGCTGCCCGCCGGCCGAATGACCGACCAGTACGACCTCACGCGCCTTCCGGATCGCGCATGCCGCATCGATTCCGGTGGCGACATCCTCGAACGTGGCCGGAAATCCGCCGCCGCCCCTGCGGTATTCCACCAACGCGGTCGATGCGCCGCCCGACGCGATCAGCGCCGCCAGGCCGGAAAGATGCGTACGGTCGTACTCCGGCCGCCAGAATCCGCCGTGCAGCAAGATGACCAGCCGGTCCGACGGCTCGTCCGGATGCCAGAAATCCAGCACCTGATCGGGATGCTCGCCGTATCGATAAGTCTCCTGCGCGACCACCGGGTCAAGGCTCACGCCAGCACCTCGCCGAGCGCCCGCGCGGCGCGGTGCGCATCGAAGAATCCGTTGTACAGCGGGGAGAATCCGAATCGGAGAATATCCGGCGGCCGGAAATCCCCGACGACGCCGCGGCCGATCAGAGCCGCCATCACCTTGTCCGCGTTCTCGCAGGACAGCGAGATCTGGCCGCCGCGTCGGTCGCCGGCCGGAGTTATGCAGTCCACCGCGCTGGCCGTCTCTTCAGCGACACATTCCAGAAGGAAATCCGTCAGAGCCAGGCTTTTCGCCCGTACCGCGGCCAACTCGACCCCGTCCCAGACGTCCAGGGCCGCCTCCAGGGCCAGCAGGGACAGGATTTCCGGGGTGCCACCGCGGGCCGCGGTGATGCCGGTGGCCGCCCGGTAATCCGGCTCCATCGCGAACGGATCGCGGTGTGAGCACCATCCGGCCAGCGGCTGATCGAGCCTCGGCAACAGGTCGTCGCGCACGTAGAGATACGACGGCGCACCCGGACCGCCGTTGAGATATTTGTACGAACAGCCCAGCGCGATATCGACGGCGTGGTCGGCCAGGTCGAGCGGCATCACTCCCGCGCTGTGCGAGAGGTCCCAGACGATCCGGGCGCCGGCGGCGTGGACGGCCGCGGTGAGCGCCGGCAGGTCGTGCCGCCGGCCGGTCCGGTAGTCGACATGGTTGAGCAGCACCACCGCGGTCCGCTCGCCCAGCACTGTGTGCAGCCGGTCCGGATCGGCCCGTACGACGGTGGCGCCGGTCAGCCGGGCCACCGAATCGGCCAGGTAGGCATCGGTTGGGAAGGTGCTGGCGTCGACCACGACCTCGGACCGACCGGGACCGTCGTCCTGCACCATTCGCCAGAGCGCGACCAGGGCTCGAAAGATCGTGATGCTGGTCGAGTCGCCGACCACGACGTGGCCGGCCGGAACGCCCAGCAGCGGGGCGATCCGGTCGCCGACCCGTTCCGGCGCCGACCACCAGCCGCGCTCGGTCCAGGACCGGATGCGCAACTGTCCCCAGTCCTGGGTGATCACCTCGGCGACGCGCTCGGCGACTCCGCGGGGCAGGGCCCCCAGCGAATTGCCGTCGAGATAGGTGACCGCGGGGTCCAGGACGAACCGCTCCCGGGCGAACGCCAGCGGGTCGGCCGCATCGAGCTCACGGGCCCGTTCCAGCAAGGACATATCCGCACCCTGTCACAACCCGCGCGCCCGACCCGGACCGAACTGACTGTCACATTGGCCGCTCGCCCCGCCCATCGCGCCGATCTTGAAGTTAACGCCCATCAATGTCCGATTTGCGGGGCTTTATCTTCAAGATCGACGAGAGATGAGAGGCGCGCGGGCGCAACGGACCCGGGCGGCCGGATGCGGTCAGCTCGGTCAGTCGGCCGCGGCGGGGCCGCTGTTGATCAGCGGGAGGGACTGGTCGGCGAGGTCGAGCACCGCACGCTCGAGGAAGAGGTAACGCCCGGCCAGCACCTTCTGCGCGGCGGCGTAATTCGCCGCGTCGTCGTTGGCCCACAATTCGTGGAAGAGCCGGTCGATGCGACGCCGCGCACCGTTGCAGAAAAGCTCGGCCAATTCGACCGCGTCGTCGCTGTCCGCCGAGTGGTCGTCGACGAGCATCCGGGCCCGGCCGACGGTCGCGCTCATCGCGAAGAGCTCCGATCCGATATCGACCAACCGGCCGAGGAAGCACTGCCGCTTCTCCAAAGCGCCCTGCCAGCGCGACATTCCCCAGAATGTCGACCGGGCGAGCTTGCGGGCGGACCGTTCGACAAAGCGCAGGTGTCCGGCCAGCGGACCGAATTCGCTGTACGAACGGGGCGAGTCGCCGCGTCCCACCGCGAGCGTCGGCAGCCATTTCGCATAGAAGCCGCCGGCCTTCAACGCGGTCTTTGCCTTGTCCGCAAAGGGTTTGTCGGGGTCGATGATGTCGCCGGCGACGGAGAGATGCGCGTCCACGGCCTCCCGGGCGATCAGCAGCCGCATGATCTCGCTGGAGCCCTCGAAGATCCGGTTGATCCGCATGTCACGCATCGCCTGCTCGGCCGGAACCGGTCGCTCGCCCCGCGCCGCCAGCGACTCGGCCGTCTCGTACCCGCGCCCGCCGCGGATCTGGATCAGGTCGTCCACCACCTGCCAGCCGTGCTCGGAACAGTAGAGCTTGGCCAGCGCCGCCTCGATCCGGATGTCGTTGCGGTCCTCGTCGGCCATCAACGCCGACATGCTGACCACCGACTCCAGCCCGAAGGCCATACCCGCGATATAGGCGACCCGGGCCGCCACCGCCTCATGTTTGCCGACCGGGAGTCCCCATTGGACCCGTTCGGAGCCCCACTCCCGCGCCTGTTTCAGTGCCCACGACGTAGCCCCTGCGCAGGAGGCCGGAATAGACAGCCGTCCGGTGTTCAGCGTCGTCAACGCGATCTTGAGCCCGCGGCCTTCGGCGCCGATGACATTCTCGGCCGGAATCTTCACGTCGCTGAATTTCGTGACGCCATTCTCAATGCCACGCAGCCCCATGAACTGGTTGCGGTGCAACACCTGGACGCCGGGCCAATCCGACTCGACGACGAATGCGGTGATGCCGCCAGGATGGCCCTCGGATTTCGGTACGGACGCCATCACGACAAGCAGGGAAGCGACAACCCCGTTGGTGGTCCAGAGTTTAGTGCCGCTGAGGACATAGCCGTCCTCGGTGGGCGTTGCGGTGGCCCGCATCCGGGCCGGGTCGCTGCCCACGTCCGGCTCGGTCAGCAGAAAGGCGGAAATCTCGCCCTTCGCGCAACGCGGCAGGTAGCGCCGCTTCTGCTCCTCGGTGCCGGCGAGCGCCAGCGGCTGGGGCACGCCGATCGACTGGTGGGCCGACAGCATTGCGTTCAGTGAAGCGTGGGCCTGACCGACCATCGCGAGCGCCCGGCCGTAGTACAGATGGGAGAGCCCGAGACCGCCGTAGTCGCGCGGAATCATCATTCCGAACGCGCCGAGGTGCGCCAGCCCCTTCACCACCCGGTCGGGGATCTTGGCGGTGCGTTCGATCTCCAGCGGGTCGACCTCGGCGCGCAGAAATGTCTCGAGCCGGCCGAGGAAATCCTCACCCCGCCGCACGTCCTCGTCGTTCGGGCGGGGATGCGGATGGATCAGGTCGAGCCGGAACCGGCCGAGAAACAGCTCCTTGCCGAAGCTCGGCCTTCCCCACTCGGACTCCCGGGCCTGCTCCGCCACCGCGCGCGCATCGCGCTCGCTGACCGCACCTTCCGTGCCGGACCGCTCGGACATGACACCGTCCCCCTTGTTACCCGCCAGTATCTTGCGACCTACCCCACCGGCTCCCGTGTCACACCCCGTTCCACATAGGCGTGTGGATCGAAGGAACGGGTGGCCAGCCGGAACCGCCAGGTGGTGTCCGGCCAGAGCGTGGTGTTGCGGCCGTACGGGTCGAGGTACCAGCTGTCGCAGCCGCCGGTGGTCCAGGCCGTGGTGCGCATCTTGCGCTGCACGTCGACGTTGAACGCCCGCTGCGCCTCCGGCCGCACCTCGACCGAGGACAGCCCGCGCCGGTCCATCCGGCGCAGACAGTCCAGCAGGTACGCCAGTTGCGCCTCGATCATCAGGATGATCGAGCTGTGGCCGAGCCCGGTGTTCGGCCCGACCAGCATGAAGAGATTGGGAAAACCGGTCACCGTGGTGCCGAGATAGGTCTGTGGGCTGCCCTGCCAGTGCTCGGCGAGTGAGCGGCCGGCCGCATCGTGCAGCAGTCCGGCGATCGGCATGTCGGTGACGTGGAATCCGGTCGCCAGAATCAGGGTGTCCACCTCGTGCACGACGCCGGCGCCGTCGATAATCCGGTCGGCGCGAATGTCGGCGATTCCGTCGGTCACGACGTCGACATTCGGCTGCCGCACCGCCGGATAGTAGTCGTCACTGAGCAGAATGCGTTTGCAGCCGAAGCGGTATTTCGGGGTGAGCTTGGCCCGCAGGTCAAGGTCCGGGATGCGCCTGATCAGATGCTTCAGCGCCACCTGCTGACCCATGTCAGCCATCTTCTGATTACCCAACAAGCCCCGTACCAGCATTTCCCGCAACAGGTAGATCCGCAGCCGGGCAACTCGCTGCGCCGCCGGGAAAATCCGGAACAGCCGGCGTTCCCGCGGGCCGATCGGCTCGTCCCGGCGTGGCACGATCCACGGCGCATTGCGCTGGAACGATACGATGTGCTCGGCCCGTTTCTGCACGTGCGGCAGGAATTGCACCGCCGATGCACCACTGCCCACAATGGCCACTCGCCGGCCGGTGAGGTCGTGATCGTGATCCCACCGGGCCGAATGGAACATCGTCCCAGAGAAATTCGCCAGCCCCGGCAGGTCAGGCACCTTCGGTTCACTGAGTGGCCCGGTCCCGGTGATCAGAATATCCGCGGTGCGCGGGCCGTCGCCGGTCTCCAGCTCCCAGTGCTGCTCGGCGTCGTTCCAACGCGCGCCGAGCAGTGGGCAGTTGAACCGCAGGTACGGGCCAAGCCGGTATTTCTCGACGCAGGATTGCAGATACGTCCAGATCTCGGACTGGGGCGCGAATTTCCGAGTCCAGTGTGGATTGGGCGCGAAAGAAAAAGAATAAAGCAGCGACTCCACATCGCAGGCGCAGCCGGGATAGGTGTTGTCCCGCCAGGTGCCGCCCACATCATCGCCGCGTTCCAGGATCACGAGGTCGTCGAAGCCCGCGCGCATCAGTTTGATCGCCGCGCCCAGGCCGGCGAAGCCACTGCCGACGATCGCGATCCGGTTATGTGTCGGCATGCCACCTCCAAGGATCGCTATTGAACAATCCTCAGTAGTAGACTCCGTTGTTGAATCTGCGTCAATAGTGGGAGCTTCGAGCGGTGACCAGAGCAGCGGGCACGATACGACGCCGGATGGCGGTGGCCGACCGGCGTGCCGCATTGCTGCAGATCGGCCTGGATCTCTTCGCCGACCAGACGCCCGACGAGGTCCGCGTCGAGGACGTGGCCCGGGCCGCCGGGGTCAGCACCGGCCTGCTCTACAACTACTTCGGTTCCAAGCGGGAGTTCCACGTCGCGGTGGTGGCCGCGGCGTACGAACAGTTGCGGGCGGCGACCGAGCCGGATCCACTGCTGCCGTCCGATGAACGGCTGCGGGCCAGTCTCACCGGATTTCTCGAACACGTCCGGGACAACGCCACCGGGTGGGCCTGGCTGCTGCGCGGCGCCCCCGGCAGCGACGCGGAGCTGGTGTCCCTGGGCGACGCGATGCGCCAGACCGTCATCGACCGGGTGCTGACCGACCTGCCCGCGCAGGACGTCACACCGGCCGCCCGAGTCGCGGTGCGCGGCTGGATCGGCTACATCGAGGCCTGCGCCGTGGCGTGGCTGAGCCGGCCCGAGCTGCGCCAGGACCAGGTCCTGGAGCTGATGGTCGCGACCCTGCATGCGGCGCTGCACGCCGCACTCACCGCCGTACCGGAGGAGACCTGATGCAGGCAGCCCGCTTCGACCCCACGACCGGGACGCTCGCGGTCCGCGACGTGCCGGTCCCCGAGCCCGGCGCGGGAGAGGTGCTGGTCGCCGTCCGCGCCTGCGGCATCTGCCTGTCCGACGTGCACCTCATCGACGGCTCCCTGCCGGCGCCGATCGGCGAGGTCACCCCCGGACACGAATCCGCCGGCGTGGTCGAGGCCGTCGGCCCCGGCGTCCCGTGGTGGCGGGCCGGTCAGCGGGTCGTGATCGCCGGCGGCAAAACGTGCGGGACCTGCGCTGGCTGCGCCACCGGCGGCGGCTGCGCGGCGTTCCAGATCATGGGTTTCGGCTACGACGGCGCCTGGGCGGAGTACGTCGTCGTCCCGTACACCTGCCTCACCGAGGTGCCGGATCACATCCCGTTCGAGCAGGCCGCGATCCTGGCCGACGCCGTCGCCACGCCGTACGCCGGGCTGGTCGAGCGGGCGGCGCTGCGGGCCGGCGAGTCGGTCGGGCTATGGGGGCTCGGCGGCCTCGGCACTCACGCCGTGCAGATCGCCCGGATGCTCGGCGCCTCGCCCATTATCGGGATCGATCCGCTGCCGGCGGCCCGGGAACGGGCGCTGGCTCTCGGCGCGGACCACGTGCTGGACCCGGCCGAGGGGGACGTGCCCGGCCGGGTGCGGAAGCTGACCGGCGGACTGGATCTCGCGGCCGACCTGGTCGGCGCCAACGCCGTGCTGGCCGAGGGCGCCGCCTGCCTGGGGCATTCGGGTCGGCTGCTCATGGTCGGCCTGTCGATGGAGCCCATCGCGCTCGGGCCCGGGCTGTTCTTCGGGCTCGGGTCACACACCCTGCTCGGCCACCTCGGCTATCAGAAGAAACACCTCGACGAGCTGGTCGCGCTGGTCGGCGCCGGGCGGCTGGACGTCTCGGGTTCGGTGACCGAGGTGCTGCCGCTGCGCGAGGTCGCTCGCGGCGTCGAGGCGCTGGCCGGCAAGCAGGGCAATCCGGTGCGCCTCGTGGTACGGCCGTGACCGGGTTTACGTTGATCGCATGACAGGTCGATGGGACACCGGCGATATTCCGGATCAGAGCAGCCGCACGATCGTCGTGACCGGAGCCAACAGTGGGCTGGGCCTGGTCACGACCGTCGCGCTCGCCGCCGCCGGCGCGCGGGTGATCATGGCGTGCCGGAACCTCGAGAAGGGCGAGGCGGTGCGGCCAGACGGCGCGGAGGTGCGCCAGCTCGATCTCGCTGATCTGGCCTCGGTACGGGCTTTTGCGGCGGACCTTCCGGCCGATCGGATCGACGTGCTGGTCAACAATGCCGGTGTCATGGCAATCCCGCGGCGCAATACCGTGGACGGTTTTGAAATGCAGTTCGGCACGAATCATCTCGGTCATTTCGCGCTCACCGGTCGGCTGCTCCCCCGGCTGCTCGCCGCACCGGAGCCACGGGTGGTGACCGTGAGCAGCGGATTCCATTTCGTGGGTCGGCTGAAGTTCGCCGATCTGCAACGAGAGCGTCATTATCAGCGGTGGTTGGCTTATAGCCAATCGAAACTGGCGAATCTGCTGTTCTGCTTCGAATTGGACCGCCGGGCCCGGTCGGCCCGCACTGCGCTGGTGAGCGCGGCCGCTCATCCCGGCTATGCCGAGACCAACCTGCAGACCGCCGGGCCGCGGCTGTCCGGCAGCGCCATGCAGGAACGGGTTGCCCTACTGCTCAACCGGATCGGCGCCCAGCCGGCCGCGATGGGCGCGCTGCCGGAGCTTTATGCCGCGACGGCGCCGGAAATACGCGGTGGTGATTTCATCGGCCCAGACGGATTCCTGCAGCAGGCCGGCTTTCCGCGCCGGGTCGGCAGCAGCCGGGCGGCCCACAGCCTGGAGAACGCGCGCCGGCTCTGGCAGGAGTCGGAGAACCTCACCGGCGTCGAATACCCCTGGCCCTGAGCCAGCCACCCCTGCCCGATTTCCGGCGGCCCAGTTTCCGCCCCACCCATTCCATGATCATGAGGCAGTTCAGCCGCGAATCGCCGACGACTTTGCCTCATGATCATGTAACCCGGCGGGTGGGAGGGCAGGACCCTCGAGGCGGCTTGCCGCTGAATCCCGCCTGCCGCCTGCCGCCTGCCGCCTGCCGCCCTCCCGCCCTTCCCCGATCGGAGTGCGCTTTACCCGGCAAAACGCGACTCGGCCCGGGGTAAAGCGCGCTTCGATCGGAGGCTGGACGCGTGCGACCGGGGTAAAGCGCACTTCGATCGACCGGGGCGATGGGACAGGAGCGGAGCCGAGGTGGCAGCCGGGGGCCGCGGGTGAGCGGCGTTTAGGATCCCGGTCATGGAACAGCGAATTCTTGGCCGGACTGGACGTGCCGTATCGACCGTCGGATTGGGGACCTGGCAACTGGGCGGTGACTGGGGCACCGTCGAGGAGACCGACGCGCTGGCCGTCCTTGACGCCGCCGTCGCAGCGGGCGTCACGATCCTCGACACCGCGGACGTCTACGGCGACGGTCGCAGCGAACAGGTCATCGGCCGCTTTCTGGCCGCCAACCCGAATCTCGACCTGACCGTCGCCACCAAAATGGGCCGCCGAGCGCCGCTCGACCCAGTTGAATACACCCTGGAGAACTTCCGCACCTGGACCGACCGCTCGCGCCGCAATCTCGGCGTCGACACCCTGGACCTGGTCCAACTGCACTGCCCGCCGGCCGCCGTCTACTCCTCCGACGCGGTATTCGACGCCTTGGACACCCTGGTCGCCGAGCAGCGCGTCGCGGCGTACGGCGTCAGCGTCGAGACCGGCGAGGAGGCCCTGACCGCGATCGCCCGGCCGGGCACCGCCAGTGTGCAGATAATTCTCAACGCATTCCGCCGCAAACCGCTGGAGGCGGTCCTGCCGAGAGCCGCGGCCGCGAACGTCGGAATCGTCGCCCGCGTGCCGTTGGCCTCCGGCCTGCTGTCCGGGAAATACCGGCGGGACACGCAGTTCGGCGCCGACGACCACCGTACGTACAACCGGCACGGCGAGGCGTTCGACGTCGGCGAAACCTTCTCCGGCGTCGATTACGAAACCGGAATCGACGCGGCCGAGGAATTCTCGGCGCTCGTCCCGGACGGTGTCACGCCCGCCCAGTTGGCATTGGCCTGGATCATCCAGCAACCCGGCGTGAGCACGGTCATTCCAGGCGCCCGAAACGCGGAGCAGGCCCGGGCAAATGCAGCGGCGGCCGCTGTCGCGCCGCTGTCCGATCCGCTGCTACAGCAGATTGCGGACATCTACGATCGCCGGATTCGCGCGGGCGTACATTCCCGCTGGTAGACATTCCCGCTGATAGCAGGTCGAAGGCCCGCCCGTCCGGAAGGTATCCGGAACGAGCGGGCCTTCGGTGCCCCTCTCCCCACAGGAAAGTCAGCTGGCGTCTTCCGTGCCCGGCTTGCGGCCACGGTGCGCCGCATAGGCCAGCGCGCCGGCGCCCAGCAGTGCCGCACCGCCGGCACCGATGAGGCCCTTGTCCTCGACACCCGAGGTCGAACCACCACCGGTGTCGACACTGCCCACCGGCATCTGCCCCATCTGCGACAGGAACGGCGCCACAGCAGCGAGAACGGTCTTCTTGGAGATACCGGTCTCGGTCGCTCCCATGTAGACACCGCCCTCGGCCTTCAGACCGAGCAGGTTGCCGACAATGGCGGCGTGCCGCGCTTCGACGCCGAAGATACCGGCGGCCGCCTGCAGCACATCCTTGTTCTTGATGAAGCCGGCCGCGCCGAGATAGGCGCCGACACCGGTGTTCTCGAAGGTGTGACTGGTCGTCAGGAAGGAATTCGCCGAAGCAAACGACTTACCGAAATCGACTGCCGGAGCCTTCACCGGAGTCCCACCCAACTTCTGGATGGTCTGGGTGATGGCGGTGACGTGGAAAGCCTCGTCCGAACCGATCTTGGCAAGGTAGGTCTTCGCCTTGCCGGTCAGCAGGCCCTTGGCGTTGCCCTGCTGGTAGAACGCCGACTCGAGGTATTCCAGGGTCAGCGCGTAATTGAGAACGTCGACGTCGTCGGAGAAATCCGCGGAGTCGGCGAGAGCGAACTTGGCCTGCAATGCGCCCAGCGCGAGCGGAGCAGGGACCTCACGAACCTGGCCTCGTACAAAATCACGTCTCGACATAGCAGTTATCTCCTACTTCAGGAAGGGTGTGACAGCCTTGATCACGGTCGCCTTGGTGGCGTGCTTCTCGATCGGAGCCGGGAAAGGCTGCCCGCCGTTCAGATCGGCCAGAATCGCCGCGTGCCGGGACTCGACACCAGCGATCGACGCCGCCGCTCCCAGGACGTCAACGCTCTTGATCAGCGGAACCTGTCCGTGATAAGCGGTAACACCCAATTCCTCGAACTGAGAGGCGGTCGCCAGGAACTTCGCGCGCGAACCGAAAGTGCCCGTCGGGTAAGTAATCTTCGGCTTCGCGACCGGCGTGCCGCCGGCTCCCTTGATGGCCGCCGTAATTGCGGCGACGTGCGCGGCCTCGTGGGCCGCGATCGGCGTCACGAGCTCCAATTCACGCCCGTGCAACAGGTTCGCCTTCAGACCCTGGCCATAGAAATCGGCCTCCAGGTATTCCAGCGTCAACGCGTAGTTGAGAATGCCCAGGTCGCCGGTGCTGGACGGCGTCGCCGCACCGGCCGAGGTCATTCCAAGTCCGCCACCGGCCACAAAGGTCGCGCCGACGCCGACCAGTCCGGCCCACTTCATGAAGTTCCGCCGGTCAGTCTCCCGACCGAATTTCACCACTGCTTCGCCGTCGAACATGCTCTCCGTACCCATCAGAGCAACTTCCTTCCACTGGTCCGTACGTTGCACATGCGGTTCCTCCGCTGTCAGGTGCGTCGATCGGGATGTCGCTGCTGGACATTCGCGGTCCAGGCGCAATCGGTTCGACCCGACGGAAAGAAATCGTGAACAGGCAAATCGGGAACGGGCATAGTGAGGCGATGCGTACGGTGGCGGCGGTCGGTGCGGTGATCGGTGACGGGCAGGGCCGGGTGCTGCTCGTGTTGCGGCGTTTCCCGCCCGAGGCTGGGTGCTGGAGCGTTCCGGGTGGCCGGATCGAGCCGGGCGAGTCACCGGGCGACGCGGTGGCGCGGGAGGTGCTCGAGGAGACCGGGTTACGGGTGCAGGTCGGCGCCACACTGGGCGAGCTGCGGATCCCCGGACCGGACGCGGACACCGTCTACGACATCCACGACCTGGCGGCGACCGTGATCGGCGGCGGCCTGCGGGCCGGTGATGATGCCGCCGACGTGCGCTGGGTCGGCCGGTCCGAGCTGGCCGGTCTGCCCGTTACCGACGGCCTGGCCGGCCATCTGGAGCGGTACGGCGCCTTCGATTGAGTGGCCAGAGCGTCAGAGGATACGGCGGCGGCGCAGCATCCCGGCTGCCACGAGCCCGACCGGCGCCGGCGCCCAGAACGTCACCGCGCGGAAGAGCAGCACGGCCGGCAGCGCGTGCGCGGTCGGCACCCCGGATGCGAGCAGCACGCCGAGGAGAACGGCTTCCGTGGAACCGGCGGCCGCCGGCAGCGGTATCGCCGAGGCGACCGCGGAGGCGACCAGATAGGTGCTGAAGATTGCCATGGCGTCGCCGGTCGAGGACACGGCACCCGCGGCCAGCGCACTGATCACGAACCCGACCCCCAGCACCAGCGTGGTCCCGGCCGAGGACGCCGCCGCGAGCGCGAGGTCGCGCGGCCGGTTCAGCAGCAGCGTCACGTGCCCGAATCCGCGCGACACGGCGCCGTGCGCCGGGCGACGGCGGCGGCTCAGCAACGCCTCCTCCCGGCTGCGCATCCACAGCAGTGCCAGGACGGCGATCACGACGGACAGCTCGGGAACCGCGTACCGCTGAATCTGCGATCCCAGCTGCTGCGCCGAATCGCCGATGCCCGACGTCAACTGACCGCTCTTGCCCGCCGAGCCGGGAACCGCCAGCAGCACGGCACCGACGACGGCGACATCGGTCAACGGCCCGAGGATCTGCAGCGCCCCGATCGAACCGAGCGCGCCGGCCCGTGGCAGGCCGCGGCGAGTGAGATACCGCGTATTGACCGCCGCCGCGCCCAGCCCGAGCGGCATCAACCGGTTGGCGGCGGCCGCGGCGAGTTGCGCCAGCACCACCTCCGGCAGCGGCATCCGCAACCCGCTCGCGGCGCGCAGTGCGACCCCGGCGAACCCGTAGTGCAGTGCGGCCACTGCGACCAGCAGGGGCACCCACGCCCAGGTCACATGGCCGAACCCGCCGAGGGACGGCCGTACGACGGCGACCAGATTGTCAGCGGCGTCCTCGTCAATCAGCAGCGCGCCCACGATGACGGCCATGAGCGTGCAGCAGGCGGCCGCGGCCAGCACGAGGCGCCTACGCCACCAGGTGCGGGCAAGCGGCACGTACGGCCGCAACGTGGTCTCGGACACAGCGCAAAGCTAACCCGCAGACGTAGGGGTTTTGCGTCGTTCTAGCAAACTGTCCGTTTACTTGACCCATATCTTCGGCCGATGTCGGACACGACCGGCACGATCGCGGTTGCGGCGGTCAGGCGGACGCCTCCCGCGCCGCTGGCTCCGCCAGGGCCGGCAGATTGCGCTCGATCGACTGATAGTTGTCGATCTTGTGGTCGAGGATCTCCAGGCAGGTCTGCAGCTCCGCGATATGGGTACGCACCGCGTCCCGCCGCTCGAGCAGGATCTCCTTGCGCCGGCCGGCGCCGACATCGCCCAGGCGACGCTGCTCGGCGTAGTCGTGCATCTGCCGGATCGGCATCCCGGTGGTACGCAGCCGGGTCAGGAAGACGAGCCAGGCCAGCTCGTCCTCGGTGTAGCTGCGCCGCCCGCCGGAGTCGCGCTGCGGCGGATCGACGATGCCGATCCGTTCGTAGTAGCGCAGGGTGTCGATGGATAGTCCGCTGTGCAGCGCCGCCTGGGCGATCGAGTAGCTCACTGCCCGACCATAGAAGCTGGAGCACGCTCCAGGTCAAGCCGAGGTCGCGGCCAGTAGCTTGCTGGTCAGTAGCTTGCGGACAGCACGTACCGACCGGCGTGCGGGACCGTCAACCTGGTCCAGTCACCGGCCCGGCGGACCGTTCCGCCACCGGTGGCCTTCAGATAGCGCGACCAGCGGACCCGGACCAGCGTGCTGCCGGCGCTGGGCATCGAGATCGAAATGGTCGCCGGCGTCGTGGCGGTTACCCGGGCCGGCGCCTCGGCCAGCGGCGAGGTCCCGGAGACCCGGTAGAGCTGCCAGTCGGCGTCGTGCCAGACCGGGATGAGCCACGGCTGGCCGGCCCGGACGATGTCCGACTCCGTCTTGGCGGCGTAGTCCGGCTTGGCACTGGAAATCGCCACGTAGTGCACGGCGTTCTCCGACAGCCAGCGATGGTAGGCAGCCGGCGTCAGCTGGCCCTCGTAGAAGAGCGGGTTGCGCACCGTGTCCATCTGGCGCTCCCAACCACGGGCCAGCGGCACCGTGGCGGACAGCTGCTGGGACTCCCAGTGGCCGTATTGCGGCACCGCCTCGACCCGGGCCCGCCCGGCATGTAGCTGGACGAGCTCGTGGATCAGCGGCGCGGTGCTGGCCGGGCTGGTCAACGGTGCATCGGAGTGCGCGAGGTCGCGGATCGGCGAGACTGCCTGCCAGACGATGGCGCCGACCACGCCGAAGACGAACAGCGCGCGCCGGCGGTCACCGGTGCCCGCGGCCACCAGCAGTGGACCGGCCAGCAGCATGCCGAGCCGCTCCACGTTGGAGCCCATTGCGGTCGGGACGATCCAGGTGGCCAGCACGCCGACCGTGTAGACGAGCGCTCCGGCACGCACTGCCTTCCAGTCGCGCGGCACCCACAGAAAGACCAGGACCGAGACGATCATCGCCGGGATTGCGTTGAACCACTCCATGGTCTGGACGCCGCCGGTGCCGAAGAGCAGCCCCACCACGGCCAGTGGCAGCCCGGCGCAGACGCCGAGCAGGATGCCGTCCCGCCGCTGGCCGGTCAGCAGGAACGCGGCCGCGGCGACGCCGGTGAAGACGCCGGCGACCGGGCTGAACAGGCTCGACAGCGCGGCCAGGCCGGCCGCGCCGGCCAGGCGCACCGGCAGCGCCGGCCAGCGGGTGTCGATCAGCACCACGGCGGCGACCGACGCGGCCAGGCCAAGCGTGAAGGTGGCCCGGCCGGAGATCAGCCCGGTCCAGAGACCGAGCGCGATCCAGCCCGCTGCGAGGTACGGCCGGGAGACGTCGTGCCGGGTGAACAGAAGCGTGATGAGGCCGGCGCAGGCGACAGCGGCCCCGGCCGTGACCATCCGGGTGCCGCCGAATCCGAACAGGAACGGCGCCAGGATCGAGTAGCCGGCGGGATAGATGCCGCCGTACCAGCTGAAGTCGTACGCCGACTTCGGGTAGTGCGCGGCGAAGTCGGCCCGAGCAATCTGCGCGGCCAGATCGGTGCCGGCGGTCGGGAAGGCGATCATCCACAGGGCGGCCAGCGCCGCCGTCGCCAGCATCGCGAGCACGACGGGGTGCGCGAGCGGTTTCAGCCGGCTGCGCGGTGGCGCCGGCTCAACCGTCGGCGGCTGCGGGCGGAGCAGCGCTCCGGCGGAAGTCACAGACATCGCTGTCATCATTCCAAACGACTCAACGAACCCTCGGCCCATATACCGGCTTGTCCCGCGAGTCCTCTCTCCTCGCCCCGGACACACCGTCCATTCTGCTACTACATGCACGTAGTATTAAACCATCTGCGAGCAGCGTCACGTTGACGATCCGGTGAACACCCGCAGCCGAAAGTGCCAACTACCCTAATGTAGTAGTAAGCCGCCGCTCGGCGACCACGCGGACCACTGCTGCACCCCCCAGCCGCAACCCGCCCACGGCCGCCGAGCGCGGTTTCTTGCATGAGGGTCGACTGGACGCTCACCCAGCGGCCGCCCCGGTCGAGATGCGCCACTCCGGGGCCGCCCAGACGACGCTCACCGGAGCGCGTCCCGAGCCACTCTTTCCAGCCAGCCAGCCCAGTCGCCGCGGCGCAGATGAACGCCGGGTTTCGGCGGCCCGATTCTTCTGTTGCGCCGCGACCGATGACGGACAGCCGTTTAACCTTGCTCAGAGCTGTGCATTATTGGGGTCTATGCTGCACCAACGGCCGTTCTGATGAGGTGAGTGCCGTGTATCGGGTGAGGCAGATCTCACGCAAGCCATCACGCACCCTCGGGGTGCTCAGCGCTCTGATCCTCTGCTGCGCCTTCCTGGCCGGCTGTGGCACCGCGCAACCGTCCAACGCCACCCACGGGGTCACCATCTCCATCGCCACCGGGATGCAGGAGCCCCCGGCGTCGATGTTGCAGAAGTTCACCAGGCTGACCGGTATCAAGGTGCGCTGGATCGATCTGGGTTGGGACGATCTGCAGACCAAGATCTCGACCTCGTCGGTGGCGCACACCTACTTCGCCGACGTGGTGAATGTGGACTGGTCGCGGGTCGGCAGCTACGCCAAGCTCGACTGGTTCCACCCGCTCGGGTCCTATCTGGACACCGCGGCGCTGAAGAAGGACATGCCGCAGCTCGACTCGTTCATCGTCGGCGGCAAGGTGATCGGTGTCCCCTTCGACGCCGACCTCAAGGTCACGACGATCAATCAGAAGCAGTTCCGGGCCGCCGGCGTCGACACCACCCCGCACACCATGGCCGAGTACACCGCGGCCCTGCAGCAGGTGAAGAAACACGACCCCAAGGAGCACCCGCTGGGAATTCCGCTCGCCGCGGCCGAGGGGCTCTCGACCTACTGGTATCAGCTGACCGCGGCATTCGGCGGCACCACCTTCGACAAGTCCTTCGATCCCGCCTTCGACAAGCCGACCTCGGCCGGCTACCGGGCCCTGCAGTGGATGGCCGATGCATACCGCACCGGCCTGGTCTCGCCGGCGAATATCAACATGACCGACGTGCAGACCGCACAGACACAGATGGCCAAGGGGTCGGTCGCCAGCATCTTCTCCGACTCGCCGCAGATCCAGAGCATCTACGACTCCAAGCAGTATTCGACGGTGCTGAACCAGGTGCACTATCTGACGACACCCACCAGCGCCGACCCGCCGCCCAATCTCAGCACCCCCGACGGCGCCGGTATCCCGCGTACGGCGAAATATCCCAAGGCGGCCGCGGAATTCATCAAGTGGCTGGTGAATCCGCAGATCCAGGCCCAGCTGGCCGGCCTCAACGGCACCCCGCTGATCTCCCTGCCCTGCAGCCTCAGCGCCGTGCAAGAACTGGTGAGCCACAAACGGATCGCCGAGGGAACGCGGGTCCTGGATATGCTGAAGAACACGGTCCGTCCGGTGTTTCCCGGCGGCCCTCCGGTCTGGTACCCACAGTTCAGTAATGCGGCGTACACCGCCATCCATGCGGCTGTTTCCGGACAGCTCAGTGTCGCCTCCGCGATCCACACCATCGCGCAGACCGCCCGCGACCAGAAGGCGAGCACCTCGTGAGCGTCACGACCCTCGCCCGCACCATTGCGGAGCGGCAGCGCAACTCGCCGGCCCGGCGGGACCGGGTGCTGCCGTACATCCTGGTCGCGCCACTGGTCATC
The DNA here is from genome assembly GCA_036267955.1 of Mycobacteriales bacterium. GTDB lineage: Bacteria > Actinomycetota > Actinomycetes > Mycobacteriales > QHCD01 > DATAVB01. Next base: position 14,508 of record DATAVB010000107.1, on the reverse strand, counting down.
TTCGTCATTGGCCTCGGACTGATTCCCGGGATCTTCACCGCGGTCGAGGCATTCTTCCGGGTGACCCCGTTCCATCCGCCGACGGCTTTCGCCGGGCTCGACAACTTCGTCGCATTGGCGAAGAACAGTGCGGTCCGCGTCGGCGCGGTCAACACCCTGTTGTACGTGGTGATCGGCGTCGCGCTCGCGACGGTGATCGGTGTCGGAATGGCGGTGACGCTGCAACGGCCGTTCCGCTTCCGGTCCGCGGTGATCGCCGCGATGATCCTGCCGTGGGCGTTGCCCGGCGTCGTCGAGAGCGTGATCTGGACCTGGATCTACGACCCCAATTCCGGGGTGCTGAACAGCATCCTGCATTCACTGCACATCATCAACGACTACCACGTGTGGATCGCCAACAACCGGCTCGTGGCGATCACGTTCATCGAGATCGTCCAGGTGTGGCAGATGGCGCCACTCTGCGCCCTGTTGATTCTGGCCGCCCTGCAGGCGATCCCGGACGAACTGTACGAGGCCGCACGGATGGACGGATGCAATGCGTGGCGGGCATTCTGGCGGATTACCGTGCCGTTGGCCCGGCCCGGGATCGCGATCGCCATGGTGCAGGCGGTGGTCAACACGCTGAATATCTTCGACCAGGCATATCTGCTCAACGGCGCCTCCTACACCGCGACGTCGCTGATGGAACAGACCTACTTCATCACCTTCCAGAACCTCAACTTCGGGCAGGGATACGCGCTGTCATTGGTGGTGACGATCGCGACCCTGGTGTTGTCGTTCCTGGTCGTCAAACTTGTGTACCGGAAGGTGGAGTTCTAGTGAAGCCGTCCCGGTTCGTCCGCCCGATCGGCATCGCGCTGATTCTCTTCTGGTCACTCGCACCGGTCTACTGGGCGATCAACACCAGCCTGCAGTCCGACGCCACCGCCCAGGCGCGGCCGGCGCACTATTTCCCGCCCGACCCGACCCTGGTCAATTTCCGTACCCTGCTGGGTATCGGAAAGGTGATCGCCGGTTACGAATCGGTCCCCGACACGATCCGGCGCGGCCTGATCAACATTGTGGTGGAGAGCGGCGTCGCGACGATCGTGACGGTCTTCCTGGCCCTGCTGGCGGCCTATGCATTCGCGCGGATGACCTTCCGCTTCCACAAGGTCATCTTCTACGCGGTCTTGGCGACCATGGCGCTGCCGGCGTATTCGACCCTTATTCCGCTCTACCGGATCATGATCACGCTGCACCTGGTGAACACCTACACCGGAATCGTGCTGGTCTACGTCTCCGGATTCCTGCCGATCGCGATGTGGGTGCTCTACAGCTATCTCAGCGGAATTCCGCGGGCGCTGGAGGAGGCTGGCGCGGTCGACGGAGCGAGCCGGATGCAGGTCCTGTGGCGGATCGTGGTGCCGGTCGCCCGGCCGGGCATCATCGCCACCGCGACCATCACCTTCCTTTTCGGCTGGTCACAGTTCCTCTTCCCGCTGGTGCTGAGCAGTGACTCCTCGACCCAGCCGCTGACTGTAGTGATCGCATCGCTGCAGGCGCGGCATTCCGCGCCATTCACTCTGATGAACTCCGCGGGCGTGGTGGCGATCGTCATTCCCGCGCTGATCACGGTGCTGCTGAACAAGTACGTCGTCAATGGAATGCTCGCCGGAAGCGTCAAGTGACGCAGAGACAGGAGCCTGCACAGATGAGCAACCTGCGTATCGGAGTTGTCGGCATGGGGAATCGCGCCGGGCTCGCCCGGGCCGCGCAGCAACCGGAAATGGGCGCCGACGTCGTACTCGCCGCGGACATCACCGAACGCGGACGGGACCGGGCCAAGGAATTGTTCGGCGCGGACATCGCGACCACCGCGGACTACCGGGAGATGTTCGACGCCGGGCTGGATGCGGTCGTCCTCACCACGCCGGACTTCGCCCACGAGGACGAGGCCGTCGAATTCCTGAAGGCCGGCGTGTCAGTCTACGTAGAGAAGCCGCTGGCCATCACGATCGAGGGCTGCGACCGGGTGCTGGCCGCGGCCCGGGAGAGCGGCACCCGGCTCTACGTCGGGCACAACATGCGGCACATGCCCGTCGTGCTGCAGATGCGCGAGCTCATCACCTCCGGTGCGATCGGTGAGGTGAAGGCGGTCTGGTGCCGGCATTTCGTTGGAAATGGCGGCGAATTCTATTACAAGACCTGGCACGCCGACCGAACGAAGAGCACCAGCCTGCTGCTGCAGAAGGGCGCTCACGACATCGACGTGATCCACTGGTTGGCCGGTGGCTACACCCGCCGCGTGTCGGCGATGGGCGCGCTCACGGTCTACGGCGACATCAAGGAGGAGCGCCGGGACAACAGCGACCGGCTGATGAAGGACTGGCTGTCGTACAACTGGCCGCCGAGCACGCTGCGCGACCTCAATCCGGTGGTCGACGTCGAGGACCTCTCGATGTTGACCATGTCCCTGGACAACGGGGTCTACGCCACCTACGAGCAGTGCCATTTCACCCCGGACTACTGGCGCAACTACACGGTCATCGGCACCGAGGGACGCATCGAGAACTTCGGCGACATGGGCGAGGGCGTCATCCGGCTCTGGAACAAGCGGACCGACTACAACCCGGACGGCGACAAGTCGTTCCCGATCCAGACCGCGCAGGGCGGCCACGGCGGGGCCGATTCGGCCATCATGGCCGAGTTTCTGCGGTTCGTACGCGACGGTGGCGTCACCAACACCTCGCCGGTTGCGGCCCGCGAGGCGGTCGCCACCGGAGTCACCGCGACCGTGTCACTGCGCTCGGACAGCTCGGCGCTGCCGGTCCCGGCGCTGCCGGCCGACCTCGTCAGCTACTTCGAGTCCGGCCAACAGTCCCGCTAGTCCCGTCCCGGTCACCGCACCCCGTTTCCATGATCATGAGGCAATTTAGCCGCGAATCGCCGACGAAATTGCCTCATGATCACCGAGCGCGGGAGGTCGGGGCGGCGACGGCCGAGCTGCGGATAGGCTGCGGCAAGCACCGATCCGGAGGACACCATGGCAGAGAACGAGATCTTGAGTCGGGTTGATGAGCTGGTCGCCGAAGAGCACCAGCTGCGGTCCCGCGCGGCCGGGCAGGGCCTCAGTGCCGACGAGCGGGCCCGACTCGGCGAGCTGGAGGTGCAGCTCGACCAGTGTTGGGATCTGCTCCGGCAGCGCCGGGCCCGGTCGGAGTTCGGCGAGGATCCCGAGGCGGCCAAGGCCCGCCCGGCCGGCGAGGTCGAGGGCTACCTCCAGTAGACCGCCCCGGGCGGACACCCCGGGCACCCGCCCGGCCGTCGCGCCCCGCCGGGCCGCCTCGGGCCCGTGATCATGAAGTTTCCGACGCGACACACCGGCGACGCACCGAGCCTGGCGTCGGAAACTTCATGATCACCGGGAAATCGGCGGTCGACGCACGGTGCCGAGGACGGCGAGTTCAAAACCGGTTCAGCGGCAGCCGGCGAGTCAATGCGCCGGCGGGGCGGTGCTCCCCCGCGGAATCAGCCACGGATCCTGCGCCCGGATCTCGCCCGCCGCCGGACCATCGAGCTGTTCCAGCAGACTCTTCGCGGCCCGCTCCCCGACCGCGATGACGTCCCGGAACACCGCGGTGATCGGCGGGTGCACGTGCTGGCACAGCGGTGAGTCGTCCCCGGCCACGACGGACAGGTCGCGCGGCACGGTCAGCCCCATCTCGTGCGCGACCCCGATCCCGGCGACCGCCATCACGTCGTTGTCGAAGACGATCGCGGTCGGCGCCGGTTTGGTCGACAGCAGCGACCGGGTCGCCCGGGCGCCCTGCTCGGCGCTGTAATCGGTGGCGATGGTGCCGCCGTCGCCCAACCCCAGCCGGTCGATCGCAGCCTGGTACGCGGAATCCCGGGTGATGGTGTGCAGGAACTCAGACCGCCCGGCGACCCGCGCGATCCGCCGGTGCCCGAGCGCGGCGAGGTATTCCAGCACGGAGTCGATCGCGGCGGCGTCGTTGGTCCAGACCGCAGACAGGTTGCCGTGGTGGCCGGGGCCGCCGATCACGACGGCCGGCATGCCCAGCTCTTCCAACAAGGCCACCCGCGGGTCGTCGAGCCGGAGGTCGGTGACCAACACTCCGTCGACCCGGCGCTCGCCCCACCAACGCCGATAGGCCGACAACTCGGTGTCACTGTCGCCGGTCACCTGCAACATCAGGGCGACCGAATGCCGCGACAACTCGGCCTCGATCCCCGAAATGAGCTGCATGAAGAAGGATTCGACCCCGAGAGTGGGCGCCGGCCGGGCCAGCAACAACCCGACCGCCTGCGAACGCGCGCCGGACAATGCCCGGGCCGCGCTGTTGGGGTGCCATCCGAGATCCGCGGCGATGGACAGGATCCGCGAGCGGGTCGTCTCCGAGACGCCCGGCAGACCGTTCAGCGCATAGGACACCGAGCCCTTGGACACTCCGGCCTCACGGGCGATATCCATGATCGTGGGACGCCGCATGTGTCCTTCCCGCCCGACGACAGGCGCCTGATCTCGGCCGGTTACTGAACCGGTTTGCACCCCAACGAAACTACCACAGCAGCGGGCGTCCCGACCCGGCCTCGATGACCATGTCGCTACTCACACCGCATGGCCGACGATGCCGTGAACCGGTCTTCCCGCCGGCCCGTACGGAAGGGCAGAACACCACAACAGGGGAACAGGCAATGAAGCATTCCATCCATGTCTCTGCTATTTCACCGAAACTGCGTCGCTGGGCCCCACCCGGAGCGCTCGCGGCGGCCGCAATCGTCACGCTGACCGCCTGCGGTGGCAGCGGATCCAGCCCAGCCGCGGCCACCCAGCGGGAGCCGGCCGTCGTGTCGGTGCAGACGGCGACCGGCATCGGAAAGATTCTGGTCAATTCCTCCGGCCGGACGCTGTATTCACCGGACCAGGAGCAGTCCGGCTTCATTTCCTGCACCGGTAAATGCGCGGAGATCTGGATTCCGCTGACCGTTCCGGGGACCGCGGTTCCCGCCGCAGCCGGGGTTTCCGGCGCGCTGGCGACGGTGGCCCGGCCCGGCGGCGCCCATCAGGTCACCTACAACGGCGCACCGTTGTACACCTTTGCCCTCGACACGGCACCCGATGAGACAAAGGGAAACGGCGCCGCCGACAGCTTCGGCGGAAACTCCTTCACCTGGCACGTCCTGATGACCTCCGACGGCGCGACCGCACCGAGCCCGTCCACCTCCGGCGGCGGATATGGGAACTACTGATCGGTTCCGGCACCGGCTCTACCCGAGCATTCATCCGCACGGTTCGCGGGTTCCACTGCCCAGGCACCCGCCCGGTACTGTCGGGCCCATGCCAGCGCCCGAAATCTCCGTACCTCCGGCGCTGGCCGAGTTGACCGATCGGCTGCAGTGCCCGCGCTGCGGCGAGCCGATGGCGCCGGTCGAACGGTCGTTGCGCTGCACCGACGGGCACGTGTACGACGTTGCCCGGCAGGGTTACGTCAACCTGCTGCCGGGCGACGCCCGTCCTGGCACGGCCGACACATCGGCGATGGTGCTGGCCCGCCGGGAATTCCTGCAGAGCGGCCATTACGCACCGCTGGTCGAGTTGTTGACCCGCGATGCCGCGGCCGTGCTGACCGCAGGTGATCTCATCGTCGATGCCGGCGCGGGAACCGGGCATTACGTGAGTGCGGTGCTGGACGGTTGTCCCGGGACATTCGGGCTGGCCCTGGATCTGTCGAAATACGCCGCGCGGCTCGCGGCGCGCGCACACCCGCGACTGGCGGCACTGGTCGTCGACCTGTGGCAGCCACTGCCGGTGCGTTCGGAAAGCGCGGCCCTGTTGCTGGACGTATTCGCGCCGCGCAACCCGGCCGAATTCCACCGGGTGTTGCGGCCGGGCGGCACGCTGCTCGTGGTGACGCCCGGGCCCCGCCATCTCACCGAACTGGTCTCGGCCCTGGGCTTGTTGTCGGTCGACGACCGCAAGGGCGAGCGGCTGCAGGCCACCCTCGGCGGCTATTTCGACACCGTCGAGATACAGGAATGCACGACCCGGCTCCGGCTGTCCGGCAGGGAAATCGAGGACCTCGCGGGAATGGGGCCCAGCGCCCACCACGTCGACCCGACCGCGCTCGCCGCAAGAGTTGCCCAGCTCGATCAGCCGGCCGAGGTGACCGCGTCGTTTCAGGTGTCGACCTTCCGTCGCCGAGCGCGCTGACGGCTACAGCGCGCGAAAAGCGTCGGCCGCCGCGGCGATCGTTTCGTCGATGTCGGTGTCACTGTGCGCCGTGGACAGAAACCACAGACCGCGCGGCACCATGTTGACTCCCCGGTCCAGCAACGCCAGATGCAGTCGTGCCATCGCCGCATGGTCGGTGGCCGCAAAATCCCGGTAGTCCCGGACCTGTTTGGTTTCGCCCAGATAGATCTGGAAGACCGGCCCGGGTCCCTCAACCAGCAGCGGTACGCCGCATGCGGCCGCCGCGGCGGCGAGACCGGTCATCAGCCGCCTCCCCCGGGCATACAGCGTGCCGTACACCTCGTCCCGCTGCTCGTCGAGGATCCGCAGTGTCGCCTCCGCGGCGGCGATGCAGACCGGATGCGCGTTGAACGTGCCGGCGTGCGACACCTTTCCGGCCGAGATGTCGTCCATGATCTCGGCCCGCCCGACAATTGCGGAGACCGGCATTCCGCCGGCCATCGCCTTTCCGAAGGTCGCCAGATCCGGCGTGATATCGAGGTATTCCTGGGCGCCGCCGGGCGCCAGCCGGAATCCGGTGATGATCTCATCGAAGATCAGCAGGCAGCCGTGCTCGGAACACAACTCGCGGACGCCGGCGAGATATCCGGGCTCCGGCAGGATGGCTCCGGTATTGCAGAGCACCGGCTCCATCACCACGGCCGCGATCTCGCCGCGGTGCCGCTCCAGAATGCCCCGCAACGCGTCCAGATCGTTCCACGGCGCCAGCACCAGATCGTCCGCGGAACTCAGCTGCTGGCCCCCGGTCCCCGGCACGGTGGCCGGGCTGCCGGCCGGGCCGGCCTGCTCCAGGGCCGGATGGACGCTGTAGAGGACTGGATCGAACCAGCCGTGATAATGCCCCTCGAACTTCAGGATCCGGCGGCGACCGGTGTGCCCGCGGGCCAGCCGGAGCGCGCCGTGGACGGCCTCGGAGCCGACCGTGTTGAACCGCACCCGCTCGGCGGCCGGCACCATCCGGCAGAGCCGCTCGGCGACCGCCACCTCCGCCTCGTGCTGCGCGGAATAGACAATGCCCCGGGTCAATTGCCGGCTCACCGCATCGACGATCGGTTGCGCGCAGTGACCGAGAATCGCGGGGCCCTGACCGAGTACGTAATCGAGGTATCGGTTGCCATCGACATCCCACAACTGGCTGCCGGCGGCCCGGTCGACGTACAGCGGCACTCCGGGCATCCGGCGGGCATCACTCGACACCCCACCGGCGAGAAAGTGCTGCGCGGTGGCGAAAAGCTCCCGACTGCGCCCGAGCTCGCGCATGGCCGTACTCCTGTCCGGTCGACGTGCCGTCCAGTATGGATCTTAATTCGGTCAGCCGCTATAGGAGTTACGGTCTGGCTTTTTCTGAGCCGTCCGGATATGGTCGCGTCGCGAAGTTCGCTTTCGGCGCTCACCGTCTGACCCACAACCGGAGGGGTACGGCATGTTTCGTCGCCTCATTCGCGGGCTGCTCGCGCTGTCCGTGGCACTGTCCCTCACCGTGATCGGCGCGGCCGCGCACGCCTCGCCACCGCGCCCGGCGACGCCGGCCGACTGGTCGCCGCAACCGAGCCAGGGCACACCCTTTGTGGCCAATTACGCCGGCACCCTGCGCGAGGCGACACCGCGCGCGGACGGCATTCAACACATCGACACGCCCCGGATGATCAAGCGGTTGAAGGCATTGCACGTCACCACGTACTGGTTCCTGGTCTGGTACACACCGACGGAATGGCAGGACTTCGTCAACGAATTCGAGCCAGCGGCGGAGAAGGCAGGCATCAATGTCTATCTCTACCTGGTCGGCCCGAGCGAATGCACGCCCGTCTGCTCCGCGCCGTACAACACCGATTTCGTGGCCTGGGGCCATGCCATCGGAGCTCTGTCCCGGCAGCATTCCAACATCAAGGGCTGGGCGATCGACGACTTCATCTACAACACGACGCTGTTCACACCGGCGTACGTAAAGTCCTTTGTGGATGCCTCGCACGCCGAGAATCCGGCTATCCGGTTCTATTCACAGGTCTACCAGAACAATCTCACCGACCAGTTCGTCAAGGACTACACCCCGGTGGTGGACGGCTACGTGCTGGCGTTCCGGGACGATCCCTGGCACAACACCCAGGTCACCGGCAGCCTGTCCGGCCAACTCGACGCCGACGTGGCGATGGTGCGGCAGTACGGCAAGAGCCTGGTCCTGATGACGTATGCCAGCAACCTGTCGAACACCGCGATGCCACCACCTGCGTCCTATGTAGACACGGTGACCAGAACCGGGCTGGATTACCTGCGAGCCGGAAAGATCGATGGTCTTGTGCAATACGTGTTGCGAATGGACGACGCCCAGGAACCGGCCGCCAGTTATGACCATGCCCGGACCGGGAACGGCGCGCTGAGCCTGGTCGATTACCTGTCCGATGAGAACGGCGGTTACGCGCAGGCGAGCCAACCCGTCACGGTCGATCCAGCCGCGACCGGGCATTCACTGCAGTTCTGGGTCCGTGACCAGTTCGGCGGAAACCTGACGTCCGGAGTGCAGCGCCTGCAGGTGCTGGTCGACGGCGCGGTGGCGTGGCAGACCGATGCGGCCGCCATTCAGAAAGGCGCCTATGTCGCGGAGAATGTCGACCTCGGCCCGCAATTGGCCGGCCGGAAGGACGCCACGATCACGTTGCGGCTGGCCACGATCACCTCGGCGCACTCGTTCTATACCGGGCTGGTTGTCGACGATCTGACCGCGACCGGATTCACGGTCCGCAATGCCGGTTTCGAGAAGCGGGCCGACTGGACGCTGGCGCGCACGAGCCCCGCCTACCTGCCGGACTACGACATCTTCGACCCCGACCGGGCGATCTCGGCGTTCGCCGATGTGCAGGCACAGTACGGCCCGCACGCGCTGGTGATTCGCGCCGCCGCGCTGCCGAACCGGACACTGCTGCGCACCGCACAGTTGGTGCTGCGGGAATTCCTGGCCGGACATCGTCCCGCGGCCGGTGGATTGGCCCAGGCGCTGGCCGCGCAGGCGCGGACCGCGGGTCAGCCGATCCTGGCCGAGCAGGCCAGTCTGGTGGCCCACGACCTGACCTGACCCTTCCATGATCGACATCGACTAAGTGTCGCTATAGCAGCACTTAGTCGATGTCGATCATGGAACGGCAGGTGAGTTAGCGGCGGCTGGTTGCGGATTTCTTCGCCGGGTCGCCGCCCAGTTTCTCGGTCACCAACCGGTACGACTGGCGCGGTCGTCCGGCCTGCGCCGACCGGGCCCCCGGCATCGGCCAGGCCAGCCCTTCCGACACCAGGCCGGCCAGGGTACGGCGGGCGCTGCGCGAGGTTACCCCGAGCTGTTCGGCCACTGTGTCGGCGTCGACCACGAGCGCCGCCTCGTCGCGCTGGCCCAAGCCGGTCACCAGCCGCCGCAGGATCTCGGTGCCCTTCGAATCCGGCTCCGGCTTGGGCTCCTCCCGCTTGCGGTGCGGCCGGGACGGCAGGGCGATGACCGCGCCGTCCACACCGACCAGGAACGCCGCGGCGGCATCGGCCGCCCGAGCCTTCTCCACCGCCACCAACGCGTGCGCCTCGGCGTCGCGGGCGGTCCGGCCGAGGCCGACCCCGACCTCGACGGCCAGCCCGAGATCGGTCTGCACCCGGTCCAGAAACGGCGCGACCCGCAACTGGTCGGTGGCCTGCGCCAGCGAGCCGAAGGTGGCGGTGACCAGGTAGCTGTTCTCATCGCGCGGCAGCACGGTGGCGCCCATCCGGCGGGCGTCGTCCAGCAGGGCCCGGTGCAGCGACAGCTTCAGCTCCTGCTGCCAGTAGTTGCTCGGACCGGAATGGCCGGGCCGCGCCGACGCCGCGACCTCGACGATCACGATCGCAATCTGCGACTCCTCCAACTTGCTCCCGGTCCCCTGCAGGGCCGCCGTATTGAGCGCGATCCGCAGCGTGTTGGCCGTCGGCAGCATCCGCAACGCGGGAACTCCGGCCGCCTGGAGTTTCTGCGCCACTGAGCGGACGGTGGTCAGGGCGGCGGTGGTGGCGCCCTGGCGGTAGAGCTTCTCGTGGAAGGCGAAGAACTCCCGCGCCGACTCCGGACGCTTGTACTCATACATGTGCACGTCGTCGATGTCGACGCCGATCTCGCCGTAGGCCTCGGCCACGTCAGCGGGGGCGATCGAATCGATGCTGACCCGGGCCGGATCGCAGTCGTTGCGCAACACCCCGCGCAGCAGGCTGGAGTACAGCGATGCGCCGCTCACCGGTACGTAGGTCGCCGGGACGGTCAACTCCCCCGCCTCGGTCGCCAGGTCGTACTGCAGTGGGCCGGTGAACAGCACGACGTCGATGTTCCGCTCGATCTTGCGCAGCGTCTCGTACGTCTCGTGCTCGTCGGAGTGCGATGCGCCGACCAGTCGCCAGTCCTGCGACCCGCCCTCCCCGCCCATCAGGACGATCCGCTCCACGAGGTCGCGTGAGCCCACGACGCCGATGACGATCTCCGACCGTGTCTGCGACCCCAATCGGGCAACCACATCGACTCCGTTCGCTCCGGCCGACAGCCTGACGCCCTGATAGTACGGTCGGCCGGGCCGGATCATGCGCGTTGCGGGGCCGAGCGCCAGCCGAGCAGTCGGGTCATGGTCCCGCCGAGCACCGCCGACCGGTCGGCCTCGCTCATCCGCGCGAACAACACCCGGCCGAGTGAGAACCGCAGATCGATGAAGGGGAAATCGGAGCCGAAGACGACCTGACCGGAGCCGACCTCGTCCACCATCCGGCTGATGACGTCCCCGTGGTTGAAAGAACCGCAGATCTCCAGGATCACCCCGGGATGCCGGCGGGCCACCTCGATCGCCGCCTCGTAGCCCGGCATCGTCGCGCCGGCGTGGCCGGCCAGAATCACCGCTTTCGGGTGGGCCGCGGCCACGGTCTCCAGCTGGTCGAGTCCGTTGTAGACCGAGCCGGCCCAGGTGTGGGTCAGCACGGGTGCCCCGGTCGCCTCGGCGAACTCCCAGACCGGGTCATAGCGCGATCCGGTCAGCGGATAGGCGTGCAATTCCGGATGCAATTTGAATCCGACGAAACGCGGATCGTCGCCCCAACGGGCGATCTCGGCGGCCGGGTCCTGCCACGGATTCACCGTGATGTAACCGACCAGCCGACCGGGAAATGCGCTGGCGGCGGCAGCGGTCGCCTCGTTTCCGGCCCGGACATCCAGCTGGATGGCCAGGTTGGTGGACAGCACGGTCGTCGCGACACCGCAGTGATCCATCACCCGCACCATCGAGGCCGGATCCGAATCCGGGATGAAGAACAGGCTGTACGGCCCGGCGTGCGCGTGAGCGTCCACAATGGTCATGTCGGTTTGCGGCCGGCGCCGCCAGACATCGCGGGTCAGGTCGGTCATGCCGCTCCCACCCGGTCGGCCAGCATCGTCAGCAGATTCCCCGAGCCGACCGCGGCTACCGCGTCGTCGTCGAGCTCGGACCACAACAGCCGGGTCACCGCCTCGGCCGGATCGTGCTCGGGCGCGCCACTGCCGAACAGCAGCCGATCCGGGCCGAACCGTTCGACGATCCACTCCACGCCGCAGTGGGTCGAGAAATTCGACAGGGCGAGGCGCACGTTCTCCGCCCGGTCCAGCACTCCGGCAATCCGGCGCAGGGCCCGGTAGCTGGGGCTGCAGGCGATGACCGGCCAGCCCGGCCGGGCCGTCGCGACGGCCTCGATCGCCGGCCAGCTCGCCTGCAGGACATCAACCAGCAGCGGCAGCCCGGCCGCCGCGACCGCATCGAGCACGGCGCCGGCGTCCGGGCCGGTCAGGTCGTAGCCGTGATCATTCGGGTAGGCCCGCACCGCCACCACTCCGGCCGCGAGAGCCTCGGCGACGAAATCCGCCGGCGATCCGATTTCCGCGCAGGTGTCCGGCAGCATGACCCAGCTCGGCCGCAGCCGCGGCTCGTCGGCGATCAGACCGGCCAGCTGGCGATTGCCGACGACGGGATCGTGCAACCACGAGATCGTGTGACCTACGACCGCCTCGGCGATACCGACACGGTCCATTGTGGAGAGCATCTCTCCGACCGTGCCCAGACCGACATCGCGCCGCGGGTGCCGCCCCAGCAGCGCGTCGACGTCGACCAACTTCGGCTCACTCATGCGTTGTTCCCCTGCTCACCGTGAATCTCCTGCCAGCTGACCCCGAACGGAATCGACCACCACATCGACCGTTCCATTATCTTGGTGAATGACGACCCGGGGCGGCTTTTCCGCGAACGGGATGAGCACCGTGTCGAACCGCCGCTCCGCGCGAAGCAGCGCGATCGTGTGGACCTCGCCGAAATCCGCCGTACCGGTGGCCGGATCGGGTATTCGGCTGCGCCCGCGGTCGAACCGAACGCCGGCCACACCGTCCGGCTCCAGCGGAATGACCAGCAGGCCGGGGCCGCGCTCGGGCGCGTAACCACCGCCGGATCTGGCCAGCCACGGTGCCAGACCGTGCAGCAGCCACTGCGCCTCGCCGTCGCCCTCGACCTCGTCAGTGATCAGCCAGAAATGCGGTTTGCCCCGGTGGAAGGAGATGCGTCTGTAATGCCGCCGGGAATATCCGTCGTGGGATCCGGCGAACACATCGGTTTCCGCGCCCAGGTGTAATTCGGTGACCTGCACCTTGCGGTCCTCGGTGAATTCCTCATCCAGCACGACCGCGTTGTGACCCCGGGTCGCCTGAAACCAGCGGTAATACTCGGGGTCGTCATAGGACGGTGGCCCGCCGGCCTCCCAGGCCAGCGGGATACCCCAGCCGGAGATGACGAAATCCAGCGCCGCGTGGTGGCTGTGCGGCTCGAGCTCGTGACCGACATAAGGTCCGTGGTTCACGACGGTGGTCAGATCCGCGCTGTCCCAGCCGGTGCGGAGGACCGTGTATCCACTGCTGGCCAGGGTACGCGACGCCGGATCCGGCCGCGCGACCGGAGCGGCGGCGAACCGAGTGGCGGCGTCGACGCCGTCGACCGGGCGCAGCCAGGCCAGCTCGTCCCGCAGCCGGTCCGGGCCGAGCCAGCGCCGGGCCAGCTCCTTGTACGTGGGATCGCCCAACAGGTGGTGACCGCGCAGCAGCGACACCGCCGGCCAGATGATGCCGCTGTCCTGAAAGGCCGGCACCCAGCCGGCCGGCGCGGCCATGGTGATCAGCCAGTCGTGCATGGCCCGAAACCTCGGGTGTTCGGCGATCGCATTCCAGCCGAGGTTTTCCGCACCCACGATCGCGGCCCGCTGTAGGGCGTTCAGGCACATCGTGTGATAGCCGGGCGAGCGCTCATAGTGGCCGCCGTCGGCATAGACATCCAGCTCCAGGTGCTCGAGCAGACGGTCCTGGGCGATGGCCGCCCATTCCGCGGACTCGCCGAACTCCGGGATTACGCCGGCCACGTGCAGAAGTTCGGCGCAGCAGGCCAATTGCCAGTTGCCGTGCCGGAACGAGTCGTGTTCCTCCGCCGCCCAACGAGCGCCGCCGAGCACGGTGGCGAGCATGCGGGTCCAGCACCGGTCGCTGAGCGCCGGCTCCGACCGAAACACGGACAGGGCCTGGATCGTCAGCGCGGACCGGCTGCAGACGCCGAGTGAATACCAGACCGCGTCGAGCCCGGGCCACTCCCCGACGACGTGATCGCGGCTGTCGTACCACTGGGCGAAGAGCCGATCCCAACTGAGCGCATATCGCGGATCGCCCGTCAGCGCGTAGGCCGACACCAGCGGGGAAAGCCAACCCAGATAATGGAGTCCATAAAGTCGCGACTTACCGTGGCCCGGATCGAGGAAATCGACCTCGCGGTCCAGCAAATCGTCCGCGGCTCTGATCGCCGCCGTCGCCGCCGCACCGTCACCGACCCGGTCGGCCCAGCCGCCGATGTCCCACACCGGGCGTCGGCCTGGCAGCCGGATCCGCCAGCCGGTAAGGCTTTCCGGGCCCGTGGTCAGCGCCGCCCGCAGCTCAGCGTCGTCGATGTGCCGCATTCTGGTGGGATGGACGTGCGGCGGTTTCTCCACCCACTGCGTCGTCGAGGTCACCGGTCGGCCGCCTCGACCCGTTCCGGTTGCCCGCTGACCATCGACGCGTGCGCCGCTGCCAATATCGCGGTGACGTGCCGGGAACTCTCAACGCTGATCAACGGCTCGGCTCCTGTGGTGGCGCAGTCGACGAAGTGGTGAATCGCATCGCGATATGCGCCCGCCGGCGCCCCGTGCACCACGCGCTGCAGCATATTCCGCGG
>DATAVB010000106.1:0-47268 GCA_036267955.1 Mycobacteriales bacterium | reverse complement strand
GCCGACCCCGAGGGCAACGAGGTGGACATCGCCGTCGCGGCTGGCCGCGAGGAGCTCTGGCAGGAATCCCGGTAACCGGAGATCCCGCATGAGCCCTGGTCCGTGAGAACGCAAACAGCATCACCGAGTGCGGGCCCACTCCACGGCACCGATCGAAGCGTCCTTTACCCGTGCCGCACCGGGCAGATCCCGGGTAAAGCGCACCTGGATCGGAGGGGAGCGGCGCAACGGCAGTACGAGCGGCTAAGGCTTCTCCGGCATCCCGGCGGTCGCACCGAATCCGGGCCGGTCCTGCACGTGGTCCACGACGGCGGCGGCGAGCGATTCCTCGTCGCCGTTCTTGAGAGCCTCGAGCAACACCTCGTGTTGGGCGGCCACGTCATGTAGGGAGCGGTGTTGGGACGCGTCCGTCCAGAAATATGCCCGGACGCGCGCGGCGATGCTCCGCCAGCTGCGCTCGCAGTGCTGCCACCCGCAACGCGTGATCACGTATTCGTGGAAGCGCATGTCGGCGTCGACGACGGTGCGCACGTCGGAGGCGTTTGCCGCCGTGTGCATCTCCTCGACCATGCGGGCCAGTGCGGCGTGGTCGTCCCCGGTGAGCCGCCCGGCCGCATGTCGGAAGGCGAATTTCTCCAGCACCACGCGGATCGGCACCAACATATTCTCGACCTCTTCGGCCGATACGCCGGCGACCTGCGCACCCCGGTACGACTGGGAGACGACCAGGCCCTCCTGCTCCAACAGCAGAATGGCCTCACGGACCGGCCCGCGGCTCAGCCCGGTGCGGGCGGAAATGTCCCGCTCGATCAGCCGGTCACCGGGATGCAGACTGCCGCTGGCGATGGCTTCCCGCAACGCCTCCAACAGCCAACTGCGTCGCAGCTCCGGCGGCCCCTGCGGCAGCATGTCCAGCGCGGTCAACGGAAACCTCCGGATCCAGGGTGCCCACGGATGTTACAACCACGCTAGCATCGAGATGGTAGACCATCGACCATGTCGATGGCGGGTTTTGTGGTCGCGGGCAAGGGTCGGTGCGACGGCAGCCTGTGGCACGTGGCGGACGACCGGAGGATGGCGCGGTGCGCATACGATCGATTGACGCTGTCGGGCTCGGGGGCGCCACGCCGCTGGGCGGTTGGACGACCGAGCTGCGGCCCGACGACGTGGTGCACACTCTCGTGTTCGTGCACACCGACGAGGATCTCGTCGGCGTCGGCAGCGTGTTCTCCAACGACCATCTGGTACGGGCCGCGCTCGAGGTGCTGGAGCCGCTCTATGCGGGCGAATCCGCGCTCGAGCCGGATCGGGTCAGCGAGAAGTTGCGGCAGCACACGTTCTGGCTCGGCCGCGGCGGCTCGATCACCCACGCCATCAGCGGGATCGACATCGCGCTCTGGGATATCGCCGGCCAGGCGGCGGGCCAGCCCACCGGCCGGCTGCTCGGTGGCCGGTATCGCGATCGGGTCCGGCCCTATGCCTCGGTGTTGATGGATGAGCCAGCGCGGATGACCGACGAGCTCGCCGGCCTGCGGGAGCAGGGCTTCCGCGCCTTCAAGGTCGGGTGGGGGCCTTTCGGCCGGGTCGATCCGGCGACCGATCGCCGGTTGGTCGACGCGGCCCGGTCCGCGGTCGGCGCGGACTCGTTGCTGGCGATCGATGCCGGCGCCAGCGATGCCTTCTGGCAGGCCGATCTCACCTGGGCCGTGCGTACCGCCGACATGCTGGCTGACTACGCGGTGGCGTGGTTCGAGGAGGCGTTGGATCCGGACGCGATCGCGGGCTTCGCCCAGTTGCGGCAGCGGTCGCGGGTTCCGATCTCCGGCGGCGAGGTGCTGACCAGACGGCAGTCGTTCCGGCCGTATTTCGACGCCGGTTCCTTCGACATCGTGCAGCCCGACGCGACCAAGGTCGGCGGCCTCGGCGAGGCACGTCGGATCGGCTGGGCCGCAGAGGATCGCGATCTCCGGTTGATCCCGCACGGCTGGAATACCGCGGTCGGCCTCGCCGCCGACCTGCAGCTGGCGTCGGCTCTCCCCCGGACCGATCTCGTCGAATATCGCACCGGATCGGCCTATATCGATGACCTTCCCGGCAGGCCGTGGCAGCTCGACGAAGACGGCATGTTGGCGATTCCGGACGCACCGGGCCTCGGCATCGAGATCGACAAGGACGCGCTGGCGCGATACGGCGTGCCGGCCTGAGCCGCTTATCAATGCGGCAACTCCAGCCAACCCAGCCGCACCCGCCAATGGTGGCCGGCCTGCAAATGCCCCAGCACGGCCCGTTCCAGCGTCGTTGACGGCGCCAGAGTGTCGAGCTCGGCCGGGTTGGGCACCTCGAAAATCCACCGCACGATGGCCGAATCTCCAGCATCGCCGTCACCTAACGGCCGGAAGCGACGGGCGAACCGAACGAGATTTGACGTATCCGGCAGATAGTCGGCGAGCTGCGGATCCAGCAGCCACGACCGGCAATGCGCCACCGTAAGGACATCCTCCGGAAAGTGGCGGGCGAAAAAAGGCACGACCTGCCCGAAGGCATCGTCGGACAGCTCCGGGGTCAACGGGCCGGCCGGCGGAATGTGGACACCGAGCGCGGGGTCGGCCGCGCCGTAGCCGGGTCGCACCGCTGCCACCTGGGGGCCGAGCTCGGTTCGTTCGAAAACCAACCGTCCGAGGCGGTAGACCAGCCCGCGATAGACCCGGACTACCCACTGTGGACCGTCCAGCCCACCGATGCCGTAGATCCGGCGGTGGCGGGCCAGATTGCTGGCCAGGGCCGACAGGGTGGCCCAGGAAATCTCATCCGGGATGCCGCGGTCACGGTGATACCGGCGCACCGCCGGCAACAGGGCGAGGCAGACATGGGCGAAATAGAACGGGTCCGCCCCGTCCGGCGGCTCGGCCAGCCTGGGCCGTACGTTGCGCTGCCCGAGGGTCTGTGCGATCCCGTCCGCGGTCGTCTCGATCTGATCGCGGAGCACCGTGTCCCGAGGGCGGCTGGCCATCAGGTCTCGATGGTCAGCGGGCGCGACGCCGAGACGCTCGAGCGTGCTGTCGAGGATCTGGCCCGTCATCCGGTCGTGCCGGTCAGTGCCACGCCCTCGACGAACTTCCGCTGCGCCAGCAGGAAAACGATGATGATCGGCGCCATGAACAACAGAGTCCCAGCCATCTGGAGATTGTAGAGCGCGCCACGCTGCAGGGTGGTGAACTGGGACAGCGCAACCGTCAACGTCCACGCGTTGCTGTTGCTACCGGAATACACCAGCGGTGTAAAGAAGTCGTTCCAGGTGTAGACGAGGTTGAACAGTGCCACCGCGACCAGCGCCGGCCGGGCCAGCGGCACGATGACCCGGATCATGATGGCGAATTCGCCAGCACCGTCCACCCTCGCAGCATCGGTGAGCTCGGCCGGAATGGTCCGCAGAAACTGCCGCAACAGGAAGATCGAGAATGCATCGCCGAAGAACATCGGAACGATGAGAGGTTTGAGACTGCCGATCCAGCCCAGATTCAGATACACCGAGTAGAGCGAGACGCTGGTGACCGCGGTCGGCAGCATCATGGTCGCCAGGATCAGCAACATCACTGCCTCGCGGCCCCGCCAGTTCAGCCGCGAGAGCGCGTAGGCCACCGGCAGTGAGGACACGAGCACGCCGACAATGGCCAATCCGGAGTAGAGCACGGAATTCAGCAGGTAATGCCAGAACGGAAACAGGTTGAGCACTCGGTGGAAGTTGTTCCAGTCCAGGTGGTGGGGAAAGAGGCCGTTCCCGAGCGCCTCGCTGTCGGGCATGAGCGCAACCCCTATGACGAAAAGGAACGGGAGCAGCAGAGCCAGGCAGATACCGATGAGAATGCAGTGGTTGGCAACGACGACGAGGGTGCGCTGCCACCGGCGGGACGGCGCCTTCCGGCCGCTGCCCGCGATCACGTTCGGACGCGTGGCGCCCACACTGACGGCCATGTCCTAGCCTCCGGAGTAGTAGACCCAGCGTCGCGACGTACGGATGAGGACCGCGGTGACGACGAAGATCGCCAGGAAGAGCAGCCAGGACAGCGCGGCCGCATATCCCATGTTGAAATAGGAATATCCCTGCTGGTAGAGCCAGGTCCCGTAGAACATCGTGGAGTTGTTGGGCGAGCCGAGGACGCCGTCGGGCGAGATCGATTTCGCCACCACATAGGCCTGAGTGAAGTATTGGAAGCCGTCGATGATGCCGGTGAGCAGGGCGAAATACAGTACCGGCGAGATCATCGGGAGAGTGACCGTCCAGAACTGGCGCGGAGCGTTCGCGCCGTCGATCGCCGCCGCCTCGTACAGGTGACGTGGCACGTCCAGCAGCGCCGACAACAGGATGATCATCGTGTTTCCGGCCGCCCACAGCATGAGCAGGGCCAGGCCGGGCTTCGCCCAGGACGGGTCGGTGAACCAGAGCGGCTTGGGGATATGCAGGAATCCGAGAAATCGGTCGAGCGGCCCGGTCGCGCTGAGTAGATAGGTGAAAGAAAGTCCCGCCGCGACGAGCGGCACGATGGCTGGCAGGTAGGCGATCGTCCGGTAGAAGCCGGAACCGCGCCGCACGCGGGCCAGCAGCATGCCCACACCCAGCGCGAAGAGGATCTTCACCGGAACCGCGATGCAGACCATCCACACCGTGTTCCGAACCGCCTTCCAGAACACCGGATCGCCGCTGAACGCGAGTCGGTAATTCGCGGTGCCGACCCAGTGCGCCGGGCCGCTGAGGTTGTAGGAGGTGAACGAGAAATAAAGACTGGCGAGCATGGGGTAGGCGATGAACGCGCAGAAGCCGATGATCCACGGTGACATGAATGCGAGAATCGTCAGCCGCCGGCGGCGCCGGATCGAGTACGACCCGCGGCGGCCCTTGGCGGATGACCCTGCAGCCCGCGCCGTGAGTCTGGATGCTCGGGCCGTGAGCCTGGATGGCAGTGCACTCATGACGCCCTCACCCCACCGCGACCTGGGCATCGATGTCCTTGGCGAGCTTACGAAGGCCGGCCTGTAGATCGGGCACGCCACCGGCCTCGTAGTTCTGGACGAATTGCCCCATGAGGTCGAGATCGACCTGGCCGGCCGGAACGGGTTGCTTCCACAGCGATCGCGGATCCTTGAGGATGTTCACGAACGCGCGATTGGCCGGCTTCTGGCAGTAGGCCGCCGTCTTCAGTGAGCTGAACGTGGTCGGCACATTCTGCAGATCGTCGGCGATCTGGTTGAGTGCGCTGGTGTTGAGCGCGAGATATTTCACGGCGACCCAGGACGCCGCCGGGTCGCGGGCGGTCGACGGCAGGCTGATCATCGTCCCGCCGATCTGGCCCGACCCGTAGTCCGTCGGATCGAGGGTGGGAAACGGCGCCGTCCCGAAATCGACCTTGGACTCTCTTTCGAGATAACCGACCCGCCACTCGCCGTCGAGGGTCATCGCGATCTTGCCGATCTCGAAACCGTGTTTGGGGGTGTATTCCGAATTCAGTCCGATGTCCGCGGCGAATCGGCTGAGTTTGTCGTGGCCGACCGAGTCGATGTATTTCTTCTGCCAGGTCAGGCCCCTGGCCCAGCGCGGATCCGTCGCAACGGCCGACTTTCCGTCGCGATACCAGGCGCCGCCGAAACACGGTCCCTGGTCCATGTGCTCGGAGTGATAGAAGGTGCTCAGCGGCACGAACCCGGCCAGCTTGATCGATCCGTCAGAATTGAAGGTGGTGAGCTTTTTCGCCGTCGTTTCGAGCTCGGCCAGACTGCGTGGCGGGCGGGTGATCCCAGCCTTTCGGAACAGCGCCTTGTTGTAATAGAGCCCGTAGGCGTCGGTGAGCCAGGGCAGCACGCAGGTCTTTCCCTGATATGTCGCGGTCGTCATAACGGACGGCGGGATGATCGCCGCCAGGTCGATGCCGTCCTTGCGGGCGAGCTGGTTGAGATCGGGCATCGCGCCGATGCTGGCGAACTTGGCGACATTGGCCGGTCCGGAGAGCACGGCGATATCCGGCGGATGGCCGGAATAAACACCCTGCAGGACGTCGAAATCCTGCTTTCCCTGCACCAGGCGCACCGTCAGCCAGGGATAGGCGCGATGCAGGCGATCCAGGATGCGTTCGACCTGTTTGGCCTCCGGCCCGGTGTGGAACGACCACATGTCCAGTGTGATCGGGGCGTGTTTCTCGCCGGGACGCAGCGGCTCGATCGCCTTGGTATTGCTGACGCGCGCGGTGCACGCGGCGAGTGACAGCAAGCCCGCTGACAGGCCCAGCTGCCGGCGGCTCAACTGCGGTGTACGGGTCATCTGCACCGTCCTCGGCGATCGCCAGGCGTCGACCTCCGTCACAATACGAACGTTGTGGTAGATGGTCAACCATCTTGTGTTTCGCCCGCGAAAATTCGGTCACGGAGGCAAGAGTCAGGCCAGTTGTGATGGTCGGACCGATCGGCGTGGCTAAGAGATGTCGACGGGCCGACCGTTGTGGCGAGCCGATTCGTACGCGGCCAGGATCAGCGCCAGGACCCGACGACCGTCCGTCGTCGTGATCGCCGGCGGCCGGCCCTGTTCGGCGGCGTCGATGAAGTCGACGTACTGCGCGGCATGCGCGGCCTCGACACTGGACGGACCGGCCGGCACAGCGGCGCGCCCGGCCTGGTTGTCCTTGTCCGGGTGATCCGGCGGCTCGGCGTCGCGGGTGTGCAGAAACTGCAGCACCTCGTTGTCCACCACGGCGGTGCCCGCATCGCCGTTGAGTTGCAGGCGCACCGACATTCCGGGGTAGGCGGCCGTTGTCGCGCCGATGGTGCCGATCGCCCCGCCGGCAAATTCCACCGTTGCGGCAATCGTGTCCTCGACCTCGATGCCCTGATGCGCCAGGTGGCTGGAGTAGGCACTGACCCGGACCGGGTCGCCCAGCATCCACGCCAACAGGTCGACCGCGTGCGCCCCCTGTGTCATCAGCGCCCCGCCCCTCGACGGCCCAGGTCCCGTGCCATCCGGCAGCGTCGTAGTAGGACTGCGGTCGCCAGTACGTCGTCTGCACGCTGCCGGCGGTAAGTCGCCCGAGGCGGCCATTCCGCGCGATGCCGTGCACGAAGGCGAATGCTGGCTGAAAACGCCGCTGGCAGACCACGGCGGCTGTCCGCCTGCTCGCGCGCTCCGCGGCGATGATGCGGTCCGCGGCCGAAAGGGTGATGTCGATCGGCTTCTCGATCAACACGTGCTTTCCAGCCTGCAATGCCATGACCGCCGCATCGGCATGCAGGCCGTTGGGCAGGCAGATGCTTATTGCATCGACATCGTCGCGCGCACACAATTCGGCGGCCCCGGTGAGCGCCGGAACTCCGAACTGCGCACCGAGCCTGGCCGCCGCCGGCGCAGACGTGTCGGCAACCGCGGCTATCGCGGCCCGGGCTGGCATCGACGAGACCAATTCCGCATGGACCGCTCCGATCGTTCCGCAACCGAGAATGCCGAAACGCATCGCGTTCACTCCCTCCGCTCCGGCCAATGTGGCCGATTGCGTCACCGATGGTCGACCATCTACCATAAGCCTACGGCGAGGCTACGCGACCGAGGAGTGATCCCGTGGGTGTATTTCTCGAACGTCCCGCGTCCGGCAGGCCGCACCGCGGCAAGGTGCTGCTGGCGGTGCAGGCTCATGCGGACGACATTCCACTTACGGCCGCCGGCACGGTCGCCAAGCTCATTGCCGAGGGCTACACCGGCCACCTGCTGCGCGCCACGAATGACGACATGGGCGATGCGCCCGGGGTCGGAACGCCGGGCACGGTGGGCGAACACGTGCTCGGCAACGAGCGGGACAACCGCGAGGTCGGCCGCATTCTCGGTTGCGAGCGGACCTTCGACCTCGGCTACGGGAATCACCGAATGGCCGACGTATCGCTCAACGAATTGATTTCCCGCCTGATCCTCATCATCAGGATGATGAAGGTCGATACAGTCGTGTGCTGGGATCCCTGGGCCCACGACGAGGAGAATCCCGACCATTACATGATCGCTCGCGGCATCGAGGCGGCCTGCTGGATGGCCGGCCGCCGGCACGATTATCCGGAACAACTCGCCGCCGGTCTGGAGGTCCACTCCGTCACCGAGAAGTACTACTACGCAAGACGAACAGAGACGACGAGGGTCGTAGACGTCAGCGCCCAGATCGAGCAGATGATCGACTGCAACCGGGCGAATGTCGCCAAAGGACCGGGCGGCCAGCACGGCTCACTGTTGCGGGCCGAGCTCGCCCGCGAGGGTCGGAGACTGCCGCTGCTCGGCGATGATGACCGTACGGCCGACCGCAACTACATCAAGCAGTTCGTACTGGATCGCAGTCGTGGGCTCGGGTCCGAATATGGGGTCGACCACGCCGAGGCGTTCCACTACATCGGCCCGGACAGCGGCGATTCCAACGAAGACGCGGTAGACCGAGTCGTGGAACGGGATGCCGTGCCGCTCTGATCGCGCCAAAACCCGGGGCCGCGTCAGGTGGTGGTGATCAGCCCGCCGTCGATGGTGACGTTGGCGCCGGTGATATTGGCCGCGCGGTCGCTGGCCAGGAACAGCGCGAGGTCGGCGATCTCGTGGGGGTAGCTGAATCGTCCGGTGGCGGCCTCGCCGGCGGCTTGCCGGGCGACCGCCTCGGCGGTGGTGCCCTGCGCCTGGGCAACGGTGGCCGCGACGCCGTCATCGCCGAGCCAGAGATCGGTCTGCACCGGCCCGGGGCTGATCGTATTGACCCGGACCGTGCCGCCGTATTCCTTCGACAGCGACTTGCAGAGGTTGGTGAGGGCGGCTTTGGCTGCGCTGTAGTCGATCACGGACGGATCCGGCAGGAAGGCGTTGACCGAACTGATGGTGACGATGGACGCCCCGCCGCGCGTCGCGAGATGGGGTAGCGCGGCCCGCATGGTGCGGGCAGCAGCAAAGAAATTGATCGTCATCGCCGAGTCCCAGTCCTGGTCGCTGACGTCGAGGAATCCGCCGAGACGCGGCCGGACGGCGCCGACGTTGTTGATGAGAATGTCGATGGCATCGAACCGACCGACAGCCTCGGCGATAAGGGCTACCGGCCCGTCCACTGTGGTCAGATCGACCAGGACCCGGGAGACATCTTTCTGATCGGCAAGCACGTCAAGTTCGCTACTACCCTTCCGTGCGCCGGCGACGACCCGGACACCCTCGGCCGCCAAGGCCCGGGTGATCGCGAGGCCGATTCCTCTGCTGGCTCCGGTGACGACGGCAACCTTGTCGGCGAGGTTCAATTCCATAGCTGTCTCCAGAGGTGCGCAACTCGCCGAGCTAATGCGTGGTGGCCCGTACGGCGCGCTCAATGAGGGCCGTGAACTGAACCGAATGGCGGGTGATCCCACCGACGTGGCTGGCGTCCGGGAATTCGATCTGGTGAGCACCGGCCCGGGTGGCCATCCAGCGTTCTTCGGCCGGGTCGATCATCCGATCGCTCCCCGAGACCGCGTACCAGGACGGCACGCTTGGCCAGGCGACCGGGCCGGAGGGAGTGGTGACGATCGGGAAGTTCAACGGCTGCTGGGCGGCGTTGAGCAGACCGGCTCGGCTGGGGCTCAGGTCCTGGGCGAAGTACTGCCGGAACAGGTTCGGGGCGATATAGGCCGGTGAGGCGAACGGGGTGCCGGTGAACGCGAGGTGATTGAACGCCTCCGAGCTCACGAAACCGGTGCCGAGACTGGCGATCGAGTCGTCCTCATCGGGGACGAACGCGGCCGAGTAGACCAACCCGAGCACGTCGGTCCGCCCGGCCGCGGCGCCAGAGATGACGACGCCACCGTAGGAGTGTCCGACCAGGATCTTCGGGCCGTGGATCGAGTCCAGGACGGCGCGCACCTTGGCCACGTCGGCGGCGACGGAGACCAGCCCCAGCGCGGGGGTGACGGTGCGATAGGCGTCGTGGCGCAGCCGCGGCACGACGTCGTTCCAGCTGGTCGGATCGGCCCAGGCGCCGTGCACGAGCACGATGGTCGGCTTGCTGTGGTGCGCGGAGGTGGGGCTCGCGGTCGCCACTGAGATGGAGCCGACGAGCCCGGTCGACAGTAGGGCCAGGGTCGCGAGGACGGCGGCGATCCGGAATGGCAACCGCTGGATCAGGCGGCGCATCACAGGCCCTGCGCCGTCAGCCAGGTGAGCGTGGCGTCGGCGACCTCGCGCCAACCGTGGTCAATCGTCAATGAGTGGGCCCGGTCGGCGAACTCGACGATGTCAGTGGTCGCGTCGCTGTGCCGGTACTGCTTGAGGGTCGCCTTGGTGACTGCCTCGGGGACGGTGTGGTCCTGGCCGCCCATGATGAGCAGCAGGGCCCCTCGGCCCGAGTTGGCGGTGTCCACTTTGGCCGGAGAATGTGGGTTGAAGTTGGCCGCGGCGGCCTCGAACAGCGGCTTGCC
The DNA here is from genome assembly GCA_036267955.1 of Mycobacteriales bacterium. GTDB lineage: Bacteria > Actinomycetota > Actinomycetes > Mycobacteriales > QHCD01 > DATAVB01. The sequence goes on along the minus strand of DATAVB010000106.1, from coordinate 36,834 downwards.
CGGTGCCGGTATTGCCCATTGCGCGAAGAGGGCGTCGGATTCCTCGGCCGGTATGGCATTGCCGAACGCGAAGCGGAACTGTTCGGCTGTCAGCGCCACGGTGCGGTGTCGGTTGGCCGGGTTCTTGAACACCGGCAGGGTCGCACGCAGCGCGGACAACGGCAGGGGCAGCACGCCTTTGATCTGGGCCGCGTCGATGGCGACAGCCGCCACCGCGAGGTCCTGACCGAGAAGCTTCTGGGCGATCATCCCGCCGAAGGAATGTCCGATCAGGATCGGCTTCGCTGGCAGATCGGCGATGATCTTCGCGTAATGCTCGACCACGTCGTCGATGCCGTGATCAGCCATGGCTTCCGGGTTGTCGCGGGCCTCCTGGACGGACGCCGGGTCACCCGGCCAGCCCGGCGCCGAGGCGGCGTACCCGGCGGTTGCGAACACCTCGCGCCACGGATCCCAGGAGGTGGCATGCAACCACAGGCCATGGATGAACAACACAGGAGTCGCGGCGGTCATCAGAGGATTCCCTTTCAGCGGGCGGATCTGGCGTCACCGTATGGCGACGCGCACCAACCCACCCCACGTGAACGCGTAGTCCGCGTCACCACGCTGGCAAAGGGCGACGGCTTTGCGAGGTGCCCGGCGGCTACGTCCGATTCCGCTGACCATCGGCGTCGGCGACGACCCGCGCGAGCTCGACCCGGGAACGCAGCCCGAGCTTCCGGAAGATCTGCCGGAGGTGATAGTCCACTGTGTGCGTCGAAATGAACAACTGGGATGCGGTCTCCCTGTTTGTCAGGCCATTTGCGACGTGTTCGGCGATGCTTTGCTGGGCGTCCGTCAGAATTGCCCAGCGGGTGGCCCGATCTGCGGTCAGACTGGGTACCGGGATCGGCGGGCCGGTCGTTCCCAGCCAGATCACTGCGCCAGCAACCCGGTCCCCGTCGTACACCGCCTCACACCGAACGCTCTGGATTCCCGACCCGAGCGCGACCACGGACATGGCGGGCGCCGATGGCGTCCCGAGTCGTGGCTCGGCCCAGTCCCACAACACGGCACGGTCGGCCGGGTCGACGATCGCCGCGCCGGCGGCATTGACGAACATGCTGCGCGTATCCAGCACCGCGACCGGGCCCTTGGCCCGCCGACGGGCCTGGAGAAATGCAGCGTAAAGAGCGGTGGCAGTCGCGCCGTAATCACCGAGCAGTCGCTGCTGGGTCTCGTGCACGATGCGGCCGATCAACGCCGGCATTACGTCGCTGTACGTCGCTGCCGCGCACGTCATATTGACCACGCCCAGCTGTCGACCGGTCAACGGGTGGGTCACCGCGGTCGCAGCGCACGACACTGCCGTCAGGCCGTCAGCGAAGTGCTCGAACCCGCGCACTACTGACGGATTCCTTGTGCGCAGCGCCGCACCGACCGAGTTCGTTCCGACAATGGCTTCCGCGCAGACAAATCCGGCCCCTTCGGCCTCCTCGCCGGCCGGCGCCAACAGGTCGCCGATGTAAGGCACCACCCAACCACCGTGCTCGAAGCCGCCGTCCCGATCCTCGTCCGGGCCGCCGGGCGCCTGCATCACCCCGTCCAGCGAGATGAACGCTTCAACCACTAGCTTGTGCATGGCCCTCCTTATCGTTGCTCTCGGTCCGCTACTGAAACCGGCGAACGACCGGCCGCGAATCGACAGCGCCACACCCAAGAAATCTGCTCAGCGGCCGAAAAGTTGCTCGGGGAGGACAACTTCCTCTGGGTTGCTGGTGTTGTGCATGGTCCAGAGCAGGTCGGCGAGATGAGCCGGGTCGACCGTTGAAAGCCCTTCCAGGCTTGGCTTTCCGGCTGCCCTGCCCGCCCCGATTGTGGCGGGCCAAGCACTGGTCGCGGGGACGAACCCGCCGGTCGAGGGGCCGTAGTAGACCGCGTCGAGCGACGGCCCGGCCCGGAGCGGGAAAGGGCACCGTCGTCCGCCGGTTCGGCGACCGCGCCGCGCTCATCAAGGCGATACTGCAGCCCCGTGCCACCGAGTTGGGTGAGGCCGTGCGGTCGGGTCCACCGCCACTGGGCCCCGGCGGATTGCCGGGTGAGTCCCTGCACTGCTACCTCGATGCGCTCTTTGATTTTTACTGGGCCAACCGCGGACTCATCCGCGGTCTGGGACACCACGGCCCGATTTCTGGTCTATTTCTGCCAGGCGGTGATCGGATGTGCCCGCGCGGCATGGGAGAGCGCCGGCAGACCGTACATATCCTCGAGGGTGCGCAACAGCGTGTAGTGGTTGATCCATTGGTGCACCTGTCCTTTTCGGACCATCGGGCCGACCAGGATGGTGGGGATGTGGTTGGCGCTGCTGCCGCTGTCCTCGTCGAACGTGACGATGAGCAGGCTTCGGTGCGTCTTCGCCCAGGTCAGGTAGCGGGCCAGGTGCGCGCGGGCCCAGGCATCACCCGTACGGACCGAACAGTCATGCATGTCGTGGCACATGTTGGGCACCACAAAGGCGACGGTCGGCAGCTTCGACAGATCGTCCGGAAAGGCGCCATAGGTACGGTTATCGCTTTTCGGGATATTGCTGAAGTCGGACCACGGATTATGTTTCCGGGCATAGTCACCACCCGATCCCGAGCAGCCCGTGAAACCCTGCGCTGGCATGCTTTCGGAGTATCCGGCGAAGGTATATCCGGCGTTCAGGAGCTGCCGGGCCAGATTGGGCTTCGGGCCCAGGCGCTGCGGGCAGGAGTCGTCGGTGACGGTGTACGGCGAGCCGGACAGCAGTGCCACGTAATTGGGCTGGCTCGGATGCGCGATGCCGTGCGCATTGTCCAGCGCCGCACCGGTTTTCGCCAATGACGTCAGGTACGGGGCCGAGCTCGCGCCGACGACCTGCGCCTCGTCCTTGTTCTCGAAGACCACCACCACAACGTGGTCAGGTTTCGGCAGCGCTCCGGGGACGGTGGACACCAGCGGGCCAGTCGCGTCGGGGTCGTGGGTGAGGCCGCCGTGGTTGCCGCACCCGGTCAAGGCCAGGGCGAGCGCGATAAGGAGTGACCTGAAGATCACTAGGCGAGACACAGTCAACTACAGTAATGTAGTAGACGAGCTGAACGGAAGGTGGTGGTATGAAGATTCAGGGCAGCTCGCAGATCCTTGGCCAGCCGGTGTTCGCGGCGGATGGCCGACGTGCGGGCACGGTTACCCGGCTGCGCCGTCGATCCGATGATCCGTACACGGTCACCTGGGTGTTGATCCGGCTCCGCGGCCCACTGCGGCGACTCCGTGCAGTGCCCGCGCTCGACGCCGCCCCGCTGCCGTACCGGGGTGTGCGGGTCCCGTACGGCTATCAGGAGATCGTCGCCTCGCCGCCGGCGACGGACGTCAATCTGGGCGACTCATCCTGGCGCCGCCGGGCCGCCGCGCACTACAAGAGCGGTTGTGCGTCGTAGCGGAAGCCGATCAAGCAATTCGAGTGTGACGACGCCGAAATGTCTGCTCCAGATTGCGTGGTAACTCACCGGAACCGCGCCGCGCCGCCCGTCGGTCAGCAGCCAGATCCGGTCGGACGCTGGCGTCTGTCTGGGTACGCCACCGATGGTGTCGCCTCGGTACTCGCCGGATGCCGCATTGTCGGCCGGGTAGACCGACAGCGGATCCCGTCCGGTGTAGTAGCTGAACCCCACCCGGTAGGAGGCCGGATCGAATCGTACGGTGTCGCCGGCGTGGGCATGATCCTCGATGTGATCGGTGATCGCCCGGAAATCCTCGTACTTGTACGGTGATTGTCGCTGTATCAGGGAGGTCGTCAATCCGGCGATCACCACCAGGCTGCCGAATGCGAGGCGACGCGGTCGTGGCAGGAATGCGATCGCCCGCGCGGTGATGAGTGCGATCGCCGGAACGGCGACCAGCGCATAACGCGGGACCAGCACCGACACGCCCAGGCTGCCGACAATCAGCAACAGCGGTGGCAGCACCGCCTGGCCGTATAACAGCCCGGAAAATCCATGCTCGCCTGCGTTTTTCCGGACTGCTATCGCCAGAAGGACAAGTAGCCCGGCGATTCCGGCCCCGCCGCAGACGGTGACAAGAAATCCGGCAATCCGCCATCCGGTGATCGGCGGAATCCAGCCGACCTCACCGGACTGCGGCCAGGAGACCCAGAGCAGCGGCAGCGTGCTCGCAACCGCGGCGGCCTGCGCGATCAGCAGCTTCCGCCGGTGCTCGGCGCGCAGCACGACTCCGAACTGCGGCAGCAGGGCAAGGACCGCGAACAATTGCAGATAGATCGCGGTGGCGAGCGTCACCGCATAGAGGGTCACGCGCCACCAGCGCGGATCCAGGCTGGCATTGAGCAACAGCACCGTGCTGGACAGGACCGCCAATACGGTGGCCGCGTAGGGCCGCGCGTCCCGCGAGTAGAACTCGAACACCGGCCACGCGGATAGCAGAATGCCTGCCAGTAAGGCGATCCCGCGTCCGTATATCCGTTCGCCCAGCCGCGTGGCCAGGCCCACCGCGGCGATCGCGGCCAGCGCCGACGGCAGTCGTACCCAGGTCTCGGTCAGCCCGAAACCGGCGGCCCGGACCAGCCATATCCAGCCGTGCAGACCCAGGTAGTAGAGCCCGAGCGGCGCATCGGTGTGGGCAAGCAGGTGACCGAGCTGAGGCAGCGACCGGCGGGCGGCGGCCACGCTGACCGACTCGTCCCAGGACAGCGGCTGGCGGCCCAGACCGGGCAGGCACGCGGCCGCCGCGACGGCGATGGTCACTACGGTCGCGGGAAGCCGCCGGGCAACGGACCTGGCCTCGGCGACCGGTCGGACGGCGAGCTCCATGCTCACATACTACAACTCTGTAGTAATCCAGCGGACGGCCGTCCGGGCGCCCCACCTGGCCGGATCAGCGGACGGCGAAGAGGACCAGGCTGGCGATGCCGGCGAGCAGGCAGTAGGCCCCGAAGGGTCGCAGCGATCGATGGGCCAGATAACGGGTGAGGTATCGGACCGAGAGATAGGCGCCGATGCCGGAAAGCAGTGAGCCGAGCAATACCTGGCCGCGGATGCCGTCGCCGAGCGGGCCGGCCAGGTCGCCGAGTTTCAGGGCGCCGGCGGCCAGGATCACCGGCGTCGCGAGCAGGAACGAAAATCGGGCGGCGTCTTCGCGATTCAAACCGCGCAGCAGGCCGCCGACCATCGTGATGCCGGAGCGCGAGATTCCCGGTGCCAGCGCGAGGATTTGCGCCGAACCGATGAGTACGGCCTGGCCGACAGGTAATTTCGCGATCCGTCGATCGGACTCGGGGCCGGTGATCCGCTCGTCGACATAGTCAATGTCCAACGTCGCCGCGCCAGAACCGCGCCGGCGACGTAGTTGTTCGGCCACGATCAGCACAATTCCGTTGAGCAGGAGAAATATCGCGGTCGGCGTCGGTTTGGCGAGGGTGGTTCGGAACCAGTGTTCGCCGATCAGGCCGACCAGGCCGACGGGAATCGTGGCCAGCACCAGCAACCAGGCCAATCGCTGATCGTCGTCGGTCACGCGGCGCTGGGCGATGCTCACGACAAGTCCCCGGATGATCCGGACCCAGTCGCGCCAGAAGTAGATGATCAGAGCGATTGCGGTAGCGACGTGCAGCCCGACAACGAAAGCCAGGTAGGGCGATTCCGGTGTGGACACATTCAGGTCGCGGGCCCAGGAGCCGCCCACCCAGGCCGGAATGAGGACGCTGTGGCCCAGGCTGGAGACCGGGAAAAGTTCGGCGACGCCCTGCATTCCGCCCACCACGGCGCTTTCCAGCCAACTGAGGTGCCCGCTCATCGAATCAGTACTCCAGTGGCGTCGTGGTCGACCCACTGTCGACTCTGAGCTACTACAGCAAGATAGTTGATGAGCGGTGTGGCTGGTGGCGGAACGGCCCGGCTGCGGGGCTTGATTTGGGGGGATTCCGGTCTAAACCACTTAACGTATACGCTACCTCACCAAAGGATCGTTGACCGTACGGTGGGGAGACATAGTGATGCGTCTGCGCGCGCTCGTGGCGATTGCCGGTGGTGCCGTCCTGCTTGCCGTTGCCGGCTGCGGTTCGGACACCTCCGCGGGCAAGGGCAGCCCGTTCGACAACCACAGGACCTCGGCATCGGCGAGTCCCTCGCCAGCCGAGCCGAGCAAGCCGGCCGGCACCTGGAAACACCAGCCTGGACAGGCCGGGAAGGTGCAGCAGACGCTGACTGCCGCCGGGTACGAATGCAGTCGGCACGGCGACACGTCGATCGACCTGCGGCTGTGCGCGAAGGGTTTCAAGCAGGCTGACCACGACCAGCTCGGCGGACCACAGATGATCGGCGGCGAGCTGCGTTACTTCTCCGCGCCGGACGGCACCGTGCTGTTCGCTCGGATTCAGGCCCTCGGCGCATACCTCTCCGGCGACTGGGACACGATGCAGAACCAGCTGCTCAGCGCGGTCCTGCCCGCCCAGGATGCCGCAGTGCTCGCGGCCGACGGCGACACACTCAGCTGGGGCAAGTACTTCAAGGACGAGTCCTCCTCCACGTTCGGCGGCTGGTTGCAGGCCGCCGGGTACGACGACCCGTCGACGCTCTCACCGTCAGGCGAGGCGCTGCCGATCACCAAGGAACAGGCGCTGAGCAAGCTCACCGCGGCCAAGCTCAAATGCTCGTTCCGCTCCGGCAGTGCTGGCGACACGGACAAGGTCCTCAGCTGCGATGACCCGTCATTCAAGTCCGGCACTGACGACGTCAACGCCAGCTCGGCCTCGCTGGAGCTCACCGACAACGGCGCCGGCATCAACAACATTCTCGTGCAGGGCTGGCAGGGCAGGTTCACGAACGACGTACGGGCCGTCGCACATGTCCTGCCGAAGGTAACCGCGCTGGGCGACACCAAGTCCGTACCGGGGATCCAGGAGTGGGCGAGCAAGCACGTGGACGGCGTGCCGCACGCGGCGTACGTGGGTAAATGGCTCGTCGAGGTCACCGCATACAACAACGAGAGCAGCATGACCGGTGCCGAATTCGCCCTGAATGCCAGCGAGGAGGACCCGATGCTCGGCTTCGACCCGAGCAAGGTCGGCACCGACTAACCCGGCACGGCCTAGGCGTCGCGGCGCCTTAACAGGACGACGGCAGCGACCACGGCGGCCACCATCCAACAGCACATGACGCCGAATCCCGCCCATGGTGCGAGTGTGCCGGGATCCGGATGCAGGCTGTAGAGCGCGCCGCCGGCGTTACTTGGCAGGTACGGCAGGATGTGTGTCTGCCAACTCGCCGGCAGGACATGCCCGATGGTCGGCAGCACCAACAGAACGCCGAACAGGGTCGCGATGCCGCCGGCGGTGCTGCGGACGCAGAAGCCAATTGCGACACCGAGCGCACCCACGACGGTCAGATACAACGCCACCCCGACCACCGCCTGAAGGGCCTCGTGCGCGCCAAGCGTGGTGCCGTGGCTGTGTAGTAGCGCCTGGCCAAGGAAGAACGAGACCAGCGCGCCCACCAGCATCAGTACGAAGGTCACCACGCTGAATACCGTGAGTTTGGCCCACAGCACGAGCAGTCGGCGCGGAGCGGCGGAGAGGGTGGCCCGAATCATGCCCGTTGCGTACTCCCCGGATATCACCAGAACCCCGAGGACGCCGATGGCGAGCTGCGCGAGATATACGCCGGTGAGGCTCTGGGTGATGGGGCTGAACGACGCCCGGTCGTCGGGATGCATATGCGACCAGTGTGCGTCGATCGCCCAACTCGCCAGCGCACCAACCGCGATCATGCCGAGCAGTGCGACAGCAAGGGTCACCCAGGTTGAGCGGAGTGTGGTGAATTTGGCCCATTCCGAACTGATCACGCGGCGCTGGGTGACCGGCGAGACCTGCACGCGCGGGACCCGGTTCTGTGGCCGGGCCGGCGCCGGTGCAGTCGTCGTCATGCCGCCCGCCCGTCGACCGTGTCGGCGTGGAATTCAACCGAGTCACGGGTCATTTCCATGAATGCCTCTTCCAGCGATGCCTGCATTGGGGTGAGCTCGTAGAGCACGATGCCGTTGTCGAGAGCCCGCTGACCGATGTCCTCGGCGGGCAGTCCGGATATCTCCAGGACATCGCTTTCTTTTGCGGTCGCCGTGATCCCGGGCCCGGACAACAGATCGCGCAGTCGGGCGGAATGCGGCGTGCGCACCCTGACCAGGTTTGTCGACGAACTCGCGATGAGCTCGGAAACGGAGACATCGGCAATCAGCCGCCCGCGGCCGACGACGATGACATGGTCGGCGGTAAGGGCCATCTCGCTCATGAGATGGCTGGACAGGAACACGGTCCGGCCCTCTGCGGCGAGTCCCTTCAGCAGATCGCGGACCCACCGGATGCCTTCGGGGTCGAGTCCGTTCACCGGTTCGTCGAGGAGCAGGGTCGCTGGATCGCCCAGGAGAGCAGTGGCGATGCCCAGACGCTGACCCATTCCGAGGGAGAACCCGCCGGTTCGTTTACGGGCGACCTCGCCCAGCCCGACCAGGTCGATGACCTCCTCGACGCGTCGCCGGGAGATTCCGTGGGTCAGCGCCAGAGCGCGCAGATGGTTGTACGCCGTCCGCGACGTGTGGACCGCCTTGGCCTCCAGCAGCGCACCCACCTCGCCCAGCGGCGCCGGGTGCTGAGCGTAGGGCTTGCCGTTGACCGTGACCCACCCTGCGGTCGGCCGATCGAGTCCGAGAATCATGCGCATCGTGGTGGATTTCCCGGCGCCGTTGGGCCCGAGGAAACCGGTGACGATGCCTGGCCGCACGGTGAAATCCAGGGAATCGACAGCGAGCTTGTCGCCGTACCGCTTGCTTAATCCCTGCGCTTCGATCATGAATTGGTTCTTTCTGGTCGGTTCTTCACTAGCCGTCATACTACAGTGTCGTAGTAGCGGACACCTGACGATTGGACTACTACTAAAATGTAGTAACTTCTGGAGGTGCTGGCTTTAAGGTTGCGTGGGCAGATGCTCGCGCGGGTGCTGACCGGGTGGTGCGATCGGCCGCGAGCGGCGGGAGTTGCCGCCGTGGCTGGCTTTGCGGCCATTGTGCTGATCATCGTGTGTGGCGGTCATGCCGGGCCGGTGGCCGGGACCTGGCCGCTGTCGCGCTGGTTCGGGCTGCTCAACGTGCCGTCGGCGGGCTGGTCCGATCGCTCCGGGGCGAGGCTACTGTTGATCGCTGTCACGGTGCTGGCGCTGGCATGGTTGGTGATCCATCGGGCCGCCCGCGCCCGACGCCTGAGTCTCTCCGCGGTTGCCGGCGTGGCGGCGGGCTGGTCCGTCCCGCTTCTCGTTGCCCCGCCGCTTTTCAGCGGCGATCTGTACAGCTACACCGCGCAGGGCCTACTGCAGTGGCAGGGGATGGATCCGTACCGGGTCGGGCCCAGCGCGCTCGGCCCGACCTCGGCCCTCTCGGCGGTCGATCCGCGATGGCAGGACGTCCCGGCACCCTACGGTCCGTTGGCTCTTCTGGTGGAGCGCGCAGCGGCCGCGGTGTCGGGAGGCGGCGCGGTGGCCACGCTCGTGACACTCCGGCTGATCATGCAGCTGGCGCTTCTCGGCTGCGCGGTTGTCGCCGTGCGTGCGGTTGCCGTGGGCGAACGTCCTGCCGTTCTCAGTTACGTCCTGTTGAGTCCCTTGATCGTGCTGCAGGTGAGCTCGGCCGGTCACCTGGAAAGCCTGCTGATGCTCGGGATTCTGGGGGCTGTCGTCGCCGCTCAGCGACAGTGCTGGACGGTGGCGATCGCGGCGGCCACCGCTGCATTTGCGATAAAGGCGTCGGTACTTCCGGCGGTCGTGGCGATCTGCTGGTTCCATGCGACACAGGTGTCGGTCCATCGGGAACGACTGCGGGTGGTCCGTTCAGATCTGATCATCGCTCTTGCCACCTACGGCGTCGTCGCCCTCATAGTTCCCGATAACTGGGGGTGGGTGCGCAGCCTGAGTACGCCGGGGCAGTCCGTGACCGCGGACGCGCCGACCACGATCGTAGTTCGCCTGCTCACCGACCTGCCGGGTGCCATCGCGCTGCGGACTGACCCGACCATCCTGACCGTCGGCCGGATTCTCGGAATGCTTCTCGCTGCCGCCATTGGCTGCGGGCTCATCGTCACTCATCGATCCCGACCGTTGGCAGCGACCGTGGGATATGCGTTGCTGGCGGTGGGGTTGCTCGGTCCGGTGCTCTACCCGTGGTACCTGTTGTGGGGGATCGCTCCGCTCATCCTGCGCGCCGGCCGGCACCACCGAATGCTCACCCTCATGATGTGCATGGGTCCACTGTTGGAGATTCCGGGTCTGACCGGCGTTCGTAATACGGCACTGGGTTTCGGAGCCGCGGCAATTCTCGTACTCGCCGAACGATTGACATCCTTCCCTCCGTCGAGGGAGTTCGCGGATCCCCGGATGGGGAACGGTCCGGCACAGATGGAATACTACAGAACCGTAGTAGTCTGAGGTTGAGGGTTGCCGCCGTGCGAGAGCAGTAAAATGCCGGAGTCGTACAGTCGATCGGAGGGGGCTGACCGAAGGCCCGTGATGCCCGACGAGACCCCTGAGGCACCCACCGCCCTCGCCGCCGAGGGCGACGGCCCGTCGGAGCGCGCGGACGAAAGCGCCACCGAGGCGTACGAAGCCGCCCCCGCGAGGCGGAAACGTGCCCGGCCGCCGGTGCTGGTCTGGGTGATCACCGGATTGTTCATCTCGCTGATGACGATGTGCACCTTCCTCTACCCGAGTTTTTCGGGCTATGACGAGGTCTGGCACGTCGACATGACGTACAGCTACTACAACGGCCACGGCTTCTATGCCCCGGCGGGCCGGAAGCTGTCGATCGGCGTCCAGCGAGCCAACGACATCGTCGGCACCGTGCCGCCACCGACGCCGTTCACCCAGCACCCAGCCTATCCGTCCCGGGGCCAGCGGTCCTCGTTCGACGCCCTCGGTGGAGATCGCGCCGGAACATTTCCCATTCCGAATCAGATGGTGCAGCACCCGCCGCTGTACTACGTGATCGGCGCCGGGCTGATGCACCTGATTCCAGGGTCGCATCACCTTTCGTTCGATCGGTGGGTCGCGATCCTGCGCTATATGTCGATTCTGATGGTGGCGCCGGTACCGATCCTGGCCTGGGCAACGGTCCGGGCTCTGGTCGGTGACGGCCCGGCCGCTGTGGCGGCCGCCGCGCTTCCGCTGACTCTGCCCAACCTGGCGCGGATCGGCGGTTCGGTCAACAACGACAATCTGCTTACCCTCCTGACTGCCGTTGTCCTCCTGTTCTGCGCCAGAATCATTGCCGGCGATCTGCGGAAGCGTACGGGCCTTCTGGTGGGCCTGGCGCTCGGGCTGGACTGTCTCACCAAGGGATATGCCCTGGTTCTCCCGGTCGTCGTGCTGATGGCTTACGCCGTTGCGTGGGTGCGACATCGACGTAACCCGTGGGCTCCCGTGGTCGGAGCTGCCGTGGTGACCGCCGCCGTCGGCGGGTGGTGGTGGATCCGCAATATCGTGCTGTTTCACACCGTCCAGCCGGACGGTATCGGCGCGGCGGGGAAGAAACTTTTCTTCAACAAACCCCGGCCGGGATTTACGACAAGTCAATTTATCCCCAAATTCTTTTGGCGCATGATGATTCGGACCTGGGGCGGGATCGGGCTGCCGGAGCATCCGTTGCTGTCGCCGACCCTGTGCTGGGTGTGGACGGGGTTCATCGCGGCCGCGGCGCTGCTCGGGGTGGGATTTGGATTGCGCGGACGGTTGGGCCGATGGGGCGCACTCACGTTCGTGCTGCCCACCCTGTTGATCCTCGCCCTGCCGGCCGAGGCCTCGCACCACCAGTACCTCATCAGCGGCGATCTACCGGGAGACCAGGGTCGCTATCTGTACCCGAGCGTGACCGCGGTCGGCGTCCTTGTCGGAGTCGGCTATACCCGCCTGATGGGCCGCAAGTTTGCTGGTTGGTTGCCGCTCGCCGTAATCGTCGGCGCGCTGATCACCCAGCTGATTGCCTGGCGCGATCTGATCCACGTCTGGTGGGTGCCCACGACCGCGGGCGCAGATCGGACCACCGAAATTCGCCAGGCATTTCGTGGAATTCTACATTTCTCCCCGTGGCCGAATCCCGCTACGACAGCGCCGTTCGTCGTTGTCGGGCTGATGACAATTGCGCTGCTGGTCGCGGCCGGCGCCTATGGCTGGATGAACCGCCGCGGGGCTGAGCTGCCGCTCGTCACCGAGGGGCCGCGGCCCTAACGAGGCCGGGTCGCCACGGCCACGATGCCGGTGCCGTGGTGTGGCGCAAACCGTTGTAGCCGGCGGAACGGGAGTGTGCCGACGCGTAGTGCGGGTCCGAGGAAGGCGGACGGCTGGAGCAGCCGTCCGCTGCCTGCGGTCCGGTCCGCCACGGTCGTTTCGGTGGAACGATCCGCTTTACGCCGAGAAATTCGCTGGCGGGTGAACTCGAGCGCATAGCCCAGCGGCCAGCCGTAGAGCAGCACACGTCCGTCGACCAGGCCGGTCCGGTACAACAGATCGCGCATGTCATCGGGACTGTACCGACGAAAGTGGCCGACCAGGGTGTCCATCGGGCTGAAGCGGCTGGGCCACGCCGGCACTGAGAGAACAATGTGACCGCCGGGCCGAACGAACCGGATCCAATCGGCAAGAGCATCCGCGTCGTGCTCGATGTGTTCCAACACCTCGAAGGCGCAGACGACGTCGTACAGTGATCCGGCTGGAACGCACGTGTGGTCGCCCATGATGACCTTACCGGCGGCTATTCTCTCGCGGGCCACGGCGAAGGACTGCTCATCGGGCTCCACGCCGACATAGTCGGCCTGTGCGGCCAGGCGTACCCCGACCGCGCCCTGGCCACAGCCAATCTCCAGGATGGACCGTGATGCGACGTCGGCGATAAGGCGCTCGACGAGATCGAATCGCAGCGAGGCCATCGGGGTCAACGACGGAATCATGTCGGCCATTATCGCTGGCTCATGGCGTGCCGCCGGGACTCGGTCACGGTCACCAGGCATTTCCGCAACGGTTCTACGACGGTCTCCGGGCGGAACGTGGTGTCGGCCAATTGTCGAGCCGCAGCCTGGAGCCGGTGGACCTGTGTGCGGTCGTCGGCCAACCTACGAAGCTGATCAGCAAGGCTCAATGCGTCCCCGGGCTCCACGAAGCACGCGGCCCCCTGCAGCGTCCGCCGCTGCGGCTCGGTGTCGCTCGTCACGACGGCACAGCCGGCGGCCGCTCCCTGATAAACCTTGTTGGGTACGACATGCATCGCTTTCGGACCGCAGCCGAAGATGCCGAGGCACACGTCATACTGCCCGACCAGGGAGGGCAGGTCCTGACTGGACACCCAGTCACGCCATTCAACGAACGGTAGCGGGGCCGCCAATGCCCGGGTCGCGGCGTAATCCTGTCCGGTCCCGATGACGAGCACCTCCAGGTTACGTGAATCCGCCAGCAATCTGAGGGCCTGCCCGAGCACCGGAGTGCCTTGCAACGGCGTGAAGAGTCCGAAGAAGATCACCCGCAATGGCCGCGACGGATCACTCGGCCGACGCCCTCGTCCGGCGTTGAACCATGCCATGGGGGCTCCGAGCGGCGCGACGATGGCTCGATCAGCGTGGTGGTCGAAGGCCAGGACCTGATGTTCCGGCGTATCTACCGCAACGACGTCGGCCCGGGCAATGGCCGAGTGGTCGAGCTGGCGAAGGAGTCTGGTTTTCCAGCCACCCGTGATGCCACGGTCCCGGGCGGTGTCGGCGGCGAACACCAACTGGTCGAGCGCGATCGGCGTTTTGCCGAACAGGAGCCGGGCGAGATGTACGTCGAAATGTCCGAGATACCCGACGATCACGGCGTCTGGAGACAGACTCCGTGCGGCCCGCCGGCCTTGGATGGCCAGGCTGACCCAGCAGCGCAGCAGCCGAGCCGCGAGCGCTGGAAGCCGCCACGGTTGGCGAAGCATGGCCACGCGTGCCGCAGTGGACACGCCCAGCGGGATGTTCACCTCGACGATCTCGTCGCCATGGGCGCGCAATCCCTCGAGGATAGCGGCCATGCGGGGGTGCATTCGTACGTCATAAGTGCCAAAGGCGAGTAGGCGCATCGAACTCTCCGAACCGTAGGTCGTCGCCACCGTACTACTACATCACTGTAGTAGCCAGTTCTGACGCCAATGCGGACGAATGTCGTATCTGAGCCGCCGCGGGCCGGGCGATATTCGCCGCCACTTATCTAAGACGCTTTCGTCGGTCGATCTGGGTACACGACAACAGAGATCATTTGCGGGGATCATTTACGGGGCAGCGCAACCCGCCGCCGGTAGCGCCGGAAACTGCTCCGCGCCGGGACCTCCGCGACTCGCTCGCCAGAGTCCGGTGGCGCCCGCGCAGGTCGCGGCGACCAGGGCGAGATCACGCAGGCTGACCACGGCGATGGCAACCAGGCCGAAGGATCGGAGTTGGTGATACAGAATCGGATAGTCGATCAAGGTGAATACGACCGCGACAACCAGGAAGGCTGCCGCCCGGCGTTGCGAGCTCCTTGGCGATGCCAGCGCGCAGGCCGCCACCCCGAGCAGCCAGATCAGGTACTGCGGACTGAGGACCCGGCTCGTCGTCACCGCGATCATCGTGGCCACCAGAGCGGCGTCCACGCACTGTTCCAGCCGCCACCTTGAGCGCCAGCGCCACCACGCCAACAAGCCAAGCGCCAGCACCGTTGCGCCGACGAGCGCCGTGCTCACCGGTCGGATGCCGGCACCGACCAGATCAACGGCTCCGTACTCGCGAACCTGTACGCCGTGCCACAGGCCGATCGCATGCAGCCAGAGAAACGGAACCGCTCCGACCGATTCAATTTCCAGGCCCCTGGCCGCCTGATTCCGTATGAAACCCAATGATCGCGTCGTGGCGATGAGATAACAGCCCATCAATCCACCGGCGCCGATTACCACGCCGAGCAGGACTCGCCAGCCGTAGCCGGCCCTCGCGGCGAAGACGACGACCACCGGCCAGACCTTGACCGTTGCGCCAAGTCCGCCAAAAAAGCCGAGCCCGAAACGCGTGCCGGCCAGACTCAACGCGATAACCGCACATAACGTGGGGAAAACGTCGAAGCGACCCAGTGGAGTCGAGCCCAATATGGGCAGGCCCAGCGTCCACAACCAACAGCCGAGCCATGAGCCCCGGTTGATGCCCATGGCAAGTACGACGAGGGTAATCGCCAGGTCCGCCACCAGTGCGAGCCGGAAAAACGATCCGATGTAGCTGCCGGGGAGCAGATGCGGCAGGCTCAGGACCGCGGCGGCGCCCGGCGGATACTGCCAGCGGGGGTCGGAGACGGGGAAATCGCCGTGCACAAAGAATCGCAGCCACCCCTGGTACGTCATCACGTCACCGTTGCGGGTGGGGCGGAGATCCAGGAGGAGGTAGGCGGGTAGTCGGGTGATGCACCACGCCGCGAGCACGACGCTGGGTCGGCGCACCAGGGATCGCTTGCTGGTGCTCAGCAGTTGGACGCCTCCCGTCCGAAGACTGGTGCGTAACATCACGAGTAGCTTACTACGACATGACTGTAGTAGAGATCGTGCGCGAGCTTTCGGCGGCTGTACTGTCGAAAGGCAAACTACGGCAACGTAGCTGCGATCGGCGCCCCTGCAGCAAAAGGAGGATTGGCCCATCGATGTGGATATCTTGAGCGATACATGGACAAGATCAATTCGGCTCGTGATGTGTCCGAGCAGCGAAGGGTCAGCGTGACGCCGAGGTTCCGGCACCTCAAACGCTTCAGGCGGTCGATCCGCGTACTGCTGGTCGCAATCTCGGTCATTCTGTGCGTGGGCGTTGTGGCGACCAAGCGACACGAGGTCGGTGCGGCGCTGCGACAGCTGGACCCTGCCATCGTGGTGCTCGCGTTCGTGCTGGTCCTTGGCGCCACGGTGATGATGATGTTGTCCTGGCGGGTGCTGCTGCGCGATCTCGGTTCACCGTTGGCGATACGGCCATCGGCGCGGGTGTTCTTTCTCGCTCAACTGGGGAAATACATTCCCGGGTCGGTATGGCCGCTGCTGGCGCAGGTCGAGTTGGGCCGCGAACACGGCGTGCCCGGACGACGGTCGGGCGTGGTCGGCGTCATTGCGATGATCGTCAGCCTCCTTGCGGCGCTGCTTGTCGCGGCGGTGACCCTGCCGCTGTTCAGCCCGGTGGCGGCGCACCGGTATTGGTGGGTCTTCGTGACCGTTCCATTCCTGCTCGCCCTTCTGCATCCCCGCCTGTTCAATCCGATGCTGGCTCGTGTTTTCCGGTTGGCGCGGCGGGAGCCGCCGGACAGCAGGCTGACCGGCCGTGGTCTGGGCTTGTCGCTCTGTTGGTCGATCGCAGCCTGGATCGCCTATGGCGCTCAGGTGTGGCTGTTGGTCCGAGATCTCGGCGTCACCGCACCCCGTGCCGTGCCGCTCGCGATCGGTTCTTTCGCGCTGGCCTGGGCGGTCGGATTTCTTGTCGTCATTGCACCGGCAGGAGCCGGCGCCCGGGAGGCGGCGCTTACCGTCGGACTCGCTCCGGTGTTGCAACCCGGCGCGGCGCTACTGGTGGCTCTGATCTCCCGAATATTGCTGACTGGCGCGGATCTGCTGCTCGCGGTGCTTGCCGTCTCGTCCGAGCGCCGACGGCGACGGTCCACAGAGGTCAGATCGATCTAGCGAGTCAGTTGCGGCGGCCAGCGCCACGGCCTGAGCCAACACGCCGACGGCGAGTCCGACAAATGCCGTGAGGACGAGAGCCGAGGGGACATGGTTGACCGTTCGGCCACTCCACCGCGAGCCGCTCAGCACCGGCTGCGTCCATGCCCACCGTACGAAGAAACCCCAGGTGATCACCAGAAAGACCGCCAGGGCCGGGGCGCGGACCTTCCGCGGCAGGGCGAGTATGCCGGCGGCCAGAAGGCAACCCAGCGGCAGGAGCGCTGGAAGTAGATACCTGGTGTTGATCGAACCGCCAGATGTCGTGAAGCCGATCTCGCTGATCACCGTACCCAGCGCCTGCATGAACAGGACCAGCCCAACAGCTGCCAATCCCGGATTGACGGGTTTACGGCGGGCGGGTAGCAGTCGCAGCAGCCAGCCGATCACGGCGCAACCGACAGTGACCGCCAGGAGTATGGGACCCAGATTATTCTCGAGTGCGCCGCCACCCTGGCGAAACAACTCCAGATTTCCCTTCCAGAAGGGTGAACTGGTGGCGACATGCCAGAACGTGAAGGTCACGCGGTGCAGGTGCACCCGGCTCCAGACCGGATGCGACCCGGTGTAATTGCCGGTCAGATGCTTATTGCGCAGGTAGAACCAGCCGCTCGCGGCGCCGGCGGCCAGCACCGGCACCACGCCGATTGCGACGGAACGCCCGATGCGTACCCAACGGGAGCTGCCGTCGTGCATCAGGACGGCGAGACCGAGTGCGCCGGCGGCGACCAGCACGGTGACCGCGAAACTCGCGTCGGTGAGCATGCCCGCCGCGGCCAGCACCGCCGCAATGACGGTTCGCTTCAGTGTTACGCCATACCGGACCGACAATATGCTGATGCCGAGAGCCAGTGCGGTGAAGAAGGTCGCCAGATTGTCGAGGTAGAACGATCCGCCGACGCGCATGAACAATGCCACCGGCGAGACGACGGCGGGGACCGTGATTGCCCAGGCGACACGGCGCCGTGTTGAGACAAGAGATCCGGCCCAGGACAAGGCGAGTACGCATGCTGCCGCAATCAGGACACACAGCCCTCGGCCGGCCATTGTTGCGGCGAGCCAATGCCCGCCATTGATCAACGGGCCGACGATCGGCGCCGCGAGCAGGTAGAACAGGGGCGGATGCTGAGCCTCCCACTGCACCGGCGGAATGTTCCGCACCGGAGGACGGAAGAGCAACCCGTGCTCAAACACCGGCAGCTGGCCGTGCCATACCTGGTAGGCATAATCCAGATGCGCGATCTCATCGGACGTGTTGAGTGCGGGCGATAGCGCCGCGAAGGCCACGGCGCCACACACGATGCTCAGCAGCAGTCCGATGATACCGACTCGGAATACCCACGACGCAGGCCGATTGGCGTCAGAGCCGGGATTGCTGGCAGCCGTCCCACCGGTCATATCCACGGTCCTCCGCCCGCCGACCCGCGGCCGTCCGGACACGTCCGTTGGCCGGGCATTCGCATGGAGGATAGCCCCGCGGCACGGCCAGAGCTCAGCGAGGCTCGACACCGATCAACCCCGGTGAATCCATCGCCTAAGCCACTATCCCGTGCGCGCGGCGCCGGCTGAGTCGATGTGCGAGCGCACTGACACAATTGGTGAGACTGAGCAGCGAGAGCGCAATAATCGCTCCAAACGCCAGGCCCACCGCAGTGTCGGACGGATTCTGAACTCCGATGTAGACCCGGCCAAGGGCGAGCACCAGAACCAGTCCGACCGCGATGCCACCCAGCCGACGACTCAGGACCAGGAGCCCCGCGGCAAGCGCACCTACGATGACAGCGTGGTCGCCAGGCACTGGGGAGTTACGGGCGCAGGCGAGCAGCCGCTCAGCGTGTGGACCGGCCTGACAGTGTCGCGCACCACCGATCAGCGGTGCGATCACATTGTGGTTGAGGATCACCGAAAATACCGCGGAAAGTCCGGTCAGAATGACGACAGCAGACGCATGCGGCGCATCGAGCCGGTCGCGTCCGCGTAGCCAGCCGATTACCAGCAGCCCGACCAGCGCGATCATGCCGATCCATGTGGCGTCGCCGGGCAGAATGCCGTGCGCCGTCCGACTGCCCGGCTGAGCCGTCTGGTTGAGGACGTACCAGGAGTGGCCAACCACCACCTGCCACCTCCCGGCCGACGCTACTACATCTCTGTAGTATAAACCAGGAGGTGGCAGAGTCTACTGCCAGATTGCCTCGGCCGGGCGGTCCTCGTGCTCAGCTTCCCGCACGGCTTCGGTGCGGTCGGTCGGGGTGATGCTGAGATATATGACGGCGGCGAGAATGAGACCGAGGAACAGGAGGCTGGTGCCGAGCGTGCCGAATGCGAGGCCGCCCTCGCTGCGATCCGAAGCAAGGAAGTCGCCGATGTTGGCGCCGAGCGGGCGGGTCAGGATGTAGGCGATCCAGAAGCACAGCACCGGGCCGGCGTGCAGACGCCAGGCGATGAACACGGCCGCGATCAGTCCGGCGGGCAGCAGTACCGAAACTCCCGGGGTCCAGCCGGTCAGCTCCAGCGTCCAGTCACCGGCCGCGGTGCCGAGCGCGAACGTGACAAGAATCGTCAACCAGTAAAACGCCTCACGGCGGGTGGTCACGATCGAATGGATCGACAGGGTGCGCTCGCGGGCGTACCAGATCCCGAAAATCGCTGCGAGCACAACGGCGAACACCGGGGTGCTCAGCGACAGCGGCACGTTGTGTCCATCGGTCAGATTGTCCGTCAACAGCGTGCCGACCACGCTGACCAGTACGACGACGGTCCAATACGCCGCCGGAACGTAGCGGCTCAGTCGAAACTGGACCACCAGCGAAATGATCAGAGCGGCCGAGAAAACCAAGGTGGTGTTGGTCAGACCGAAGCCGAGCGTTTCGTTGATGTAGTCGGCGAAACTCTCGCCGACGGTGGTGCACAGAATCTTGATCAGCCAGAAGTAGATGGTGACCTCGGGCACCTTGTTCAGCATGCGCCGGGTGCGAGATGACTGCAGCATGGAATTCGACATGGTAGGGAGTGTGTGGGGAGTTGTCTGAACATATCCTGACCAGGACGCCCCGATGTGGCTCGACGGTCCAGTGTGGACCGATACTGGGGTCGTGACGCACCGGGTGCTTGTCGTGGAGGACGACCATGGGCTGCGCGATGTCCTCGCGCGCGGCCTGAGGGAGGAGGGCTTCGCGGTCGACACGGCCGTCGATGGCGCGTCGGCGGTGCAGGCTGTCCGCAACGAACGGGTGGACGCGATAGTGCTGGACATCGGGCTGCCCGACGGTGACGGACGGGACGTGTGCACGGCGCTGCGGGCCCGTGGTCTGGACGCGCCGGTGGTTTTTCTGACCGCCCGCGACAATGTCACCGATCGGTTATCCGGGTTCGCCGCCGGCGGTGATGACTATCTACCCAAGCCGTTCGCGTTCGCCGAGCTGGTCGCGCGGTTGCGGGCATTGCTCCGCCGGGCCGCGGATCCCAGCCGGGCCTGGGGTGATCTCCTGCTGGACCCGACGACGCATTCGGTGACGTCCGGCGGTCAGGAGGCGTCACTCACTCCGACGGAATTTCGGTTGCTCGCCAAATTGCTGGCCTCGCCGACCGCGGTGACGCGGCGGCGGGAATTGATCAGCGCGGCCTGGCCGGACGGTGCGATCGTGTCGGACAACACGCTCGACCAGTACGTGAGCCGGTTGCGCCGCAAGCTCGTCCAGACGGATTCCGGGCACGCCATCGAAGCGGCTCGCGGTGTCGGATACCGCATCGTCTGAGATGGCGCGCCGCCGGAGATCCCTACGGGGCCGCGTTTCCGCATTTGGCCTCACCGTGATCGCCGGGTGGCTCATGATTCTCACGGTGGCGATCAATCTCGTCCTGGCCCACCGGCTGGGCTCCGATATCGACACGTTGCTACGCACCCGAGCGGCTGCTGCCGTCGCCACGGCGGCCGTCGATGGCAACGGACACATGACAATCAAGGAAGGCAGCGACGACGAGGCGCTCGACAGCGGCGTCTGGTTCTACAGCGGGGAACGGGCTGTTGAACGTCCGCCCGGAAGCGGCGATGCCCAGGCCAGTGCCGATGCCCTGGCCGGTCACGGCCCCGAATACGCCGACGGCGACGGAATTCGGTTGTACGCCATTCCCATCGTGAGCGGTGGCAGCCGGGTGGGCACCGTGGTGACGTCGTTGTCGACCGCGCCTTACCGGCGTACCCGCGAAGAGGCGCTCATCGGCTCTGTCGTTCTCGCGGCCCTCACGCTGATCGGCGCCTATCTTGCCCTGCATCTCGCGGCGACCAGAGCGTTGCGCCCGGTGGACGCGATGACGTTGCAGGCATCCGAATGGAGCGCGTCGGCCCTCACCGAACGGTTCGGCCCCGATCAGCGGTTCGAGGAACTCCAGGTGCTCGCCGAGACGCTCAACGGTGTGCTCGACCGATTGACGGCCTCGGTACGCCACGAGCAGCGACTTTTCGCCGAACTGTCGCATGAGCTGCGCAGCCCGCTCTCGCTGATAGTTGCCGAAACCGACCTCCTGCTGGCCCGCGAGCACGATGCGGAGCAGGTGTGTGCCGCACATCTGCAGGTACGGGAGACGGCCATGGCGATGAACCGCATCCTCGAGACATTGTTGTCGGCCGGGCGTGCCGAGGTGGCCAAGGCCGCCGGGAGCTGTCGGATCGACGCTGTCGTTGAAACGCTTCTGGAGCATCGATCGAAACGCACGCCCGACCGTCCAGACCGTACGTACAGTGTGGACGTACCGGCAGGGCTGGTGGCTGGCGCCGAGGCGGCGATCGTCGAGCGCGTGCTCGGACCACTGATCGACAATGCGGGCCGATTCGCCAGGAACACTGTCGCAATCGCCGGACGACGTACCTCTGATTCCGTCCTGATCGAGGTGTGCGACGACGGCCCCGGCGTTCCGGCGGGAAATGGCGAGACGATTTTCGAGCCGGGGGTTCAGTTGGCGTCGAATCGAGAGAACCGGGGCGCCGGGTTGGGCCTTCCGCTCGCCCGACGCCTCGCTCGGGCCGCGGCCGGCGATGTCGTATTCGTCGGTGGCTCGACCTTCCAGGTCCGGTTGCCGCCGGCCTGAGATATTTTCGGCGACGTTCGGTAGGCGACGCCGGCGAGCGCGACGAGAGCAATTAATCCGGCCAGAATGTAGGCGTTGCCGGCGATCAGTTGCCAGCTGTGCCAATGGTGCTCCCGGCCGAAGCTGCGGGGGACCTGCCAGATAATTCGGCTGACGAATATCGCCAACCAGGCGACAAGGGCCAGTCCGGTCCAGCGGTTTCTGGTCTGCCAGGTGTGGTGCCCGAGCGCGATGGCGACCGGCGCGGCCCAGACCCAGTGGTGATTCCAGGACACCGGTGAGACGAGCAGGCCCGTGCAGGCGCAGGCCAATCCGCCGGACACGACGTGCCCGGCCCGGTGCAGCACGGCGGCCACCCAGAGTCCGAAGATGCCGACCGCCAGGGCCGCCGCCAGCCAGCCGCTGTGGGCCGCGCCGGGGCTGCCGGACAGCCGCGCGATCAGTCCGTAGAGCGACTGGTTGCTGACGTGCGAGATCGAGCCGACCCGCCCGGTGTCGAAGGCGAACCGGGTCCAGTAGGCGGCCGACTGTCCCGGGGTGGCGAGAAAACCGATGGCGACCGAACCGGCGAACACGGCGATCGCGGTACCCGCGGCTCGCCCGCGGCCGGCCACGAGGAGATAGACGATGAAGATCGCCGGCACCAGTTTGAGACCGGTGGCCGCGCCGATCAGCACGCCGGGCGGTATCCAGCGCGGGCGACGGGCCAGGTCGGCCAGGACCAGCAACATCACCAGCAGATTGACCTGGCCGAAGTGCAGGGTCGCCTGGACCGGCTCGAGCCAGAGCAGCCCGGCGGTGGCCAGGCCGGTGATGCCCCAGCAGGTTCGTCGCGGCACCCCCAACCAGCGCACCATCAGCCAGACGCATCCGATGAACGCGCACTGCGAGAACGCCACGGACGCGACCTTGGTCCACCAGAGGCCGACCGCCGGCATCCAGGAGAACAGCACCGCCGCCGCCGGGGGATAGGTGAACTGCAGGTGCGCCCCGGTGGCGCGCATCGCGTAGAGCCGGCCACCACGGAGCAGCACCCTGGCCCCCGCCAGATAGACGCGGGTGTCGATCATCGAGAAGTAGCGCGGCCGCGACCACACCGACAGCCAGTACGCGGTCAACGACGCGGCCAGTGCGGAGAGGCCGAGCCAGAACAACCACAGGCGGCGGGGGACCGGTCCGGGGGCCAACTCGTGGGCCATCCGGCCGGGCGCCAGTCCGATCGGCATCGTGATTGTGCTCCCCGTGTGTGAAGTCCGCGACGCCGACCGCCCAGGGGAAAGTCGACGCCGCGTCGTCTGAATACTACACGAACGTAGTAGTTCGTTGAGGTCGGCGGCCGAGGTCGAATCGGGGAACGCGCATCCTGCCCGGTCTGCAGCGGAATTCCTGATCCGGATGGCACCGTGCGATCGGCGTCTCGGTTTTCATGATCATGGTGCGGAAGTGCACAGCCGGTTGGGTGTAACGGCACCATGATCATGAAGCTGGATGGCTGGTTTCCTTGATCGTGATTGCGTTGTGCCGGCCAGGGCCGGCCTACCGCAGACATCATCACGGCGGCGGAGGCTCGTGCGGGACGAGAGGACGCCCGCCGCAGGGGGAGACGCCAGGAACAGCGAACGGGACGGGCTCGTGACGTGGGGACCGGGCCGGTGGCTTTATCGATAACCGCGCTTGAGCAGGTATTTGGCTCCTGATTCGAATCCCTCGGGGCTGAGCAGCTCGAACCCGAAGGCGTCGGCGAGCCGGTCGGTGATGTTGAAGGCAGTGCAAACCGCCAGGGCGTCCTGGACCTGCTGGGGCGAGACACCGGCGGCCAGCACGTCCCGCACATCCTCGCTGCCGACCGTTCCCTCCCGGGTCAGCGTGCCGAGCAATCGCAGCGTTGCCTTTAGCGGCTCCGCGACGGCTGCCGATTCCAGGTCGGTCAGGACGGCCGTGACCCGTGGGCCGTCCTGGTACGCCAGCCGTGCGGTCGCGGTGTGTGCGCCGATGCAGAATGCGGATTCGTTCACCTTGGATACGTACGCCGCCATCAGTTCCCGGTCGCCGACCGACCAGGCAGACGGCCCGCGCATCGCCTCGTGGGTGAACTCCTTGGCCCTGGCTCCATAGAAATCGGGCCGGTAGAAAACCAGCTTGGCGGCGTCTGGCAACGGGTGCCCGGAGAACAGCCGGATGACTCTGAACAGCAGCTTGGTCGCGGGACGGTAACCGTGGTTGAGGATGTCAAGACGCATGATCACGCCGTCCCTTGACCGGTCGCCTCGGCCAGGGCGGCGAGTCCGGCCTCATACAGGCGGGTGGACTGGCCGACCGCGGCGCAGATCACCAGCTCGAAAAGCTGGTCCTCGGTGCAGCCCGCTGCCTTTGCGACCGCCAGGTCCGCCTCGGTGATCTGCGTCGGGCTGTCGGCCACCTTGCCGATCAGGGCATCCAACGGCGGGGCGAGGCCGTCATTGCGGAACGCATGCGCTCGCTGCTCGGCCGCGGCCCGGCCGTCCCCGTTCAGCACGCGATCCACCAGAGCTCGGTGCGCTGCTCGCTTCTTGTCCTCATCGGGCACGGAACCCTCCGCCTCCTTCTCGGGCCTGGCGGTCCTCTCGGGTACGACGTTGACGCGCCACCGAATGTGACATGCAGCCGACGCAAGCTGCCTGACCGAGCGTCTGACGAATCAGCAGTCAAACATCGACCAGCAGATCTCGTTCCGCAACCGCTGGTCCTCAAGTACGAGCTCGCGAATTGGTTCCGGAAGTTGGTCCCGCTGCCACCGGCATTCGAGCCGTCCCGCGGCTTCGCTCTCGCTTTCCGGTGCGGCAGCGCGTACGGCCTTGATCGCGTAGGCGGCAGCGCCAAGCTCGTGCGCGGCGACGTGCGCGACAGCGCCGGCCTGGCCCGCGGCGTAGGCGGCATGCCGGGCCGCTCCACGCAGGTCTCTGGCCGCGCCCATTGCATGGCCACCGGCCGCGCGGGCCAGCATCATCGTGGCCTCGCCCCGCACCCAGGCGCGGGCCTGCTCGATCGCGTGCCGCGGTCGTGGGTCCCTCGGTCGAGCCGACTCGAAATGCTCAAGAACGTGCTCTGCGCACGATGCCGCCCACAGGGCAAGGAGCTGGTGATCGGAGTCGGTGAGGGCCCCGCCGCGGCGGATCGTCACGAAGCGAGGGTCTCGAATCTTCGGGAGGATCATGTTCGCAACTTCTATCACCTGCATCCGCCCAACGTCAGTCCCACCTGGTGCCGGCGGGTACCCGGAACGTGGTGTTGATGCGGTTGAAGAAATTGGTGATCGCCACCATCAGTACCAGGGCCCCGAGTTGCCGCTGGTCATAGTGCCGCGCGGCCTCGGCCCAGATCTCGTCGGTGACCGCCCCGGGCCGGTCGGAGAGCCGGGTCGAGGCCTCGGTGAGGGCCAACGCGGCGCGCTCGGCATCGTCGAAAAGCGGGTTCTCGTACCAAGCGGCAACGGTGACCAGCTTCTCGGGGCTGACACCGGCCTTGGTCGCGCTGGTGGCGCTGGCGTCGACACAGGCGCTGCAGCCGTTGATCTGGCTCGCGCGCAAATGCACCAGCTCAAGCGTTTCACGCGGTACGCCGCCGGCGTAGACCTCCTTGAAAAGCTGCTGGACGGCTGCCGTGATGTCGGGTTGGCTTGTCGCATTCTGAATGCGTGCGGTCATTGTTCCTCCACAAACCGGGTTGATGGACGCACTACGACGTCCAGCCCCGGCGGGAGGTAACGCCGGCCGGAAGTTACCTCACCGGGGCGCGCCGCGTCCTAGCGGTGACACCGCCGTACGGCAAGGAGAACCGTGACCGCAGCCGACGACCTTGCCGCGGAGTTCGACACCCAGCGCGGCTATCTGCACGCGATCGCGAACCGCATGCTCGGTTCACACGCAGACGCGGACGACGCTGTGCAGGAGGCGTGGCTGCGACTTGCGCGGACCGGTGGCGGCGGCATCGATGATCTGCGTGGCTGGCTCACCACGGTGACCGGCCGGATCTGCCTGGACGCGCTCCGCCGGCGCGGGGTGCGGAGCGAGCAGCCACTCGAACTCGACGTCGGCCTGCTCCCGCGGGAGGCGGCCCGGCACTCCCGGATCGATCCCGAGGCGGAGGCCGTACTCGCCGAGTCGGTCGGCCTCGCGCTGTATGTCGTCATGGACGCCCTCACTCCGGCGGAACGGGTGTCGTTCGTGCTCCACGACATCTTCGAAGTTCCGTTCCACGCGATCGCGGCTGTCCTCGGCCGGAGTCCTGCGGCCACCAAGATGCTCGCCAGCCGAGCCCGGGGACGGCTGCGGCTGGGTGCACCCACGGCCGATACTCATGCGGCGGCCCGGGACGTCGTCGACGCGTTTCTGGCCGCGGCCGGCCGGGGCGACGTGGCCGGCCTGCTGACCCTGCTGGCTCCCGAGGTCGAGTTGCGGGCCGAGGGCCTCCAGGGGACGGCCGTCGTCCGTGGCGCGAGCGAGGTCGTAGCCCGGGCGACGATGTTCGCGCGCCCGGACGCAGTGGCGCATCCGGCGCTGGTGGACGGTGTCCCGGGCGTGCTCATCACGGTGGGCGGACGACCGGTCACGGTCATGGCATTCACCGTCGTAGCGGGCGTCGTTACGGCCATCCGTGGGCTGACCGACCCGGCTCGGCTGGCCCGGGTCGTCCCGTCGTGGGTCGCCTGAACATGCCCGAGATTGTTTCTTGCTGGATATCTGGTCGAGAATTGCCGCATGACCATTGTCGCGACGCGGTACGGCTCGGTGCGTGGGACCGAACAGAACGGGGTGCGGATATTTCGCGGGATTCCGTACGGCGCGGCGGATCGGTTCCTGCCGCCGGTGCTGCCGGATCCGTGGAGCGGCGTCCGGGATGCGGTGGAGTTTGGCCCGGTCGCGCCGCAGTACGGCGAGCCGATGTGGCGGCAGCCGGTGATCGGCCCGTATTTCTGCGGCGGCCGGCAGAACGAGCTGCCCGCGGTTCGGCACGGGGAAGACTGCCTGGTGCTCAACGTGTTGACGCCGCGGGTCGACGACACGCTGCCGGTCATGGTGTATCTCCACGGCGGCGGGTACGGCTCCATGAACGGGATGGTCGGCACGCTTGCTGATCGCCTGGTCGCCGAGCAGGACGTCGTGCTCGTCACGCTCAACCACCGGCTCAACGCATTCGGGTTTCTCTATCTGGGCGGCATTTTCGATGAGCTGTCGGTCGGCAATGTTGGATTGCTGGATCTGGTTCTGGCGCTGCAGTGGGTACGGGAGAACATCGCCGGGTTCGGCGGCGACCCGGGCCGGGTCACGATCTTCGGTGAGTCCGGCGGTGGCATGAAGGTCCTCGATCTGCTGGAGCTGACGGAGGCGCACGGGCTGTTCGACCGCGCGATCGTTCAGAGCGCTCCGGCGCTGGAGCGGTTCACCATCGAACGGGCCACAGCCGACGCCGAACTGTTGCTGGCGAATCTCGGTATCGGGCACGATCTGGCGGCACTGTGCGCCCTGCCGGCGAACCGGATCCTGGACGCGATCCGGTCTGGCGGGCCGCACTCCTATCGACCGGTGCTGGATGGCCACACGCTGACCGGCCGTGAGAATGCGCGAGATGTGCCGCTGATCGTCGGATCCACTAAGGACGAGCAGACCTGGTTGGCCGGCGATCCGGCGCTGTTCGACCTGACCTGGTCAGAGGTGGTGCCGCAATTGATGCCGCGACTGCCGGTGGATCCTCGACCACTCGTCGATTTCTATCGAGCGACCCAGCCGTACGCGACGCCGGCCGAGGTGTTCTTTCGCGTCTGGGGCGAATATCGATTCCGCGGGCCGGCGATTGCCGTGGCCGAACGACATCCGGCCACCTACCTGTACGAATTCCGGTATGACGTGCCGATCGAGGGTGGCCGGTACGGTGCGCTGCACACGGCGGAGCTGCCGTTGGTGCAGCGCCTGGTGCGCCACCCGGAGACAGAGCAGCTGTCCCGCCGAATTTCCGCCGCCTGGGCGGCGTTCGCCCGCACCGGAGATCCCAACCATCCAGAGCTACCCCGTTGGGAGCCATACCTGCCGCACCGCGACACGATGCTCTTCGATCTCGACACCCGCCCGGTGCGGGGGCACCGCGAGGAAGAGCGATCGGTGGTCGCGCAGGCACTGCGCCAACCCGAGAGCTAGGGAATTATCCGCAGCGTTTCGGTCGAATTGGCGCAGCAATAGTGCCCTAAGCCTTGCCGTGGGAGAGCAGTTCGGAGAGCCGCGCGAAGCTCATACCGGTGGTGGGCGTGCCGAGGTCTCCCGAGGCCAGGGCCGTCGTGGCCTGCTGCAGTGCTTCCATAACGTGGGCGTAAAGCGAGGAGCCGAGGCTGATCCGCTTCACGCCGGCCGCCTGCAACTCGGCGACGGTCAGCACCCTGTCCGCCGGGGAGACGACGACGTTGACCGGTTTCGGTGCGACGGCGGCGACAATCGAACGCACCGCGGCGAGATCGGGTGGGTAGGGCGCGTACAACACGTCGGCGCCGGCCTCGGCGAACGCGGTCAGCCGGCGGATCGTGTCGTCCAGGTCGGGCCGCCCCTGGAGGTAGTTGTCGGTACGGCCAGTGACCACGATGCGCCCCTTGGCCGCCTCGACACCGTGGCGGACGCGTTGGACGGCGTCGTCAAAGTCCCGGATCGGCTGGTCGGGATTGCCGGACGTGTCCTCGATTCCGATGCCGGCCAGCCCTGCGGCCACCGCGGCCTCCACCGTCGCGCCGACCTCGTCGGGAGTCGCGCCGTACCCGTCCTCGAAGTCGCCGTTGATCGGCAGTCCGGTCAGTTCGCCGAGCAGACGTGCGTGCGCCAGGTGTTCCTCGCGGCTGACCGCATGGCGGCCGTCGAGGCGGCCGAGGGTGGCCGCGAGCGCCGCCGACGAGGTCGCAATCGCCTCGAAGCCCGCGTCCGCGAAGATCAGAGCCGACAGGCCGTCCCATGCGTTCGGCATGACGAAACCGCCGCTGCGGGTGTGCAGCGCCATGAACCTCTCGTAGATCTCAGAGCCGGACATACCAGGCCTCATCTCGCTTGTGGTTGGCGTTGTGCGGGTTCTCAGACCGCGCCTGACGGTAGCCGCGAGGTACGACGATCGATCGCTGTCGGTGAGTGAGTGCCCGCGATCCGGCTCAGTCTCGCAGCGGTGAGCCGATGACATCGAATCGGAAGCCGCCGAAATCGCCGGACAACAATGGGCGCGCCTCGGCCATGGCTTTCTGGACGCTGGGCAGCTGCAGCGATGCCCGGTGTGCTGCCGCGTTGGTCCAGAGCTCGACGACGAAGACGGTATCGGGTTGGTCTTCGTTCACACCCACCTCGTAGAGCAGGCAGCCGGCCCGCGTCAGCTCGTCGCTTCGACGGGTCAGCTGCGCGACCAATTCAGCACACTTCCCGGGGACCGCTCCGAGCGTGCCTGCATTGGCGAATGTCATTCGGATAGCTTACGACGCGTCCTGTCACAATGGGCTGCGGCGGCGCCGACCAGCGGGGGACCGATGACGGTAGAAGATGACGTCCGGGCGGTGTCGGCGGCTTGGGACGCGGCGCTGATTCGTAACGACGCGCCCCGCATTGCCACGTTCATGACCGACGACTGGGTCTACGTCGGACCGACCGGTGCCACGCCCAAGGCCAATATCATCGAATGGATCACGTCGGGCCGGCTGGCGCATCACACGATGACCGTGGTCGGCGGGACACGGGTGGTGCTGGCGGCCGACACGGCCGTGCTCACCGCACGCAAGGTGAGCTCGGGCACCTGGGAAGGCGGCCCGTACAGGGCCGATGAATGGATCAGCGAGGTTTACGTCCGTACGGGCGAAGCCTGGCGTTGCGTGCTCAGCCATAAGACCGCCGCTCTCGCCGGGGATATCGATCGGTCCAGGTAAGCTGCGCCAGGAAGAGGGAGGACGCCGTGACGACCGAGACCCTGTGGCAGCTGGAAACCTGCGAACAGATTTCTACGCCCCTTTCGCTTCAGCCGTCGATCAGGGCGTTGTGGCTCGGGGGCAGTCTCGCCCGGGACGAGGCCGATCGCTTCAGCGACATCGATCTGGTGGCACTCATCGCCGACGCATCGGTCGGCGAGGCCGTGTCGAATATCGAGACCCTGTTGGCCTCGCAATTCAATCTCGTGCTGGTCCGGAACCGTGGGGACGACCATCATCGCCTGCTGAATATTGTCACCGACGACTGGAAACGCTTCGACTTCAACGTTTTCTCCGCCGACGGGATCCGTCAGTCGACACTCCGCGGGCTGCGCACACTTTTCGATAAGGACGGTCTGGATCTGCCCGTGGGCCACGGTGAGCCACCCAAGGTTGAGGTGACCGCCGGACAGGTGGATTTCGTCGTATCGGAGTTCATCCGCGTCCTGGGCCTGTTACCAGTCGTCATGCACCGTGCCGACCTTGTGGGAGCCATCTCCGGTTCGGGCCTGCTCCGGGAACATCTGGTCACGCTCTTGCAGTACGAGCACACAGGACGGACCAGAACCGGAGCGCTGAATGAGACGAAGTCGCTTTCAGCGACCGCGAAGACGGCCATTCTTGGACTGCCGGCATTGTCCGCGGAGGAGTCGTCCATCGTCACCTTCAATCGCTCGTGCTGGGAAATCTTTATCCAGTTCGGTCCGAGGATCAGTCAGCAGTATGACGCCGAGTGGCCAAGTCAACTCATCGACGCAGTTCGTTCGCGGTTGGCCCGCGACCTGGGTGTAAAGCTCGACTGATCTGTCGGCTCACGCGTCGATTTTGACGCGCAACAATACTTCGGCGTGATCGAGTCGGGAATCAACTCTCGTTCAGGGCAAGACGGGTGCGCACCCGGTGCAGGCCGCGCGGTGCGTACCAGGCCCACTCGCCGAGCAGTCGCAGTGCCGCCGGGACGAGAATCACCCGCACCAACGTGGCATCGATCAACACGGCAAGGCCGGCGCCCAGCCCGAACAGTTGCAGGAAGCTGACGGTGCCGGTCATGAAAGCGAAGAACGTGACCGCGAGCAGGGTCGCGGCGGCCGTCACGATCCGACCGGTGCGCGCCAGTCCCTGGGTGACGGCCTCTTCCGTATCCGCGCCGGCGTCGTGCAATTCCTTGATCCGGCTGGTGAGGAACACCTCATAATCCATCGACAGGCCGAACGCGACGCAGAACAACAGCACGGTCATCGCTGTGTCGATTGGCATCGGCGCAAAGCCCAGCAGCGACCGGAAATGCCCGCTCTGGAACACCCAGACCACGACGCCGAGCGTCGCCGACAGCGACAGGGCCGACAGAATCAGCGAGCGTAGCGGCTGAATAATACTGCCGGTGAACAGGAACAGCAGTACGAAGGTGGTCAACGCGATCATCGGAATCGCGACCATCAGCCGGTCTGCGATCGTGTGATTATTGTCGACAAGCAGCGCGGTCGAGCCACCCACCAGCACAGACGTCGGTGCCGGCGTGGCCCGGATGGTCCGCACCAGATCCTGTGCCGTCGTGGACGCCGGATCCAGCGACGCCGTGACATCAAGCAACGCGCCGTCGGCCCGGTGTCTTCTGGCGGCGTCCGGGTTCGTCGCGACCTGGCGGCCGTCGACGAAGATACCGGCACTGCTCTGCACCCGGGAGACGTGCGGCAGCTTCGACAGGGTGCCGGCATATGTCGCGATCGCGGCACTGCCGACCGGCCCGGTCGCGACGACCGACAGATCGCTGCTGCCGGTGCCGCCGAACTCGGACCGTAGTGTGTCGCCGACCTGGCGGGACGCGACGTTGCTCCGCAATACCCGGTCGTCCGGTGAGCCGAAATGCAGGCCGCTCAACGGAATCGCGAGCACGACGAGCAGCGCGACGACCGGCAGCGCGGTCCGGCCCGGGTGCCGCATGACGTAGCCCGCGAGCCGGCCCCAGATCGGGGCGTCGCCGGCCCGGTGCACCTGCGACCACGGCAGCCGGCCGGAATTCACCCGATGGCCGAGCACCGCGAGCACGGCCGGCAGTACGAGCACGGCGGCCAGGGCGGCGATCGCGACCACGCCGACCCCGGCATAGGCGAAGGAGCGGAGAAAGTACTGCGGGAATACGAGTAGCGCCGCCAATGCAGTTGCCACGGTGGCGGCGGAGAACAGGATGGTGCGGCCAGCGGTACGGACCGTGTGCACGACTGCGGTGGGACCGTCGTCTCCGGCGGCGAGCCGTTCCCGGTAGCGGCTCACCATCAGCAGGGCGTAGTCGATGCCGAGGCCCATGCCGAGACCGGTTGTCAAATTGATCGCGTAAATGGACACGTTCGTGATGCTGGTGAGCACGAACAATTCGGCGAACGTGCCGAGAATCGCGATCGCCCCTACCATCAGCGGCAGCAGCGCGGACACCACCGAGCCGAACACGAAAAGCAACAACACCAGCAGGATGGGTACCGCGATCAGTTCGGCGCCGGCGAGCGATTTCGACAGCTGCGGGGTTACATCATGGCTGAATCCGGCACTGCCGCCGGCCCGAATAGCGTAGTCGGACTGATTGGTGGCATATTTGTCTATCAGCTCGTTGTTCGCATTGTCGGAGCCGTTGGTCCGGACCAGCACCAACGCACTGCGGCCGGATTTCAGGCTCGCCGTCCGGTCCGGCCAATACGACTGCACGTCGCCGACGCCGAGCGTGTCGGCCAGTTGCCGGGTCAGCCGAGCACCGGCGGCCGCGGCCGGACCGCTGTCTATTGCCCCGGTGCGGGCGGAAACCAGAAATACGAGATTGTTCTCTCCGCCGTATTTCGTGTCGACGATGTTTTGCGCCTGCACCGATTCCGAGTGCGGGTCGTCCTGCCCGCCGCCCTTCAGCCGGCCAAACGCGCCGAATCCCAGGACTGCAGCAGCGGCGACCGCGATTGTGGCCACGACGAGCACGAGTCGGGCCCGACGGACGAGTACTTCACCAAGTCGGGTAAGCATTTCATCCATCCCCGAGAACAGTCATGTTTACTCCGTTGCTGATTTGTGGGCGGCCCATGACCAGCTTCACCTGGTTCGTTCCGCGGCCAGGACGAACGAGCCGAGCTGGATGGTCGCGGTTCCGGTCAGGACGGCGGCGGCGAAGTTGAGCATGCGGGTCGGTCCGTCGGCCAGAAGGGCGGGCAGGGCGGCCGGCGCCGCGCCGCCGGCGATCCGGCGGCCAAGTGCGGCGAACCATTCCTTGGCCCAGTCGCTCTCGTCGACCCAGTCGACGAGGTCGAAACCCGCGGCCTGGACGGCGTCGCGCAATTCGTCGGCGGTGGCGAGGTAGCTGTCGCTGCCGTCGATCGACCACGGCAACGGCAGGGTCGGCTCGGTGTCACCGCTGCGGCACACTTCGAAGATGGCCAATCGTGCGCCTGGCCGAAGGTGCCGGGCGATGTCGCTGTAGAAGGCCTGCTTGTCCTTGACGTTCATCTGGACGTGGATGGTGAACGCGGCGTCGAAGCCGGTCTGGTCGAGCTCGGCCACGTCGGTGTGCAGAAACTGGACCTGGTCGGACTCTCCCGCGGTCGCCGTCAGCTCGCGCGCGGCGGCCACATAGGCCTGCGTGACGTCGACGCCAAGGACGCGGCATCCGGTTAGTCGGGCCACCTGCCGGGCCGGGCCGCCGAGCCCCGATCCGACGTCGAGGGCCATCATCCCGTCGACGAGCCGGAGGCTCGGGATCAGCCGGTCGACCGCGTCGGGCCCGCCGGTGTGGAACTGGTCAATCCCGTCCAACTGGGCGTGCGTCAGTGCGGACGGGTCGGTTCCCGTGAGCCGTTTGATCGTCTCGACGATGTCGGCCTCGGTGTAGGTCATCACGCAAAGTCCTTTCGGGCGGTGGTTGCTGCGAGTTCGGCGGCCCCGGGATCCGGTGCGGCCGGTGGTGCGGGTTGGGCGGGCAGGAAGGCGGCGGCGAGCAGCGCGCCGCCGACCGCGACGGCCCCGGCGACGATGCACCCGACGCTGAGGCCGTGGTCGAAGGCGTTGGTCGCGGCCTGCCGTACGGCCTCGGCCGGGCCGGTCTGACCTCGGGCGGTGAGCTGGTTGGCGACGCCGAAGGCCGCGCCGACGGATTGGTGGGCCAGGTTGATGAGCGGGTGCGGAAGTGCGGCCGGAAGGGAGGCGCTCAGCCGGGTTTCGTACAGGGATGCGTAGATGCTGCCGATGACCGCCACCCCCAGCGTTCCGCCCAGGATCCGGGTGGAATCGTTGACGGCCGATCCGACGCCGGCCTGGTCGGGCGCGACCGCGCCCATAATCGATTCGGTGGCGGGTGCCGACGTGAGGCCCATGCCCAGGCCGTAGACCACCATCTGCACGGCGATGACCGCGTAGCTCAGCGTCGGCGTGATATCGCTGGCGACCCAGAAATAGAACACGGCCTGCAGCGCCAGCCCGGCCGTGACGACTGCCTTGGTTCCGAATCGCACGGACAGCCGGGTCCCGACGGTCGAGCCCACGGCGACAGAAACCGCGACCGGTAACAGGTGCACGCCGGTGGAGAGCGGGCCGTACGTCCTGACGAACTGGAAGAACTGCGTCATCAGGAAGATGAACCCGAACAGGGTGAAGAACCCGATGGTGACCGAGGCGCTGGCGGCGCTGAAGCGCATGTTGGCGAACAGTCGAACGTCCAGCATGGGCTGGTCGGTACGGCGTTCGGCCAGGATGAAAGCGCCCAGCAGGACGGCACTTCCGACGAAACCGAGCAGCGAAGGCAGCGCCGTCCAGCCGCGATTGGGTGCCTCAATGACGGAATAGACGAGCAGCCCCATAAAGCCGCCGGACAGGATCAGGCCGCCGAAGTCCAGGCGGTGCGCGGTCGGCCGCTCTGACCGGGGGACAAAGAGCGCGGCCAGAGCGATGACGGCCAGCGACACCGGCCCGAGCACGTAGAAAATGCTCGACCAGCGGTAGTGCTCGAGCAGGTAGCCTCCGACGATTGGCCCGAGGGCAATCGCCATTCCGCCGGTGGCGCCCCATAGTCCGATCGCCAGCGCACGCTCCTTGCGGCTGGTGAATACGCCGGTCAGCAGCGACAGCGTCGCGGGGAACGTCATCGCGGCTCCGAGTCCCATTACGGCTCGAGCCGCGATCAGCTCGCCTGGAGTCGAGGCATAGCCGCCGACGAAGCTGGCGATGCCGAATACCAGCAGGCCGGCCATGAGCATCCCTTTGCGGCCGAACCGGTCCGATAGGCTGCCCGAAGTCAACAGCAGCGCGGCGAATACCAGGTTGTAGGCATCCACCACCCATTGCAGCTGCGCCGTCGTGGCCCCCAGTTCACGGGTCAGCGTAGGCAGCGCAACGTTCACGAGGGTCGTGTCGAGGTTGATGACGAACGAGGCAACCAGGAGTGCGATCAGGATCAGCGGTTTGGACGGTGCGCGATTCATGGTTGAAGACTAGACACAGTTAGTAGAGTTTTTCAACTAGAAAGTTGAAGCACTCAACATTGCCGCGATACACTGGCCTCATGCGAAGCTATGGCCAGTACTGCTCGATCGCCCGCGCCCTCGATGTCGTGGGCGACCGCTGGACGCTGCTGGTCGTCCGTGAGCTGCTCCTTCAGGGTCCGTGCCGGTTCACCGATGTGAAGAACGGATTGCCCGGCATCGCGTCGAACCTGCTGTCGACTCGTCTCAAAGAGCTCGAGGAATCGGGTCTCATCACCCGCGAGCACGCGCCCCCGCCCATCGCGACCACGGTCTACCAGTTGACCGACAGCGGCAGGGCGCTCGAACCAGTGCTGAAGGCCGTTGGTCTCTGGGGTTTGCAGTACATGAAGGACGAGCGACCCGATGACGCCATCCAGGCACACTGGCTTGCCTATGCCCCGACGTGGTTCGCCACCGATGCAGACCCGGATGGCCCGGCCGTGGTCATCCAACTCATCGCGGCAGGCAACGAGGCTGTCATCGAGATCGGCGGTGGCCAGATCACGTCTCGGGTCGGCAGCGCCCCGCATCCCGACCTGACCCTGACTGGGCCAGCCCGCGCCGTGCTCGGACTGCTCACCGGGGTGATCGACGTCGACGTCGCCACCAAGCTCGGGCTGACCCTCCAGGGCCGGCGCAGCGTACTCACCCGCCTACGACCACTCGCCGACCCGGTGTGACCGATCCGCAGGTTGATTCGCTCACCGGAAGGACTGGGGGCCGAAGCGGCCGACGGCCACAAAGACGGCCAGGGCGAGATAGGCCAGGTCCACCAGCACGTGCTTGGGCTCGTGACGGCGGAAGGTCACGATCGCCGCGCCGACCATTATTGTGGCCAGTCCGACGGCCGCCAGCGGCACCAGAATCGGCGCGATGTCGAGTGCGGCGGGCAGGATAAGCCCCACGGCGCCCAGGATCTCGACCGTGCCGAGGGCCTTGAGGAAGCCGGGGCTGAAGTCGTTGACCCATCCCCCGCCAGGAGCCTTGGCCAGTTTCTCCTGTGGGATGAACAGCTTGTTACCGCCCGCCAAGAGGAAGACGGCGGCCATCAGGCCGGCGATGATCCACAGAGCGACGTTCATAATTTTCTCCTTATTGGTTACCTCGGCCCTTCCGGGGCCGTCATCACCCTTGACGGGGTTCGTTTGTGGGAGGTAACGAACATGGCCGGAGTTGTTCCGGATGAGGTCTTGGCGGGGGTTTTCGAGCGGCAGCGTGGGCGTTTGGTGGCGGTGGCGTATCGGATGTTGGGGTCGCGGGCGGATGCTGAGGATGCGGTGCAGGAGGTGTGGCTGCGGTTGGCGCGGCAGGACGCGGCGGTGATCGAGAATCTCGCGGGTTGGTTGACCACGGTGGTTGGTCGGGTGTGTATTGATGTGTTGCGCTCTCGCGGGGTCAGGTCGGAGGCGTCGTATGAGGGTCGGTTGCCTGAGTTGGTGGTGACTGAGGATGAGGATGCGGCGCCGGAGGATGAGGCGTTGCTGGCCGAGTCGGTCGGGTTGGCGTTGTTGGTGGTGCTGGATACGTTGCGTC
>DATAVB010000105.1:0-3879 GCA_036267955.1 Mycobacteriales bacterium | reverse complement strand
ACGATGCACGGCACGCCGTGTTCGGCGGCCAGCCCGGCGACCCCGATCGCGACCTTGCCGCGCAACGACTGAAAGTCGAACGAACCCTCGCCGCTGACCACCAGGTCGGCGTCGGCCACCGCATCCGGCAGCCCCACCGCGTCCTGGACCAGCGTGATGCCGGACTCGCGATGGCCGCCCAGCGCGAAGATCGCGGCCCCCAGACCGCCGGCGGCGCCGGCTCCGGGGAGCTGGGCCAGGTTTGCCGGCGCGCCCGGAATGTCCCGCCGCAGCACGTCGGCCCAGCGGCCCAGCGCCGCGTCCAGTCGCTGCACGTCATCGGGGGTGGCGCCCTTCTGCGGACCGAAGACGGCCGAGGCTCCCTCCAGCCCGAGCAGCGGATTGTCGACGTCGCTGGCGGCGACCAGCCGGGCGCCGCGCAGCAGTGGAACGCCGTCGCAGCTGGTAACGAAGGCCAGCGCTCCCCCGCCGTACGGCAACGGCGCTCCGGTGTCGTCCCGGGCCACCACGCCCAACCCGGCGAGCATCCCGACCCCGCCGTCGTTGGTCGCCGAACCGCCGAGGCCGATCACGATCTCGCGGGCGCCGGCCTCGACCGCCGCGGCAACCATCGTGCCGACCCCGAAGGAGGTGGTCAGCTTGGGATCCCGCTCAGCCGGCGTGACCAACTGCAGCCCGGCCGCCTGGGCCGACTCGACGTAGGCGACCTCGCCGCGCAGCAACACCACCGCGTCGGTCTCCCGGCCGAGCGGGTCGCGGACCCGCACCGGCAGCTCCCGACCGGATCCCACCGAGGCGAGCACCTCGACGAATCCCGGGCCGCCGTCGGACAGCGCCCGGCTGATCACCTGCGTATCCGGCGCGGCGCGACGCCAGCCGTCGGCGATCGCGGAGGCGGCCTGGACCGCGCTGAGGGTGCCGCCGAATGAGTCCGGAGCGATGAGTACGCGCATGCCCGACATCATTCCGGTACCAGCAAGGCTGCCAGCATCCGGCGGAGCCGATAGGCTAGGGCGTCGTGAAGCTCATGCGCCGTACCTCGAAGTCTGAACCTGCCCTGCCGGCCGAGTCGGAGGCGCAGGCCGTCACCGTGGACCCACGGCGTACGCCGGGCAAGGGCCGTCCGACCC
This sequence comes from Mycobacteriales bacterium, assembly GCA_036267955.1. Lineage (GTDB taxonomy): Bacteria > Actinomycetota > Actinomycetes > Mycobacteriales > QHCD01 > DATAVB01. The sequence continues at coordinate 2,749 of DATAVB010000105.1, read as the reverse complement.
CCACGCGCCGGGAGGCCCAGGGACGGCGCACCGGACCGGTAGCGCCGCCACCGCAGACCCGCCGCGAGGCGTACAAGCGGCTGCGCAGCAAGGGCACCAGCCGGCGCCAGGTGGTCCGGGACGCGATGGCGGCCGGCGACGACCGCTACCTCACCGCCCGCGACAAGGGGCCGGCCCGCGCGCTGGCCCGGGACATCGTGGACAGCCGCCGCAACGTCGGCAGCATCTTCATGCTGGTGGCGCTGCTGGTGCTGATCACGTACGCGCTGCCGGCCAGCATCCGCAGCTTCGCGATGAGCGTGGTGCTGGTGGTGTTCCTGCTGGTCGCGGTCGACTCCTTCGCGCTGAGCCGGCGGATCAAGAAGCTGGTGCACGAGCGGTATCCGGACGAGCCGGCCCGCGGCGTCGGCTGGTACGGCGTGCAGCGGGCGATGATGATCCGGCGCTGGCGGATGCCGAAGGCCCGGGTCCGGCCCGGCGACACCATCTGAGCCGCTCTCCCGAGGCTGGTCCGGCTGTTCGCTTCACCACAGTCGCGGCAGTGGTCGACCAATCCGTCCCGGCACTAGTGTCAGGGCATGGAGTTTCGACGCTTGGGCCGCAGCGGCCTCACCATCTCTGAAATCGCCTACGGCAACTGGCTCACGCACGGCAGCCAGGTCGAGGAGGACGCCGCGCTCGCCTGTGTGAAGGCGGCGCTGGACGAGGGCATCACCACGTACGACACCGCGGACGTCTACGCCGGGACCAAGGCCGAATCGGTCCTCGGCCGGGCGCTGCACGGAATCCGGCGGGAAAGCTACGAGCTGTTCACCAAGGTCTACTGGCCGACCGGGCCGGGCCACAACGACTGGGGCCTGTCCCGCAAGCACATCCGGGAGTCCTGCGAGGGGTCGCTGCGGCGGCTGCAGACCGATCACATCGACCTCTACCAGGCGCACCGGTACGACGCGGGCGTTCCGCTGGAGGAGACGATCGGTGCGTTCGCCGACCTGGTGCACGCCGGCAAGGTGCACTACATCGGCGTCTCGGAGTGGACCGCCGGCGAGATCGAGGCTGGCGTCGCCCTCGCCCGCGAGGCCGGCATCCAGCTGATCTCCAGCCAACCGCAGTACTCGATGCTGTGGCGGGTCATCGAGGCCGAGGTGGTCCCGGTGAGCGAGCGGCTCGGGGTCGGCCAGATCGTCTGGTCTCCGATCGCCCAGGGCGTGCTAACGGGCAAGTACAAGCCGGGTGAGCCCTATCCGGCCGGGTCGCGCGCCACCGACGACAAGGGCGGCGCAGACACCATCGCCCGCTTCCTGAACGACGACGTGCTGGGCCGGGTGCAGAAGCTGCAGCCGGTCGCGGACGACGCCGGACTGTCGATGGCGCAGCTGGCCATCGCCTGGGTCCTGCAGAACTCGAACGTCTCGGCCGCCATCATCGGCGCGTCCCGGCCCGAGCAGGTCGGCGAGAACGTCAAGGCGGCCGGTGTGAAGCTCGATCCGGCCCTGCTGGCCCGGATCGACGAGGTGTTGGGCGACGTGCCGGAGCGGTCGGCCGGCAAGACCGCGCGCGGCCGGACCGGCATCTGATCCGGTTTTCCTGGCCCGGCTTTTCATGATCGACATCCGCTTATGGTTGCTATAGCGACCATAAGCGGATGTCGATCTTTGGTTTGGGGTTCGTGCCTCAGGCCTTGCGGGCGACGACGAGATCTCGATTGATCGCCTGGTCGACGCGATGCTTAAATCCGTTGAACCCTGGGCTTTCGAGCACCTCGAGGCCGTTGCCGGTCAGGATTTCGGTCAGCTCGTCGCGCTTGGCGACATAGGTGTTCCAGGACAGTCCGATCGTCCCGCCGGGCCGAATCAGCTCGGCCCAGCACGGTACGGCATCGGCCAGGAGTTGGACCGGGCTGCGGGACAGTTTCTTGTCCTGACTGCCGTGCTGCACACCGTACGGGGTGTCCGCCACGATGACGTCGAAGGTGCCGGGCTTGAAGAAATCGGTGCCGCGCAGGGTGTCACCGTTCACGACCGAGATGCGCAGCGCCCCGCCGGCCTTGTACTGCTCCTTGGTGAGGCCCACCCTGATATCCATCCGGCGGCCGAGCTGTTTATTGTCGCGCCTGATCGTGGCGTGCTCGACCTTGTGCTTGATCCGGTTGTTCTTGAGCCAGGTCCGGATGAACGTCGAGTAGGCGGTGAAATCCTTGGTGTCGACATCGATACCGGCGACATCGAAGCCGTACGTCATCGCCTGGTTGAGCGTGGTGCCGCGGCCACAGAGCGGGTCAACAACCTTCAGCGTGCCGTCGAGGAATTTGCCCGGCTCGCTGACCGAGACCGCGGTGACATTGAGCAGCAGTTTGGTGAAATGCTCATTTGTCTTACCGGAGTATTTCTGAATGGTCACCAGGTCGCTGCCGAACTTGTCCAACGGCCGGATCGTGAGCGGCCGGAGCAGCGCCCCCTGGATCTCGAACAACGCGTGCAGCGAGGAGAGATTGGACAGGTAGCCAATGTCCTCCGGCGACAGTTCGTCGGCGGTAAAGGCGATGTACGGGACACCGCCGATGGTCCGCTCCGCGATCGCCTGGACCTCGGTGCTCAGCACGGCGTGGCTGAAGACCTCGAGCTCGCTCTGCATCAGCCGCACCGAGTCCCGCGTGTACACCCGGTTCGCGGACGGCGAGACGAGAATGCAGTATTCGCTCACGTGCTGCCGCCTCCTGGGCTGTTGGTGCCGTTCACGATAGAGCGGT
>DATAVB010000104.1:0-6055 GCA_036267955.1 Mycobacteriales bacterium | reverse complement strand
CTCCCGGCGTCGCACCGTGGCGACGTACGGCTCACGCTTCCGCGTCCACGCCGGCGAATCACCCCCATCACAATCCACAGTGGTCGGTGCCGGGCGACCGGACAGCCGGCGTTCCATCTCCGACCACGGCAACCGCGGCGCACCCCACCCCGTCTCCCGATAGTCGAACTAATGTTCGAACAAGTCAAACCGAGGTGGAGTGTCGTCGCGGCTCGGCGACGTCACTGCCCCAGCGGTGATTCCGCCGGAATCACCGGTGTCGTCGCCGTAGCCGCACCGGCGGGGATTGAGGCGGTCAGACCAGCCGCAGGATCAACACGCGCCGATACTCCTCGACCACCGCGTAGAGGATCAAGCCGGTCCCGCCGCCGTAGGTGGTGGTCCATTGGTCGCTGGGCTCGTCATACGCACTGGCCGGCCCGACGGGCTGCTCGAGCAGCTCCTCGATGCGAGCATCGACCCGGGCCCGAGCGCCCGGTGAGAGCGCACGGTACTGCCCGATGGCGATCTCCAGCCATCGAGCGGAGAACGCGGGCATCTACCGGGTCGGCAGGCGGGCGGGGATGTCCCATCCAGAGTCGTCGCCGGCGCGGGCCTTCGCGACCAGGCCCTGCTCGGTGGCAGTCAGGGGGTTGCCGCGGATTGCCGCGATCCCCCACCACCGGTCCAGCAACGCCTCGACCGGACCCAGATCAAACGTCTCCCCCGCCGTGGCCAGAGCCTGCTGAAACTCGACCTCGAACCGCCGACACTCATCCGGAGACGAGCCCGCCAGGGCATCCCTGATCGCCGGACCACTGCGCTCGATCCTGCTGGTCATCACACTCACACCACCAGTATCCGCCCACCACCCCCGCCACAGTCGACAGCCCGGCCAGCTTCGGCGCGTCGACCGCCGCCGACTGCCCGGCATGGGCAGGCGACGTAAGCTCGGAGTTGCCCGATCACCGGACCTCACTTTCTGTCCAGCCGCCGGCCGCATACGTCCCCCCCGACTGCGGCCGGCGGCGCCATAAACCGGGCAGGCTGCCGCCGGCCTGTCGATCGAGACAGACACCGTGCCGCGGCGATGGCATTGTCAGTGGGCGGTGGTGAGGTCCATATCCAGCGGGACCGCGGCCGTGTCGAGGTCCGGTCGTAGGCGCAGATAGCGCAGACCATGTCGCCAGCGGCCGGTATGAGCGGCGACATCAACCCGGACCTCGACCACGACGATCGGGCTACCTTCACGTACTCGGCGTCCTTACCGCCACCGGCGCCCCACCCGCCCGGGCAGGGTGTCCGGCATGGATGGTCCTCGCCGGCGAGTGCGATCACAGCGGCGACCTCGGCCGACTGCGCAGCGTGCAGCGGACGGTCCGGCCGATCAGCCGCAGCTCACCGGTTTCGTAAGCGTCGCGGACCCGCAGCTCGCGGTCCAATTCGGCCCGCACCTCGCCGACCGGCCTGCCCGCCGTGCGTTCAGACACCGCCCGCAACGCCGCGCCTCGACGCTGCACAAAGTCGGAGTCGTCCCGGCCGGCTACGGTTCGTCGTCCTCATCGAAGTCGCCCGGCCCGTGGAAGAACGGGAAACCGGCCGGCCCCTGCCCTGCCGCGGCGCGCACCAGCATCAGCGCGTGCGTCAGCCGCTCGGTCGCCCGCGACGCAGCGTGCATATCCGTTTGTTCGGCCGCCCGCGTGATCGCTTTCAGTACAGCGATCTGAGCCTCATGCATCGCCCGAGCCAGCTCGCGTTGCTGCTCCTCGGTGAACTCCACCCGAGGAGCCGACCCCGCAGCCGCGCCAAACCGCCGGCCGAATGGCATATGTTCCACCTCCGCATCGTGACACGACACCGGACTCCGCAAGTAGCCGTCGGCAAATCTCGGCCACAGACGACACCCGCGATCCGCGATCATCCATCGAATGTACGAAGGAGTACTCGCCGGCGGTCACGACCACCGCAAGCGTGGTACATATCGGCAACACCGTGCACCGATCCCGAATCGCCGCTCCGCTCGAATCGACCGCCAGCAACGACAATCCGGATGCCGAACGGCTCTGCACGGCCCTGGGTCTCCGGGTCGGCGAGGACGGCAACGACTACCTGATGGCGGCCCGCCGAGTCGCGCGAGAGGATCGGCGACACGTCTGACGAGGAGACACTGCAGGACGGGGCCGATACCCAAACTCAACGTCCGGATAGCGATCCTTGGGTTCTCGCGGTGATCGCAACACCTGCCTGAGTGGAGGTGTTGGTCATCCGGTTCGCTCGTCACATGATCACGGAGGACGTGCAGGTGTTCTGGGTCGAGCTGCAGTGAGGTGAGTTCATCACTGACGCCGCGGTGGCAGCGGGTACCTATCGCAAGCAGGGCACTTGATGGGTGATTGCTAATGGCGGTGTGCGTCCGCGCCGTGGGCGTGATCTGAAGGGTCGGTGTTTGGGGTTTGCCGAGCGGGAACAGATAGGGCTGTTGCGTGCGGGAGGTGAGTCGCTGCGCGCGATCGGTGCTCGTCTGGGACGCAGCCCGTCCACGATCAGCCCAGAGCTGCGACGCAATCAGGAACCGGGCGGGGGCTATCTGGCCAGCTCGGCGCATGCGATGGCCTACCACCGATCGTCACGGCCCAAGCCGGCGAAGCTGGTCACGAACCTGGTGTTGCGGGCGAAGGTCGAGGAGGATCTGGAGAAGAAGTACTCACCGGAGCAGATCACCGGGCGGTTGCGCCTGGAGTTTCCCGACGACCCGGAGATGCGGGTGTCTCCTGAGACCATTTATCAGTCGCTCTATGTGCAGTCCCGCGGCGCGTTGCGCCGCGATCTGGCGGTGTGTCTGCGGACGGGGCGGGCGTTGCGGCGCCCGAGTCGCAAGCCCGGGCAGCGCAAGAACCGCATCCCGAACATGATCAACGTCAGTGAGCGGCCAGCCGCCGTCGACGACCGGGCGGTGCCCGGAAATTGGGAGGGGGACTTGATCATCGGCAAGCAGAACCAGACCGCGATCGGCACCCTCGTCGAACGCCAGACCGGCTACGCGATGCTGCTGCACCTACCCGACGGCTACAAACCCGAGCAGGTCCGCGACGCACTCGCCGAGAAGATCCAAACACTGCCGGAGTCGCTGCGCCTGTCCCTGACCTGGGATCAAGGACCGGAGATGCGGACCTGGAAACAGGTTTCTATCGACGCGGATATCGACATCTACTTCTGCGACCCGCACTCGCCCTGGCAGCGCGGCACCAACGAGAACTTCAACGGCCTGCTGCGCCAATACTTTCCGAAGGGCACCGACCTCAGCGTCCGCAGCGCCGCCGACCTGGACTGGGTCGCCCAACAACTCAACGACCGACCCCGAAAACGACTAGCGTTCAAGAAACCAATCGAACTGATCGGCGACCTACTGTTGCAATAACCGCCAGAATCCGCCCATCCGTATATGAGACAGGTATTCTGAGGTTCTCTGCACACTTGATTGGTAGCGACCTCGTCCGGTCATCGTTCCCATGCGGCGGGCGAGCCTGCGGCGGCTGACAGGCCGGCCTACCGGACAATGAGAGACCGTCGAGGGCGTGGCCGCGATTGACCGCCAAGACTGCGCCCGCCGACGTTCGGCTTGCGGTCGCCGCCCGATGCGGGGCGGCGTGTCCGGGTAGGGGTGGTGCTGGGTTGCACCCGTTGGGAGGTCCGCCATTGGATTCCGGGCAGCGGCTGGGTGGTGGTCTGGGCGACTAGCTCGTCTAGCAGCAAGTCACGGTGGGAGGACAGCGCTTTTGCTCGCCGTGGCATCCGGCGTGGTAGTCATCGGCGGCCGGTGCTGTGCACTATTCCCATGCCGACGATGGACGACCCTCAGCAGCCGGGAGCACATTTGCCCGCCGTTTCTATTACGAAACAATCGAACGGCGGCCGCCAACCCACACATCACGCACACCCGTTTCTGTGCGTGCCTCTCGCCTAGTGGGCGTTGCGGTACAGCCGCATCGTCAGCGGGGCGAGGACAAGGGTCAGCGCAGCGCTGGCACCGAGCACCCAGAGCACCTGGTACGCGGTGGCGGTGCCCGCCATCAGGCCACGGGCGGCGGTTGCCAGGTGGGTGATCGGGTTGCCGTCGGCGAATGCGCGCAGCCAGCCGGGCATGGTGCGCGGGTCGACGAAGATGTTGCTGGCGAAGGTGAGCGGGAACAGGACGACGAACCCGATGCTCATGACCGCGTTGGGTGTGCGCAGAAGCAGACCGAGGGTGGTCCATACCCATGACAGGGCCGAGGCGAAGACAAGCACGAGCGCCACTGCGGCGAAGACTCCAGTGACCCCGCCCTCGGCCCGGTAGCCCATGACCAGCCCGAGCCCGATTACCAGGATCGACGCGAGCAGGTACCGTCCGGCATCCCCGATGAGCCCGCCAACGATCGGGGCCGGTCGCCAGATCGGCATCGACCGGAAGCGATCGAAGGCGCCTGTGGACAGGTCGCGGTTGAGCGTGACCCCGCTGTAGACGGTGACGAAGACGACCGCCAGCGCCAGCGTGCCGGGCAGGAGGAATTGCAGGTAGTGCTTGGTCGAGCCGGCCAGCGCGCCCCCGAACAGGTAGGTGAACATGAGCGTGAACAGCACCGGAATTCCGATCACATCGCCCAACTGTTCGGGAACATGCTTGATCTTGAGCAGTGACCGCCAAGCGAAGGTGAGAGAGGCCGCGAGCGCGCCGGCCTGCGGGGGGCGCGCGTCGGTGGCCAGCACGCCCACCGGCGCCGGATGCGGCTTGCTGTCAGCGGCTGCGGTGAAAGACGCGTTGCTCATGCGATGGCCTCCGCTTCGTGGCTGGTGGATTCGGTCCGGCTGCCGGTCAGAGCAAGGAACACCTCGTCGAGGCTGGGCTGACCGAGTGCGAAGTCGCCGACGGCGATCCCGGACCGAGCCAGCTCGGCTACGGCAGTGGCCGCTATCCGGACCGTGTCGTTGCCGTTGTCGCCTGCCGGGAGTTGGGCTGTGAGCTCGGCCCGGTCGGCGTCAAGGTGGACGGGCACGCCGAGGCTGGCGGCGAGCAGCCGCTCGGCTGTGTCGCGCTGGTCCGGGTCCAGCAGTCGGACCCGGACGCCGCCGGCGCCGACCGACGCCTTGAGTTCACCGCGGGTCCCCTCGGCGATGACCTTGCCGTGGTCGATGACGGCGATACGGTCGGCCAGCTGATCGGCTTCGTCCAGGTACTGGGTAGTGAGCAGGACCGTGGTGCCTTGGGCGACGATCATCCGGATCGTCTCCCAGACGTGGTTGCGGCTGCGCGGGTCCAGGCCCGTGGTCGGCTCGTCGAGAAACAGCAGCTCCGGGGTGATGAAGATGCTGGCCGCGATGTCGAGCCGGCGCCGCATTCCGCCGGAGAACTGGGCGACGAGCCGCCCGGCCGCTGCGGTGAGGTCGAATACCTCCAGCAGGTCGCGGGCCCGCTGCCTGGCCCGGCGCCGGGAGTGGCCCAGCAGCCGGCCGAGCAGAATCAGGTTCTCCCGCGCGGTGAGCTCCTCGTCGACCGATGCGAACTGGCCGGTCAGACTGATACGGCTGCGGACCGCGGCGGCGTCGCGGACGACGTCGTGCCCGAGCACGCGGGCCGTGCCGGCGTCCGGTCGCAGGAGCGTCGCGAGGATCCGAAGTGTGCTCGTCTTGCCGGCGCCGTTGGGCCCGAGGATGCCGTAGACGCAGCCCCGCGGGATGGCCAGGTCGACGCCGTCAACCGCCCGGGTCGAGCCGAACTGCTTGGTGAGGCCGGTGGCCTCCACGGCGAGATCGCCAGTGAACTTGCATGTCACGGTGGGCATGCAACCGAATCTAGCACTAGACTTGTCCATATGGACAAGTCATCTGGACAAGTGAGTTCGACGGGTGGATCAACCCGCCGCAACCCGGCCTCAGCCCCGACACGGGAGCGGCTGATGGCCGCGGCAGCCGAGCTGATCGCCGAGCTCGGGTGGGGCCGCGTCACCACCCGAGCCGTGGCAGAACGTGCCGGCCTGCCGCACGGATCGGTGAGCTACCACTTCCGCGGCAAGCAAGACCTGCTCATCGAATCGGCCAT
>DATAVB010000103.1:0-66863 GCA_036267955.1 Mycobacteriales bacterium | reverse complement strand
TCATGGGGCGGCGCAGCATCGGGTGCTGTGGTTCACCGCCAGGGAAGTTGCCGGGGCTCGCACCCGACTCGTGCATGAGGCCTTCGAGCACGCCGATCAGTGCGGCCTGGAGTCGGTTGAGCAGCTCGCCGGCAATTGCTGTGCCGCCATCTTTCCCGCATTCACCCGCGAGGTCGGGCCGGACGGATTCGCTTTCCTGCATGAGCGCATGCTCCGCGGACACGACGATGGCCCAATCCTGATCAGCATGAACAACCGGAGAATCGTCGGCGCGATCGGTCCACTATCGACTCTCACCGACGCGGCCGGAGTCTGCTTCCTGTCCCCGCCGTACTTTGCCGTCCACCCCGAGCACCGTGGCCAGGGCCATGGCCGCGCCCTCCGCCGGGCCGCCGTGGAATGGGGTCGGCGACACGGTGCCGTCTACCAGGTTCTACAAGCCGCCTCAGGCAGCGCCGCCGAACACCTCTACCTGTCTGAAGGCTTTAGCACGCTCGGTTTCCTGCACACAACCGGCGAACGCCACTGATCGGCCCACGCGCTCTGCCTATCAGCCTAGAGCTCAGTCGGTGATGAATTCAGCGGCGATCCACTGGGCAACGTTGGCGGGGTAGGGCGCGGGCAGGCCGAGGACGACGTGTTGGAAGCCGGCGTCGATCGCCTCCCCGATTGCATTCCGGGTGCTGTCGGGCTTTTCGTAAGAGACCGGCAGGTGGATCGAGCGGGTGATCGATGCCGGGTCGCGTCCGATCTCGACGCAGTAGCGGTCCAAAAGCGCACTGCGGCGGATGACGTCCTCGATGTCGCCGCCCGGGATGTTCCACACGTCGGCGTGCTCCGCGACCACGCGCAGCGTCGCGGCGGCACGGCCACCGATGACAATCGGCGGGTGCGGGCGCTGAACGGGTTTGGGGTTTCCGAATGCTCCGGTGAGGTGAACGTATTCGCCCGCGAATTCGAATGGTTTGTCCTCGGTCCACAATCGACGGATCACCGTGCACGCTTCCGCGAGACTCGCCACGGCGTCGGCGGCGTCGCTATACGGCAGGCCGTGTGCGTCGTATTCGCGCCGCGCGATCGGGAGGCTGGGCCGCGAACCCGCGCCGATACCGAAGTCGAGCCGTCCGCCCGAAATAACATCCACGGTTGTGGCGATCTTGGCCAGCAATGCGGGCGGCCGGACGCGGTTGCTGGTCACGAGCAACCCGAGGCGCAGCCGTTCGGTCTGCGCAGCCAGGGCGGCGAGCAGGGTCCAGCCTTCGAAGATCGGCCCGTCCGGGTCTCCGCCGATCGGCATAAGGTGGTCGAACAACCACGCGTGCTGGATTTCCGGGATCGTGTCCGCCTCGCGCCAGACCTGCAGGATGTCGTCGTAGGAGACCTGCATCGGGGCGGTGAGGATTCCGAAGCTGGGCTTGCTGGTCTGTGTCATGAATCGTCCTTTCAGAGGAGTCCGACGAGTAATCAGCGGCGCCGCAGGGCGGCATCGAGCAGCGCCGGCGGGGTGTCGAACTTCTCGTCCGGGGCGAGGTCGACGCCGGGAGCGACGATGGTGTCGATCTCGTCGAGCACGTCTGCGGAAAGGACCGTGTCCGTGGCGGCGAGTTGCGAATGCAGGTGGTCCAGCGTGCGTGGGCCGATGATCGCGCTGGTCACGGCGGGATGGGCTGTTACGAATCCGAGCGCGAGCTGGATCATGGTCAGACCGGCCTCGTCGGCGACCTTGGCCAGCTGCTCGACGGCATCAAGCCTGGCCCGATTGGCTGGGATGGCGAGGTCGAAGCGTTCCGGCAGGACTTTCGAACGGCTGGTGGTGATTTCCCGGTCCGCGCGGATCGCACCCGACAACCACCCCGAGGCCAACGGGCTCCAGGCCAGCACCCCGAGTCCGTACTCCTCGGTCACGGGCAGGATGTGGCTCTCGATCCCGCGCTGCAGGATCGAATAGCTGGGCTGTTCGGTGACGTAGCGGCCCAGGTGGATTTCCCGGGCGGCCCATTGTGCCTGCACGATGCGGTACGCCGGGAACGTCGAGGAGCCGAAATAGCGGACCTTTCCGGCCCGTTGCAGGTCGGTCAGGGCCGAGAGTGTCTCCTCGTCGCTGGTGGTCGGGTCCCAGCGGTGGATCTGGTAGAGATCGACGTGATCAACGTTCAGGCGACGCAGGCTGTTGTCCAATTCGGCGACCAGCCATCGGCGCGAACTGCCACGGTGGTTGCGTTCCTCGCCCATCGGCATGGTCGCCTTCGTGGCCAGCACGAGGTCGTCGCGGCGGCCGGCGATCGCTGTGCCGACGATCTCCTCCGACTCGCCCCGGCCGTACATGTCGGCGGTGTCGATGAGGTTGACCCCGGCCTCGAGCGCGGCATCGACGATGGCGGTGGCCGCATCCCGTCCGGTGCGTCCGATCTGCCCGAAGTTCATCGCGCCGAGCACAAGGGTGCTGACCTGCACGCCTGTGCGGCCCAAGGTGCGGTACTGCATGGCTGTTTCTCCTAGAGATAAGCATATCTGCGGCGGCTGGCTTGGATTGGCGCGCCTGTTCTGGCATCCTGAGCAAACGGAGCCGTGTTCCACTAACCAACATACGGAACTTGGTTCCGTTTGCCAAGTGGGTGAGGGAGGTAACCGTGATCGACAGCGGATCAGCCCCGCGAAAGCGGGCCGATGCCCGGCGTAACAAGGAGACTCTGCTGGACGCGGCCGCTGCGGCGTTCGTCACGTCCGGCGTAGATGTGCCGGTACGCGACATCGCCGCCAAGGCCGGCGTTGGCGTGGGCACGATCTACCGCCACTTCCCGACCCGAGCCGATCTCATCGTCGCGGTCTACCGGCACCAGGTCGAGGCCTGCGCCGCCGCCGGTCCGACCCTGCTGGCGAAAAGCCGCTCACCGCACGCCGCGCTGGCGCGCTGGATCAACCTCTTCGTCGACTTCCTGGTCACCAAGCACGGCCTCGCCAGGGCGTTGCAGTCCGACGATGCCGCTTTCGCCACGCTGCACGCCTATTTCATCGACCGGCTCATGCCCGTGTGCGCCGAGCTGCTCGCCGCCGCCGCCGCGGCGGGGGAGATCCGCTCCGACGTGGAGGCATACGAACTGCTGCGTGGGGTCGGCAATCTCTGTGTCGGCGCGGAGAGCGACCCGCGCTACGACGCGCGTCGCCTGGTCGAACTCGTCATCGCCGGTCTTTACGTCCACTAGGGACGGTCAGCCGACGAAGTGCGGTCGGCCGGGCGAATCCGCCCGGCCGACCGCGAAACCTCAGTTCTCCCAACAGGTGTTGCCGCCGATCTGCGTGTAGTAACCGCCGATCTTCTGCCAGAACCGTTCGCAGACCAGATCACCGCTGCCGGTCTGCCCCGGACCGCTGTAGAGCGGGGTCCACTGCTTGTTGCCCCACTGCTGGTTGCTGATGTTGAGGCCCCAGCCGCGCGGCCCCCAGAACTGGAAGTGGCCGTAGAGCCCGTAGCCGCCGTCGAGCCGAGCCTGGACGCCGGTCACGTTGTTGGTGCAGCGGTCGATCTGAATGGACAGATCGGTGCTGTCGCCGCCTTCGTAACCGCCGAAACACCAGTTCGGGCTCTTGGCGGTGTGGGATGCGCGGTCGCCGCGGACGCGTTGGTGGCCGCTCCGGAAATCGCGACGGGGCCGCGGTCGCCGCCGCAATCGTCAGACTATGGCGCAGGTTCATGGTGGTCCCTCTCGATCATACGAATTGATCCGGGTGAGCCGGAATTCCGCCGGCCGACGTCGACTCTGCCCGGCGGCTCTGGCAATCCGCTTTCAACTCGATGTCAGGCTGACGGAACCGGCCCGCCATTCCGCTGTAATAGGCGACTTGCGATCAATACCCATCAGGCGACCTTCATTTGCCGGCGTCTCCTCGTCACACAGACGGGCGTGGGACGTTGGACATCACCAAGAAAGGAGTCGACATCTGGGCGCGGCGTCCGAACTGAGCCATCGGGCACCCCAGGTTAATCCTTGAGCCGGCGGGCCTCGTTCGCCTCGCGTATCACGGCCCAGGCATCCGCCACCGGGCCGACGTGGCCCAGCTTGTCGGGGTTGAGCACCGTGCGGATCGTCTGGATCTGCCCGTCGAGCACGTCGAGCGTCCAGGTATTGAGCACCTTGTTGTCCCGATCGCGGAAGATCGCGCCCGGCTGGCCGTTCACCTCGTGTGGCTCCACCGTCACGTCGATCCGGACCATCGACGGGATGATCGAGGCAAGCACCCGGGCCACCTTCTCCGCGCCGAGGACGCCCTTGCCCCACTGCGGCGCCTTGCCACCGCCGTCGCCGACCAGGTGAACGTCGGCGGCGAGCAGCTCGCGCAGGCCGTCGATGTCGCCTTCCCGGAGGGCGTCGAAGAATCGCGCCGCCAGCCTGTCCCGCTCCCGGCGATCCGCCTCGAACCGGGGGCGCCCGGCGTCCATGTGTCGCCGCGCCCGCACCGCGAGCTGGCGGCACGCTGCCTCCGAGCGGCCGACCGCGGAAGCAACCTCCGGGAAGCCGAATCCGAACACCTCCCGCAGTACGAAGACTGCGCGCTCCAGCGGGCTGAGCCGCTCGAGCAGCAGCAGCGCCGCCATCGACAGCGAGTCGGACAGCTCGGCCGAGCGCTCGGGGTCCTCGTAGATGTCGGTGAGCAGTGGCTCGGGGAACCACGGTCCCACGTACGTCTCCCGCCGGACGCGGGCCGAACGCAGGACGTCGATCGAGATCCGCGTCACCGCCGCAGAGAGGAAGGCCTTGGTCGACCGGGGTTGTGTCGACGACGCCTCGAAGCGCAGCCAGGTCTCCTGGACCGCGTCCTCGGCCTCGCTCACGCTGCCGAGGATCCGGTAGGCGATCGCGAACAGCAGCGCCCGCAGCTCCTGGAACTCCTCGGCTTTGGTCACGCCAGCTCTGCCTTGAAGCCCACACGCCATGACGGGTAGCGCAGCTCCCAGCCGAGCTGCCGTTTGGCCTTTGCGTTGGAGAAGCCCCGCCCCTCGGTCATCATCGACACCGCCACCTCGCCGGCCAGCATGCGGGCCAGCCACGGCGGCACCCGCATCGGCCGCTTCGCGCCGGCACACTCGGCCAGATAGGGCAGCCACTCGCTGACCGGGGCCGGTTCGTCGTCGACGACGTTGAAGACGCCTTTCACCTGTTGTTCCACGGCCAGGACGGTAGCGCTCGCGGCGTCATCGAGGTGCATCCAGGAGGTGTAGCCGGTGCCGCCCCCGACGAGTGGGAACTGCCGCTTGCGTACGGGCGCGACCAGGTCGTCCATGGCACCCGGTCCGTAGAGCCAGCCGTATCGCAGGGCAACCCCGTCAGCCTTGACGACCATGTCCTCGACATGCCGGATCGCGTCCGCGCCCGGCTGCGCGACCGTCCCCGTCTCCGGGGCCAGTGGATCCTCCTCCGTCTTTACCCATCCGCCCTCGCGGATGCCGTTCCAGCTCGCATAGCTCTGCGCGACAACGTGGGATACGCCGGCCGCCTCGGCGGCGGCCAGCAGATTGTCCGTCCCCTCGGTGCGCAGTCGGATCGTGGTGGCGAACCACCGGTCCATGTGTTTGAAATCGGGTTTACCGGCGATCGCGGTCATCTGGTGCACGATCGAGTCCGGCTGGGCCGCGGCCACCGCTTCACCGACCGACACCGCATCCAGCCCGTCCATCACGACGCCATTCGCACCGAGCTCCGCCAGCAGGCCCAGCTTGGCCGCATTCGTCGTCGTAGCCGTCACCTGGTGGCCCCGGGCCACGAGTTGCGGCACCAGTCGCCGCCCCAGGACTCCGGTCCCGCCTGCCACAAATACCCGCACCGTCATCACCTTTCTCGTTCCAGCTTGACTCTCAGCCCCAAGACGAGATGGCCGCCGGCGTCTGTGACATGCCGCTGCTACCCGGACGACGGCCGAGCCAGGTAGGCGGTCTTGGCGTCGGGCGAGAACCCACAGGCCCGATAGTAGGAATGGGTGGCGGGGTTCCGTGAGCCCGTCATCAGCATTGCTTTATAGCAGCCCGCGGCCCATGCGACTCGGAGCGTGCCGGCCATGATGTCCTTGCCCAGACCTCTGCCGCGCAGGGATTCATCGACGACCACGTTCTCGATGACGGCGTACGGCGACGCTGATCGGGTGATGTTTGGAATCACATTCAGGTAGGTCGTGGCGACGACGACCCCGTCGAGCTCGAGCACGAAAAGCTGCAGTCCGGGAGTGCTCAGAATCTGCTCGAAAGTCGCTGTGTCCGAGCCGTCTTCCAGAATCGGATCGTCCGGCTGCAATTGGCGGTATAGCCGAATAACATCCCCGAAGTCGTCCGACCTAGCCGCACGAAACATGTTTTGAGGCTAACGAAGGCGGACAATTGACGGGACCTGAGGTCCGGCTCTAGCGTCGGTGCGCCGAGTGCTCCAGTGAAGGCGGAGTGCCCGTTCGTGTCTTTTGGGATGCCCTGAGGCGGTCTTGCCGGCAAGCTCAGCCCGCCTCAGGGCCCATGCCCCACCGGAGTGAGGAGCACGGGTTCGAGTGTGCCGTAAAGGTCGCGGGGACGTCACCCCCGCCGGGTTTTTGCGCGCCCGCCCGGGTCGTGTTGATCGTCGGGCCCGGGTCGCGGTGGGGTTTCTGTCGGTGGTGATGAGCAACTCGAACGGGGCGTGGGCCGCGCGAATTCCCGATGTACGGGCCCGGGTCGGCGCTGGTGACGCGGCTTGGGGATTGGCGAACACGATCGGTGCCGTGGTGAATCTGGCGGCGATGGGTGTGGTCGTGGTCGTGTTGATCGGCCGGGTTGCTCCGCGCCGGTTGGCGGTGATCGGTGCCGCGGGGATTCTGCTGGTGATGCCAATGGTGGCGGCTGCGACCAGCCAGGTCGGGCTGACTGTGGGTCTGTGTACGTGGTTCTGCGTGTCGTGTCTGATGGGAATTCCGATGGGTGCACTGCAATTGGGCGTGCAGCGTCGGTACGGTCGGCCGCTGATGGGCTGCTTCAACGCATGTTTCGGGATCGGGATGCTCGCGGGGGCTGGTATCGGGACGGTCGCGGCAGCGGCGGGAATTCCGGCGGATCGGCAATTCGTCGCCACCTCGGTCCTGCTGCTCGCCGTACTGGCTGGCGTCGGACGATGGCTTCCGGTCGAGTCATCGGTCGCCACAGCGGCGACGGACCGGCGCCGGTTGCGGGATCGTTTCACCCGGCAGTTGTGCGCAGTCGCCGGGTTGGCGGGTGTGGCGCAATTCGTCACGACGACATTGGAGTTGTGGACTGCGTCGTACGCCACGCATTCGCTCGGTGTGAGTCAGGCCGCGGGCGCGGCTACCTACACCGTGATGACCGTCGCCGGCATCGTCGCCGCACTCAGCGTGGACCGTATCGTGAGGCGGCTGGGAAATCTGCGGGTGTTTCGGGCCGGCAATATTCTCGGCGCCGCGGGCCTCGGCGTGGGCCTGGCCGTCGGGACCTTCCCAGCGACAGTCATCGGATTTGCCGTACTCAGTATCGGGCTGGCCTGCGCAGGCCCGTCGATCAGCAGCTTCGCCGGCAATCAGACCGACGTGACCGACGGCGAAGCGATATCGGTCCTCGAACTCGGCGACAGCTTCGGCGCATTGATCGCACCGGCTCTCATCGGCACTCTCGCAGCGACCCTCGGCCTACGCCTGAGCCTCGCGACCATCATCGCCGCCGTCCTAATATCCGTATCCTTCGCCGGACGGGCGGCTCGCCGGCGCTCACTGGTTATTTAGCTGTCGGCCGCCGGCGGCTCATTGGCTCGTCTCTGTCGGCTCGTTTCTGGATCGTGACGGCGTTGTGCCGGCTGCCGTGGTGATCATGATGGTGTTGTGCCGGCCATGGCCGGCACAACGCAGACATCATCGGTGCGGGAGCGACGGGTCGAGCACAATGGCGGATATGTCGTATCCGCTGCGGTCGATCCGGGACCACCGCACCCCGACCCGCAGCAGCGCGGCCTGGGCCAGGTCGTCGCCGTCGTGTGGATTGCCGGCGAGAAGCAGCCCGAAACGCCGGAAGATGGCGATGCGGGCGGCAATGAACTCCCCGAAACTGACATCCACAGGTTCTTTACACCGCAGCTCATCGAATGGTTGCCTCGGCGGTCAATCTACTCAGCCGCCGACTCCATGATCATGAGGCAATTTAGCCGCGAATCGCCGACGAAATTGCCTCATGATCATGGTTCGGGGATGGACGATCGAGGACGAATCCGACGTCATACCCGATGGATACCTGGCGACCAGGCCGGAGCAGTGCGATTCTGGTGTCTACGCAGCGTCAATCGGTCGGGTGATGATGGAGCCGCAGGATCCGCGTCGACGCAGCTCGGCGGTGAGAGCCGGCCGGGTGTGCGCGTTTCTCGGGCTGGTGGTGGGAGCCGTCTCGGGCATTTCGGCCTTGATCGATGGCGATCCGGACACCGCTCCGGCTGGTTTTGTCACGGGTGCTGTGTGTCTCGTCATCCTCGGTGTGACCGGCCGAAATCGGAACCTCTAGCGGTCGAGCTCGCTATCCCAATGCATCGATCAGCGCTGTCCGCTGCCGGTCGAGCGCGTCGAGCGACAGGTCGAAACGGCCGGTGTCCAGGCCGTCCCTGGCGCGATTGTCCCGCATCCGGCGGGTCAGATCTGCGGCAGCGATGAGAACCTCGTGGCGGCGCCGGGACTCGACTCCGTAGCTGTCGACGAGGAGCCGCAGGCGTGCCGGCCAATCGGATTCCGGCACCTGGCCGCCCGCAGAATCCGTCGAGAACGGCACCCAGTGCCATGCAGCGACGGCCAGATCCCAGCTCGGATCCGCAGGATGGGCGAAGTCGAAGTCGATGATCCCGATAGCTTTGCGATTGCGGAATACCACATTTCCCGCGCAGAGATCGTTGTGGCAGACCAGAGCGCCGGCAGTCGGCCCCGATGTCGATTTCCAGCGTGCCCAGGTCGGTGGAGTGAATGAGGCAGCAGCGTCGTGATAACTCCTGAGCAAGGCGCCGACAGACACCAGAATGTCGTCATCGAATGCCGCGTCCGCGGCCAGTGTCTCGCCCTCGACATAGGTCAGGATCTCCGATTCCGGATCCAAGCCGATGACGCGCGGAGCACCCTCGAATCCCACCTTCTCCAGATGGCTCAGCAATGCGTGAACCGCCGGAGTCCAATATCCCGCCGGCCGCCGAACGGTGTCCCCGATCCGGACCACCACGCGAGCCGATCCGTCGCCGTTCCGCGCGTCGTTCATGACCAGAAACCTACTCGAACTCGCGCTAGTGTGGTGCGCATGCCGAAGGTATTGATCACCGGAATGTCCGGGACCGGGAAGTCGACGGCGCTGCGGATCCTGGGTGAGCGCGGCCACCGGGTCGTTGAGACCGACTCGGAAGAATGGAGTCAGACGGTCACCCTGCCGGACGGATCAAGCGACTGGGTATGGCGGGTAAATGCCATCGCCGAATTACTGGCCAACCACACCGAGGGAAGCCTTTTCGTCGCCGGTTGCAAGTCGAATCAGTCGAAGTTCTATCCTCGACCGGAGAACGAGCCGAACTTTGACCATGTCGCCCTGTTCAGCGCGCCGGCTGATGTCATGCTGGCCCGGATCGCGTCCCGTACCGACAATCCGTACGGGAAGACGCCGGTGGAACGAGCTCTTATCCTGCACCATCTTGCTGCGGTAGAGCCCCTATTGCGTAACCACGCGACCATCGAGATCGACGCGTCGAGACCGATCGACGAGGTCGTGCGACAACTGGAATCCCTCACCTGACAAACGGCTACGGCGCAGATCGGCTGGTGCCGGCGAATATTCAGGCGATGAAATCGGCGATGATTGGGCCGAGTTGGGGTGCCTGGAAGATGTTGTAGTGCGTCAGCCCCGGCAGGACGGCCAGTCGCATCTCGGTGGGTATCGTGCCATCCCAGCCGGCGTCCTGCTGCCCGCCGCCCAGCATCGCGAAGAACTCCGCTGCGCGGGCCGGCGGGATGCTGTCGGCGTCGCCGTAGATCAACAGGGTCGGGATATCGGTCATCGTCCGCACCTCGTCCGACCAGTCGTACGGTTGGCGCAGCAGATCGCCCGTCCGGTCCATCAGAGCGGGAAAAGCGTCGACATCCGGCGCCACCGCCAACCACGCCGCATACATCGGCGACTGCTTCATCTGGTCGAATCCGGCGCTGCCGACGTGCTCCATCTGAGCCCGTACGTCGGGGAACCAGTCCTCGCGCCGGCACGGAGTCGACACCAGCGCCAGCCGGCGTACCCGCTCGGGATGCCGAATCGCGGCCCGCAGGCTGGCCCCGCCGCCGAGCGAGTAGCCGAGCAGATCCACCTGCCCCAGTTCGAGGTGGTCGATCAGCGCGGCGATGTCGTCGCCGAAGTGCTCGAACCGGAACGGCCGGTCGATGTCGCGGGTATGACCATGGCCCTGCAACTCGATCGCGATCACCCGGCGGTCGACCGCCAGGTGGTCGAGCAGCTCACCGAACATCGTGGTCAGCCCGAAACCGCCGTGCGTCACGATCAGGGGAGTGCCACCGGTGCCCCGACTCTCCCAGTACATGTCCACTCCGTTGACCGGTGCGTATCCCGTGGTTGGTGTCATCGATGCGCTCCTCTGATCGGTGATTCGTCTATTTCCCGGCGATGGCATCGTGCAGCGCCGTCGCGCAGTCCACGTCAGGGGCCGCGACGAACGGCAGGGCGTTGCCGCCGGCGAGCGTGAATGGCGTGCCGTCGGCGGTGGTCGTGATGCCGCCGGCCTCGGCGTGCAACAGCAGCCCGGCCGCGTGATCCCACGGGAATTCCCAGGTGAGGACCATGGCGGTACGCCGTCCGCTGGCCAGTTCGATGTACTCCAGACCGGACACGTCGAAGATGGTCAGCGCGACACCGGACCGACTCAACGCGTTGTACTGCGCCCGGCGTCCGGGTCCCCAGACGCTGGAATGCGGCGTCGCGACATCGAGAAACCGCAGCCCCACCGGCGATTCGGCCACGTGCACCCGCTGCTCGTCGACGAACGCGCCGGCGCCGGACACCGCATGGGCCATCGTGTCGAAGACGGGCACGTACGTCCACGAGGCCAGCAACTCGCCTCGCTCGGCCAGCGCCACCAGGGTGCTGAATCGGGCGTTGTTGTTGGCGTAGTTGCGGGTGCCGTCGATCGGGTCGACAATCCAGACCGGCTTGTCGCCGTCGAGATCCCGCAGCACCGCCGGATCCGCGGCCACTGACTCCTCACCGACCACGACCGAGCCCGGCAACAGGCTGGTCAGCTCCCGGGTCAGCACCTCCTCGGCCGCGTTGTCCGCGACGGTGACGAGATCACCCGGCGCCTTCTCGGCGATGTCACCGCTGGCGAGATGTCCGAACCGAGGCAGGATCTCTCGCGCGGCGGCGGAACGGATGATCCGGTCGACCTCGGTCACGGTGCTGGCATCGATCATGACGGCAACCTTGCCAGACGGCGGCGCCTACCAGACGTCCCCGTCGCGCCAGTCGCAGGTGATGGCGCCGGCGAGATCCACCGGTACGGAAGGCAGGACGTAGATGCCGTCGTCCTCATCGGCCGTACGGACAATGCCGTTCGGCGTGAACGCGTACGACCTCCCGCGCCAGCGCTGCCAGCCGCGGGCGGCGTAGAACGGTGTCGCGTCTTCCGATGCGCTCAACGGTTCGGTCACCGGTTCATGCTCGCACCTGATCTTATGATTCGGGCAGCTATCGGCGCCAGCTTTTTCATGATCATGAGGCAATTTAGCCGCGAATCGCCGCCGAAATTGCCCCATGAGCATGGAGGAGTGGAGTCGTATGCTTCAGTCAGCAGACGACTTCGGGGGTTAGACAATGGATACTTCCGTCAACGAAATTGCGGCTGGCATCTACCGGCTGTCCACCTGGGTGCCGGAGATCGGTCCCGGCGGTTTCACCTTCAATCAATTTGTCGTCGACGCCGAGCAGCCGTTGCTGTTCCACACCGGGCACCGGTCATTCTTTCCGTCGGTCACCGAGGCGATCGCGTCGGTGCTGCCGGTGGAAACGTTGCGCTGGATCGCCTTCGGTCACATCGAATCCGACGAGTGCGGCGCCATGAACCAGTTTCTCGAAGCCGCTCCGCGGGCCGAGGTCGCGCACGGATCGTTGGGTTGCATGGTGTCGCTCAACGAAATGGCCGACCGGCCGCCACGCATTCTTGCCGACTCCGAATCGGTCGACCTGGGCGGGAAACGGGTCCGCTATCTCGATACGCCGCACGTGCCGCACGGCTGGGAGGCCGGTGTGCTGTTCGAGGAGACGACCGGGACGTTGCTGTGCGGCGACCTCTTCACCCATTTCGGCAACGGCCCGGCGGTCGTAGGAACAGATGTCGTCGAGCCCGCGATCATCGCCGAAGATGCATTTCACGCGACGTGCCTCACGCCGACCACCGGCCCGACGATCCGGCGGTTGGCCGATTTGGAGCCGACCACACTTGCCGTCATGCACGGGTCGTCGTTCTCCGGGGATGCGTCGGGCGCGCTGCGGCAACTGGCCGACGAGTACGACACCCGGCTGGCCGACGCGCTGCGATAACACGGGGCCGTGGCGGGCAGCGGTACCGTCGCGGCATCACCGCGCTGAGCACAGAGGAGTCGGATGGCCCGGTTCTGGCGTGATATCGGGCGTTCGTACAACCGGCACATCGTCGATGCGGGCAAGGAAGAGGCGTTCTGGATCCTGATCGCCTTTCTGGTGACCTTCCTCGTCATCCGCGCGATCACCCACGCAATTCGGCGCGGCCGGGGGCCCTTCCGCAATCTGAGCATCGGTGGCACCCACCTGCACCATCTGGTCCCCGGAATTCTCCTGCTGATCGTCACCGGCTATCTGTCCAACGCACTGCATGTCCGTATTGGCCGGACCATTGTCGCGGTGTTCTTCGGGATCGGTGCGGTCCTGACGCTGGACGAGTTCGCCCTCTGGCTCAATCTCAGGACGTCTACTGGTCCAAGCAGGGGCGCCGATCCGTCGACGCGATCCTGGTCGCGGCCGCGCTCGGCAGCTTCGTCGTCCTCGGGCTCGGTTTCTGGCGCGACGTCGGCCGAGCATTCGGCCGGCTCATCTGAGTGACCCATCGAGCACCCAGGGCCCGATGTCCGATGATGTCTGCGTTATGCCGGCGCTGACCGGCATAACGCAATGATGATCAGGGAACCCGCGCTCAACCGGCACCTAAACGTCATGATCATGGGGCGGAGTGCACAGCCGGCTGGATACAACAGCACCATGATCATGAAAGGGATCTGGGCGGTCGTGCCGGCTGGTCACGCTCGCCCGGTGTGACGGATCCGACGCGCTGAGCGGGCCGGCCCGGCGAGCCGACGCCGAGCAGACAAATCGGCGTAGTCTGTGGGCATGATCCTCAAAGTTCTGGGCGCGGTCGCTGCCATCTGGCTGGCCTTCATCGTCGTGGGCGCCATAGTCCACGCGCTCTGGTGGCTCATCATCGTCGGCGCGATCGGTTTCGTCGTAGTGACCGCGGTGGGGCGCAACAAGCGCAAAGAGATTCGCTGACGGCTCAGCCGAGCAGGGTGGCGACCGAGGTACGCAGCTCGGGCAGCCGGTCGTGGATCAGCCCTGGGCATTGCGTGTCGTTGAAGTCCTTGTGTCCGTAGATTTCGGTTGCCGGTAGGCCGTACTGCTGGCAGATGAATGCGCAGAAGGTGACCAGCTGGTCCCAGAGTGCCTGGGGCGGCTGCACGTCGAGGTAGGTCCCCTCGTTCTCGATGCCGATCGATTGGTCGTTCTGCCCGACGCACTGGGCGCCCTCAACCATGGTCTGCCCACCCAGGAGTGCTGCCAGACTGCCGTGTCGACCCTCGGTCAGCCAGCCACCGCGTGAATTGGTGAACTGCTGGCCGGTGTCGAGCCAGCCGTTCGTGTCCATGTGCAGGCTCTGGATGTCACGCGCGTCGGCGAAGGCATGCGCCTGCGAGTAATCGGTCGAGTTGGCCAGCGCGGTGTGATGCACGATGATCTTGTTCGGCTTGTAGTCGAGCACAGTTACCGGCGAACTCGGCGGCCGGGCGCCCCACGCGTCGCAGTTGGCGATCTCCGGTTGGTCGACGGCCGCGGCGTGTTGCACGGCGCCCGCCCCGTGCGCAAGCCACGGCGTCGCGGCGACCAGCGCGCCAACCCCGAGCGCCGCACCGCCCCGGACGAAAGCGCGCCGGTCGAGCCGGGCGGACCTGAACGGTTGCTGCATCGTCGAACCCCTTCCCCCGGCCACATCGGAGCCCTGAGAAGCGGCCGAACATGCGTCGTCAGCTGGCGCGAGCACTAGGGATGTTGCTCTCGTCAGCCCACTTCAACAAGGGGCCAATCGGGGTATTCGGGTCCGGAACGAGTCAGCCGAAAACAGCCGCGACGGCCGGGATCGCCTCGGTATAGCCGCGCAACAGCTCCCGGGCGACCGACACCGAGTCGACCAATGGGTGCAGCGCGAACGCCCGCTCCGCGGCGTCCCGGGAGCCGGTCGTGGCCGCCTCGATGGTGAGCCGCTCGACCGCCTTGATCTGTTGCATGAGTCCGAGCTGGGTCAGATTCGGCGGCGCGGTCGCGAGCGGGTGCACGCCGTTCGCGTCAACGGTCGAGGGGAGTTCGACGACGGCCTCCGGGTCGAGGCCGGGCACCGCTCCGCCACCGCGGGTGTTGAGGATCATCGTCACCTGTTCATTGCGGGCGATGGCGGCCATGACGGCGAGCGCGACCGCCTCGTAGCCGCCGGACTCCTGCTCCTCCTCGGCGGGGTCGACCGTGTGGTCGCCCTTCGCCTCGGCCATGTAGAGCGCGTTCCGCTCGGTGATGGTGCGGTGCCAGATCTCGTGCGCCCGTCCCGGTGCCGCTGCCGCGTCCCGGTAGAAATCGGCCTGTTGCTTCACCAGGAATTCGCCGCGGGTCGTTTTCTGGTCGATGATCGACCGGACGGCGTCGCGATTGAAATAGTAGTAATACAGGTATTCGTTCGGAATGCATTCCAGCGAACGCAGCCACGCATTGCCGAATATCGCGCTCTCCTCGAGGGTCGAAAGCGCGCTGTCGTCGGCCAGCAGCTTGGGCAGCACATCCTGTCCATTGTGCAGGACACGGCGCATCCAGCCGAGATGATTCAGCCCGACATAGTCGAGTTGGACCCGGGAACGGTCGAGCTCGAGCGCGTCGGCGATCCGGTTGCCCAGGCCACTCGGGGTATCGCAGATGCCGACGACGCGGTTACCGAGAACGCGCTGCATCGACTCGGTGATCATGCCGGCCGGGTTGGTGAAGTTGATGACGTACGCATTCGGCGCGAGGGCGCGCACCCGGTCTGCGATCCGCATTGCCACCGGGATGGTCCGCAGTCCGTACGCGATGCCACCGGGACCGGTGGTCTCCTGGCCGAGCACGCCGAGCCGCAGCGCGACCCGTTCGTCCTGGGTCCGTCCGGTCAGCCCGCCGACCCGGATGGCGGAGAAGACGAAGTCGCTGCCGTGCACCGCAGTGTCGAGTTCGGTGGTGGTCTCGACCCGCGGCGGGTCCGCGAAAGTGGCTGCCTGCTGCGCCAGCACCGACTCGATCACCCGCAGCCGGTCCGGGGACGGGTCGTACAGTGTCACCGTCTCGACCCTGGGCGAACCCTCGTCGCTCAGCAATGCCTTGTACACCAGGGGAACGCGGAATCCGCCGCCGCCGAGAATCGCGAGCTTCACGCTGTGTGCCTCTCCGCCCGTCCCACGGCGGGCTTCCAGGCGGAATCCTAGTGGCCCGCGGCCGACCCGCTACAGCGGCCGACCGAGCTCAACCTCGGCGAACGGCCCGCCCAGCCGGGAGCCGGCCGTCACCTCGGTGGCAATCGTGTCCGCATAGGCTTCGGCGTCGTCCTTCGGGTGATATCCGATCGCGGCGCCCTCCGCCAGCGACCACCAGCGGCGTGTATTGGCCGAAATCCCCCACACCGTATGGAATCCCGGCTCGGGCGTGCTGAGGCACGCCTCGACCAGCCGGCCGGCGTCGTCGGGGGAGAGCCAGGTCGCCAGTTGCTTGGCGATGCGCGGTTCGGGGCAGCAGGTGCCGATGCGTACGCAGAAGACCCGCAGGCCGAACCGATCGGCGTAGAGCCGGCCGAGCGATTCCATCGCGGTCTTGCTCCACCCGTAGTAACTGTCCGGCCGGGGTGCGCTGGCAGCCGGCAACTCTGCCTCATCGCGCCAGCCGAGCCATCCCACGGCGTGGAAGCTGGACGCGATCACCACCCGGTCGACGCCGTTGCGGCGGGCCGCCTCCAGCACATTGTGGGTGCCGCCGACGTTGATCCGCAGCACGTTCTCGAACGGCGCCTCTTTCGCGTGCCCGCCGAGATGGATGACTGCGTCGGCGTCGCGCATGGCCTCCTCGACCGCCGCGGCATCGGCAAGATCCGCGACCACGGTCTCCTCGGCCGGACCGGCGATGAGTTCCTTCAGATCCAGCAATCGCAGAACACGTCCGGGTCCGGCCAATCTGACCCGGAGCAGTTTCCCGATTCCACCGGCCGCGCCGGTGATCAACAGACGAGTCACCGCCCGGGCCCGGATTGTCGACGTGGGTGCGTGTTTGTGGTCGCCGTCATGACACGTGGACCCTATACCGTGCGTCGTTCATCTGAAAGAATTGCCCGACACATATGTGAACAACAGACAAGTCGCTGAACGAGAGGATCTCATGGCCGGCGTGTTGTCGTTTCCGTTGACACCGTTCACCGCCGACGGCGGAAAGGTTGAACAGGAGGTGCTGGCCGCACACATCCGACAGCAGCTGGAATGGGGGCCGAGCGCGGTTTTCGCGGCCTGCGGCACGGGTGAATTCACCGCCCTGTCGGTGCCGGAGTACGCGGACGTGGTGCGGGTCGCGGTCGAGACCGTGGGCGGCGCGGTCCCGGTCTATGCCGGCGTCGGTGGCGGTCCGGCGATTGCCCGCGAATTCGCTCAGGTCGCGGCGAACGCCGGAGTGGACGGGTTATTGCTCCTGCCGCCGTATCTCGTCGAGGCGCCGACGGCCGGCCTGCTGCGGCACATCCGGGAGGTGGCCGCGGCGACGGACCGGCCGGTGATCGTCTATCAACGGGCCAACGCCGTACTCACCCCGGAAGCCGCGGTGTCCCTGCTGGATGTCGAGACCGTCGTCGGCATCAAGGACGGCAAGGGCGACCTGGAACTGATGCAGCGGATCGTCACCGCGGTCCGCCGCAGCGGTCACGCGCGCGCGGCGGACTTCCGCTTCCTGAATGGAATGCCGACTGCCGAGCTGTCCGCCCAGGCCTACGCCGGCATCGGTGTCCGTCCTTACTCATCAGCGGTCGCCACGTTCGTTCCCGGAATCGCCAGCGCCTTTCATACGGCGTTGGAGAACGACGACCAGCGGGTGCTCGACACGTTGCTGGCGGAGTTCTACCTGCCGTTCGCGGCATTGCGGTCCAAGGTCCCCGGATACGCCGTGTCGCTGGTGAAGGCCGGCGCGCGGCAACAGGGTCTGGCGCTGGGCGGCGTGCGACCGCCGCTCATCGATCCGACCCCGGAGCACGAGAAAGAGTTGGCCACGATCATTCAGCGCGGGCTCACCGCGCTCGAGGAGGTTTCCCGTGTCGATCGGTGACGTCGCCAGTCCTGCAGCCGCCCAAGGCGATCGCGTCAGCGACGCCGTCGTGACACCGGTTGCGTTTGCCGATCCGCCCCTGCTCAACGCCGCCGGAGTGCACCAGCCCTGGGCGTTGCGGTCGATCGTCCAGGTGCGGCTCGGCGGCGGCCTGGTCGGTCTGGGGGAGAGCTACGGCGATGACACCTTCCTCGCGTTGCTGCAGCGGGTCGCGCCGCGGCTTGTCGGGCTCTCGCCGTTCGATCTGAACGGACTGTGGACCACGGTGTCCACTGTCGTCGGCGGCATCGACAATCCCGATTCGCACGGCCTCACCGGACCCTCGAGCGCGCAGAAATCGCAGGCCCGGGTGTTCGCCGCTTTCGAGGTCGCGTTCCTCGACCTGCAGGGCAAGGTCACTGGGCAGCCGGTGCACGCGCTGTTGGGTGGAAAGGTGCGCGACAGCGTGCCGTTCTCCGCGTACCTGTTCTACAAATGGGCCGGGCATCCCGGCGCCGAGCCGGACGAGTGGGGCGAGGCGGTCGATCCGGCCGGAATTGTCGCGCAGGCCAAGAAAATGGTGGGGGAGTACGGATTCACCTCGCTGAAGCTCAAGGGCGGTGCGTTCCCGCCCGACGAGGAGGCCGCCGCCGTGCAGGCGCTGGCCGAGGCCTTCCCGGACCTGCCGCTGCGGATCGACCCGAATGCCGCGTGGACGGTGCCGACGTCACAGCGGATCGCAGCCCAGTTGGATGGAGTGTTGGAATACCTGGAGGACCCGACGCCGGGACGGGTCGGAATGGCGGAGGTGGCGGCCGGCGCGTCGATGCCACTTGCGACGAACATGTGCGTGGTCGCTTTCGCCGACATCCCAGAGGCGGTGCGGCTCGGCAGTGTCGGCATCGTGTTGTCCGATCACCACTACTGGGGTGGCCTGCGGGCCTCGTCCCACCTGGCCGCGATCTGCGACACCTTCGGCTGGGGATTGTCGATGCACTCCAATTCCCATCTGGGCATCAGTCTCGCCGCGATGGTCCAGCTGGCCGCCGCGACGCCGAATCTCAGCTATGCCTGCGACACCCACCTGCCGTGGGCGACCGACGACGTGGTGCGCAATCCGCTGTCGTTCGTCGCCGGTTCGGTGCCGGTGCCGGACGCGCCCGGGCTCGGCGTGGAACTCGATCCGGACGCATTGGCTCGGCTGCATGAGCAGTATCTGCGGTGCGGGATCACCCGCCGGGACGACGCCACGTACATGCGCCAGTTCCGTCCGGATTTCGTCCGCCCCGACGGCAACTGGTAATCCCGGGTGACCTGACCTCCCGGCTGCTTTTCCATGATCGTGATCGGATTTTGGGCCTATAGCAACCAGAAACCGATCACGATCATGGAAAGGTGGAAGGGCGGGTGAGTTATGCGCCCGCGGCCGGCGGTTAGAGCTGGCGGGCCAGGGCGTTGGCGGCGGCCATGACCCGGGGAGCCAGCGCCGCACCGGGGCGGCGGCCCAGCCGTTCTATCGGCCCGGACACCGACATCGCCGCCACCACGGCACCGGCACGGTCGCGCACCGGCGCGGACACCGACGCGACGCCCGGCTCGCGTTCGCCGACGCTCTGCGCCCAACCCCGGCGGCGGACCTCCACCAGCGATCGCGGGCCGTACGCCGCGGAGCCCAGCAATTCGGCGATATCGGCCTCGGTCGACCACGCCGCCAACACCTGGGCCGCCGAACCGGCCGTCATCGGCAATCGCGCACCGACCGGGACGGTGTCCCGCAATCCATGGGCCCGCTCGGCCGCCACCACACACAGCCGGATCGCGCCCTCCCGTACGTAAAGTTGCGCGCTCTCACCGGAATCGTCCCGCAGCCTGGCGACGATCGGCTGGGCCGCCGCGTGCAACGGATCCGCGGCGCCGTGCGCGAGCTCGCGCAACGCCGGACCGGGTTGCCAGCGTCCGCTGGAGTCGCGGGAGAGCAGCCGGTGCGTTTCCAGCGCGGCGGCCAGCCGATGGGCGGTCGCGCGGGGCAGACCGGTGGCCTCGACCAGATCGGCAAGCGTCATAGGTGTTCCCGATGTTGTCTGCAATACGAGTACGGCTTTGTCCAGCACGCCGATGCCGCTAGAGTGTCCCATGTAGCGATACTAGCTTCCCAAATCCTGAGATGGGAGAACTGATGGGAAAAACGCTCGCGGAGAAGGTGTGGGACACGCATGTGGTCCACCGTGCCGCCGGTGAGCCCGATCTGCTCTATATAGACCTGCACCTGGTGCACGAGGTGACCAGCCCGCAGGCGTTCGAGGGGCTCCGGATCGCCGGCCGTCCGGTGCGCCGCCCGGATCTCACCATCGCCACCGAAGACCACAACGTGCCGACCACCGGCGTGGGCGAGCCGATCACCGATCTGGTGTCCCGTACCCAGATCGAGACGGTTCGGCGCAACTGCGAGGAATTCGGGGTCACGCTGTACCCGATGGGAAACGCCGAGCAGGGCATCGTGCACGTCATCGGACCACAGCTCGGGCTGACCCAGCCGGGCATGACGGTGGTCTGCGGCGACTCGCACACCAGCACCCACGGCGCTTTCGGCGCATTGGCGTTCGGGATCGGCACCAGCCAGGTCGAGCACGTGCTCGCCACCCAGACGCTTCCGATGGAGCCGTTCAAGACGATGGCGGTCACTGTGGACGGCGAACTGCCGGACGGAGTCACCGCGAAGGACGTCATTCTCGCGGTCATCGCGGAGATCGGCACCGGTGGCGGCCAGGGACATGTCATCGAATATCGCGGAGCGGCATTCGAGGGCATGTCGATGGAAGCCCGGATGACGGTCTGCAACATGTCGATTGAGGCGGGCGCCCGGGCCGGCATGATCGCGCCGGACGAGACGACTTTCGCCTATCTCAAGGGCCGTCCACGCGCGCCGCACGACGCCGACTGGGATGCCGCGCTCGCTGCCTGGCGCGAGTTGCGTACCGACGACGATGCGGTATTTGACCGCGAGGTGCGCATCGACGCCAGCACTCTGGAGCCTTTCGTCACCTGGGGCACCAATCCCGGACAGGGCGCGGCGCTCGGTTCGAACGTTCCGGATCCGGCGTCCTACGCCGACGCCGGGGACCGGGCGAATGTCGAGAAGGCCCTGGACTACATGGGTCTGCAGGCCGGCACCGCACTGCGTGACATCGCCATCGACACGGTTTTCGTCGGCTCGTGCACCAACGGTCGAATCGAGGACCTTCGGGCGGCTGCGGCCGTTCTGGCGGGCCGCAAGGTGGCGGAGAGCGTCCGCATGCTCGTCGTTCCGGGATCGATGCAGGTCAAGGAGCAGGCCGAGATCGAGGGCCTGGACCGCGCTTTCACCGCGGCCGGCGCGGAATGGCGATCGGCCGGCTGCTCGATGTGTCTGGGCATGAATCCCGACAAGCTCGCGCCCGGAGAGCGTTCGGCCTCGACCTCCAACCGCAATTTCGAAGGTCGACAGGGCGCCGGCGGCCGGACCCACCTGGTCTCCCCGGCGGTCGCCGCGGCGACCGCGGTCACCGGCCACCTGGCCGCACCGTCCGATCTCGACTGACAGACTCGACTGACAGATAAGGAGTTTGAGCAGATGGAGAAGTTCACCGTCCACAGCGGCCGAGCCGTACCGCTGCGCCGCACCAATGTGGACACCGACCAGATCATCCCGGCCGAATACCTCAAGCGGGTCAGCCGGACCGGATTCGAGGACGGACTGTTCTCGGCGTGGCGGCGCAACGAGCCGGATTTCGTGCTCAACCGGCCCGAATACGAGGGCGCGTCGATCCTGGTGGCCGGCCACGATTTCGGCACTGGCTCCTCCCGCGAGCATGCGGTCTGGGCGTTGCAGGACTACGGGTTCCGCTCGGTGATCGCACCGCGCTACGGCGACATCTTCCGCGGCAACTCGCTCAAGGGCGGGCTGCTCACCGTTCAGCTTTCCGAAGATATCGTCGAAACACTGTGGACAGCCATCGAGGCGGATCCGGCGACGGAGGTCACCGTCGATCTGGAAAAGCGGATCGTCACCGCGCCGGGGGTGCACGCCGAGTTCGAGCTGGACGACTACACCCGCTGGCGGCTGCTGGAAGGGCTGGACGACATTGGTCTGACCTTGCGGCACAAGGACGAGATTTCTGTTTTCGAGCAGACCCGCCCGTCCTGGCTTCCGACCACCACCACGACGGTCTGAGCTTCCACAATGGACCAGACGGAACAGACTCCAGAGGCTTTGACACGGTGGGATGCGAAGCTGTACGCGCAGAACACCGCGCACCACCGGCAGTTCGACGCCGCGATTCTGCGGGGTGTCGATCTCGATACGACCGCACGGGTGCTCGACCTGGGCTGCGGCAGCGGTGATTTCACGGCCACTCTGGCCGGTCTGGTTCCGGAAGGCAGTGTCCTCGGCGTCGACGCGGATCCCGACATGGTCCGCGTCGCCGCTGAGCGCAGGGCCGCCGCCAACACTGAGTTCCAGGTGCTGCCGGCGCAGCGTATTTCGGCCCTGTTGCCGGCCGGTTCGTTCGATGCCGTTCTCTCGGTCGCCACTCTGCACTGGATTCCCTCCCAGGACCATGCACTGGTACTTGCCGGCATCGCCCGGATCCTTCGGCCGGGTGGGCTGTTCCGCGCCGAGTTCGGCGGCGCCGGACAGATCGCCGCGGCCCGGTCGATCCTCGATGAGGAGGCGCACCGGGTCGGCGGCGACGCCCCGCCCTGGTGCTTTCCCGAGCCGGACAGCTACCGCGATCTACTGACCGCAGCCGGTTTCCAGGTGGCCGACGGATGGGTGCGGTTGCTGCCGCAACGCCGGTCGATGCCCGATCGGGACGCGTTGATCGGCTGGTTACGCAGCCAGGTTCTGGTCGGATACGACTCCGTTGTCCCTGCCAGCAGGCAGATGGAGTTCCGGGCGGCGGCCGAACGGCGCGCCGTCGGCGAGTTGCGACGCGCCGACGGAACCTTCGATCAGGACTAC
Source organism: Mycobacteriales bacterium (assembly GCA_036267955.1). Lineage (GTDB taxonomy): Bacteria > Actinomycetota > Actinomycetes > Mycobacteriales > QHCD01 > DATAVB01. The sequence continues at coordinate 44,232 of DATAVB010000103.1, read as the reverse complement.
GTACGCCTGGATCTGCGGGTCCAGCGCTGATTTCCGGGTCGTTCCGGGTCAAAAACCTCCCCTCTCGCAGGAATCTTCGGCGGGCCGCCGCGCGTTTCACGGCGTGCCGTGTACCCTGCGGGGGTCGATTGCGCTAGGACACAAGCACTTTTATCCACTGAGGTTGTTGTGTCCAGGCGTCTAGCCGCCTACCGTTCGGCGCAAGTCGGCAAACCTAGCCGAATAGTCGTCCTGGGAGGGACAGTGAACAAAGCCCAGTTGGTCGACGCGCTCGCAACGCGCTTCGACGGGGACAAAAAGACCGCTGCCGCAGCAGTCGAGGCCGTTGTCGACACGGTTGTGCGTACGGTTTCGAAGGGTGAGAAGGTTTCGATCACCGGCTTCGGTGTCTTCGAAAAGCGGGTTCGTGCCGCTCGGACCGCCCGTAATCCTGCGACCGGTGCGACCGTCAAGCTCAAGAAGACGTCGGTTCCGGCGTTCCGTGCAGGTCAGAACTTCAAGGATGTCGTAAGCGGCTCCAAGAAGCTCGCCAAGGTTGCTCCGGCCAAGAAGACCGCCGCAGCCAAGACCACCACGGTCCGCAAGACGGCGGCAGCCAAGACCACGGCGGCGAAGACCACCGCCACAAAGGCTGCCACCAAGACCGCCGCCAAGAAGACGACGGCCACCAAGCGCGCTCCGGCGCGTAAGACCGCGACGAAGCGCACTGCCAAGCGCTAGTCACGACTCACACCAATGGGCCGGCTCCCCCTCTCGGGGAGCCGGCCCATTGGCATGGTGCGGGCGAAATCCCACGAATGCGGCGGCGGTCGTTCAGCTCCGGAAGTCGGCGTAGTAGTCGGCGCTGATCAGCTTCCGTCCGGCGAAAGCGAGCGCCCAGGTGCTGCCTTTCTTAGCCACGACACCGTTCACCGCGACACTGTCCGCGGCCGCCAACTCGGTGACGATCGAGGGGATCGCACCGCCCTGACTGCAGACCGCAGACGCCCCGCCGAGTGCCGCGATATCGCGGATCCGCTCGACAGCCGCCGACGGATCGGCCCAGAATGCCTCTTCTGACAGGGTCTCCTCGATGGCGACCTGCGCACCGAGTCCGGCTGCGAGCGCATCGACCGTCTGGGTGCAGCGCAGCCGATCGGCCGACGAGACACGGATCGGATCCCACAACGGGAGAACCTCGGTGAGCCGGACGGCCTGCCGGCGCCCCTCCCGGTCGAGTGGGCGGAGCCGATCATCGCCCGGCCAGGACTTTTTGTCTCCGGCCTTGGCATGCCGGACCAGCAGCACGATCGCGGTCGGCACGGGCCGGGCCTGGAACTCCCGGACCAGCTCGATGTCGTTCGGGTAGGACAGCAATTCCACCGCCTCGTCCGGTGTCACCCAGCGCATTTCGTCGACCTCGCGGTTCGGGGTGAATGTCCCGTCGGCCGGACGCATAGTCCACCAGTCGACTCTTTTGCGGCCTTCGGGCACCGCATATGCCTGGCTGCTCAGCCGGCTTTCCACGACCGGGAGGAATCCGGTTTCTTCCGCGATTTCCCGGCAGGCCGTCTGGAGCGGATGTTCACCGCGATCCCGTTTGCCCTTCGGCAGCGACCAGTCGGCGTACCGGGGTCGGTGTACAACGGCAAGGACGGTGCGGTCGGCCGAGGCAGTCCACAGCAGACCGCCGGCGGCTCGGATCGTCTGCACCGGCCTACTCGCCGCGCCCGGTGTACATCCGCATCAGCTCGGCCTGATAGTCCAGCAGGGGAGTGCCGTCCGCGCCTTCGGTGCGCTGGATCCAGGTCCCGTCGGGCTGCAGCTCCCAGCAGGCGGTGTTGTCCGCCGTCGCGAGATCCAGCAGGTCGGCGAGTTGGGCGCGGGCATTGGGATCGGTCACCCGGACCAGCGCCTCGACCCGGCGGTCGAGATTGCGGTGCATCAGGTCGGCGCTGCCAATCCAGTATTCCGGCTTGCCGTCATTGCCGAACATGTAGATCCGCGAGTGCTCCAGGAAACGGCTCACGATGGAACGGACCCGGATATTCTCCGAAAGCCCGGGAACGCCCGCCCGGATCGAACAGTTGGTGCGTACCAGCAGATCTATCTTCACGCCCGCCCGCGAGGCGCGGTAGAGCGCATCGATCGTCTCCTCGTCCACCAGGTGGTTGACCTTCAACGCGACGCTCGCCGGTCGGCCGGCCCGGGCATGCTCGGCCTCCTGGTCGATCCGCTCGACGATTCCCTTACGGACCCACTGTGGCGCGACGAGCAGCTTTTCGTACGAGGTCTGCCGGGAATAGCCGGTGAGAACGTTGAACAGCGTCGTCAGGTCCGATGCGATCACCGGATCGGCGGTCAGCAGGCCGAGATCCTCGTACTGCCGGGCGGTTTTCGGATTGTAGTTTCCGGTGCCGATATGGCAGTAACGCCGGATCGCGCCGGCCTCCTGCCGTACGACGAGAGCGATCTTGCAGTGCGTCTTCAGCCCCACCAGGCCGTAGACGACGTGGCAACCGGCGCGCTCCAACGCCCGGGCCCAGGCGATATTGGCGACCTCGTCAAAGCGGGCCTTGATCTCCACCACAACCACGACCTGCTTGCCTGCCTCGGCCGCATCGATGAGCGCATCGACGATCGGCGAGTCACCCGAGGTGCGGTAGAGGGTCTGCTTGATGGCCAGCACATTCGGGTCGCTGGCCGCCTGCTCGATGAACCGCTGAACACTGGTGGCGAAGGATTCGTACGGGTGGTGCAGCAGGACATCACCCTCGCGCAGGGTGGCGAAGACGCTTTTCGGCGTCTCACCCTCGGACAACCGCGGATGTGTCGCCGGCACGAACGGCTCGTCCTTGAGTTCGGGCCGGTCCACGTCGTACAGCTGGAACAGCGCCGAAAGATCCAGCAGGCCGCGGACCCGGAACACGTCGGCCGGATTGATGTCCAGCTCGCGTACCAACAGATCCAGGACATGCGGCGACATGGTGTCGGCCACCTCGAGCCGGACGGCCGGGCCGAACCGGCGCCGGGCCAGTTCCCGTTCCAACGCCTGCAAAAGGTCCTCGTCGCGATCCTCTTCGACCTCGAAATCGGCATTCCGGGTGACCCGGAAGAGGTGATGCTCGACTATCTGCATTCCGGGAAAGAGCTGGTCGAGATGGGCCGCGATCAGGTCCTCGATCGGTAGGAAACGGGCCTTGTCGGCCGTTCCGACGTCCGGTGAGACCTCACCCTCGCTGGTCACCGCGACAAAACGCGGCACGTTGTCGGGCACCTTGATCCGGGCGAACCGGTCGGCGTCGCTGACCGGATCCTTGACCGTCACAGCCAGATTGAGCGACCGGCCGCTGATATAGGGAAACGGGTGCGCCGGGTCGACCGCGAGTGGGGTGAGTACCGGAAAGACGTGCTCGGAGAAGTATTCGCGCAGCGTGGCCTTCTCGCCTTCGGCGAGGGTGTCCCACCGGGCCATCGCGATGCCCTGCTCCTGCAGGGCCGGAGCGATGTCGTCGACGAAGCAGCGGGCCTGCCGACCCACCAGCTCCTGCGTGCGCTCGGAGATCCGGGCCAGTTGCTCGCGCGGCGACAACCGGTCGATCGACCGGATCGACAATCCGGTGCTCCGGCGCCGTTTCAGCCCGGCGACCCGCACCATGTAGAACTCGTCGAGGTTGCCCGCGAAGATGGCCAGGAATTTCACCCGCTCCAGCAGGGGCCGACTGCGGTTCTCGGCGATCGCCAACACTCGACCGTTGAAATCCAACCAGGACAACTCACGATTGACGTACCGGTCCTCCGGCAGCGCGTCCTCGTCCGGTCGGGTCGACTCGACGGTGGAGCGGCGGGGCAGGCGGGGCGGACGGCCCGATCCGGCGCCGGCGCCGTCGCCTGCGGCGGGCTCCAACTCGGTGGGCTGCGTCTGCGCGGTCTCGGCGGAAGATGTCATGGCCCGATCATGCCGCCATCAGGTTAACTGCGGGTAGCGCGAACGCCGTCGTCAATCGCTCATCGCCATGATCGTGAGTGGATTTCGTACCTTCTGAGGTATCAAATCCACTCACGATCATGAGCGTGCGTGAAGATTTCCGATTGGCGGGGCCGTTGGAACAGTGGATATCAGCCGGCGGCGATGGCGGCCTTGGTGGCTGGGCCCACGCCGAGCGCTTCGGCATCGACGAGATCGGCCGGCGTGTCGACATCCCGGCGCAGCGAGGGCCAGTCACCGAAGAGTTCCACGGCGCCCGTCGCCAGATGCGCTAATCGGGAATCCCCGCCATAATGCGGTTCCAGCGGCTGACCCGGACCGACGGCCAGCAGTGCGGTGCCCACCGCCGCGGCATCGGCGACGAAGGCCCGCGGCGCGGCGGCGGCCGCGGCCAATGCCTCAGCCAGTTCGTCCTGGCGCAGGGCCGGAAGGTCGGACGCCAGGATCGCGACCCCGTTGTCCGGCGCCATCGCGGCCGCCATCGTCGCGCCGAACTGCAAGGCCGGATTCAGCCCGGCGTCCGGGCGGTCGGGGACCACGATCGCGCCGAGGTCGCGCAGCGCTCCGGCTGCCTCGGCCTCGTCGGTGACCACGACGACCCGGTCCACGCGCGCGGTGCTCAGCGCCGCGCCGATGGTGTCCAACGCGAACGCCAACACCATGGTCCGGCGTTCGGGCAGCGGCCGATCACCGGCTGCGTACAGCCGGGACTTAGCCTGTGCCAGGCGCTTCACCGGCACGACGATGGACCACGACATGAGGGACATGACCCGCCCATCGTCGCAGCATCGGCTGCCCGATCGGCACCGAGGGTGTCGCTGGTTACGCTGGGACGTCAGGCGGCTAGGGGAGGACAGCGGTGGCTCGACGCAAAGCAGGCTTCTGGATCCGGTTCTGTGTCCTCGTGATCTATCCGGTCGACAGCCTGCTGTTCAAGCTGCGCTGGCGCGGGACGGAGCAGGTGCCGAAGAGTGGCGGTGTGATCCTGGTCGCCAATCACCTGTCGTACGTGGATCCGCTGCCTTTCGTACGTTTCATCTGGGACTCCGGGCGTATCCCGCGCATCCTCGTCAAGGCCAGCCTCTTCCGCTCCAAGCTGATCGGCCCGGTGATGCGCGGCGCGGCGCAGATCCCGGTGCACCGCGGTTCGACCGGCGCCGGCGACTCGCTGCGCGACGCGGTGGCAGCGCTGGAGCGCGGCGAGGCGGTCTGTATCTATCCCGAGGGGACAGTCACCCGAGATCCGGACTGGTGGCCCATGCGGGCCAAGACCGGGGTTGCCCGGCTCGCCCTGCAGACCGACGTGCCGGTGATCCCGATCGCCCAGTGGGGGGCGCAGTTCTGTTACGACCGCTACAACCACAAGCTGAGCCTGCTGCCGCGTAAAGCACTGCACATCACGGCCGGGCCGCCGGTCGACCTGTCGGCTTACCGCGGAAAGCCGGTGACCGCCGAACTGGTACGCGAGGTGACCGACGTGATCATGAGTGCGGTGCGCGACCAGCTGGCGATCATTCGCGACCAGACGCCGCCCACGACTTTCTTCGAACGTCCGGCGAACCTGGACCACAAGCCGGCGGCGCCCCAGCCGGACCCGGCCGTGGCGGCTCCATCGGACCCGCAGACCGATGACCCGACGCCATCCCAGCGTGGCTGATCCGGTGGCCCGGGTCGCGGTGCTCGGCGCCGGTTCCTGGGGGACCGCGTTCGCGAAGGTACTGTGCGACGCCGGCTGCGCGGTGACGGTGCTGGCCCGGCGGCCGGAGATCGCGGCCGCGCTCCGGGTGGGGCACAACGCTGATTACCTCCCGGGCGTCGCACTGCCCGACCAGCTGGATGCCACCTGCGAGCCGGCGGAGGCGCTCGCCGGAGCACAGGTCGTCGTGCTGGCCATTCCGGCCCAGCGGTTGCGGGAAAACCTCACCGACTGGGCTCCGTTGATTGGCCACACGGCCACCGTTGTCAGTCTCATCAAGGGAATCGAACTCGGCACCGACAAGCGGATGAGCGAGATCGTCGCCGATGTGACATCCCTCCCGAGTGGACAGATCGCCGTGGTGAGCGGGCCGAATCTCGCCCGTGAGGTGGCTGCCGAACAGCCCGCGGCCTGCGTTGTCGCCTGCGCCGAAGAAGATCGCGCCACCTGGCTGCAGGATCTCTGCAAGACCGCCTATTTCCGGCCATATTCCAATGTGGACGTTGTCGGTTGCGAACTCGGCGGTGCGGTCAAGAATGTCATTGCGCTGGCCTGTGGAATGGCGAGTGGAATGGGTTTCGGCGACAATACCAAGGCCACTCTGGTCACCCGAGGGCTCGCCGAAACCGCCCGCCTGGGAGCCGCCATGGGCGCCGATCCGCTGACTTTCGCCGGCCTGGCCGGGCTCGGTGATCTGGCCGCGACCTGCATGTCACCGCTGTCCCGCAACCGCAGTTTCGGTGAACGCCTGGGGCGCGGTGAATCGGTAGCAGAGGCGAGCGTGGCGATCCGGCAGACCGCGGAGGGCGTGCAGTCCTGCCGTTCGGTGCTCGACCTGGCCTTGCGCCATGGCGTCGAGATGCCCATCACAGAAGGCGTTGTCGCGGTATGCCGGGACGGGGTGCCGCCGACGCATATGGTCGAGGCATTGATGACCCGCAAAATGAAGAGCGAATAAACCGGCCCAGTCCAGACCGGAACAGAATCGTGACCAGGGAGACGGCGTGACGGATCCGTACGGCGAGGCGACCAGAGCGGTGCACAGCCCCGATCCGGTGGTGCCGGCGCAACGGCCACTTGGCCTGCCGGTCTACCGCACCGCTGTCTATGTGTTCGACTCGGCCGAGGAATACAGCGACATTCTCGGTGACCGGATGCCGGGCTTTTCGTACAGCCGGATCGACAATCCCACCTGTGACGCTTTCGCTGCCGCGGTTGCCGCGCTGGAGGGACACGGAATCGACGGGGAAATCGTCGGGCAACCGTTCGCCTCGGGAATGGCCGCCATTTCCACCACCGTGATGGCGCACGTCAGCGCCGGCGACCACATCGTCTGCCAGGCCGCGCTCTACGGCGGCACCTGGTCGCTCTTCGCTAACGTGCTCGCCCGCTTCGGCGTATCCACGACCTTCGTGACCGACCCGGATCCGGTGGCGATCGGCGCCGCGATCACGGCCGCCACGAAGCTCGTCTATCTGGAGACGCTCGCCAACCCGACGATGGCGGTGGCCGATATCCCCGCTGTTGCGGCAGTCGCGCATGATGCCGGCCTGCTGCTCGCCGTCGATTCGACCTTCGCGACCCCGGTGGTGTGCCGGCCGCTGGAACACGGCGCCGACCTGGTCGTGCATTCGGCGACGAAATATCTCGGTGGCCACAGCGACGTCACCGGCGGCGTGGTCGTCGGCCGGCGCGAGCTCGTCGCCCCGATCCGGAAACTGCGGGTCGACCTCGGCGGCTCCCTCGCCCCGGACGAGGCGTTCCTGCTGCACCGCGGCGTGTCGACGCTGCCGTTGCGGGTCGCCCGGCACAGCGAGTCGGCGCTGCGGATCGCGGAAATGCTCGCCGAGCACCCGAAGGTGACCCGGGTGCACTATCCCGGGCTCGCGTCGCATCCGGGGCATGAGTTGGCGGTCAAGTTGTTCGACGCCGGACGGTTCGGCGGCATGGTGAGCATCGACCTGGCCGGCGACCGGTCCACCGGCCAGGAGTTCTGCAACGCGCTGCGGCTCGGGATCAACGCCACGTCGCTCGGCGGCACCCACACCGTGGTCAGTCACGTCGCCACCACCACCCACCGGCAGCTGTCCGACGCAGCATTGGCAGATGCCGGGATCGCTCCGTCGACCGTCCGGATCTCGATCGGGCTGGAGGATCCGGCCGACCTCGTGGCGGACCTGCGACACGCCCTGGACACGCTGCGCTGAGAGGCCACACGGGCCGGCGGGCTATGGTGCCACCCGTGTCGAACGAGCAGCGCAAGACCCGAGTGGCCGTCGTCTTCGGCGGGCGCAGCAGCGAGCACGCCATCTCGTGCCTGTCCGCCGCCAGCGTGATGTCCGCGCTGGATCCGGACCGGTACGAGGTGGTGCCGGTCGGGATCACCCGGGAAGGCAGCTGGGTGCTGACCGACGGCGATGTCGAGGCACTGCAGATCACCGACCGCCGGCTGCCCGAGGTGCACGACGGCGCCGCAATGATGCTCCCCGGAGACCCGACCGCGGGCGGTCTCGTCGTGGTCGATCCCGCCTCCGGTACGGCGGCGGTCAGCGAGGTGGACGTCGTCTTCCCCGTACTGCACGGAGCGTTCGGCGAGGATGGGACGCTGCAGGGTCTGCTGGAGATGGCCGGCGTGCCGTACGTCGGCGCCGGGGTGCTGGCCAGCGCCGTGTCGATGGACAAGGAATATACGAAGAAACTGCTGCGCGCCGAGGGGCTGCCGGTCGGCGACTACGCCGTGGTCCGGCCCGGCGGGACACTGTCGCAGGCCGACCGGGACCGGCTCGGCCTCCCGGTCTTCGTCAAACCGGCCCGGGCCGGCTCGAGCATCGGGATCAGCCGGGTGACCGAGTGGGCGCAGCTCGACGAGGCTCTCGCGACCGCCCGGGCCACCGACCCGAAGGTGCTGGTCGAGGCCGCCGTCGTGGGCCGCGAGATCGAGTGCGGTGTCCTGGAGGGCATCGACGGCGCCGCGCCGGACCCAAGCCTGCCGGCCGAGATCGTGCTGGCCACCGAGTGGTACGACTTCGACGCCAAGTATCTCGACGGCTCCTGCGACTTCGAGATCCCGGCCAAGCTGTCCGACCACACGACCGAGGTGCTGCGGGAGATGGCCTGCCAGGCGTTCGTTGCGCTGGACGGCGCCGGCCTGGCGCGGGTCGACTTCTTCGTCGGACCCGACGAGGAGTTGACCATCAACGAGGTCAACACGATGCCCGGCTTCACCGACATCTCGATGTTCGGGAAGGCCTGGGCCGCGACCGGGCTGGAATTCCCGGTGCTGGTCGATCGGCTGGTGCAAACGGCATTGCGGCGCGGCACCGGTCTGCGATAGGCCTGTGCGGGTGAGCACTCAACTAAACGTCCTGCGGGTCTTCGTCGGCGACAACGACTCCGGCGGCAACCCGCTCGGCGTCTTCCTCGACGGGCCCGCCGTCAGCACAGTCGACCGCCAGTCCGTCGCCGCCGATCTCGGCTTCAGCGAGACCGTCTTCGTGGACGACCCGTCCGGCCGGGTCGAGATTTATACGCCGACCAAGCCGCTGCCGTTCGCCGGACATCCGCTGGTCGGCACCGGCTGGTTGCTGGCCGAGCAGGGCCGGCCGGTCGATGTGCTGCGCCCGCCGGCCGGTGCGGTGCCGACCTGGGTCGACGCCGACGGCAACCGGTGGATCCGGGGTCGCGCCGAATGGGCGCCGCCCTTCGAGTTCCGCCAGTACGACGACCCGGCCGAGCTCGAGGCGCTGACCCCGCCGGAGAACGCGCATCAGGACGTGTGGGCCTGGCTCGACGAGCCGGCCGGCGTCGTACGGTCCCGGGTGTTCGTCTCGGCGATCGGCATCGCGGAGGACGAGGCGACCGGCGCCGCCGCCGTACGCCTGGTCACCCAACTCGGCCGGCCGATCCTGATCCGGCAGGGCGTCGGCTCGGTGCTACACGCCCGGCCCGGCCCGGACGGCACCGCCGAGGTGGGCGGCCTGGTCGTCCTGGCCGAGACCCGCGACTACCCGATCTAATCCGCCTTAGAGCCGCCGCATTTTTCATGATCGTGATCGGATATTGGGGCTATAGCAACCAAAAACCGATCATGATCATGGGCGAGGGGCCGGGGGAGTACGACCAGCGTTAGCGAGGGGGCGGGGTGGAGCCGGACCGGCGTCAGTGGGCGGCGGGGTCGATCGGGCGGGCCGGCAGCGCCTTGTTGATCGCGGTGCCGACGTCCTGCAGCGTGCCGGTCGTGTCGCCGCCGTCCGGCACGGTCACCGCCACGTAGACGTCCCGGTCGACCGCGGTCCACAGCCCGGTCGAGCCGGTCTCGAACCACCGCACCCGACCCGAGGTCTGCTTGGGCGGGTAAATGTCCACTGTGGCCGTTCCGACGGTGAATCCCTTGGGCCGCGGCACGCCGCACTGCACGATCACCGGCGGACTGCCCCAGGCCAGGAAGTACGCCCGCTGCGCGTTTACCCGCCGCCGGTCCTGACCACCGAGCTTGTCCGGCAGCGCCGCGAGGAAGCCCGGGCAGAGCTTGTCGGCAACAGCGGTACGGGGCACCGGCGACGCATCGACCGGGGGATAGGAGGCGGCTGGCACGGTCGGATTCGCCGCCGGTTTGGCGTTCGGCTCGTCCGCGCTCCCGTGCCGGCCGATGAGGAACAGGCCGATGCCGACGACGATCACCACCGGCAGCGCGACAAGAGTCGCGATGACGGCGGCGCGGCGGTTCTGCGGTTCGATGGCGGTCGGTCCTACAGGTGGACGACCGGGCAGGTCAACGTACGGGTGATGCCTTCAACGCCCTGGACCCGGGCGACGACGAGCTTGCCCAACTCGTCGACATTGCGGGCCTCGGCCCGCACGATCACGTCGTAGGGACCGGTAACGTCCTCGGCGAGCGCGACGCCGGCCAGGCCGGCGATCTCCTGTGCCACTGCGGCTGCTTTCCCCACCTCGGTCTGGATCAAGATGTACGCATTAACCACGGCGCGCCCTTTCGTCGTCGAGGCAGGGTCGAGGTAAGAACCTATCGCACCGAGGGTCGGGCAGGTCGATGCAGGGAGGCTCGGGGGATATGAGTGACCGATCGGCGGCCCCGCCAGGCAGCGTCGGCGAGCTCGGTGAGTTTGGCCTGATCGACCGATTCGTCGGCCGGCTAGGCGATTCCGGTGCGGCGCTGCTTGGCAACGGCGATGACGCGGCCGTGCTGGCGGCGCCGGACGGGCGGGTGGTCGTCTCGACCGACAGCCTCCTTGAGGGACGGCATTTCCGCCGCGACTGGTCCACGGCCGAGGACGTCGGGCACAAGGCGGCCGCCCAGGCTATCGCCGACATAGCGGCGATGGGCGCCGTGCCGACCGGGGTCGTGGTGGCGCTCGGCCTGCCCGCCGCGCTGCCCGCGGACTGGACCGACGGACTCGCCGACGGGTTGCGCGACGAATGCGCCCGGGCCGGTACGACGGTGGTCGGCGGCGACGTGATCCGGTCCGAACTGGTCACCATCACGTTGACCGCGCTGGGTGACCTGGGCGGCGCGGACCCGGTGACCCGGACCGGCGCCCGGCCGGGAGACGTGGTGGCTGTCGCCGGCCGGCTCGGCTGGTCGGCGGCCGGACTTCTGGTGCTGAGCCGGGGTTTCCGGTCGCCCCTCGCGGTGGTGAGCGCGCACCGCCGCCCCGAGCCGCCGTACGCCGAGGGACCGCGGGCCGCCGAACTGGGCGCCACCGCGATGTGCGACGTGAGCGATGGGCTGATCCAGGATCTGCGGCACATTGCGGCCGGCAGCAACGTGGGGATCGAGTTGGACAGCAGCCGATTCACCGTGCCGGACAAGCTGCGGGATGTCGCTGGAGCCCTGGGCGCGGATCCGCTGACCTGGCTGCTGGAAGGCGGCGAGGACCACGCGCTGGTGGCGACGTTCCCGGCGACGGTGTCGCTGCCGGACACCTGGCGTCAGGTGGGCCGGGTGACCAAGGGTGCCGGGGTGGCCGTCGACGGGACGCCGCGGCACGCTGGAGGGTACGACCACTTCGCCTGAGCGTGTTGGGTCGCCAATGGTGACGCAGCGCGATTGGATGAATGCCTCGTACCGACCAGGAGGCGACGACATGGCAGTGGTGACGATCTCGGCGGCGTTCGGAGCCGGCGGCAGTGAGATCGGCCCGGCGGTGGCCGAGGCGCTGGATCTGCCCTTCGTCGACCGGGCGATCCCGGTGAGCGTCGCCGGCCGGCTGGGAATCCCGGTGCAGGATGCCGAGGAGAAGGACGAGCGGGTCGACACCGGCTGGTGGCGGATCCTGTCCACGATGTCGTTCGTACCGGACGTCGCGGGGGTCGGGCCGTACCACGCGGTGCCGGACGAGCGCACCTTCCAGCTGCAGACCGAGCAGGTGCTGCACGAGGTCGCGGGCCGGGGCGGGGTCATCCTCGGCCGGGCGGCGGCGATCGTCCTGGCCGACGAGCCGGGTGCGCTGCATGTGCGGTTGAGCGGCCCTGCGAAGGCACGCATCGCCTCACACGCCCAGCGCACCGGATCCAGCACGAAGGATGCGGAGAACGACGTGCGCACGAACGACTCGGCCCGGGAGACCTACGTACGGCAGCTCTACCGCTGCGACGCGACCGAGTGCCGGCACTACCACCTCGTCATCGACACGACGGTGCTGCCGTGGGGCGACGTGGCGGCGATCATCGTGCAGGCGGCCCGGGCGCGCGGCGTGGTCCGCTGAGGCCGTGGGCGGCTGCCTGGAAACGCCACGGATCCAGGCAGAAGCGCTGTTGTGCGGGACGGTTGCCGGCGGCGCCGGACTAGGCGCGGGTGACCTTGCCGGCCTTCAGGCAGGAGGTGCAGACATTGAGCCGGCGCCGGGTGCCCGGGGAGACCGCCGCGCGGACGGTCTGGATGTTCGGGTTCCACCGGCGGTGCGTGCGCCGGTGGGAGTGCGAGACCGACATGCCGAATCCCGGCCCCTTGCCACAGACGTCGCAGACGCTAGCCACGTGAAACTCCCAATTGCTCTGTGTAAGACGGTGTGGCCAGATGAAATCGACCACTGAACAGCAGACAAGGCTCCGGGAAGCCCAGAGCCAGGTACTGAGTCTAGCGACTCGGGTCGGGCGCGACCAAACCGAGCCCCGGCGTGCCGGGCAACTGTCCGCTCCGGCAACTATTATCCGCCAGTGGTCCACCGGCGGACGAAGGGGTGATCGGGTGACCATGGGTCGTGACGGGTACGTGCGCAACGCGCTCGACACCGCGGGACAGCGGGAGTGGCTGGCGGCCGCGATCGCCCTGGTGCAGGCGCATCGGGACGAGCTGGACGCGCTGAACGTGTTCCCGGTGGCCGACCACGACACCGGCTCCAATGTGCTGGCCACGCTGCGCGTGGTGCTGGCCGAGTCCCCGGTGGCCGCCTCGCGCAACGCCCGTGGCAATTCCGGGTTGATCATCGCCGAATGGCTGCGCGGGATCCTGCGCGCCTCTGCGGGCAAGATGACCGCCGAGACCCTGCGCAGCGGGCTCAAGCGTGGCGAGCAGCGCGCCTACGCGGCGGTGGCGCACCCGGTGGAGGGCACTGCCCTGTCGGTGGCAGCGGCCGCCGCCGGCGTGCATCCCGATGACGAGTCGCTCCGCGGTGTCGCGCAGGCGGCCGCGCTGGCGGCCGGGCAGGAGCTGATCCTGACCAAGGACTGGCTGCCGGAGCTGCGCAAGGCCGGCGTTGTGGACGCGGGCGGCCGGGCGTTGTGCCTGGTGCTGGACGCTCTGGTCGCGACGATCACGGGCAGGGAACCCGTGTCCCTTCCACTGCTCAAGCCACCGGCGCGCTCGCTGCCGACCCTGGGTGCCGGGCGCTTCGAGGTGACCTACACGCTCGAGGCGGATGAGATCGAGACGTTGCGCGAACGGCTGGCAGAGCTCGGCGACTCCGTGGTGGCGGCCGATGTCGGCCCGCGCGAGTGGGCCGTGCATGTGCACGTCGCCGATGCCGGGGCGGCGATCGAGGCGGCGCTGGAGGTGGGCCGGCCCCGGCAGATCCGGATCGAGGCGCTGCCCTCGGACGGCTCGGTACGGCTGCTGGTCGCGATCGGCCTCGATCCGGCGGTGGGCGCTCTGCTGGCCGCGGAAAAGGTGCAGCTGCTGGGCACGGGAGCGGCGGTCGAGCTCCGGTCGGTGGCCAAGGGGGCGACCTCCGTGTTGGTGCTGGCACCGGCCCTTTCCGACGAGACCGCCGGGATGGCCGAGGAGCTCAGCGGCGCGATCCTCGAGCTGCGCCGGCAGGGCTTCGAGGCGGCGCTGCTGCCGATCCGTTCACCGGTGCAGGCCATGGCAGCGGTCGCCGTGCACGACCCGGCCGCTGAGTTCTCCGACGCGGTCGTCGCGATGGCCGAGGCCGCCGCAGCGACGCACTACGGCGAGGTCAGGATCAGCGACAGCGCGGCCCAGACGAGCGCCGGGCCGTGCGTTGAGGGTGACGCACTCGGTCTGGCCGGTGGCGACGTCGTCCTCATCGGCGCGGAGCCGGCGACGGTGGCCGGCGAGCTGCTCGACCGGATGCTGGCGACCTCGGGTGAGCTGGTGACACTGGTCGGTGGGCCGTTGGTGGCGGTCGTGCAGCGCCACCTGGCCGCCGCGCACCCGACGGTCGAGGTGCAGGCTCATGTCGGATCGGGTCCGGGTCTGCTGATCGGAGTGGAGTAGTCGTGCTGGTCGATTTCGAGACGCCGGTGGTCAAGGTCGTGCCGAAGATGCCGGCCGAGCTGGCCGAGAAGCTGGACGTCCATACGGTCGGGGACCTGCTGCGGCATTACCCGCGGCGCTATGCGCAGCGGGCCGAGCTGACCGACCTCAATGCGCTGCGGGTCGGCGATCAGGTGACCGTGCTCGCCGACGTCAAGCAGGTGAAGTCGCGCTTTATGCGCAACCGCCGGGGCAGCATGCTGGAGGCGATTGTCGGCAATGACACCGGCGAATTGCGGCTGACCTTCTTCAACAAGGCGCCCATGCACGAGAAGCGATTGGCCGTCGGCACCCGCGCCCTGTTCGCTGGGAAGATCGGCGTCTTCAACGGCCATCGGCAGCTCGCCCACCCCGAGTACGAGCTGCTGGACAACCCTGACACCTCGGTCGAGGAGTTCGCCGGCGGTCTGATCCCGATCTATCCCTCCACCGCGAAACTCCCGTCCTGGAAGATCGGGAAGGCGGTCCAGGTCGTCTTCGGCATGATCGAGCTGCCCGCCGACCCGCTGCCGGATGACCTGCGCGACCGGTACGGGCTGGTCGAGTGGACCACGGCGATGCGGGACATCCACCGGCCGTCGAGCCGGGCGGCGGTGACCGCGGCGACCACTCGGCTGAAGTGGGACGAGGCGATCACCCTGCAGTTGACGCTGGCCCAGCGCCGGCGGGCGGCGGCGGCGCGGCCGGCGAGTCCGCGCCCGCCCAAGGATGGCGGCCTGCTGCGGGCCTTCGACGAGGCGCTGCCGTTCACCCTCACCGGCGGCCAGCAGGAGATTGGCGCCGTGCTCGCGGACGAGTTGGCCGCCGAGCACCCGATGCACCGGTTGCTTCAGGGCGAGGTCGGCAGCGGCAAGACGCTGGTGGCGTTGCGGGCCATGCTGCAGGTGGTCGACGCGGGCGGTCAGGCGGCGTTGCTCGCCCCGACCGAGGTCCTGGCCGCGCAGCACGCCCGGTCCGTACGGGCCCTGCTCGGGTCGCTCGGCAACGCCGGCGAGCTGGGGTCGGCCGGTCAGGCGACCCGGATCGCGTTGCTGACCGGATCGCTGTCCACCGCGGCGCGGCGCGCGGCCCTGCTGGACGCCGCCAGTGGAGCGGCCGGGATCGTCGTCGGCACGCACGCGCTGATCCAGGAGGGCGTGCAGTTCGCCGATCTCGGTCTGGTGGTCGTCGACGAGCAGCACCGGTTCGGCGTCGAGCAACGCGATGCCCTGCGTGGCAAGGCGAATCGGCCGCCGCATGTATTGGTGATGACCGCGACACCGATCCCGCGCACGGTCGCGATGACCGTCTTCGGTGATCTGGAGACCTCGTCGCTGCGGGAGCTGCCGCGCGGTCGGTCACCGATCTCCACCACGATGGTGTCGATCGAGGAGAAGCCGTCCTGGCTGGACCGTGCCTGGGCCCGGATCCGGGAAGAGGTCGCGGCCGGGCATCAGGCCTACGTCGTCTGCCCGCGGATCGGCGACGCCGAGGTCCAGGAAGAGGAGGAATTCCTGCGCGAAGAGGATTCCGATGAGTCCGAGAGCGCCGCGAGTACGCGCCGTCCTCCGCTTGCGGTGCTCGATGTGGAGCCGGAGCTGGTGGCCGGCCCGTTGGCCGGGCTGAAGGTCGAAATCCTGCACGGCCGGCTCCCGGCCGATGAGAAGGACTCGGTGATGCGGCGGTTCGCGGCCGGTGACATCGACGTGCTGGTTGCCACCACGGTGGTCGAGGTGGGCGTCGACGTTCCCAATGCGACCGTGATGGTGATCATGGATGCCGACCGTTTCGGCGTATCCCAGCTGCACCAGCTGCGCGGCCGGATCGGGCGGGGCAGCGCGCCCGGGCTCTGCCTACTGATCACCGAGCTGCCATCCGCGACGCCGGCCGGAGAGCGGCTGACCGCGGTGGCGTCCACTGTGGATGGTTTCGCGTTGGCCCGTCTCGACCTCGAGCAGCGCCGCGAGGGCAACGTGCTCGGTGCAGCACAGTCGGGCCGGAACACCGGGCTGCAGTTGCTCTCCCTGCTGCGGGACGAGGAGCTGATCACCGATGCGCGCAAGGAGGCGACCGCCATTGTCGAGGCGGATCCGGAGTTGCAGGCGCATCCACGGCTGGCCGCGGAGGTCGCCGCAATAGCGGAAAAGGAGCGCGCAGACTATCTGGAAAAGGGCTGAGCTCCGATGGCGTGCCGCACGCTTCTCAGGTGGCGTGCGGCACGCCATCTATAAGGAGATGGGGATCATCTCACCTTACTATTGTGCGTATTTCAAACCGATCCACTGTGCGCGCAATAAATCGGATCAGCTTCCGCGCCTTTTCCCGCCAATGTGGCATTGGGGCAATCTATGCACCCCAACGCCACATTGGCGAGGAATCGCTCGCCGCTGCCGGAAGTGGCAGCAGAGCGCTGCGCCGGCATACCGCCGGCAGCGACGAGCAGGTGGGGCGGCGGTCTCGCTGACTTCGATCACTGGATACTGGGGGAGCGCAGTGCTCGAAGGCAAACCGCCTCTATAACCCGATGTGCATCGCATGAAATACCGCCCGCGATGAGGCGGATAACCCCTCTCGTCATTGATCGGTGCCACGCGCTTCCGACCGCCCGGTTAACGGGCTGCACGCGCTTCCATGCATATCTGAACATCCGGCTTCAGGCGCCGACAACCACTTTCTTTATCGGCATTCGTACACCGATTTTCAGAACGGGCCTATTACGTCGGCGGGAGCGGAGGAAGGGTGGGCAGGGAAATCAAGCCCAGGCTGGCCAGAAGGGCAAGGATTGAATCGAGCAAACTGCCTGTGGGAAGTGATGGCACGATGTTTTCCTCTCATCTGTGGCCGCAGCTTGTGCGGTTCTTATGTGCCAACGCTTGGTGGTCGACCGGAGGCGTTGCGTAATCAATGTAGCTCTCCGGATCGTCCCTGCACCAGTGGATAAAGTGGGACAAATACATAATGGGGTTCCACTGTGGACTCGTCGATAGTCCACAGTGGAGTCCAAAGTGGACGTTAAACGGTCAAATAGGCGGCGATTATCCGAGCCGATGTCCGGATCCGGCTCTTCCGCGGGCGAATCCGCGCTATATGTGAATTCCTTTCGAATTCTCGCGGGCATCGGGCCCGCGGCCGGCGGCCTGACCCGGGACGATCGCCGGGTCAGGCATCGACCTCAGAATCCGAGCCAGACCTCTTTGGGCAGGCTGCCGACCGTCACCAGCCGCTGGGTCGCACGGGTCAGCGCGACGTAGAGGATGCGCGGCCCCATGGTCGACTCGGCGCTGATCTCGCCGGGCTCGACCACGACAACACCGTCGTACTCCATTCCCTTACAGTCCAGGGGAGTCACTACCGCGACGCGCTCGTCATCCCCGACCGCGGCGAGCAGTTCGGCATGGCGGTGCCCGCTGGCGATGACCCCGATCGTGCCCTCGACGGTCGCCAGCAGTTCGCGCACCGCTGAGCCGACGGCTGCCGGCAACCCGGCGGCCTCGGTGACCCGGTGCTCCGGCTCGTGTCCGGTGCTGCGGACCGCGTTCGGGATGTCGGCGTCCGGAGCCACGGTCTGGATGTACGCGCCGGCGAAGGCGAAGATCTCGGCCGAGTTCCGGTAGTTGGTGGTGAGCCGGTACGTGTGCCGGGCGCCAGTGCCCAGCGCGGAATTCATTGCGGCGCGTGACTCGTCGGCGTCGGGCCATGAGCTCTGGGCCTGATCACCGACCACGGTCCAGCTGGCATTCTGCCCGCGCCGACCGACCATCCGCCACTGCATCGGGGAGAGGTCCTGGGCCTCGTCGACCAGCACGTGCGCGTACTCGTCGTAGTCCGCCACCCGCTCGACGCGTTCCCGGATCGCGTACTCGCGGTCGGTGATGGACGTGACCTCCTCCGGCGCCTCGTCGGACTCCGGAGCGGGTTTGGCCATCCGTGGCACTCCGAGCATCGCTCGCAGCTCGTCGAGCAGCGGGACGTCCTCGACCGACCAGTCCGCATGTGCCTGCCACGACTCGGACAGCAGGTCGGACTCCTTGTCGGTCAGCACTCCGGCGCTGTGCCGGGCCAGCCGCTCGGGATCCGACCGCAACCAGCCCAGCACGTCGTCCTGGGACAACGCCGGCCACCAGTCCATGATGAATTCGCGGAATTCCCGCCGGTCACGCATGTCGGCGTCGAAATCCTCGCGCTCCATCCGCTGTGGACGGTCGGCGCCGTACTGCCGCCACAGCGCGGACAGCAGGGCGCGTACGGCGGCGCCGCGGGCCTGATTGCGGCGCGTCCCGCGGCCGAGCAGGCGCAGCCGGATCCGCTCCAGGGCGCGGGCATCCAGGCGAAGCACCCGGCCACTGAAGAACAGCCGCAGCTCCTCCGGCGCGCCCGGCGCGTGGTCCCGGATCACCCGGGTCAGCACGGGCCCGATCCGCAACGATCCCTTGATCGCGGCGACAGCGGCCGGGTCGCGGCGCGTGGCGTCGGTGGCGTCGACCACCTCCCCGAGCGAGCGCAGGGTCACCGACTGCTCGCCGAGGGACGGCAGCACGCGCTCGATGTAGTGCATGAACGCGGTCGACGGTCCGATCACCAGGACGCCCCGGGACTCGAACCGGCGCCGGTCGGAGTACAGCAGGTAGGCGGCCCGGTGCAGCGCCACCACGGTCTTTCCGGTGCCGGGACCGCCGGTGATCAGGGTGGCGCCGGAGGACGGCCCGCGGATCGCCTTGTCCTGCTCCTGCTGAATGGTGGCGACGATGTCGCGCATGGTCTGCCCGCGTGCCTGGTTGACGGCACCGAGCAGCGCGCCGTCGCCGATCAGCGGCAGGTCCGGCGTCGCGGCGTCGGGGTCGAGCAGGTCGTCCTCGACGCCGATGACCCGCTCGCCGAGGGAACGCAGCACCCGGCGGCGCACCACTCCCAGCGGCTCGACGGGGGTGGCCCGGTAGAACACGCCCGCGGCCGGCGCCCGCCAGTCGATCACCAGGGAGTCGTAGTCCTCGTCCCAGACCCCGAGCCGCCCGATGTAGTTGGTCTCGCCGGTGTTGTGGTCGAGCCGGCCGAAGACGAGGCCGGAGTGTTCCGCGTTGAGCCGGGCCAGCCGGCGCTGCGCGTGGTTGACCATGGCGTCCCGCTCGAACAACCGGCGGTAGTGGTCGAACTTCACGCCGCCGCCGTCTTCCAGATGGGCCCGCGCGTGACCCTCCGCGGCCATTTCGCGGGCTGCGGCCGCCATCGCCTCGACCCGCTCGTACACGCGGTCCACGTATTTCTGTTCGTACGCAATCTCTGTCTCGACAAGCGAGGATTGGGCTGTCATCACACTCCGTTGACCGTGGGCGAGAACCTGCTGAGTGTGCGGACCTCAGCATGCGAGATCAAGTCTTGTTCTTGCCTCGTGGAACTGGTTAATTAGGTACAGGGGGTTCATTCGGTCCAGCCGCAGCCACTGGGTGCCGCAGAAATTGCCCGCGTTCCCTGCTGCCGCAGTCGAGTCGGCCGTGATGGTCAACCTTTCCGAAAAGGACGAATAGTACGCCAGGGCCGGTTGTGCCCGGCATCGGCGCGGCGCCGACAGGATTCGGCGGCACTCCAACCTACGCTGGACCGGTGACACGCATCGTCGGCGGTGAGCTTGGCGGCCGCCGCCTGCTCGTACCGCCGGGCCGCGGCACCAGGCCGACGTCCGAACGGGCCCGGGAGGGGCTGTTCAACACCCTCGCCGCCGAGCTCGATCTGCGCGGCGCGGCCTTCGCCGACCTCTATGCCGGATCCGGTGCGGTCGGTCTGGAAGCCGCCTCGCGCGGCGCCGGCCGGGTCCTGCTGGTCGAGTCTGATCCGCGGGCGGCCGGCGTCGTCCGGCGCAATGCCGACAGCCTCGCGGCGGCGGGCACCCGGGTGCTCAGCTCGTCCGCCGAGCGGGTGGCGGCGACCGCTCCGCCGGACGGGCCCTACGATGTCGTCTTCGCCGATCCGCCCTACCGCGAACCCGACGCGCAGATTGATGCCCTGTTGGAGTCGCTCGCCACGAACGGATGGCTCGCCGACCATGCGGTGCTGGTGGTGGAACGGGACAGACGAAGCCGCGAACCGGTCTGGCCACCAGGCGTGGACACACTGAAGTCACGCGGTTACGGAGAGGCTACGCTTTGGTACGGTCAGCGAACATGAGGCGTGCGGTATGTCCGGGGTCGTTCGATCCGGTCACCAACGGCCATCTCGACATCATGGAGCGCGCCAGCCGGCTCTACGACGAGGTGTCCGTCGTGGTGGGCCAGAACAAGAGCAAGTCGCGACTGTTCACAGTGGACGAACGGCTGGAGATGCTGCGGAAGGTGACGTCGGACCTGGTCAATGTCCGGGTCGACTCGTTCGACGGGCTACTGGTCGATTACTGCCGCAGGCATGAGATTCCGGTGATAGTGAAGGGTCTGCGTGCCGTCGGTGACTTTGAGTATGAGCTGCAGATGGCCCAGATGAACGAGCGGTTGGCGGGTGTCGAGACGGTGTTCCTGGCGACCGGCAACCGGCACAGCTTCCTGTCCTCGAGCCTGGTGAAGGACGTCGCCTCCGGCGGCGGCGACGTCAGTGGTTTCGTGCCGGCGGCCGTGTCCGAACGGCTGGTGGCCCGGTTTTCTGAACAGACTAGGGAGTGATTGTGTATCGGGTTTTCGACAGTCTCGACGAGCTCGTCCAGGTCGTGGAGACGGCGCGCGGAGTGCCGATGTCCGGGTCGTGCATGGTGACCAGGTCTACGACCCTCGACCTGCTTGACGACATCCGCGAGGCATTTCCGGCCGAGCTGAAGGACGCCGGCGCGGTGTTGCAGCAGCGCGACGAGCTGCTCGCCGAGGCGCAGCAACGTGCCCACGCGATGCTGTCGGAGGCCAAGGCGGAACACGATCGGCTGATCGCCCGGGCTCGCGAGGAGGCGGAGCGGACGGTCGCCGAGGCGACGGCACAGCACGACCAGTTGCGGGGCGCCGGACGGTCCGAGCACGAGCACCTCGTCACCGAGGGTCGCGCGGAGTACGACCGGCTCACCATGGCCGGACAGCGTCAGCACGAGCAGCTCGTCGGCGACGGCCAGGCCGAGCATGACCGCCTGGTGGCGGGCACCACCATCCACCAGTCCGCGGTGGCGGCGGCCGACCAGATCCGCTCCGAGGCCCTGTCCCAGGCGGCCGACATCAAGGCCCAGGCGCACAGCGAGGCCGAGGACATGCGGCAGGAGGGCTGGGAAGCGGCCGAGCGGATGCGGTCGGAGGCCACCGCGTACGTCGACGAACGGCTCGCCTCGATGGGGGACCTGATGACCAAGACGCTGCGTTCGGTGGAGAACGGCCGGGCCGCACTGCGGACCGGCGGTGCGCCCGAAAGGCTGGGTTAGTCAGGGCTGACCAGCGCCGAATCGACTCGCTCCAGCTTCGTCAGGTACTCTGACCCGTCGGTCTCCCCATCTCTGGTTTGGTATGCGCGAAAACAAGACTCTGCAGGTACGCCTCGACCCTCGACGCCCGCTGGTGCTCGACACCCGCGAGCTCGGCAGACGCCCTGGGTCGATGCTCCCGGTTCAGCGTCAGGTGCCCGCGCCCGCTGCCCTGGCGGTGGAGCCGATCGGGGTCCGTGAAGGATCCACTCTCACGCTGGACCTGCGGCTCGAGTCGGTCGTCGAGGGCATCTATGTCTCCGGCACCGTCTCCGGCGAGGCCGCGGGGGAGTGTGTCCGATGCCTCACTCCGGTCAGCGTCGCGGTGACGACCCGGGTCGACGAGCTGTTTGTCTACCCGGAGAGCACCTCGGCGGAGACCACCGAGGAGGATGAGGTGCGGCGGATCGAGGGCGACTACATCGACCTCGAGCCCGCGGTGCGGGACGCGGTGGTGCTTGATCTGCCGCTTTCCCCGCTGTGTACGGAGAATTGCCGGGGGCTCTGCGTGAACTGCGGAGAGCGACTCGACGATCTTCCGGCCGATCACACGCACGAGACGATTGACCCGCGGTGGGCCGCTCTAGCTGAGCGGTTCGCCGGCAACAACGAAGATCCGCCGGCCGACGCCGGTGGTCGTGACAGTCAGGAGAGCTAGCAGTGGCCGTTCCCAAGCGGAGGAAGTCCCGGGCCAACACCCACGCCCGTCGCTCCCAATGGAAGACCAGCGCACCCACCCTGGTGACCTGCAGCAATCGCGCCTGCGGCCAGCCGACTCTCCCGCACCGGGCGTGTCCTACCTGCGGGCAGTACGCCGGCAGGGTTGTCACAGGCTGATTCCCGGGCCTGTGGCCAGCAGACTGGACGGGGCGGCGCAGAGCACCGCCACCCTGGATGAAGCACTCGGAGTCACCGTCGACTCGGAGCTGATGCGGCGTGCGCTCACGCACCGTTCCTTCGCGTATGAGAACGGTGGCGTGCCGCACAACGAGCGGCTGGAGTTTCTCGGCGATTCCGTGCTCGGGCTCGTCGTGACCGACGCGCTCTATCGTGACCATCCCGATCTGCCCGAGGGGCAGCTGGCGAAGCTGCGTGCCTCCGTGGTGAACATGCGGGCGCTGGCGTCTGTCGCCCGTACCCTTGGCGAGGGCGGCCTGGGGGCACATATCCGACTTGGCCGCGGCGAGGAGACCACCGGCGGGCGGGACAAGGCGAGCATTTTGGCCGACGCGCTGGAGGCGGTGCTGGGCGCCGTGCACCTCGATCAGGGCCCGGACGCGGCCGCGGCCGTGGTGCATCGGCTCTTCGACCCGCTGATGATCGACGCCGCGCGTCGCGGTGCCGGTCTGGACTGGAAGACCAGCCTGCAGGAGCTTTCCGCGTCACTGGACCTTGGCGCGCCGGACTATCTGATCGCCGAGACCGGCCCGGATCACCAGAAATCGTTCACCGCCATCGCGCGGGTGCGCGGTGAGTCGCTCGGTGAGGGCGCCGGGTCGAGCAAGAAGGAAGCCGAACAGAAGGCCGCCGAGCGCGCCTGGAACGCGTTGAGCCAGCGCTCCGCACCGCCGGCCGGACCCTGAGCGCAAGCGCGCATGCCGGAGCTGCCCGAGGTCGAGGTGGTCCGCCGCGGCCTGGCTCGGTGGGTGACCGGCCGGACCGTGTCCTCGGTGGTGGTCAGCCATCCCCGGGCCGTCCGCCGGCACCTCGCCGGTCCCGATGACTTCGCGGCCATGCTCAACGGCCGCACCATCACCGACGCCTGCCGCCGCGGCAAGTACCTCTGGCTGCCGCTGGACTCCGGCGACGCCGTGCTCGCGCACCTGGGGATGAGCGGTCAGCTGCTCGTACAGCCGGCGGACGCGGTCGACGAAATCCATCTGCGGGTGCGGATCCGGTTCACCGCGGGCGACAGCGAACTCCGATTCGTCGACCAGCGCACGTTCGGCGGCCTGTCGTACGAGATCGGCGGCGCGGAGCTGCCGGGCGTCATCGGCCATATCGCCCGCGACCCGCTCGATCCGGAGTTCGACGACGACGTCTTCGCCGCCGCGCTGCGTCGCCGCAGGACCGCGCTCAAGCGGGCCCTGCTCGACCAGAGCCTCATCTCCGGCGTCGGCAACATCTACGCCGACGAGGCACTGTGGCGGGCGAAGCTGCACGGTGCGCGCCCGACCGAGACGATGCGCCGGCCGGAGATCGCCCGGCTGCTGCTGGCCGTACGGGAGGTGCTCACCGCGGCGCTGGGGGCCGGTGGCACGTCCTTCGATGCGCTTTATGTCAATGTCAACGGGGAAAGCGGCTATTTCGACCGGTCGCTGGACGTGTACGGCCGCCGCGATCTGCCGTGTCACCGCTGCGGCACGCCGATCCGGCGGGACGCCTTCATGAACAGATCCAGCTTCAGCTGCCCGACCTGCCAACCGCGCCCGCGCCGGGCTCGGGTCTGACGGAACCGATCGCCGCGCCGGTCGTCTACGGTGACAGTCAGCTGATCAACGGGAGGCGCAGCCATGGACGAGATGCCCGGCGACATCGGTCATTTCGACGACACGTCTGATCATGACGCGCTCGAATTCGCCAGCCATGACAGCGATCTGGGCGGTTCCGGTGGGCTCGGCTCAGAGCTGTTCGACACCGCGCCACACGATCCGGCGGACTCGATCCCGGCACTGGACCACTCGGACCATCCCGCCGATCATGACTCGTCACACGGCAGCGAGCATCACTCACCTTCGCCGGCCGAGCCTGTCTCCCAGCACAGTTCCGCCGACCACACGCCGTCCGACGACACGACCGAGCATCCGCCAGCGCACGAGGCGCCGCACTACGATCGGCCCGGTTCCCACGTGCAGATGGACATCCACGGGATCCACTACGACGCCGGCCGGGTCGACGTCGACATGAATGGCGACGGGCACGCGGACACCGCGGTGATCCACAGCGAACGCGACGGTGTCGCGCAGGTGGAGTACTACACCGACAACGACGGCGACGGCCATGCCGACGAACTGACGATCACCGACGCTCAGGGCCAGCTGATCAGCCACACCGAGCTCGACGAACACACCGGCCGCTGGGACGAGACCCATCTGGACCACCGGCTGCCGTCCGAGCTACCCGACCGGTGAGCCAGTCGGCCGACGGCGTGCCGTGCCGGTTGACCGCCTGGGTGCACGGCCGGGTGCAGAACGTCGGATTCCGCTGGTGGACCAGCGACCGGGCGGCCGCACTGGGGCTGGTCGGGACGGCCACCAACCTGGACGACGGCACCGTCGAGGTGATCGCCGAAGGTCCCCACGGTGCCTGCCTCGAACTGCTGGAATCCTTACGTGGTAGGGAAACTCCCGGACGCGTGACGCATGTGGTCGAACGGTGGGGAAGCGCCGCGGGCGGACTGACAGGCTTCCGCTCGCGGTAGGTCGGCATGGCTGATTTGACCGTGCTGCGCGGGCGTGCAATTCTTGACGATACGTGCGCGTCCCCGGGGGATCGCAGGAAGCATTTACAGAAGCAAAGAGCTTCCTCGGGCGAGACGTTTCACGGACCTAATCGCATCGTCGCGTGGAGGCCGCCCCGATGGCCAAGGCCTTGTTCGGGCATATCGCAGTAGCACCAGATCGTCGACTCGTAGATGAGTTGACCTATTTGCGTACGCGAGTACGCAGTCTCGAGGATGAGGTGACACGGCTCCGCGGCGAACGCGAGGACCGCGTAGCCGATGGCCTCGAGACTGGCGCACTCGACAGTGACCTGCGGGAGCTGTCCGAGATCACCGAACCGGCGCTCGCCTGAGCGGCGCCGGTTTTTGCTGCCGGTCGGCTGTTACGACCGCGCCGCCGGGATAGGTGTGCCCTGACTTCGACCCGAAGCAGGCGTGCCGTGCATCGCCGTACCCGCGATCAGCGGTATCGTCGGCGCGGCAGCCTCGTGGCGCCGTCGGAGTGAATAAGGGCTGATCGAAGCCTGTCCGTCGACCATCTCGGAGTCCCGTGCACCTCAAAGCGTTGACGCTCAAGGGCTTCAAGTCCTTCGCCTCTGCCACCACGCTGCGCCTCGAACCGGGCGTCACCTGTGTCGTCGGGCCCAACGGGTCGGGCAAATCCAACGTCGTCGACGCGATCTCGTGGGTGCTCGGCGAGCAGGGCGCCAAGGCGCTGCGCGGCGGAAAGATGGAAGACGTCATCTTCGCCGGAACGGCCGGCCGCCCGCCGCTGGGCCGGGCCGAGGTCACGCTCACCATCGACAACAGCGACAACGCCCTCCCCATCGACTACACCGAGGTGTCGATCACCCGGCGGATGTTCCGGTCCGGGGACAGCGAGTACGAGATCAACGGTGACTCCTGCCGACTGCTGGACATCCAGGAGCTG
This sequence comes from Mycobacteriales bacterium, assembly GCA_036267955.1. Lineage (GTDB taxonomy): Bacteria > Actinomycetota > Actinomycetes > Mycobacteriales > QHCD01 > DATAVB01. The sequence continues at coordinate 18,066 of DATAVB010000103.1, read as the reverse complement.
CTGTCGGACTCCGGCATCGGTCGCGAGCTGCACGTCGTCGTCGGCCAGGGCCAGCTCGACTCCGTACTGCAATCCCGCCCGGAGGACCGCCGCGGCTTCATCGAAGAGGCCGCGGGCGTACTGAAACACCGCAAGCGCAAGGAAAAGGCGCTGCGCAAGCTCGACGCGATGCAGGCCAACCTCACCCGACTCACCGATCTCACCGGCGAGCTGCGCCGGCAGCTCAAGCCGCTCGGTCGGCAGGCCGAGGTCGCCCGCCGCGCCGCCACCATCCAGGCCGAGTTGCGCGACGCCCGGCTCAGGCTGCTCGCCGACGACCTGGTCGTGCTGCGGTCCTCCATCGACAAGGAGGTGGCCGACGAGAGCGCTATCCGCGGCCGCCGGTCCGAGGTGGAGGCTCAACTCGCGACTGCGCAGACCCGCGAGGCCGAGCTGGAACAGGTCATCGCCGCCGATGCGCCGAAGCTCGCGGCCGCCCAGGACACCTGGTATCGCCTGTCCGCGCTGACCGAGCGGTTCGGCGGGACGCTGCAGCTGGCGGCCGAGCGGGAGCGTTACCTCGCGGCGCCACCGGACGAGACCTCGCCGGGTCGTGACCCGGACGAGCTCGAGGCCGAGGCCGAGGCGATGCGGGACGCCGAAGACGGCGTGGCCCGCGAGCTGAACGATGCGCGCGAACAGTTGGCCGAGACGGTCGGCGAGCGGACTGAGTGGGAGAAGCGGGTCACCGATGCCGAGCGGGCGATCGTGGCTGCCGCCCGGGCCGCCGCGGACCGCCGTGAGGGTCTGGCGAAACTCACCGGGCAGGTCGACGCCCTGCAGTCCAAGGCGACGGCCGGCGGCGAGGAGATGGCCCGGCTGGCCACGGCTGCCGCCGAGGCGCGCGAACGGGCCGCCGAGGCGCAGGCCGAGTTCGACACCGTGCAGAGCGAGGTGGGCGCGCTCGACGAGGGCGAGCTGAGTCTCGACGAGGTGCACGAGGCCGCCGTGGTCGCCCACGAGGACGCCCAGAACACGTTGCGCGAGCTGACCGACGCCGAGCGCGAGGCCGAGCGGGACCGCTCGTCCTGGCAGGCTCGCCGGGAGGCGCTGGCGCTCGGCCTGAACCGCAAGGACGGCGCCGGCGCGTTGCTCGCCGCCGGCGAACGACTGCCTGGCTTGCTCGGCTCGGTGGCCGCCCTGCTGACCGTGGATCCCGGCCACGAGGCCGCCCTGGCCGCCGCGCTCGGCGGACTCGCCGATGCAGTCGCGCTGTCGGCTCCGGCGGACGCGGCGACCGCCGTACGGCTGCTCAAGGCGCAGGACGCCGGCCGGGCGTCGATGCTGATCGGCTCGCACGCCGGGCCGATCGACCGCAACGCCTGGCCGCAGCTGCCGGTCGGCGCCCGGTGGGCGCTGGATCTGGTGCGAGCGCCGGAGTCCCTGCGGCCCGCGCTCGGTCGGGCGCTGGATCGGGTCGCCGTCGTGGCCGACCTGGACGAGGCGGCCCGACTGGTCGCCACCCTGCCGTCCGTTCGGGCCGTCACGCCGGAGGGCGACCTGCTCGGCGCCGACGCCGCCGTGGGCGGTTCGGCCAGCGCGCCGAGTGTCATCGAGGTGCAGGCCGCGGTCGATGAGGCCCAGCAGAAGGTCGACGAGGCCAGCGCCCGGTGCACCCACCTGCAGAGTGCGCTGGAGGAGTCCCGCGCCCGGGTACAGGTCTGCGCCACCGAGGTCGAACGGGCGCTGTCCCGGCTGCACGAGTCGGACGCCAAGATGTCGGCCGTGGCCGAGCAGTTGGCCCATCTCGGGTCGGCGGCCCGGTCGGCCGCGGCGGAGGCGGAACGGCTGGAACAGGCCCGCTACAAGGCCGAACAGGCCCGCGCCGAGGCACTGCGCGCATTGGAGGAGGCGCAGGCCCGACTGGAGGCAGCGCAGGAGGCGCCGCTCGACGACGAGGAGCCCTCGACCCAGGTACGGGACGATGCCGCCGAGTCGCTCACCGAGGCACGGCAGGCCGAGGTCGAGGCCCGGCTCGCGGTCCGTACGGCCGAGGAGCGGTCCCGGGCGCTCGCCGGCCGCGCCGACGCGCTGGAGGCCCAGGCCCGGCGCGAGCGCGAGACCAGAGCGCGCCAGGAACGGGCCCGGATCGCCCGCGCCCGCGGGGCGCTGATCGCCGGCGCCGTGGCCCGTACCGGTCTGGAGATCGCCCAGCGGCTGGCCCGTTCGGTCGCGACTGCCGAGACCGCACGCGACGCCGCCGCGGCCCAGCGCCGGACCCGGGACGCCGAGCTGGCCAGCACCCGTACCGCAACCCGTGAGCTGGCCGGACAGCTGGAGCGGCTCACCGACGCGGTGCACCGCGACGAGGTGGCCCGGGCCGAGCAGCGGCTGCGGGTCGAGGCGCTGGAGACGAAGGCCGTCGAGGAGCACGGTGTCGGGGTCGACGAGCTGATCGGTGAGTACGGACCCGACGTACCGATGCCGCCGGCCGGCGTCGAAATGCTCGAGTACGAAACGGCCCGGGAACGCGGCGAGCAGGTGACCGAGCCCGTGCCCGGCCCGTACGACCGGGCGATGTGCGAGAAGCGCGCGGCGAAGGCTGACCGGGAGTTTCGCCTACTGGGCAAGGTGAATCCGCTCGCGCTCGAGGAATTCGCGGCGCTGGAGGAGCGGCACAAGTTCCTCTCCGAGCAACTGGAGGATCTCAAGGCGACCCGCCGCGATCTGTTGATCGTGGTGAAGGAGGTCGACGACCGAATTCATGACGTCTTCGAATCCGCCTTCACCGACACCGCGCGGGAATTCGAGATCGTCTTCGCGACGCTCTTCCCCGGCGGCGAAGGCAAACTGCTGCTGACCGACCCGGAAAACCTGCTCACCACAGGCATCGAGGTCGAAGCGCGGCCGCCGGGCAAGAAGGTGAAGCGGCTGTCCCTGCTGTCGGGTGGCGAACGTTCCCTGGTGGCCGTCGCGTTGCTGGTGGCCATCTTCCGAGCCCGCCCCTCGCCGTTCTATGTGATGGACGAGATCGAGGCGGCGCTGGACGACACCAACCTGGGCCGGCTGATCGGGTTGCTCAGCGAGTTGCGGGCGACCAGCCAGTTGATCGTCATCACTCACCAGAAGCGGACGATGGAGATCGCCGACGCGCTCTACGGCGTCAGCATGCGCGGCGACGGGATCACCACGGTGATCAGTCAGCGCATGCACGAATTCGCCTCCGCCTAACGGAAAGCGCTCCCGCCGATGAACGGGTTGTAGACACCGATCGCCGGCCGCCGGGAGTACCGGCGGGCCCGCACCGCAGCGAATCCCGCGTCGGCGATCGCCTTTCCGGTTTCCCGGGTGGGATCGCAGCCTGCGTCGAAGCGCCGCGAGATCGGCGCCCAGCCGGACTGCATCCGGCGCGACCAGGTGCCGGCCGGGGCAGCCACGTGCTCGAAGAAGACGAACTGCCCGCCCGGTCGCAACACCCGCCGGATCTCGGCCAGTGCCCGCGCCTGATCGGCCACCGAACACAACACCACCGTGCCGACGACGGCGTCAACCCGGCCGTCAGGGAGCGGGATCGTCTCGACCGGCGCGGCCAGCACCGGGGCATGCTGCCCGTGGGCCGCCGCGGTCGCCGCCAACTGCCGACGCCGGACCCGGCTGGGTTCCAGCCCGATCCAGTCGATGCTTGCCCGATACCAGGCGAAGTTCGCGCCGCCGCCGGCACCGATCTCCAGCACGGTGCCGCGGAGCGCGCCTAACAGCCGGTGTTTGTGCATTACGTACGCGGCCAGGTCGCCGTCCGCCGCGTCGTCGTCGAAGCTGGTCGCCGTGGTTACTGCCGGACGCATCGGATATCCAGTGTGACGGTGAGATAGCGGCCGGCGAGCCCGCGCGAGGCGGTCACGCCGAAGTCGGTGCGGTCGATCCGGGTGGTGGCCCGAGCCGCGAAGGACGCGTGGTCTGCGGTCGGTGCCTCTCCCCGGGTCCCGTCTTGCCGGGTCCCGTCTTGCCGGGTCACTTCTTCCAAGGTCACGGTGACCGGTCGGCTGACGCCGCGGACCGTCAGCATCCCGGCCAGGGTCGAGTCGTCCAGCCGGTCCGCGGTGAACCGCATGGTCGGATAGCGATCCGCGTCGAGGAAGCGACCCGACCGGACGTTCTTGTCCCGCGCCTGGTTGCCGGTGTCGAAGCTCGCCGCGTCGATCTCGACCCGAACGGATGACCGGGCCGCCGGCTCGGTGACGTCGACCGTGCCGGACCGGATCGCGAACGACCCGCGTACCGGCAGGCCGAAGAGGTGACGGGTGGCGAATCCGACGCGCGAGCGCTCGGGATCGATGGTGTACCGGCCGAGTTGTGGTGTGCCGGACTGTGCTGGGCCGGACTGTGGTGTGCCGGACTGTGCTGGGCCGCGTTGCGCTGGCTGAGTTGTCATGCCTCTATTGCACTCAAGCGCGTGTCCGCGCGGCAGCGGAGACGGTCGCGTCCGGCGGCGACGAACGTCTGAACGGCGCCTGAACGGATGCGACTTTCGTCGGTTCCGGGCCCGCCGAAGGTGCGCGTAGGTGGGCCGCGGGCCCGGTCGCGACGTACTGTTTGCCGCGTGAACAAGCGCTCGTGGCTGTGCCGGCACCCGCTCGTGTCCGATGCCGTGATCGCGGTCTTCTTCGTCGTGCTGGACACCAGCCTCACGCTCCTGGGAGCGACGTGGTGGCCGCAACATCCGGGCCCGCTGGCCTGGTTCATGCTCGGCCTGCAGGCGGTCGCGTGCTTCTCGCTGATCGCCCGCCGGCGCGCCCCGCTGGTCGTGGTGGCGATGCTGGCGGCGTTCACCCTCGCGCTGGCGCTGCTGGCGTACCCGGCCGGTGCCCTGACCCCGGACCACAGCGGCAACGTCTGGGCGCCGTACTCGACCATCCTCGCCGCGTACGGCCCGATCCTGGGGTGCGGCCGACGGATGCGGGCGTACCTGGCGGTCGGGATTCTCACCCTCGTGGTGGCCCGGCCCTGGCAGCCGTCGGCCACCGTCATCACGATCAGTGTCGCCCGCACCGCGATCGGTCCGCTGCTCGCGCTGTACTTCGAGGCGCGGCGTCGGTTGCTGGCCGCACTGACCGAGCGGGCCGAGCGGGCCGAACGGGAGACCCATCTGCTGGCCGAGCAGGCCCGGACCGAGGAACGGGCCCGGCTGGCCGGCGAGATGCACGACGTGGTCACCCACCGGGTGAGCCTGATGGTGCTGCAGGCCGGTGCGTTGCAGGTGACCGCCGCGGACGATGTGACCCGGCACGCCGCCGAGGAGTTGCGGGCGGCCGGCTGTCAGGCGCTGGACGAACTGCGTGACCTGGTCGGCATCCTGCGGGCCGAGCCGGACGGCGACGAGACCCCCTCTGTCGCAGGCCTGGTCACGCTGGTTGCCGAATCCACCGCGGTGGGTACGCCGACTGAGTTGGTGCAGGACGGCGATCCGGCGGTGGCCTCCCCGGTGGTCGGTCGCACGGCGTACCGGATCGTGCGCGAGGCACTGACCAACGTCCGCAAGCACGCGCCCGGCGCGACGGTGCAGGTGCAGATCCACTACGGCCGGTCGCAGGTGCGGCTCACGGTCAGCAACACTGCACCGACGCGGCGACCGGACGCGGTGCTCGCCGCCAGCGGCTCCGGACTGGGCATCGTCGGGCTGCGGCAGCGGATCGAACTGGTGCACGGCACCCTGTACGCCGCCCCGGCGCCGGACGGCGGATTCCGGCTGGATGCGACACTGCCGGCCTTCGTTCCGACGGCTGAATCGGTGGTGTGAGCGATGGTCCGGGTGGTCGTGGTGGACGACGAGGCCATGGTGTGCGCGCATTTGCGGACAATCCTCGGCTCGACCGGTGACATCGAGGTCGTCGCCGAGGCGCACGACGGCGCCGCGGCGGTCGACGCCGTGCTTCGGGAGCGCCCCGATGTTGTGCTGATGGATCTGCGGATGCCCGGGGTGGACGGCCTCACGGCGATCGAGCGGATCGCCGCCCTGCCACAGCCGCCGGTGACGGTGGCGCTGACCACCTTCGACGCCGACCAGTACGTATTGCGGGCGTTGCGGGCCGGTGCGACCGGCTTTCTGGTGAAGTCGACGCCGCCGGAGGAGTTGATCAAGCTGGTCCGGGTCGCTGCCGACGGCAACATGGTGCTCTCGCCGGCCGCCGCCAGCCGACTCGTCGCCGCCTCCACCGACCGGCAGTCCGCTCGGGACAGTGCCCGCGGCCTGATCGCGTCGCTGACCGAACGCGAGAGGGAGGTGCTGGCCGGCCTGGGCGAGGGACTGTCCAATGCGCAGATCGCGGCCCGGCTGTACCTGTCCGAGGCGACGATCAAAGGCTACGTGTCCCGGACCATGGAAAAGCTGGACTGTGCCAACCGCACCCAGGCCGGACTGCTGGCCCACGAGGCCGGCGTCCTTCCCCCTGCCGGGTGATCATGCACAAATGGCTCGTCCGTACGGCGTGTCACGGACCCTTTCTGCATGATCGCCGTCGCGGCGGTCTGTTGCTCGCCGATCTTGACCTTATGGCTGGACAAATCGGATAAGACCCAGCCATAAGGTCAAGGTCGGCGAGGAATGCGCTTTTCCTCGGGTGCCAATATGTCGCACGTAATGTCAGAACCCGCATTGCCAGGCGCACCTGCCGAGCACGTTGCCGGTGGTCACGGCGGGGCGGCGACTCTGAGAGGATCGACCCATGGAATGGGTCATTATCGCTGTCGTCCTTGTCGTTCTCGCGATTGCAGCTGTCGTCGGCTTCGTGGTGCCGCGTCGGCGTGGCGGAGCCGGAGAGATCACCGGGGACGAGCCGGGCCGCGCCGTCGAGCAGCGCCCGGCCGCGACCGATGCACTCGCCGCACCGGAAGCCGCCGCACCTGAGGTCGCTGCGCCTGAGGTCGCTGCGCCTGAGGTCGCCGAGCCGTCCGTCGAGACACCGGAGCCGGCGGCCGGCCGGCTGGTACGGCTGCGGTCCCGGCTGTCCCGCTCGCAGTCGACGCTGGGCAAGGGGCTGCTGTCCCTGCTGTCCCGAGACCGGCTGGACGAGGACGTCTGGGAGCAGATCGAGGACACCCTGATCACCGCCGACGTAGGTGTCGCCTCGACCGGTGAGATCGTGTCGCGGCTGCGGGAGCGGACCCGGGTGCTCGGGACGCGGACGCCGGACGAGCTGCGCGAGATGCTGGCCGAGGAGCTGGTGACCGCGATCGGCCCCGACACCAACCGCGACCTGGCCACCTTCCCGCACGCCGACGTACCGGCCGTGGTGCTCGTGGTCGGCGTCAACGGGAACGGGAAGACGACCACCTGCGGCAAGTTGGCCCGGGTCCTGGTCGCCGACGGCCGCAGCGTGCTGTTGGGGGCCGCAGACACGTTCAGGGCCGCGGCCGCCGACCAGCTGCAGACCTGGGGCGCCCGGGTGGGCGCCACCACCGTGCGCGGTGCGGAGGGCGCCGACCCGGCCTCGGTGGCGTTCGACGCCGTCGCGCAGGGCATCAGTGCGCACGTCGACACGGTGCTGATCGACACCGCCGGACGGCTACACACCAAGTCCGGTCTGATGGACGAGCTCGGCAAGATCAAGCGGGTGGTGGAGAAGCACGGTCCGGTGGACGAGGTGTTGCTGGTGCTGGATGCCACCACCGGCCAGAACGGTCTGACCCAGGCGCGGGTCTTCACCGAGGTGGTCGAGTGCACCGGCATCGTGCTCACCAAACTGGACGGCACCGCCAAGGGCGGGATCGTCATCTCGGTGCAGCGCGAGCTCGGCATCCCGGTGAAGCTGGTGGGGCTGGGTGAGGGACCGGACGACATGGCGCCGTTCGAGCCGAAGGCATTTGTGGACGCGTTGCTCGGCGACTGAGTCGGGCGTACTCCCGCCGGTCGCAGCGGGTTCACCCGGCTGCTGCATTTCATCTGTTCGTCACTGTGCGCGGTGCCGATTTCACGGTTCCGAAACATTTGACACGACGAACTGAAACAGCCTCACCCCAGGCTTGTCGCCATACTGAGCCTCAGGGGAGCGCAATGACAGCATCGACATTGGCTGCTAGCCACTACGACCTCACCCGGATCGATACCGGGGCCACCGCATGGGTGTTGGCCTCGGCGGCACTGGTGTTGCTGATGACACCTGGCCTGGCTTTCTTCTATGGCGGAATGGTGCGCCGGAAGAATGTCCTCGGAATGTTGATGCAGAACTATGTGGTCATCGGGATTGTCAGCATCGTCTGGGTCCTGGTGTCCTTCTCATTGGCATTTGGTAAGGGCAATGGCTTTATCGGCGACCTACATTTCGCCGGACTGCAACACATGACTGAAGTTCTGCCCGGATATGTCGGATCGGCCGCACAATCAATTCCGCCGATGGTATTCGTGGTATTCCAGCTGATGTTCGCGATCATCACGCCGGCGTTGATCACCGGCTCGACCGCCGATCGCTGGCGGTTCAGTGCCTTTGTGCCATTCATCGTCGCGTGGTCGATCCTGGTGTACGGGCCGGTGGCGCACTGGATCTTCTCGCCCGAGGGCTGGTTGTTCAAGCTCGGCGCGCTCGACTTCGCCGGTGGCACGGTCGTGCACATCAACGCCGGTACGGCAGGTCTGGCGATGGCGTTGGTCCTGGGTAAGCGGCGCGGCTGGCCGAAGGAGCAGATGCGCCCGCACAACGTGCCGTTCGTCCTGCTCGGCGCGGGTCTGCTGTGGTTCGGCTGGTTCGGCTTCAACGCCGGCTCGGCGCTGGGCGCCAACAACCTGGCCGCCTACGCATTCGTCAACACCAACACGGCGACCGCTGCCGCGCTGCTCGGCTGGATCGCGGTGGAGAAGCTCCGGTACGGAAAGCCCACCACTCTCGGTGCGGCGTCGGGTGCGGTGGCCGGACTGGTCGCCATCACCCCGGCCGCGGGCTTTGTCAGTCCGTTGGGCTCCATCCTGATCGGCGTGCTCGCCGGCGGAATCTGCGCCTTCGCGGTCAGCCTGAAGACCAAGTTCGGCTACGACGACTCACTCGACGTGGTCGGCGTACACCTCATCGGCGGCATCATCGGCTCGCTCTGCGTCGGTCTGCTGTCCACAGTGGCCACCAACGCGGCCGGCACCAACGGCCTGTTCTACGGCGGTGGCGTCACGCTGCTGGGGAAGCAGGCACTTGCGGTGATCTGCGTGATCGGATATTCATTCGTGATGTCTTTCATCATCGCGAAGGTGATCGGGATCTTCACGCCGAACCGAGTCTCGGAAGAGGATGAGATCACCGGTCTCGACCTCGCACTGCATGGCGAGTCCGGGTACGAATTCGGGCCGGCCAGTGGCGGCGTGGGCCACCGTGAGGGCAGCTCAACCAGCACGGGCCCGGCGACCAGTGAGGTGAAGGTATGAAACTGGTGACGGCAATCATCAAGCCGTTCAAGCTCGACGATGTGCGGGCGGCGCTGGAATCACTGGGGGTGGCCGGAATGACGGTCACCGAGGTGCAGGGATTCGGCCGGCAGAAGGGGCACACCGAGGTCTACCGGGGAGCGGAATACCAGGTCGACCTCGTGCCCAAGCTGAAGCTCGAGATCCTGGTGGATGACCTGGACGCAGAGGACGTTGTCGCCTCGGTGGCCAAGGCGGCCCGGACCGGATCGATCGGGGACGGGAAGGTTTGGGCCGTGTCGGTGGACGCCTTGCTGCGGGTACGGACCGGAGAGCGTGACCGCGACGCGCTCTGAGTCAGCCGGTCTGCGCGCCGGGCGTGATGCGATTGCATCGCGCCCGGCGCTCACCGGTGCGGAGCGCAGGCGGGCGTTGACGGAGTTCTACGATCGCGAGCTGGCCCGGCTGCTGCCACCGGTCGAGGGCGTGGCCCTGATTGCGGTCGGCAGTCTCGCCCGAGGCGAGCCCACGCCGTACGGCGACATCGATCTCGTCATTGTCCACAGTGGAATTTCGGCGATCTCCAAGATCGCCGACGAGGTCTGGTATCCGCTGTGGGATTCAGGCATCTCGGTCGACCATTCGGTGCGCACCATCGCCGAGGGAATGCGGATGGCCGAGCAGGACCTCGCCGTCGCGATGGGCCTGATCGCGGCCCGCCCGATCGCGGGCGATCTCGAGCTGGGGCTGGACCTGCGGACCCGGGTCCGCGCGCTGTGGCGGCGGACGGCCAGCCGCCGGCTCGGTGAGTTGGTCACCGCCGCGGCCGAACGGTTGGAGCGGTTCGGCGAGCTCGCGTTCCTGCTCGAACCGGATGTCAAGAACGCGTTTGGTGGACTGCGGGAATTACAGGCATTGCACGGACTCGCCGTCGCTCAGCTCACCGACACCGGCGGGCCCGCCGTGGCGGCCGCCCAGGGTCTGCTGCTGGACGTTCGCGGGGAGCTGCACCATCGCGCCGGCCGCTCCCTGGATCGGCTCGTACAGCAGGAACAACCGGCCATCGCCGAGACACTCGGAAGGGCGGATGCGGACGATCTGCTGCGGGCGGTGTCCGACGCCGGCCGGACGATCGCTTTCGCCTGGGAGAACGCACGGCGGCGGATCGAGACGGCACCGCGCCGCGGTCGGGTGCAGCGCCGCCCGCTCGCCGACGGTGTCGTCGCGCACGGCGGCGAGGTGACGCTCGCCCGGGACACCCGGCCGGGCTCGGATCCCGGGCTGCTGCTGCGATTGGCGACGGCTTCAGCGACCTCGGGACTGCCGGTCACGCCGTACACCGTCCGCTCCTTCGCCGGTGCGGAAATGCCCACGCCATGGCCGGAGCCGGCGCGGCAGGCGTTGATCGCCCTGCTGGAAACCGGCCGTCCGATGGTGCCGGTGGTGGAGATGCTGGACCGGACCGGTCTGTGGGCCGAGCTGTTCCCGGAATGGGAGCACGTCCGGTGTCTGCCGCAGCGCGACCCAGTGCACCGTTTCACCGTGGACCGGCATCTTGTCGAGACGGTGGTGGACGCGGCGGAGTTGGTGCGTGAGGTGGACCGCCCCGACCTATTGCTCCTGGCGGCGCTGCTGCACGACATCGGCAAGGGCCGCGGCGGCGATCACAGCGAGCTCGGCGCGGTGGTGGCCGAGCCGTTGTTGCGGCGGTTGGGACTGCCGGACGACGACGTGGCGCTCGTGGTTGCGGCGGTCCGGCATCACCTGCTGCTGCCCGACACGGCGACCCGGCGGGATCTCGACGATCCGGCCACGGTGGCGCTGGTGTGCGACGCGCTGGGTGGCTCCCGGCCGCTGTTGGACATTCTCGCGGTACTGGCGATCGCCGACGGCCAGGCGACCGGGCCGGCGGCCTGGAATCGTTGGAAGGCTGGCCTGGTGGCCGATCTGGTCGCCCGCACCCGACGGGCCCTGGCCGGTGCGACCCCGGCGCCGCCGCCGCAGATCACCGCGGATCAACGTGAACTGGCCGAGACCGGTGACGTGCTGGTGCGGGGCAGCGAGGTCACGGTCGGTGGCGCGGCGCTGAGCCAGGCGGCCGGGGTTTTCGCGCTGCACCGGCTCGACGTCGTTCAGGCCACAGTTGTGCAGACCACAGTTGTGCAGACGACGGTTGTGCAGACCACGGTCGTCCGGGCCACAGTGGACAGTGGGGTGCCGGTGGCGGTCTTCACCGTGCAGCCGAAATTCGGCCGGCCACCGGACCCGGAGCGATTGCGGGCCGATCTGCTGCGGTTCCTGCCCGATCCGGTGGGTTTGCAGCAGCGGCTCGATTCGCTGGAGCGGAGCAATCCGGCCGGCGCCAGCGCATCCCAGGTGCTCTGGTTCGACGACGAGGCGACCGGCGCGACGATCGTCGAACTGCGGGCCGGCAACGCGATCGGCCTGCTGCACAGGGTGGCACGTGCCCTGGAGAACGCTGGCGTCGAGGTGCGGGCGGCCCGGATCAGCACGCTGGGTAGCGCGGTGGTCGACGCCTTTTACGTACGATCTGGTGGCCAGCCGATCGTTTCGGCGGCGCAGCGGGAGTCGATCACCGCCGCCCTGCTGTCGGCCGCGGTCTGACGTCAGTCCGGCAGGCGCTGGTCCTCGATTCCCGGCATTATCGTCTGGTGAAATCCGGTGTCGGGGGCAAAGGTCAGCCCGGGCTGGTCGCGGGAAACGCCGCTGAGGGCGAGCTGGAATTCGTGCACGTATTCCACCTTGCCGTCTGGTGCGATCCGGAACGGCTGGTCGTGTCCCGGGTAGATGACGTCGCCGAGGGTGAGCAGTTTGTCGATCGTGCGGGCGGCGAGTCGATCGTTCCAGAAGACCAATGCATTCCGGCCCTCGCGAGCGACCGTGCTGTTCTGGATGGAATCACCGGTGATCACCGACGTACCCTCGTGGCCGGCCACCGAGACGGCGATCGTGCCGGCGGAATGCCCTGGGGCGTCGACGATCTCGACGCCCGGGATGAGCCGGACGCCTTCCTCGACCTCGCGGATCCGGTGGTCGTACCGTTCGAAGACGGCGTCGATCCATTCCGGACAGGCGAAATCATTCTTGTGCGGCCGGCGGATATACCGGCGCTCGTTCTGGTGCAGAACGATATCGGCCCGACCGAAGATATCCAGGTTCTCGATATGGTCCCAATGCGCGTGGGTGCAGACGACCGTGTCGATATCGTCCCGCTCGAGTCCTCGGCGTTTCAAGGCCGCGTCCAGGTCGGTCCGCCGCCCGACGTGGCCGGTGTCCACGAGAATCCGTTTCGTCGCGCCGTGTTCGTCCAGGCCCTCGATCAGGTTGATCGCACAGAATGCGACGGAGCCCTGATCGGTGCCCAACCGGTGGCCCTCGAGCAGGGTTTCGACAGTTGGCTTCGCCAATTTCATCGCCTTCTTCCGGTTCTGCGAACACGTTGGCCGGGAAATTGGCCTGGATAATGACGAGTCTAGATGTGCGCGGAATTGCCGCTGTGCTTTATGCCTGACCGAAACCGGCCCCGATTTCGGTAACGCCGCCCATGAGCACGGGGGCCAGACGGTGGCCGTGCGTCGACGTCGCCGAAGCGGGTTTGTCTCTGGATGTGCACGACGTAGGTGGTAGATGCTCCGAGGGTCTGTGTGCGATGAGTGCTCCGGTCCGCGTGGAGTGCGTCCGGCGTGTTTTTTCATGATCGTGAGTGGATTTGATACCCGTGGAGGTACCAAATCCACTCACGATCACCAGTTGCCGCGGCGGGGACGCGGGCCGGGGCGGGCGGCGCCCACTGTGACTGTGCGGCATCCGTCTTGTCAGGCGGGCTCAGCGCAGCCGATAGCGGTGAGTCAGTGGGTGAGTGCGGCAGTGATGGCGGCCGCTGTCCGGTCCAGCGCTGAACGTTTCGGCGCCTGCCCGTCGGAGGTGACGCGGAAGCCGTCGCCGGCGAACCGGGGCAGCACATGCAGGTGCACGTGGAAGACCTCCTGGCCGGCGGCGACTCCGTCGGCCAGGAATAGATTGACGCCCTCGCAGCGCAGGCCAGACCGCCGCAGCGCCAGCGCGATCCGTTGTCCGGTCCGGAACAGTGCCCCGCCGGTGTCCGGGTCCAACTCGGCCAGGTCGGTGGCATGCCGGCGTGGCACGACCACCGTGTGACCGGGTGTCACCGGCGAAATATCCAGGAAGGCGAGCAACTGGTCGTCGGCGTGGACGACGCTGGCCTCGGCCCGGCCGGCGGCGATCTCGCAGAAGACGCAACTCACGATTCGGGTTCCCACACGAACGCGGGGGCGTAGCCGACGATTGCCGCCACCTGCCGGATCCGATCCGGGAGCGCGTCCGCCTCGACCAGTGACTCGTCCCACGACACCAGCAGATCGTCGTCGATCCGCCAGCAGAACGGCTCGCTGGTCATCATCAGCTCGACGGTGCGCGGCGTCAGCAGGGCCACCGCGAAGCGCCGGTCGGCGCTGAGCACCTTGAACCGGCGGTTGAACGCCTCACTCTCGATGTCGACGTCCGGCAGCCCGATCATCGGCGCCACCGGGCGCAGCAGCCGTTCCGGGCCAACCGCGATGCGCGGCACCGCAGCCGGCAGGCGGATCGCGATCACCCGGTAGACCGGTGGTCGGCCGGGCCCGATCCGCACCCCGTAGGAGAAGGCGGTGAACGACACCCCGTCGACCTCGCCGGAGACCACGTCGTACACGTCGGCGCCCTTGGCCAGCGGCGGTCGCAGCAGCGCATCGGTGCTGCCCGGGTCGGTGCGCCGGTAGGTCCAGCCGGCCTCGCGGGCGATGGCCTGCATTCGCTGATCGTGCTGGGCGCCGATGTTGAGCCCGCCACCGCCGTAGTAGCCGGGGCCCCGTACCGACAGCCCAGCGGTGCTGGCGTAACCGGCCTCGGGGGTGGCACTCGGCGGTCGCAGCTTCGGGGTGTCGCTGGGCAGCAGGGCAGCGGCGAGCAGGCAGAGTGCGACGCCGCCGGCCAGTACGCCGGCGATCGCGGTGCTGGAGCCGTGGTTCGCGCCGAGCACTCCGATCAACACCAGGATGAGTACGCCGGCCAGCGCCAGCAGCATCCGCTGCAGCGCGCGCCGCCGCGCGGAGGTCAGTGCCATCGTCTCGCCACCGTTCTGGCGTACGCGGCGCCGGTTCCGACGCTGCGCATCGCCTCGGTCTTGTCAACGACCGTAGCGCCCGACACGTGCCAGCCGGTGCCATCCGTGCCAGCACGCGCCGTGCCAACTAGTGTGGTGTCGGTCCGACCGATGTATGTGAACCGATGTATCTGAGACGAGGATGAGACTGCGCCGTGTTCGACACCCTCGCAGAACGGCTCGACAAGGTCTTCACGTCCCTGCGTGGCAAGGGACGGCTTTCTGAGGCGGATATCGACGCCACCTGCCGGGAGATCAGGATCGCCCTGCTGGAGGCCGATGTGGCGCTCCCGGCGGTCCGGGCGTTCATCGGCGCGGTGAAGGAACGGGCCTCGGGGTCGGAGGTCTCCCAGGCCCTCAACCCGGCGCAGCAGGTCATCAAGATCGTCAACGAGGAGTTGGTCGGCATCCTCGGCGGGGAGACCCGCCGGGTCCAGTTCGCCAAGACGCCGCCGACCGTGATCCTGCTCGCCGGTCTGCAGGGCGCCGGCAAGACCACGCTGGCCGGCAAGCTCGGTCGCTGGCTGAAGGGTCAGGGCCACACGCCGATGCTGGTGGCGGCCGACCTGCAGCGACCCAACGCGGTCACCCAGCTGCAGGTGGTCGGCCAGCAGGCTGGCGTCGAGGTCTACGCGCCGCATCCCGGTGCGTCGGAGGCTGGGGACGCGGAGCGACTCGGGAGCGGAGCCAGCGGGGACAGCGCGGCCGGTGACCCGGTCGAGGTGGCGCGCGCCAGTATCGAGGAGGCGCGCCGGCGGCAGTACGACGTCGTGATCGTCGACACCGCCGGCCGGTTGGGCATCGACGCGGACATGATGCAGCAGGCCGCCGCGATCCGCGACGCCGTCAACCCGGACGAGACGCTGTTCGTGGTCGACGCGATGATCGGCCAGGACGCGGTGACGACGGCCGAGGCATTCCGCGACGGCGTCGGCTTCAGCGGTGTGGTGCTGAGCAAGCTCGACGGTGACGCCCGCGGTGGCGCGGCGTTGTCGGTGCGGTACGTGACCGGGCAGCCGATCATGTTCGCTTCCACCGGTGAGAAGCTCACCGACTTCGACGTCTTCCACCCCGAGCGGATGGCCTCGCGCATTCTCGGGATGGGTGACGTCCTCACCCTCATCGAGCAGGCTGAGGCGAGCTTCGACGCTGATCAGGCCGAGAAGATGGCCGGCAAGATCACCTCCGGCACGGACTTCACCCTCGAGGACTTTCTCGAGCAGATGATGGCCATCAAGAAGATGGGCCCGATCTCCAACATCCTCGGCATGCTGCCCGGCATGGGCCAGATGAAGGATCAGCTCGATCAGGTCGACGACAGCGACCTGGACCGCACGGCGGCGATCATCCGCTCGATGACCCAGGCCGAACGCACCAACCCGAAGATCATCAATGGGTCGCGGCGAGCCCGGATCGCCAGCGGCTCGGGCGTTGCGGTCTTCGAGGTCAATCAGCTGGTGGACCGGTTCTTCGAGGCCCGCAAGATGATGGCCCAGATGGCCGGTGGAATGGGCCTGCCCGGAATGCGGCAGAAGTCGAAGAAATCGAAGGGCAAGAAAGGCAAAAAGGGCGGTGGCAAGGCCGTTCGCGGTGGTGCGACTCCGCCGAGAATGCCAGGTGGATTTCCGGGGATGCCGCCGGGCGGAATGCCCAAGGGAATGCCACAGATCCCGCCGGGCACCAATCTGCCTGATTTGACGAAGCTGAAGTTCCCGAAGAAGTGAGCCTGCACCTCGCCGGCGTCGTTCTGCCGGAGGGTGAGCACCGCGACCTGTGGGTGGTCGACGGCCGGATCACGTTCGAGCGGGTGGCCGGCGCCGAGACGGTGACCCGGTCCGGGTGGATCGTGCCGGGCCTGGTCGACGCGCACTGCCATGTCGGGCTCAGCCCGGCCGGGCACGCCGACCGGGACGGTCAGCGCCGGCAGGCGTACGCCGACCGGGACGCCGGTGCGTTGCTGCTGCGGGACGCCGGTTCGCCGGTCGACACCCGCTGGCTCGACGACGTGGAGGATGCGCCCAGGCTGATCCGGGCCGGCCGGCATCTGGCTCGGACCGGGCGCTATATCAGGGATCTGGCGATCGAGCTCGAGCCGGCGGACCTGCCCGACGAGGTTGCCCGCCAGGCGGCCGCCGGGGACGGCTGGGTCAAGATCGTGGGGGACTGGATCGACCGTACGGTCGGGGATCTGGCGCCGGAATGGCCACACGAGACCGTGGTCGAGGCGGTCCGCCGCGCCCACGCGGCCGGCGCCCGGGTCGCCGTACACACCTTCGGCGAGGAGGCGTTGCCGGGCCTGCTCGCCGCCGGCGTGGACTCGATCGAACACGGTACCGGTCTCACCGAGGATCTGATCGGGCTGATGGCGGAACACGGCACGGCGTTGGTGCCGACCCTGATCAATATCGACAATTTCCCCGACATCGCCGATGGCGCGGCGAAATTCCCGGTGTACGCATCGCGGATGCGCCGGCTGCACGCGAGCTCTCGGGATCGGATGCGGGCGGCGTACGAGGCCGGAGTGCCGATTTACGCCGGCACTGATGCCGGCAGCCTGCTGGAACATGGCCGGGTGGTCGACGAGGTAAGGGAGCTGGCACTCGCCGGAATGTCCACTGTGGATGCTCTGGGAGCGGCCTCGTGGCGGGCCCGCGAATGGCTCGGACTGCCGGGCATCGAGGAGGGCGCGCCGGCCGATCTCGTCGTCTATGACGCCGATCCGCTGGCCGACCTCGCTGCTCTCGTCGAGCCGGGCCGGATCGTGCTCAAGGGACGGGTCGTGCGGTGAGAGCCGTGGTGCTGGTCAACGGCATTCCCGGATCGGGGAAATCAACGTTGTCGCGACCGTTGGCAGCCGAGCTGGCACTTCCGTTGATATCCAAGGACGCCATAAAGGAGTCGCTGTACGACTCGCTCGGTGTCGGCGACCGTTCCTGGTCGCAGAGGCTGGGCGGAGCCAGCATTGCGGTGATGTGGTCACTGGTGCCGTCAATGGGAGGCCCAGTCCTGCTGGAAAGCAACTGGTGGCCGGAATTTCGCGCACTCCTCCTCGAAGACTGCCAGGCGGCGGGCGTGTCCCGGATTATCGAGGTGTGGTGTGAGATACCGGCAGATGTGGCGTTCGCGCGCTACGTGGCTCGAGCTGGAACGAGCCGGCACCCCGGGCATGCCGATCAGACGCTGATCGAGGCGGGCCCGACGAAATGGCGTGAGCAGAACGTTCCACTGAACGTCGGCCCGTTGCTGCGGGTGCAAACCGACCGGCCGGTCGACGTTCCGATGGTGGCGGAGTGGGTGCGGGATCAGTTGGGCACGGATTGAATCCTCCGGCCGGTTGCGGCAGAGTAGGGCGCCGTGCCTATTCCTGGAGCTCCTGACCCGGCTCGGATCGAAGACCTGCTCACCTCCGCCTACGGCACGGCGGTCCGGATCGACCGCATCGACCACATAACACCGTGGTTTGTGCTGCGGGCCAGGCTGAGCGGCGATGGCGTACCGGCCAGCGTGATCGTCAAATGGCTGC
>DATAVB010000102.1:0-42210 GCA_036267955.1 Mycobacteriales bacterium | reverse complement strand
TTCACCGAAGCGACCCGCGACCGGCGTCGCCGCGACCCAGGGGAGTGTGCAGCAGCCGTGCCACCGTGTTCCGTCGGCGATCCCCGGCCAGCGACGAGTCTGCCGGCGAGACCTCCGGCCCGAATTCTCGGTGGCTGAGCGGCCACGAGGGCTGCGTGGCTGGCAGCGGGAGGCGCTCGACGCCTACGCGGCGGCCGGTGAGCCTTCCGACTTCCTCGTCACCGCCACTCCCGGCGCCGGAAAGACCGCGTACGCGCTGACCCTCGCCCGCGGGCTGCTCGACCGCAAGGTGATCCGCCGGATCATCGTGGTCTGCCCGACCGACCATCTGCGGGTGCAATGGGCCGACGCGGCCAACCGGTTCGGCATCGCGCTGGACCCGACCCTGCCCAACCAGGTCGGCCCGATCGCCGAGGATTTTCACGGCTGCGTCGTCACCTACGCGCAGGTCGCGGCCCGCCCCGCGCTGCACGAGCGGCGCGCCACCAGCGTCAGCACGCTGGTGGTCCTGGACGAGCTCCACCACGGTGGGGACGGGCTCAGCTGGGGGGAGGCGGTGCTCGAGGCGTTCAGCTCCGCCCGTCGTCGGATCGGTCTGACCGGCACGCCCTTCCGTACGTCCTCGAGCGAGAAGATCCCGTTCGTCAAATACAGCACCGAATCCGACGGATCGCTGCGCTCGATCGCCGACTACACCTACGGCTACTCCGCCGCTTTGGCCGACGGGGTGGTGCGGCCGGTCATTTTCGCGGCCTATTCGGGGATCGCCCGCTGGCGGACCAGCGCCGGTGACGTCGTCGCCGCGTCGCTGTCCGAGCAGCTGACCCGCGACGCCGAGATGGTCGCCTGGCGCACCGTGCTGGATCCGCGCGGTGACTGGATCCGGCACGTCTGCGTCGCCGCCGACACCCGGCTCACCGAGATCCGGCAGGGCATGCCGGACGCCGGTGCGATGCTGCTGGCCTCCGACCAGGAACAGGCCCGCGCCTACGCCGATGTGCTGGCCGAGGTGACCGGTGAGCATCCGACCGTTGTGCTGTCGGACGACTCCCGGGCATCGTCCCGGATCGAGGAGTTCGCGTCGTCGAACGTCCGCTGGCTGGTCGCGGTGCGCATGGTCAGTGAGGGCGTCGACATCCCGCGGCTCGCGGTCGGGATCTGGGCCACCTCCTACCGGACGCCGCTGTTCTTCGCCCAGGCCGTCGGCCGGTTTGTCCGGGCCCGCCGGCGCGGTGAGACGGCCACGATCTTTCTGCCGGCCGTACGACCGCTGTTGACGATGGCAGCGGAGCTGGAGGCCGAACGGGACCACGTGCTGGCCGCGCCCAAGCAGGCCGACCCGGAGTTGGACGACGCGGACGCCCTGCTCGAGGTGGAGACCGAGCGCACCGAGGTCAAGGAGTGGGAGGCGCTGGAGGCCGAGGCGCAGTTCGCTCACGTGCTCTACGGCGGCCGGGCCATGCTCGGCGACGAGCTGACCGAGGTGTCCGGCGAGGACGAGGAGTTTCTCGGCATTCCCGGCCTGCTGTCGGCGGAGCAGACGGCGTCGCTGCTCAAGAGTCGCGAGGCCGAGGTCAAGAAGCGAATCGGTGTGAAGCGTGAGATGCCGCCACGGCCGGAGACCTCGCCGGCGGTGCACGAGCAGTCCTCCGCCCTACGTCGGGAGATCAACCGGCTGGTCGGCCGGATCGCCCGGCAGACCGGTCAGCCACACGCCCAACTGCACGCCCGGCTCCGCCGCACCGTCCCCGGGCCGCCGTCCGCCTCGGCGTCGATCGGCATCCTGCAGCGCCGCCGCGACAAGCTCAAGGAAGAGCTCACCGGCGGGTGAGAGATGGCTGGCCGGCTCCGCTGCTGGCGGAATCGATGGACACGAGCCCCCCGCGCCACGGTAAATGGAGACGACCCATTGGGCGCGATCGGGCGGTGGATCCATGGCAGCGACGGCGGCGTACGACGGCATCGCGGACTGGTACGAGACGGAGTTTCTCGGCGGTCCGCCCCGGCACTCGATTCCCGATGCCGACCCGATCGGGGTTGACCGCTGCCTGCGGGACCTGCTGGGTGCGGGCAGCGGGACCTGTCTGGAGATCGGTTGCGGGACGGGCGTCCATGCCGCCCGGGTACGCGATCTGGGCTGGAGCCCGGTCGGCATCGACTTCTCGGCCGGCATGCTGCGGTACGCCAACGGCCGGCTGCCGGCGGCCCGGGCCGACGCCGAACGCCTCCCGGTCCGGGACGGCTCGGTGCCGGCCGTGATCTCGATGATGGTCCACACCGACATGCCCGGTTATCCGGCCGTGCTCCGGGAGGCCGCGCGGGTGCTCCAGCCCGGCGGCATGTTGGTGCACGTCGGCGTACATCCCTGTTTCTGCGGTGGTTTCGCCGACCGGACCAATTCCGACGGGATCGTGATCCGCCCCGGCTACCTCGACGGACGCTGGACGAAGGAGTCCTGGACCGACAAGGGCGTACGGGCTCGGATCGGCGCCACTCACTGGCCGCTGCCGGAACTGCTGCAGGCATTCGGCGCCGCGGGCCTACGACTCGAGGCGTTCGCGGAGGGCGGCGCCCCGACCCCGGTCGTGCTCGCGATCAGGGCCCGCAGGGACTGACACCGGGTCAGTGCCGGAAGGCCTCGGGCTGGTCCGGATTCTGACCCGCCGAGGACTGCTTCTCCAGCCGCTGTACGGCATTGGTCAGGTCGGTGAGAAACAGGTCGGCGAGATCGGGGCTGAAGCTGTTGCGCACCACTATCCGCAGCGCGGCGAGGTCCTCCCGGTTGGCCGGGAAGGTGTACGCCGGGACGGTCCAGCCGCGCTCGCGCAGCACCCGGGACACGTCGAACACCGTGTAGTTGGTGATGCTGGACTTCAGCGCGAACGCGAACACCGGCAGCTCCGAGCCATCGCTGATCAGCCAGAACGGGCCGAGGTCCTCGATCCGCGCAGCGAGCGAGGTGGCGACGTCGCGGCAGGTCTGCTGCACCCGGCGATAGCCCTCGACCCCGAGCCGAAGGAACGTGTAGTACTGCGCCACCACCTGGGCGCCGGGCCGGGAGAAGTTCAGCGCGAAGGTCGGCATCTCGCCGCCGAGGTAGTTGACCTTGAAGACGAGGTCGTCGGGCAGCGCCGCCGCGTCCCGCCACAGGATCCAGCCGACGCCGGGGTAGATCAGGCCGTACTTGTGGCCGGAGGTGTTGATCGACGCGACCCGGGGGAGCCGGAAATCCCAGCTGAGGTACGGATCGAGGAACGGCGCGATCATCGCGCCCGAGGCGCCGTCGACATGCACCGGGATATCGAGGCCGGTGCGGTCCTGCAGGTCGTCCAGCGCCGCGCAGATCTCTGCGATCGGCTCGTAGCTGCCGTCGAAGGTGGAGCCCAGAATGCCGACGACGCCGATCGTGTTCTCGTCGCAGAGCTTGATCGCCTCCTCCGCGGAGAGGTGGTAGCGGTCCCCGGACATCGGGACATAGCGCGGTTCGACCTCGAAGTAGTTGGCGAACTTCTCCCAGCAGACCTGGACGTTGGAGCCCATCACGATGTTGGGCCAGACCGTGGCCTTGCTGGCCGCCCGCCGCCGATGCTGCCAGCGGCGTTTGAGCGCCAGACCGCCGAGCATGGCGGCCTCGCTGGACCCGGTGGTGGAACAGCCGGTCGCCTCGCCGGTGGACGGTGCGTTCCACAGCCGCGCCAGCATGTTGACGCAGCGGGACTCCAGCTCCGCCGTCTGCGGATACTCGTCCTTGTCGATCATGTTCTTGTCGAAGCAGGCGGCCAT
Organism: Mycobacteriales bacterium; assembly: GCA_036267955.1. GTDB lineage: Bacteria > Actinomycetota > Actinomycetes > Mycobacteriales > QHCD01 > DATAVB01. The sequence continues at coordinate 38,427 of DATAVB010000102.1, read as the reverse complement.
CAGGGCGCGGGCCTCCGGCTCCATCCACGTGCTGACGAACGTGGCGAGGTTGAGCCGGGCATTGCCGTCAAGGAGCAGCTCGTCGTGCACGATCTGGTACGCGCTCGCCGGCGCCATCTCATCGTCCGGCAGGGCGTTGCGCGGCACCGATCCGAGGTGGCCGCCACGCGCGTGCATCGGATTGACGGCGATGCCCTCCGATCGGGCGTCGATGGGGGAGAGTGCCACGGTTCGTCCTCCAGAGTCGTCGGGCAGCGCGATCGTGATCACCTTAGCTTCGGCGTCTGCGAGGTCGGACGGAACAGTGGGTCAGCTCGCCCGGGCCAGCGCGTCGGCGATGACGCGATGGCCGGCCGCATCGGGATGATCGCCGTCGGAGGCGAGCAGCCGTGTGTCGTCCGCGTCGCCGTCGTTCCCCTTGAATGGCGTGTAGATGTCGACGTACCGGACCTTCTTGGCCGCACAGACCGTGTGCAGCGCCGCATTGACCCGTCTGGTCAGCAGGTCGCTGGCGGTCCGGAAGGCGGTCGGGTAGTCACCCCGGGCGACGTCGCCATCCTCGAAGACGTTCCAGTAGCCGGTAACCAGGACCGTCACCGGCGCACCGTCGTGCAGCGCTCGGATGCGGTCGAGCACCGCGTCGACGTTCCGCGACATCGCGGCGAGGGTCGCGACCGTGCAGTCCAGATCCGCGGCGCCGCCGCATTTTCCGGACCGCATCGCGGAGACCTGGCCGTTGAAGTCGTTGGCGCCGATCGTGATGACCACGACGTCCGCCCGCGCGACCGGGTCGACCGCCGCCCGCCCTGGCTCCAGCGTGGCGCGCAGACCGCCGCTGGTCTCGCCGTCCTGGCCCAGATTGAACTCGGTGACCGGCGCGTCGGCGGCCTTCCCGAGGCTGCCGGCGTAGTCGGTGATGAACCCCGCGCAGTCGCAGTTGCTGGCTGCCGTCACCGAATCACCGAGGCCGACGAGCGTTATCGACTTGTGCGGGTGCCCGGGCGCCGCCACGATCGTCGGCAGCGCGATCGCCTCCGCACCGGCCGCGCCCAGCAGCAACACCAGTGCGGCGCCCCCCACGCCACAGACCCGACTGACGTACCGGCGGGCGCTCATGGCCCAAGCGTAATGATCAATTCTGAAGGAGGCGGCCGCGGTGCCTGAGCCGGTGTTGCCGCTGATGCACGGACGGTCGGGGCACTTCCGGCTGGAGTCCGGCCACCACGGAGATCTCCGGCTCGATCCGGATGCCGTGTTCGTACGACCGACCCGTCTGCTGCCGCTTGTCCGCACACTCGCCGACCGGCTGGCGCGGCATCGGATCGATCTGGTGTGTGGACCGCTCACCGGCGGCGCGTTCCTCGCCCAACTGATCGCGGCCGAACTCGACGTCGACTTCTGCTGCACGGAACGGGTCGCCGCGCCGCAGGCCGATGAGTTGTTCTCGGCCCGCTATGAACTGGTGGGTGCCGCGATAGCGCCCGGGTGCCGGGTCGCGATCGTCGACGACGTCATCAACGCCGGGTCGGCGGTGCGTTCGACCGTGGCCTGCCTTCAGGACCGGGCCGCGGCGCCAACTGTGCTGGGTGCTCTGCTCGTGCTCGGCTCGTCGGCCGCGGGACTGGCCGCGTCACTCGGGGTGCCGCTGGAGTCTCTGGAACGGGCGGAGGCGTCCTTGTGGTCACCGTCGGACTGTCCGGCCTGCGCCGCCGGCGTGCCGCTCGAGGACGTGACCGCGGGCTGAGCTACCTCGCCGGCATTGCCTTCCTGCGGCTCGTCGTCCTGCTGGTGCGCGGCCTGCAGCTCGAGCCGGTGCAGGTAGAGATGACCGACGAAGAACGTCACCGCCTCGTGCACGGTGTCGAACTCGGCGCCCCTGCGGCTCGCCCCGCGCTGCTGGAACACCCGCCACCGGTGCCCGTCACGACTGAGGCACCAGGCCTCGTCGCGTACACCGTCGATGTGGAACCGGTCGGGATCGATCCCGAGATCGGCGGCGGCGTCGGCGGCCTGGCGCAGCGCGGCAACGAGCTCGGGGCTGTCCGGGCCGAGCAGCTCCGGATCGGAATCCGTGCTCGATGTCCACGACCCCGGGGTACTGGACCGGGACGCCTCGACCTCGGGTTCCGGCTCAGGCTCGGCCGGTTGCTCGGCGTCGTCGGCCGGCGGCCGCGGCTCGGGGGCGGCCGGCTCGGCCGGCGGCTCCCGGCCCGGCTCATCGCTGACCGGGACGTCCTCGACCGGCGGGCGCGGCGTGGGGATCGGGGTGCCATTGACCACGGCCAGGGCCCGCTCGCGGGCCTGCTCGCTGACTGGGCCGAGCACGAACCGCTGCCGGCGCAGGTGGGCCAGCAGCTCCGGCTGCGGCGCCAGACCGTGCACGTGCAGGTAGTAGATGACGCTGCCGGACCACACCCAGTCGCCGTCGGTGTGCCAGGTCTGCGGCACGACCAACCCCCGCCGGGGGTCCAGCAGGTCGGGGCCCGGGTCACCGGGAACGGTCAGCATCGGCGCGTTCTGCAGGTAGAGCGACAGCTCCCGCATCTCGGCCGGATCCAGCGGGGGACGGCGCACCAGCGGCCGGCCGTCCGGGTCCGTCCCGTCGAACACCCACGCGACAGGCGGTGGCGGCGTGGTCGCGCTCTGTGCCGGGTCGCGGGAAGGGTCAGGCCCAAACGTTGCCGTGTTACGCGTTCCTGCCATCGCCGACGATCCCTAACACCCGAGTTTCCGCACCTGTCATAGAACACTGCCTGACCCGATCTTGGGGTCTAGTTGCACGAATTGCCACCCGTGGGGGTCAGGCTGAGCGTGTCCGCGCACTCCTCACTAGGCTGTCCGCAAGCCATCACCGCAGGGAGAGTTCATGTCACGTCACAGCCTGCTACTGCTGCCCGGGGACGGGATCGGTCCGGAGGTATTGCGCGAGGTTGAGAAGCTGATCGCCTGGTGCGCCAAGGCCGGCATCGTCGACATCGACACCGAGACCGACCTCGTCGGCGGCGCCGCGTACGACGCGCACGGCGTGGCGATCACCGACGAGACCATGTCCCGCGCGGAGCAGACGGACGCGGTGCTCTTCGGCGCGGTCGGCGGTCCCAAGTGGGACGGCGTGCCGTACGAGGTGCGCCCGGAGGCCGGGCTGCTGCGGCTGCGCAAGGACCTCGGCCTGTTCGCCAACATCCGCCCGGCGATCTGCTACCCCGCGCTGGCCGACGCCTCCTCGCTCAAGCGCGAGCTGGTCGAGGGCCTGGACATCGTCATCATCCGGGAGCTCACCGGCGGCGTGTACTTCGGCGAGCCGAAGGAGATCGTCACACTGCAGAACGGCGAGAAGCGCGCCGTGGACACCCAGCTCTACACGACCGGTGAGATCCAACGGATCGCCCGGGTCGCGTTCGAGCTGGCCCGCAAGCGGAGCAACCACGTGACCTCCGCGGAGAAGCACAACGTGATGCAGTCCGGTGTGCTCTGGCGTGAGGTCGTCGGCGAGGTGCACGCCGCGGAATTCTCCGATGTCGAGCTCGACCACGCGCTGGCCGACAGCTTCGCGATGCAGCTGGTCCGCCGGCCCAAGCAGTTCGACGTCGTCGTCACCGACAACCTCTTCGGCGACATGCTCTCGGACGTCGCCGCCACGCTGACCGGCTCGCTCGGCATGCTGCCGTCGGCCTCGCTGGGCGAGGAGGACCCGAAAACCGGTCAGCGCAAGGCGATGTACGAACCGGTGCACGGCTCGGCGCCGGACATCGCCGGCAAGGGGTTGGCCAACCCGCTGGCGATGATCGGTTCGTTCGCGATGGCCCTGCGGTACTCCTTCGGTCTCCTGGACGCGGCCGACCTGTTCGACCGCGCGGCCGCCGACGTACTCGCGCAGGGGCTGCGCACCGCGGACCTGGCCGCCGACGGCAAGGCGACGACCGACACGGCGGGGATGGGTGACGCGATGCTGCGGACGGTCGAGAAGCTCGCCGGCTAACGCGATGCGCATCCGCCTTGCGTACGGGGAGTCCGGGTTGGACATCGAACTGCCCGACGACCGTACGACGGTGGTCGAGCCGGCCCATCAACCAGCGGCGCCGGATGCCACAGCAGCGGTCCGCGGTGCACTGCGCGAGCCGGTCGCCGGACCGCCCCTGCGCGAGCGGATGCGCCGGCACCGGTCGGGCGGGACGGGCGCCCGGGTGGCCATCTCGATCTGTGACGGCACCCGGGCCCAGCCGCGGGACGTGATGGTGCCGGCCGTGCTGGCCGAGTTGGACGGGCTGGTACGGCTCGAGGACGTCGTCGTCCTGGTGGCCACCGGCACCCACCGCGGCAACACCGACGCCGAGTTGCGGGCGATGCTCGGCGACGAGGTGGTGGACCACGTCCGGATCGTCAACCACGACGCGCGGGCCGATGACACGCTGACCTGGATGGGCCGCTTCGGCGCCGACGTGCCGGTCTGGCTCAACAGCGAGTGGGCCGCAGCGGATATCCGCCTCACCACCGGTTTCGTGGAGCCCCATTTCTTCGCCGGATTCTCCGGCGGCCCCAAGATGGTGGCGCCCGGGCTCGCCGGCCTGGAGACCGTGCTGACCCTGCACGATGCCAGCCGGATCGGTGATCCGCGGGCCACCTGGGGCGTCATCGAGGGCAATCCGGTGCACGACGACGTGCGGGCGATCGCGGTCGGCACCGGCGTGGACTTCGCGGTCGATGTGGTCCTCAACCAGGACCAGCGGATCGTCGCCGCATTCGGCGGCGACATCCTGGCGATGCACGCGGCGGCCCGCGAGGTGGCCAGGCGGGCGGCCATGCAGCCGGTGACGTCGCTCTTCGACATCGTCGTCACGACCAATTCCGGCTATCCGTTGGACCAGAACCTTTACCAGTCGGTCAAGGGGATGTCGGCGGCCGCACAGGTCGTCACGCCCGGCGGCACCATCATCTGCGCCGCCGAATGTCGGGACGGATTCCCCGACCACGGTGAATACCGGACCGAGCTCACCCGGCATCCGTCTCCGGCCGCTCTGCTGGCGGCCATCAACGCGCGCGAGTCCACGGTGCCCGACCAGTGGCAGATCCAGGTGCAGGCCCGTATCCAGGACCGGGCCCGGGTCGTGATGCACACTGGGCATCTCAGCGATGTCGACCTCGCTGCCGCGCATCTGGAGCAGACTGCTGATATCAGCGCCATGATTGCCGACGCGGGGCCCGATGCGACGATCTGCGCACTGCCGGAGGGCCCGCAGACGATTCCCTATCTGGCCGGCTCCGCGGACCAGCGGAGTCGCGCCGACCGAGAGTGAGGCCGCATGCAGCGCGTGGCACAGGTGATCCGCGTCCGCCGAGACCGACTGGAGGAATACAGGGCGCTGCACGCGGCCGTGTGGCCCGAGGTGCTTGACCGGATCCGGAAATCGAACATCAGGAATTACTCGATCCATCTGCATGACGACCTGTTGTTCAGCTATTTCGAGTATCACGGCGACGACCTCGCAGCAGATCTCGACGCAATGAAGGACGACGAAGCCACCCGGAAGTGGTGGAAGTTGACCGATCCGTGTCAGGAACGCCTCCCGACGGCCGAAACCGGCGAGTGGTGGGCATCGACACAACAGGTCTTCCTCATGGAGGATTAGCCTCGGTCGCACACCTACCGCTGCTGGAGGACTGCTCGTGACGGATCGCACGCTTGCGTGGGGCATCATCGGCCCGGGAAACATCGCCCGCAAATTCGCCGGCCAACTCCCGATGTCGAAGACCGGTCACCTTGCGGCGGTGGGTAGCCGCCGGCTGGAATCGGCGAAAAGTTTCGGCGAGGAATTCGGCGCCAAGCGCTGGTACGGGGACTATGAGTCCGTTCTCGCCGACGACGAGGTGGATGCGGTCTATATCTCTACCCCGCATCCGATGCACGCGGAATGGGCGGTGAAGGCCGCCGAGGCCGGAAAGCACGTGCTCGTTGAAAAGCCGCTGAGCCTGAGCCACGCCTGGTCGATGGCCGTCATCGAGGCGGCCCGCAAACATGACGTCTTCCTGATGGAGGCGTACATGTACCGCTGCCACCCGCAGACCCAGCGGCTGGTGGAGTTGATCCGTTCCGGCGCGGTCGGCGCGGTGCATCAGATCGAGGCGTCATTCGCCTTCGCCGCCGGATTCAACCCCGATGGGCGGCTCTTCGACCCGGCCCTGGGCGGCGGCGGAATCCTCGACGTGGGCGGCTATCCGGTGTCGATCGCCCGGCTCATCGCCGGTGCCGCGGTCGGTGCCGACTTCGCTGACCCGGTCGACGTCACCGCCGTTGGGCGGCTGGGGGAGAGCGGGATCGACGAGTGGACGACCGCGACGCTGCGGTTCAACACCGGGATAACCGCGCATGTCACCACCGGGGTCCGGCTGGCCGCGGAGAATGTCGTCCGGGTCATCGGGTCCGAGGGATACCTCCTCGTTTCCGATCCGTGGCTGCCCAGCCCGACCGAGGCCACCAAGATCGTGCTGCACCGGGCCGGGGCGGACGTCGAGGAAATCGTCGTGGAGCCGGCCGGGCTCTATGCGGCCGAGGCCGACACTGTGGCCGCGCATGTCGCGGAACGGCAGGCGCCGGCGATGAGTTGGGCCGACTCGCTGGGCAACATGAAGACCCTGGATCTGTGGCGGGCCGAAATCGGTCTGCAGTACCCGGCCGAGCGCGGCGACGCCGACATCCCGACCGTGAGCGGTCGCCCGTTGGCCAGGCAGGACGGCAATTCCATGCAGTACGGCGAGATCGCCGGGGTGGGAAAGCCGATTTCCCGGCTGGTGATGGGCGTCGACAACCAGCCCAACCTTCCACATGCGACAGTCATGTTCGACGATTTCGTGGAGCGCGGCGGAAACACCTTCGACACCGCGTACATCTACGGCGGCGGCAAGACCGAACCCTTGCTGGGCCAGTGGATGCGCAATCGCGGCAATCGCGATGAGCTGGTGGTCATCGGCAAGGGTGCGCATACGCCGCACTGTGACCCGGAATCCATTACCCGGCAGTTGAACGAGAGCCTCGAGCGGCTGCAGACCGATTACCTCGACATCTATTTCATGCATCGGGACAACGAAGAAATCCCGGTGGGGGAATTCGTCGATGTGCTCGACGATCATCAGCGGGCCGGCCGGATCCGTATCTACGGTGGGTCGAACTGGTCGTTGCAGCGATTTGCCGAGGCCAACGAATATGCGAAGAAAAACGGGAAGCAGGGATTCTCGGCGCTGAGCAATCACATCTCGCTCGCCGAGGCGTACGACGTGCCATGGAAGGGTTGCCGGCACGTCAGCGATCCGGAGTCCCGCCGCTGGCTCGCGGAGCACCAGGTGCCGTTGCTGCCGTGGTCGAGTCAGGCCCGTGGCTTCTTCACCGGCCGGGCCGATCCGCAGGACCGCTCGGACGAGGAATTGGTGCGCTGCTACTACAGCGACGATAACTTCGAGCGGCTGCGGCGGGCTCGCAAGCTGGGCTCGGAGCTCGGGGTGCCGCCGACCGCCATCGCGCTGGCGTACGTGCTCTACCAGCCGTTCCCGACGTTCCCGCTCATCGGTCCGCGGGCGGTGGAGGAGACGCGTACGTCATTGGCGGCGCTGGACATCACGCTGACGCCGGAGCAGGTGAGCTGGCTCGACCTGTCCGACCGGGGCTGAGCAGCACGGCCCTGATTTCTGGCAGCCGTCACGTTGGCCCGGGCCGCTGTCAGGGACGGGCCGCGCCCTCCGTTTTCCATGATCGTGATCGGATTTTCGTTGCTATAGCCCCAAAATCCGATCACGATCATGGAACGGGTCGCTGTCGGGGACGGTCAGGAGCGCTGGCGGTAATCTCTGGGCGGGATGCCGAAGCGGGCCCGGAACGACCGGCTGAAATGGAACGGGCTGGCGAACCCGGAGGCGCGCGCAACCCGGCCGATATCCAGCTCCGTAGCCTCCAGGAGCCGGGCGGCATGTTCCAGCCGGGCGGCGTGCAGCGCCTGCATCGGCGGCTGACCGGTCTGCGTCGTGAACAGGTGCGCGAACCGCGACGGGGACAGCGCCACGTCGGCCGCCAGCGAGGCCACCGTGTGCGGAGTGGCCGGGTCGGCGATCATCCGGGCCTGGGCCCGCCGGACCCGCTGATCCGCCGAGTCGGCCGGATCCCGGGCCGCCGCCAGCGCGACTAGCAGCGCGGTCTCGATCCCGGCGAGGGCGAGATCCCGGCTACCGGGCGTCGCGGTCGACGCCGCGGCGACAGGTACGCCCGCTGGCGCCAGCTCCGGCGGTGGCTCCTGCCCGGACCAGCGCACGTCGGCATGCAGCTGCCGAAAGGTTGCCACGACCCGCCCGTGCACGGCATCGGGTAATTCCCGCAGGGCGTAAAGGCGCGGCCCGATCTGGTGTGGCTGCAGCCGGTGCTGCCAGCTCGGGCGGAGTCGGAAATGGGCCCACCAGAAACCCCAGTGCCCGGGCTCGTCCGGTACGTCGTAGTCGTGCCCGACCGACGGCCCCAGCAGAGTCACGTCGCCGGGCCGGGCGATCGCGGTGCTGCCGCCCTGCCGAAAGCGGCCGGCTCCGGTCACCGTGCAGGTCAGCAGCCAGCTGCTGGCGCCGGCCGAACGGTGTACGGCATAGCCGAGCCGTTCGTCGAACCGGCCGACCACGACCGCCTCGGGCGGCGGCGCCGGGGTGTCGCCAGCAGGAGTGTCGCCAGCAGGATCAGGCATGTGAACAGCATTCCTGGTCATCCCGTTGAATGCCATCGCTGCCTATCGTAAGAACATGCAGACGACCACCGCCACTGGACTTGACCAGACCCGACTCCGGCAGTTCCAGACCGACGGCTACACCGTCGTGCCAGCACTGCTGAGCATCGACGAGGTCGACGACATCCGCTCCGAGTTCATGGCCATCGCCGACAACGGGCCGATCCCGGGGCACTTCGAGCCGACAGATGCCGACCCGAACGACCCGTTGACGCGGTATCCGCGGGTCATGCACCCGCACCGCTTCAATGACCTGTCCTGCCGCGTCCTGCTGGACCAGCGGTTCCGGGTGATCCTGGAGCAGCTCTTCGGCGAGGAACCGCTGGCGGCGCAGAGCATGTTCTATTTCAAGCCGCCGGGCGCCCGCGGCCAGGCGCTGCACCAGGACAACTTCTACCTCCGCGTCGAGCCTGGAACGTGCATCGCGGCCTGGATCGCGATCGACGTCATCGACCGCAGCAACGGCGGCCTCGAGGCCGTCCCCGGCACGCACGCGATGGATGTCTTCTGTCCGGAGGAGTCCGACGCCGAGGTGTCCTTCACCCGGGACTACGTGCCGCCGCCGCCAGGCCTTTCGGCGGTGCCGCTCGACATGTCGCCCGGCGACGTGCTGTTCTTCAACGGCAGCCTGGTGCACGGTTCCGAGCCCAACCGGACGACGGACCGGTTCCGCCGCTCGTTCATCGGGCATTACATCGGGCGCTCCACCGAGAAGATCTCCGAGTGGTACAAGGTGCTCACGATGGACGGCGCCGACGTCGCCGTGGCAGCCAACGAGGGCGGCGGACCCTGCGGCACCGAGGTCCGCGGCCCGCACTAGCCGCCCAGCCCTCTTGTCGCAGCCCCCTCCTCGCCAGCCCCCTCCTCGCCAGCCCCTTTTGTTGATCATGCGGAAACTGTTCGGGACACGCCGTACGGGACAACAGCTTCCGCATGATCAACTCGGCAGGGGGCGCCCATGAAGGCCCGCGCTTTGGCAGGATGGGCCCGGTTGACCGCCCGCGCCCAAGGAGCAGCATGGATTCCGTAGTCGACATTCCGGACGCGATCTTCGTTCTGAGCGGCGACACCGCCAAACCGGCGTGGCGGCATGCGGACCGGTTCGGTGCACCCGGGGTCGACATCACGCTGCGCACCAGCAGCGACCGGCTCGCCATCGGCGTCTCCGCGCCGACGCAGCAACTGTCCCGCATCGTGCTGCGGTGGCGCCGACCGATGCCGGCCAACGCGCTCGTACTCGGGGATGCCTGGGAACGCGGGTACGGCGATCTGCAGTGGCGGTCGCTGCAGCCGGAGCGGATCCTGCCGTGGAGCTGGCTGGCGTACGACCCGGCGACCGGCCGCACCTGGGGTGCCGGCGTGCGGGTCCGGCCGGCCACGTTCTGTTCCTGGCGGGTCGACGAGGACGGCGTCTCCCTCTGGCTCGACCTGCGCAACGGCGGCGGCCCGGTGCGGCTCGGCAGCCGGGTGCTCCCGGCTGCGACCGTGGTGTCGGTCGAGGGCGAGCCGGACGAGTCACCGCTGTCGGTCCAGCGCCGGCTGGCCGCCGAGATGTGCCTCGACCCGATCCCGTCTGCCGGTCCCGTCGTCGGCTGCAATAACTGGTACTACGCCTACGGCGTCGATTTCACCCCCGCGCACATCCTGCGCGACGCCGACATGATCGCCACACTGGCCGGCGGCCATGCCGTCCGCCCGTTCACGGTCGTCGACGCCGGCTGGAGCGCGGGCGGAGGCGCGCCGGGCGGGCCATGGCAGGACGGTCTCCCTGGCGTCTTCGACGACATGCCCGGCCTGGCCGGCAAGATCACCGACCGGGGATCGCGCCCTGGCATCTGGATCCGGCCCACCGCACTGTCATTTGTGGATGATCCGGATCGGCTGCGGGCCGGGCCGCACACCTCCAAGGAGAAGCCACTGGACATCACGACTCCGGAGAATCTCGAGTCCGTCCGGTCGGCGATCCAGTTGCTGCGCGGTTGGGGATTCGAGCTCATCAAGCACGACTTCTCGACGTTCGACGCCTTCGGGCGCTTCGGCGACACCATGGGCGACACCCTCACCGAATCTGGCTGGCACTGGCACGACGAGTCGCTCACCAACGCCGAGATCCTGCTGCGCCTGTACGGCGTCATCCGGGAGGCCGCCGGAGACGCGGTCGTGATCGGCTGCAACACGGTGGGTCACCTCGCGGCCGGACTGGTCGACGTCCAGCGGGTCGGGGACGACACCTCCGGCCGCCAATGGGAACGCACCCGGCGCATGGGCGTGAATTCGCTGGCATTCCGGCTCGCGCAGCACGGCACCTTCTTCACCGTTGACGCCGACTGCGTGCCGGCCACTCCGGTGACCCCGTGGGAGAAGAACCGGCAGTTTCTCGATCTGGTGGCCCGGTCCGGCACGGCGTTGATGGTCTCCGTCGATCCGGCGGCGCGGAATCCCGCGGTCGACGCGGATCTGCGCGCCGCACTGCGGATCGCGTTGGACGGGGGAGAGCCGGGCGGAGTCGAGCCACTGGACTGGATGGCGAGCACGTCGCCCCGGCACTGGCGGGTCGGGGACAGCACCCGGACCTACGACTGGCTCGAGGAATCCGGCGCGTTGCCGCTCGGTGGCTGATCTGCCGCCGAACGGGGCCAAATTCCGTTATCTGAAATTTCCTACGTGTTTCGGATGATCTGACCCGTGACGTCCGGGCGAATCCGTGGTGGACTACAGGAAATCTGAAGACGGAGGAGCCCCTGTGCACACGAGCTCGGACACGAATTCGACCATGGATCTCTCTCGCCGCCGCGCGATTCAGCTCGCCGGCGTCACCTCGCTGGCCGCGACGGCAGCGGCGTGCAGCAAGGGCGGAACCAAGAGTTCCGCCGGCGGCGGCGGATCAGGTTCGACATTCAACGCGGGCGAGCCGTACGACGCACCTCCCAAGGGAAATCTGAATGTGTTCGACGGGATCCTGGAGTCGATCCCGAATGCGCTCAACTACCTGTACGACTACATTCTGCTGCCTGGCGCCATGTATTTCTGGAAGGAACAGAAATACTTCTATCTGCTGGCCGACGAGTCGAGCTCACTTTCGGCTGACGGAAAGACGTTAACCTACAAGGTCCGCGACGGCATCACCTGGAGCGACGGCAACAAGATCACCGCCAAGGATGTCTACACGACCTCGCTCGTCGGATACGCGATGCTGCGCCCGGCCTTCAGTTATATCGACACCTTCGAGATGACCGACGACATGACGGTCGTCTACCACATTGGCACACCCGCGCCGATCGCGCAGTATTACATCATGCGCGAGCGGATCGTCCCGGACTCGATGTTCGGCGATTTCGCGAAACAGGCCGAGCCGCTGGCGAAAGCGAAGAAACCGTCGAACGACAAGACGATGGTGGCGTTGAACAAGTCGATCTCGGCCTTCAAACCGAAGACCATTGTCGCGAGCGGTCCAATCAATGTCGATATCGACACCGTCACCAGCAATCAGCTCACGATGTCGAAGAATGAGAAGTCGTATCTCGCGAAGACCGTGAAATTCGACAAGGTGCAGGTCTATCAGGGCGAGACCGAGGCGATCACGCCGCTGATGTTGCAGCAGAAGATCGATTATGCGACCCAGGCATTTCCGGTCGCCACCGAGGAGGAGCTGGTCAAGAAGGGCTACCGGATCCTCCGGCCACCGACGTATTCCGGTCCGGCGGTGTTCTTCAACTACGACAAGGTGCCGGAATTCGCGGACAAGCGCGCCCGGCAGGCTCTGGCGTACGCGATCAACCGGAATGAGAACGGGACCGTCGGCGAGGGCAAGTCCGGCAAGGGCGTTGTCTTCATGGCCGGTCTGTCCGACACCGCCGTGCCGACCTGGATCTCCGAAGCCGATCAGGCCAAGCTCAACAAGTACGAACGCAGCGCCGACAAGGCCACTCAGCTGCTCAAGGCCGCCGGCTGGAAGAAGGCGGGAAAGAACTGGCTGACGCCCCAAGGGAAACAGGCCAGTTACGAACTGCTGTTTCCGTCCGACTATGCGGACTGGTCCGCGGCCGCGAAGAACCTCGCCGGCCAGCTCGCCGATTTCGGCATCAAGATCGTCCTCAAGGGCGAGCAATCGGTGCAGGCCGGGGTCGATGTGCAGGGCAGCCGTTTCACGTTGGCGATCCAGGGCTGGGGCTCCTCGGACAACCCCTTCCCGGCGGACAGTTTCCGGGCCGCGCTGTTCACCTACAACACCCCGCAGCTTGCGCCGACGCAGAAGGGAATGAACTTCCCGATGACCCAGACCACCGACATCGTCGGCAAGGTTGACCTCAAGAAGGTCGTGGTCGAGGCGGGGATCGGCGTCAACGCCGCGGCGCTGAAGAAGAACACCACCACTGCGGCCCTGGCGTTCAACGAGTTGCTGCCGGTTGTTCCGCTGTGGGAGCGGTACGGAAACAACCCGGCGCTGGTCTCCGCGGTGACCGGGTATCCGCCGGACGGCGATCCCATCTACGACAACTCGCCGTATGCGGACAACTTCACCGCGATCCTGACGTTCCAGGGCAAGCTGAAGCCGGCCTAAACCGGCGCACCGCCCCGATCTGAAAGAGCCTTGCACATTCCACTGCAGTCGTCTACAACTATGAAAGAGGTTTTCACTTAGGAGGCGGCTGATGGACCCGGTCCGGCCCGTACTGACCGACCCGGCGGTGCTCGAGGCGCTTGCGCATCCGGTGCGGCTGGACGTCCTGAACCACCTGATGTCTGACGGCCCGGCCACCGCATCGGTCTGCGCGCGGGCAGTGGGGGACACGCCGTCCAACTGCAGCTATCACCTGCGGGTGCTGGCCAAGCACGGGCTGGTCGAGGCCGACGCGTCGGCCGACGGGCGGGAGCGACCGTGGCGGGCGACGATCACCGGTTTCGACACCGATGATCCGGCCGGCGATCCCGGTACGCCCACAGCCCGCGGAGCCGCGGCGGTGCTGGCCGCCTCGGTGCAACTCGACCAGCGGCTCACCCGGGAGTATCTGACCCACCGGGACGAGATCCCGGCCGACTGGCGTGACGCCGACACCTACGCGACGTACACCCTGCGGCTCGCACCGGCGGAGCTGGCGGAGCTCGCCCAAAAGCTCGACAGCCTGATCCGACCGTTGATCTCCGCCACCCGGCCAGATCCGCCGGATGACGCCGAGTTGGTGCATCTCGGGCTGGTCGCCTTCCCCCGGCCCAGCCCGAGATGACCGTGCCACCGGCGCTGCGGCATCCGGAGTTCCGCGCGCTGTGGTCGGCCGGCCTGATCTCCGATGCCGGTGACTGGCTGCTGTTCGTAGCGCTGCCCGTGGTCGTGTACAACCTCACCGGCTCAGCCCTGGGGACCTCACTCGCGTTCCTGGTCGAGCTGACGCCCGGCATCCTGCTGGCGCCGCTGGTCGGGCGGCTGGCCGACCGCTGGGACCGGCGCCGGATGCTGACCGCTGTGACCCTCCTGCAGGCGGCGGCCCTATTGCCGCTGCTGGCGGTGCACGGCCGGGCGGACCTGCCGATCGTCTACGCCACGATCCTCGCCCAGGCTGCGTTGGTCTCGATCTTCGATCCGGCGAAGAACGCGCTGCTGCCGACCCTGTTGCCGGCCGACGACCTCGTCTCGGCCAATTCCCTGGTGGGGCTCAATCAAAATCTGGGTCGGCTGGTCGGCGGTCCGCTCGGTGGCCTGCTGCTGGCCGCCGGTGGTCTCCGGGTGATCGTGCTCGCCGACCTGGCAAGCTATCTGGTGTCCGCGGCACTGATCAGCCGGCTCCGTCCGACTGGACCGGCGACCGCCACCAGCACCGATGTGCCGACGTCGCGGGGTTTCTGGTCAGTGGCACGTGGCCGGCCGATCCGCGCCGCCCTCGTCGTCACCTTCATCGCGCAGATCGCGCAGGGCATCTTCGTCGTGCTCTTCGTTCTGTTCGTGGCGCAGCGGCTGCACGGCGGCTCGGCCGAAATCGGCCTGCTGCGGGGGATCCAGGCCGTCGGCGCGATCGCGGGTGGGGTGGTGCTCGGCGCCCTGACCCGCGCCTGTTCGCCGGCCCGGCTGACGGCGTGGGCGGCGTTCGCGTTCGGGATCGTTGAGCTGGTGCTCTGGAACGCTCCGGCGCTCAGCACGGCCACCGGGCTCTACGTCGCGCTGTTCATCGTGGTGGGTGCGCCCGGCGTGGTGTTGGTGACCGGCATCATCGGTTCCCTGCAGCGTGCCGGCGCCGATCACGAACGCGGCCGGATTTTCGGCGCGCTGGGACTGGCGAGCAATGCCGGCCAGGCCGTCGGAATGCTCGCGGCCGGGCTGCTCACCGCGCCACTTGGACTTCTCACCCTGCTGAACGCGCAGGCCCTGCTCTATCTCGGCGCGGGCGTGGTCGCGACCTGCTGGATGGTGGACCGTGTGGCCGCCATCACCGACCATGCAGTGGATGCATTACCTGGCACGTAATCGACATGGCGCAGCAGCCTTGTAATCCTTGCTGCACAGGCGAAACAACGACCAGAAAAGAGCATTGCCATGAGTGATCTGACCGAACTCGCCGGCCGGTACATCGCGCTGTGGAACGAACGCGACCCGGAGCTCCGGCACAAGTTCGTGCGCGAGATATGGACCGAGGACGCCCGCTACGTCGACCCGCTGGGACAGGCGAACGGGCAGGATGCGATCGACGCCACCATCGCTGGTGCGCAGGGGCAGTTCCCCGGCTTCACCTTCCGGCTCGGCGGCGCCGTGGACGAGCACCACGACGTCGCCCGATTCACCTGGGAGCTGGCGCCCGAGGGCAGCGACGAGGCCGTCGTGGTTGGCTTCGACGTCGCCGTCCGGTCAGCCGACGGCCGGCTGCAGCAGGTGTACGGATTCCTGGACAAGGTGCCTGCGGCCTGACCGTGCCGCCCGGTCGATCAGGTGGGAGAGTCCGTCGCTTACCTGATCGACAGGGCATTCCGCGCCGTGGAATCATCGCCCCCGTGACAGATATTGCGGAGCGGATCGTCGAGGAATACGACCTGGGCGCGCTACTCCGGTCCGAAGCGCTGCCCGGCGGCGGTCCGGAGGTGATCCGGCTCGTCACCGGTGCCGGCAGTTTTGTCGTGAAACCGGTCAACCGGCCATTCGAGCTCGAGCTGTATTCCACAGTGGAACAGCGGTTGAATGCCGGCGGCATCCGGCAGGCCAGACTCCTTCGAACGGCCAACGGTTCGGCGGTCAGCTGCACCGGCCGTGCCGTGCAGGAGTTGCTTCCCGGTGCGATCACCATGACGCCGACGAAAGCGCAGTGCCACGCCGTCTTCGCGCATCTGGGCCGCTATGACGTCGCGCTGGCCGATATCGCGGTGTCGCCGGAAATCGACGCCACGAATACCGTTTTCACCCGCGTCGTCGATCCGGATTTTCTCCGGTCGCGGCTACCTGCCCTGTTCCGGCAATTCGCGCCGGATGGCCTGGACATCGCTCCGGTCGAGGCGGCCCTGGACCGTCTCGCCGCATCGGCCGCCGACCTGATCCGAGCACCGCGACAGCTCGTGCACGGCGATATCGGCCCGGACAACGTCCTGCTCGACGGCGATTCGGTGGTGTCCGTCATCGACTTCACGCCGTTCCACAAACCCGTCCCGTTCGGACTGGCGACGGCGCTCTACTGGTATTTCGTCCGCCGGGAGCCTGCTCCGGATCTTGCCGGAATCCGCGCCGCACTGGCGTCCTACGGCTGGGCGCGGAGCAACACCGAAGTCGCGGCGGGCCTGCTGCTGGAGGCGGTGCGCCGGTTGGCCACCCCGTTGGCGCTCGCCGAGGAGACCGGGCGGGCCGGACCTGTACCGGAGCTCCAGCGCCGGTACGCCGCCCTGGTCTGGGTCGTCGGCAATCTCGACGCGGTGGCGGGCTGGAGCGGGGCGGCAACGGACCGTCTGATCGCTGTCCGGAACCGGCCCGGGTAACCGACACCGACGGGCGACCTGCCGCTTGCGGTACCCTTTCCTGCGAGGTCGAGAGGCGCTGCGACGGACGTATGTCCGCCACGCTCGGCTTTTCATGACATGTACGAAGGGCGCCTCCGATCATGGAGGCGACGGATGAGCACTTCTTCCAGCACCGCGGCGACCAGCCGGACGGACGAGCTGAAGGCCCTCCTGGATCAGCGCATGGTTGTGCTGGACGGTGCGTGGGGATCGATGCTGCAGGGCGCGGGGCTCGGCCCAGCCGACTACCGCGGCGACATCCTGCCGGACCATCCGCGGGACGTCACCGGCGACCCGGACCTGCTCAACATCACCCGGCCCGACGTCATCCTCGACGTGCACCGGCAGTACCTGGCCGCCGGCGCCGACATCACCACCACCAACACCTTCACCGCCACCAGCATCGGACAGGCGGACTACCAACTCGAGCCGATGGTCCGCGAGATGAACCTGCAGGGCGCCCGGCTGGCCCGGCAGGCAGCCGACGAATTTGGCGGACGGTTCGTCGCCGGGTCGATCGGACCGCTCAATGTCACGCTGTCGCTGTCCCCGCGGGTCGAGGACCCGGCCTACCGGGCGGTGCTGTTCGACAAGGTGCGGGCCGCCTATGCCGAGCAGATCCAGGCCCTGGCCGACGGCGGGGTCGACCTGCTGCTGATCGAGACGATCTTCGACACGCTCAACGCCAAGGCCGCGATCGCCGCCGCCCGGGAGGTCGCTCCGCACCTGCCGCTGTGGATCTCCGTCACCATCGTCGACCTCAGCGGCCGTACCCTCTCCGGCCAGACTGTCGAGGCGTTCTGGAGCTCGATCGAGCACGCCCAGCCGCTGGTGGTCGGGGTGAACTGCTCGCTCGGTGCGGCCGAGATGCGACCGCACATCGAGGAGCTCTCCAAGCTGGCCGGCACCTACACCGCCTGCCACCCCAACGCCGGGCTCCCGAACGCCTTCGGCGGGTACGACCAGACGCCGGAAGAGACCGGCGGAATGCTCGGCGAATTCGCCACCGCCGGCATGGTCAACATCGTCGGCGGCTGCTGCGGCACGACTCCCGCGCACATCGCGAAGATCGCCGAGGCCGTCCGCGACCTGCCCGCGCGAGCGGTCCCGACCCCGAAATCCGGCACCCGCTTCAGCGGGCTCGAGCCGTTCGCAATCGGCCCGGACACCGGTTTCGTGATGATCGGGGAGCGGACCAACGTCACCGGTTCCAAGCGGTTCCGCCGGCTCATCGAGGCCGACGACCACCAGGGAGCCGTCGACGTCGCGCTGGAACAGGTGCGCGGCGGGGCCAACCTGCTCGACGTGAACATGGACGCCGACCTGCTCGACAGCGAGCAGGCGATGACCACGTTCCTGAACCTGATCGCAACCGAGCCCGAGGTGGCCCGGCTGCCGATCATGGTCGACAGCTCGCGCTGGTCGGTGCTGGAAGCCGGCCTCAAATGTGTGCAGGGCAAGGGTGTCGTCAACTCGATCAGCCTCAAGGAGGGCGAAGAGCCGTTCCTGCGGCAGGCCCGGCGGATCCACGACTACGGCGCCGGTGTCGTCGTCATGGCCTTCGACGAGCAGGGCCAGGCCGACACCGCCGAGCGCAAGGTGTCGATCTGCGGCCGCGCGTACGACCTGCTCACCCAGCAGGCCGGCTTCGCGCCCGAGGACATCATCTTCGACCCCAACGTGCTCGCCGTCGCCACCGGCATCAGCGAACACAACGGCTATGCGAAGGCGTTTCTCGACGCGCTGCCCAAGATCAAGGAGCGCTGCCCCGGCGTCCGCATCAGCGGCGGCATCTCCAACCTGTCGTTCTCCTTCCGCGGCAACGACATCGTCCGCGAGGCGATGCACTCCGCGTTCCTGCTCTACGCCGTGCGCGCCGGGCTGGACATGGGCATCGTCAACGCCGGCCAGCTGGCGGTCTACGAGGACATCCCCAAGGACCTGCTCGAGCTGGTCGAGGACGTGCTGTTCGACCGGCGCGAGGACGCCACCGACCGGCTCGTGTCGTTCGCCGAGAACGTGAAGGGGAGCGGCACCAAGCGCGTCGTCGACCTCTCCTGGCGGGAAGGCACCGTGGAGGAGCGGCTCTCGCACGCCCTCGTGCACGGCATCGTCGACTTCATCGAGGTCGACACCGAGGAGGCCCGGCAGGCCCGGGAGCGTCCGCTCGAGGTCATCGAGGGACCGCTGATGGACGGCATGAAGATCGTCGGCGACCTCTTCGGCTCCGGAAAGATGTTCCTCCCGCAGGTGGTGAAGAGCGCGCGGGCCATGAAGCGGTCCGTCGCCTATCTCGAGCCGTACATGGAGGCGGAGAAGGCGCAGCGGAAGCTGGACGGCCACGACGACGGCGACCGCGGGCAGGGCACGATCGTGCTCGCCACGGTCAAGGGCGACGTGCACGACATCGGCAAGAACATCGTCGGCGTCGTGCTGGGCTGCAACAACTACAAGGTGATCGACCTCGGCGTCATGGTCCCGGCCGCCAAGATTCTCGACACCGCCGTGGTGGAGAATGCCGACGCCGTCGGGCTTTCCGGCCTCATCACCCCGTCGCTGGACGAGATGGTGGCCGTGGCCACCGAAATGGACCGGCGTGGCCTGAAGCTGCCGCTGCTCATCGGCGGCGCCACCACCTCCCGGCAGCACACCGCCGTCCGGATCGCCCCGGCGTACAACAACGGCTCGACGATCCACGTCCTGGACGCCTCCCGGGTCGTCGGCGTGGTGTCCAGCCTGCTCGACCCGGTCCGGGCCGAGCAGCTGGATGTCGACAACCGGGCCGAGCAGGAGCGGTTGCGCGAGCAGCACGCCAACCGGCAGCAGACCCGGATGCTGACGTTCGCCGACGCCCGGGCCAACCGCGAGCAGGTCCCGATGGACGACCTGCCGACGCCGTCGTTCACCGGCACCCGGGTCGTCCGCCCGGAGCTGAAGGATCTGCGGGCGATGATCGACTGGCAGTTCCTGTTCCTGGCCTGGCAGTTGAAAGGCAAGTATCCGGCGATTCTCGACCAGCCGGTGGCCCGCGAGCTGTTCGACGACGCCAACAAGATGCTCGACCAGATCATCGCCGAGGGCCTGTTCGAGGCACACGGTTCGTACGGGTTCTGGCCGGCGCACTCCGACGGCGACGACATCGTGCTGGATGAGCCGGCGGTCCGGTTCCCGATGCTGCGCCAGCAGACCGAGAAGCCGGAGGGGCGCGCCAACCGGTCGCTGGCCGACTACATCGCCCCGGCCGGTGACCATCTCGGCGGGTTCGCCGTGGCGATCCACGGCGCGGACAAGCTGGCCGCGAAGTACGAGGCCGAGCAGGACGACTACAAGGCCATCATGGCCAAGGCGCTCGCCGACCGGCTGGCCGAGGCGTTCGCGGAGTACATCCACCTGGAGGCCCGGCGGGAGTGGTTCGAGCCGGACGCCGACCCGGACATCTCCGAGCTGCACGCCGAACGGTTCCGCGGCATCCGTCCGGCGATGGGCTACCCGGCCAGCCCGGACCACAGCCTCAAGCAGCGGCTCTTCGACCTGCTCGACGCCGACCGGCTCGGCATGTCGCTCACCGAGTCGTACGCGATGTCGCCGGCGGCGAGCGTGAGCGGTTTGATCTTCGCCCACCCCGGGTCGCGGTACTTCACTGTCGGCCGCATCGGCAAGGACCAGATCGACGACTACGCGGCCCGCCGCGAGCTCGATGTGGCCGAGGTCGAGCGGTGGCTGCGTCCCAACCTCGCCTACGAACCGAAATAGGGCGCCCCAAACAGAACCCCAACCCAGCACGACGCGCGCCAACCAGATTCTGGGCCGGCGCGGGTTGAGTAGTGTTCGTACGGTGACGGCTGGCCACCCATTCCCGGACCGGCGCCACCCGGGGTCCCGCGTGCGGTGGAGGCCGGTGCTGCGCGGCCGGCGCGGTGAATGCGAAGCACTCGACCGGCAACTGCGGGGCATCGCCGGCGGGCAGAGTTCCGTGCTGGTCCTGCGTGGCGAGGCCGGGGTCGGCAAGTCGGCTCTGCTCGAGTACGTCGCCGAGCGAGCGTCGGGATGTCGCGTCGTACGGGCCGTCGGCGTCCAGTCGGAGATGGAGTTGGCGTTCGCCGGGCTACATCAACTGTGCGCGGGGATGCTCGACCGGATTGCCGGCCTGCCGGGGCCGCAGCGGGATGCGTTGCAGGCGGCGTTCGGGCTGCAGGAAGGGGGCAACCCGGACCACTTCGCGGTCGCGGTCGCCGTTCTGAGTCTGCTGTCCGAGGCCGCCGAGACGGAGCCGCTGGTTTGTCTGATCGATGACGCGCAGTGGCTTGACCGGGCGTCATCGCAGGCGTTGGCGTTCGTGTCGCGGCGCCTGTTGGCGGAGCGGATCGCGATGGTGTTCGCGGTTCGGGAGCCCGTTGACGTACCGGATCTCGCTGGATTGCCCGAACTTGTCATCGAAGGGCTGCCGGACAGCGAGGCCCGGCTGCTGCTGGCGTCCGGAATTCCGGGTCGGCTGGACGAGCGGGTCCGGGATCGAATCGTGGCGGAGACACGCGGCAATCCGCTGGCGCTGCTGGAGCTACCGCGCGGGATGACGCCGGCGGATCTCGCCGGCGGGTTTGGCCTTCCCGGCACGGGATCGCTGGCCGGCCGGATCGAGCAGGTCTTTGCCGATCGGGTCGATTCGTTGCCGCCGGATTCGCGGGAGCTGCTGCTGTTGGCAGCGGCCGAACCGCTCGGCGATGTCACGTTGTTGTGGCGCGCGGCGGAGCACCTCGGGATCAAACCCGCGGCGGCCGAACCGGCGGAGGCGGCCGGGCTGGTCGAGTTCGGGGCCCGCGTGCAATTCCGGCACCCACTGGTGCGCTCGGCCGCCTACCGGACGGCCGCACCACACGATCGCCAGGAGGCGCATCGGGCGCTGGCCGAGGCCACCGATGCCGATGCGGACCCCGATCGGCGCGCCTGGCACCGCGCCCAGGCGACCGTGGGACTCGACGAGACCGTCGCCACCGAGCTGGAACGCTCCGCGGTCCGGGCGCAACGGCGTGGTGGTGCGGCCGCGGCCGCCGCGTTCCTGCAGCGGGCGGCGGTGCTGACGCCCGATCCCGCGCGGCGAGCCGAACGGGCGCTGGCCGGCGCCCGGGCCAAGATCGAGGTGGCCGATCCAGACGCGGCATCGGAACTGCTCGGCATGGCGGACCTGTGCCCGCTTGATGACTACCAACGGGCGCGCGCACGACGGTTGCGCGCGCAGGTCGCGTTCTCGCGCAGCCGTGGCAGCGACGCGCTGCCGTTGCTGCTCGATGCGGCCAAGGGCCTGGCCGCGTTCAATACCGACCTGACCCGCGACACGTATCTCGAAGCATTCGCGGCGGCCATTTACGCCGGCGAATTCGGCCATCAGGATGAGGTAAAACGGGTGGCGGCGGCGGCATTGTCCGGCCCGGTGAAACCGGGGGACGCCATTGCCGCCCTGGTACGAGGTCTCGCAACTGTGTTTATCGACGGCTATCCAGCGGCTGTACCGCCGCTGCGAAAGGCACTCGACGTATTTCGCCACGCTGACGAGAACGCCGATGACATCAACCGTTGGCAGTGGCTTGCCTGCCGCATCGCGTTCGATCTGTGGGACAAGGAATTGTCCGCCGAATTATCCGGTCGCGGATTGCGCCTGGCCCGCGAGACCGGGGCACTGGGCATTCTGCCGATCGCGGCGAACTTCCGGGCCGGGACACACGTACACGCGGGGGAGTTCGCGGCGGCGTCGGTGCTGATGGAAGAGGCCGCGGCAATTACCGAAGCGACCGGCACCGCGCCGTTGGTCTACACGCTCCCGATGCTTGCCGCCTACCGGGGCGAGGAGGCGGAGACGATGTCACTGCTCGATGTGGCCCGCCGCGATGCGGTCGACCGCGGGCAGGGTCTGGCCTTGAGCATGATCGGATGCGCGCAGGCCGTACTGCTCAACGGCCTCGCCCGGTACGAGGAGGCGGTCGCCGCCGCCGAGCCGGCATCCAGACCGGCCGGGCTCGGCGTATACGCCCTGTCCCTGGTCGAGCTGATCGAAGCCGCCGTACGCAGCGGCCGCCCGGAGCTTGCCGCTTCGGCCCTCGACCGGCTGGCCGAGCGGACCGGTGCGAGCAGTACCGATTGGGCGCGCGGTCTGGAGGCCCGATCGCGCGCATTGCTGGCGGCTGGATCTGCCGCGGAATCCCTTTACCAGGAGGCGATTGCGCGGCTCGCGAGTGGCAACGTCACGCTCTACCTGGCCCGGGCGCGATTGGTGTACGGCGAATGGCTGCGGCGGGAGAACCGGCGCGTGGACGCCCGCCGGCAGTTGTCCGCCGCGCACGACCTGTTCGACGGCTTTGGCGCCAGAGCGTTCGCCGAACGCGCCCGCCGCGAGTTGCTGGCCACCGGCGAAACCGCGCGCAGACGCAGCCCGGACGCGCTCAGCCTGCTCACCCCCCAGGAGGCGCAGATCGCCCGGCTGGCCGGAGCCGGGCTGACCAACCCCGAAATCGGCGCCCAGCTGTTCATCAGCCCGCGTACCGTCGAATACCACCTGCGCAAGGTGTTCCCCAAACTCGACATCAGTTCCCGCAAGGACCTGCGGCCGGCGTTGGCCGGTGCCCGGGCCCAGTTGACCAGAGACGCTGACTAGGGCCATCGACCAGGGACATCGACCAGGGACATCGACAGATTCGAGCATCACCGTTTCGCGAAATGCTGGGCGCATTACCCACTGCGAAAGGTGAACGACATGAAGATCGTGATCATCGGCGGTACCGGGCTCATCGGCAGCCAGGTCGTGCAGAACCTGCGCGCCCGCGGGCACGAAGCGGTGCCGGCCTCCCCGAACACCGGGGTCAACACCATCACCGGCGAGGGGTTGGACGCCGCGCTCGCCGGCGCCCAGGTCGTCGTTGACCTGGCCAACGGACCGGACTTCTCCGACGCGGCGATACTCGAGTTCTTCCGGACCTCGGAACGGAATCTGCTCAAGGCCGAGGTGAATGCGGGTGTCGGTCACCATGTGGCGCTGACCATCGTCGGCGCCGACCGGGTCCCCGACAGCGGGTACATGCGGGCCAAACTCGCGCAGGAGGAGCTGATCGAAGGCGCCGGCCAGCCGTACACGATCGTCCGTTCCAGCCAGTTCATGGAATTCATGCGCGCCGCGGCGGAGGCCGGGGCCGAGGGCGACATCGTGCGTGTTCCGGCGGCCAATCTCCAGCCGATCGCCGCCAGGGACGTGGCCGCGGCAGTGACCGACGCTGCCGTCTCCGACCCGGTCAACGGCGTCATCGAGATCGCCGGTCCGGAGAAGATCCCATTCGCCGACCTGATCCGGGATGTGCTCGCCGCTGACAACGACCCGCGCACGGTCGTCGCCGACGAGCACGCCCGCTACTTCGGCACCGAACTGGCCGACACCTCGATCACCGCCGGCCCAGACGCGCACCTGGGCGCGACAACCTTCGCCGACTGGCTCGCTGGCGCCGAAAGCCAGGACAGTGCGCTGAGCAGTCCAACCCCGTCCTGACCTCCTAGCGGGCGTCGGTACCGGTCGAGACGGCAGCGACCCACGCGTTTGCAGCATCGACGAGCGATTCTCGAGAGATCTTCTGGAAGACCTGAAGCTTCAGGAAATGGCGTGCGATCACGAGTCCGAGGATGCTGCTGACGACCAGTGCAGCCCGCAATTCGGCATCGTCTCCTTCGAATGATCCGGCGAGGTTGTCGACCCGCTCCTGGAGGAACTCCCGCATGGATGCTTCGGCCTCCGGGACGGTTAGCATCGAGCGGACGAGGGCCCGGGTCTCGGCCGGCAGTTCGCTCATGCGGAGGTTGAGCACGTCGACGAGGTGCTCAACGGCGGCCTCCTGGTCGTCGACCGGAAGCTGGACGGCGATCGCGAAGAGGGACGCCTTGGACCCATAGTGCTGCATGACAAGCGACGCGTGCACTCCAGCCCGGTCTGCGATTGATCGAATAGTCGCCCCGCCGAAGCCGTGCAGAGCGAACTCTTCCTGCGCGGCTTCGAGAATTCGTCGTGCAGTCTCGGCCCGCTTCGCATCCCTCGTATTCCCGGCCATGGCTTCACTATACAATCGTTTAGCGAACGTGTTACCGTCTTCGCTAAACGACGGTTTAGTAATTCTCGGTTCAGGCACGGAGGATCGGCCTATGGCATTCATCGCAATCGAAGAGCACTGGACCACGCCCGAGTTGACGGCGGCGCTCAGGCGGCTTCCGGAGGATGGGCGAGATGACAGCCTGACGCTCAATGAGATCGGTGACAACCTCGAGCGGCTGGAGGACATCAGTGATGGGCGCATCGCGGCCATGGACGAGCAGGGGATCGACCTGCAGATCATCTCGGTCGCGCCGCCGGCGACTGGCCCCCTCACATCTGCCGATGCAGTGTCACTCAGCCGGGCAACCAACGACATCGCCGCGGAGGCGGTGCGGCGCAATCCGTCCCGGCTGCGGGCCATGTCCACGTTGCCGATGGCCGAGCCGAGCGCGGTAGCCGGCGAGCTTGAACGTGCCGCTGGACTCGGATTCGTCGGCGCCATGGTCTATGGACGGACCGGTGAGACCGCGCTCGACGAACCTTGCTACGACGACTTGTTCGCGGCCGCCGCGGCCCTCGGACAGCCGATCTTCATCCATCCCCAGATTCCCTCGCGCGCTGTCCGCCAGGCCGCCTATGCCGGGTTCGACCCGATGACCGATCTCGCTCTCTCGACCTTCGGCTGGGGCTGGCACCTCGAGGCCGCAGTCGCCGCGCTGCGGCTCATCATCCGAGGCACCTTCGATCGACACCCGGAACTCAAGATCGTCCTCGGTCACTGGGGGGAGTTGCTGCTGTTCTGGGAGGACCGGGTGAACAGCCTCTCCCGCATCGCCGGCCTGGAGCGGAAGGTGTCGGATTACCTCCGTTCGAACGTCTTCATCACGAGTTCCGGCATGCTCAACCCGGCGTTGCTCCGCCATTCCCTGGACGCCACGACGATCGACCAGCTGCTCTTCTCGACGGACTATCCATTCCAACGACCGACCCCGCCCGAGATCCGGCAGTTCCTGGCCGAGTTCGACACCGACGAAGACCGAGCGAAATTCACCGGCGGCAATGCGCGTCGGCTCTTCGGAATAGACGCGATTCCCAACTGATCCGAGGTAACCGACTACCCGAGCTGGTCGCGGCGGCGGGTCAGATAGGCGATCTCGGCGGTGTTGCCCGCCAGCTCGATGGCTTTGTCGTACGCGACGCGCGACTCCTTACTGCGGCCCAGCCGGCGCAGCAGGTCGGCGCGGGTGGCGTGATAGGCGTGGTAGCCAGCCAACCTGTCCGCGAGTTGCTCGATGGTAGCCAGGGCAACCTCCGGGCCGTCAAGCTCCGCGACCGCGACGGCCCGGTTGAGCGCGACGATCGGCGAGGGGTCGAGGCGGACGAGCTGGTCGTAGAGGGCGGCGACCTGCGACCAGTCGGTGTCGCGTACGTCGCGGGCGGAGGTGTGCACCGCGTTGATCGCGGCGAGGATCTGATAGCGGCCGGGAGCTACACCGGCGGCGCTGGCGGCGAGGCGCTCGCGTACCAGCTGGTGGCCCTCAGCGACCAGCGCCGCGTCCCAGGCCCCACGGTCCTGCTCGTCGAGGGCGACCAGTTCGCCGCTGGCCGAAACCCGGGCCGAGCGGCGAGCCTCGATCAGGAGCATCAGCGCCAGCAGCCCGGTCACCTCACCGTCCTCCGGCAGGAGGTCCCGGATCAGGCGGGTGAGCCGGATCGCTTCGGCGGTCAGATCGTGACGTACGGGATCGGTGTCGGGACCGGTCGCCAGATAGCCCTCGTTGAAGGCGAGGAAGAGAACGGCGAGCACGCCGGAGACACGGGCTGGGAGGTCCGCCGCCGACGGCACCCGGTATGGGATGCGAGCCGCCTTGATCTTGCCTTTCGCGCGGGTGATCCGCTGGCCCACGGCGTCCTCCTGCACCAGGAAGGCGCGGGCAATCTCGGGCACGGTCAGGCCGCCGACCATGCGCAACGTCAGCGCCACGCGGGACTGCATCGCAAGCGCCGGGTGGCAGCAGGTGAAGATCAGCCGGAGCCGCTCGTCGTCGATTGCGCCCAGCGGCTCGGGTGGAGTGTCGTCGGACAGCATCTGAGCCCCCTTCTGCTTGTCCTCGCGCTTGCTCTCCCGCCGGATCCGGTCGATCGCCTTGTGGTTGGCGGTGGTGGTCAGCCAGCCGCCGGGGTTGGGAGGTAC
Source organism: Mycobacteriales bacterium (assembly GCA_036267955.1). Lineage (GTDB taxonomy): Bacteria > Actinomycetota > Actinomycetes > Mycobacteriales > QHCD01 > DATAVB01. The sequence continues at coordinate 11,453 of DATAVB010000102.1, read as the reverse complement.
GCCGTCGGCTGGCCACCGCTCGACCGCGGCAGCAAATGCGTCGGCCGCCGCCTCCTCGGCGATGTCGAGGTCACCGAAGCGCCTGGTCAGGGTGGCCATCACCCGCGCCCACTCCTCCTGGTGGGCCCGAGTGATCGCGTCCTCGACATCGCTCACAGGAACGGCCGAACCTCGATCTTCCGATCGCAGACCTTCGACGCTTCGGTGGCGAGCTTGAGCGCCACATCCAGGTCGGGGGCCTCCCACACCCAGACGCCGGCGAGGTACTCCTTCGACTCCACGAACGGCCCGTCGCTGAACACCGCCTGCTCGCCCCGGTTGTCGATGACCGTGGCCGCGTCCGTGTCTGCGAGCCCGCCCGCGAAAACCCAGTAGCCATCGGCGATCAGCCGTTCGTTGAACACGCTGATGGCAGGCTGCCTGTCCGTGCTGCCGGGATTGCTCTTGTCGTCGATAACGGAAACCAGATACCGCATCTGAAGACCATCTCCTGTGCTTCGGGACGCCCCTCGTGGGCGGCCGCTCACCTCTTCTACGAACAGCTCGGCCCCGATCCGACAACCAGGGGAGTGGGACCATGCCAGCTACGCGTCAGGGTTGCACAACGTCCAATTTTCTTCGGAGACCACCTCGACGGCGCCGTCAATCACTGTAATGGCCGTCTGATCGTCTGTTGCGTACGTCGGAGCCGGACTACCCGACGCCCACTTTTGTATGTTGGCCAGGCCCGACTTACGCATCCAGTGGGTCAGGTAGAGCACATCGCCACCCCACACGAGCAGGGCATCAGCCTCCCGGACCATGGGGACCCAATTCTCTTCCCGGATGGTCGGCAGCGCGGTGAGTTCCAGCACGCCCAGGGACTTCCAGCCCAGCTCACACAACGGGCTCGGTGCCGTTCCGGTGATCGCCTGCCACGCCCTGCCGGCACCACCGGGGAACGGGTAGATAGCGGTCGGAATGAAGAGCGCGCTGGTCTCGGAAATCGGTTTGCCCAGCAGGTCGACGAGAGCGTCGTAAATGCTCGGGTTACTGATTCCGGCGGAAGTGAGAAGAAGATTCATGACGACCTTCCTGCGAGAGGCCAGCGAGGTGTCCGTCCTCGGGATCATTCCAGTAAACACGGAAGCCGCTGAAGTGCGGCGATGCTGTGCGGCGGAAACTGGAGCGGCGGATCAACGGACCCCTCCTCGGCCGCGCGCAGGTGCCGGTCTATGAAGCGCTGCGTTCCACTAAGGACGGTGGCGCACTGCGCGACCGTCAGCTGTCCCTGGCTGAGAGCATCGCCAAGCTCGTCCAGGTCCAGAACGTGGTAGCGACCGGCACCGGGCGGTACCAGGAAGTCAACGAAGAGATCATGGACGACAAAGCCGGCCCCGGTGTGTTCGACCTCCACCAGGTCGACATACCACCAACCCTCTACTGGGTCCTCGAACACAACGGGCTGGGTCAACTGGATACCTTGGTCGAGCAACAGATAACTGCGATCAATGGTCGGCCGACCCGGCACCTGATAATCCGGCAGGATCCGAACGTCGTACGCGACCACCTCACCGATCCGCCGACCCGGACACCACTGACCCGTGCGATGCAGGACCGACACGTATTCAATCGGTCCCGATGTAGTCATATTCATCTACGCGACGTCGGGCCGTGTCATCAGCGGCGACCGCACATGCAGTACCAGATCCGGGCCGGTCAGCGGCACGGTGTTCCACGTCGCCGCCGCGGTCCCGCCATCGGCGTCAACCACCACCCGGACCCGGTGCGGGGACGTGATGACGTAAAGGTCGGCGACGAAGGTGTCGCCCTGCCACGCGCCGGCCGCGACGACCGGGCGGCCGAGCGGCGAACTTTCCCGCCATTCGCCGTGCCCGACGTCGATGGTGAGGGACGACTCGAATCGCAGCAGCCAGCCACCGTCCACGGCATCGACGGTCACCGTGGTTCCGTCGGGCAGCGCCGAATCCGCGGCGGAGGCGTCGATTTTCGCCTTGACCGAACGCTCCGGGGCGGCCGAACCAGGCATCATTGGGAATGACAGCCGCCGCAATCGATCGGCAAGAACCTCGTCGTCCCGGGTGCTTCCTGGATCGTCCAGGCCGGGCAGTAGGCAGTCCCAAACGGCGCCAGTCGTTGTGCCGTCAGGGCCATCGCCCGCCGTCACGGCAACGACGAGATCATGCTCGGGAAAGACCATGCACAGCTGCCCGAAGGCGCCGTCACCACGGTAACCGTCACGTGCCATCCAGAACTGATACCCGTACCCAGCAAGCGAATCGGCGCGGCGCGAACCGTCGGCCAACTGCAGGGTCTCGACATGACAGCTGGTCGCGCGACGCACCCAATCGCCGGGAACAAGCTGCCGGCCTCCCCAGGCCCCTTCGCGCAACAGCAATTCGCCAAACGCAGCAACGGCCTCGGTCCTGAGATGCAGCCCGTGGAATCCGAACGCGGCACCGCTCGCCACCCGATCCCATTCGGCGTGGTCGATGCCCATCGGCTGGAAGAGGCGTTCGTCGAGCAGTTCCGGAAGGCCTCGACCCGTGACCCGTTCCACCACCCGAGCCAGGACATAGGTGGTGGCGTTGTCGTAGACGTGCCGAGTTCCCTCGGCGTCAGTGAACGGTACGCGCAGGAATCCCTTGGTCAGGTCGCCCGGCTCCAGTTGCCACGCCTCGGCGAGGCTGTCCGTTGCGTGGCCGGCCGTCATGGACAGCAGGTGGTGAACGGTGAGGCGGCGTCCCTGCTCGGAGATGTCGGCCGGAACGTGGTCGGGCAGGACGTCCACCAGGCGATCCTCCAGCGACAGTAACCCGTCGGCAATCGCGAACCCTACGGCGATCGAGGTGAACGATTTGGTCAGCGAGTAGAGCAGGTGCGGACGCTCGGCCGAGTAGGGCGCCCACCAGCCTTCGGCAACGACGTGACCGTGCCGAACGACCATGATGGAGTGGCACTCGACGGCTCCTGCTGCCAACCGGTCCAGCAGCGCGGCGATCGAACGGGACGATATCCCCGCGGCGGCCGGTGTCGATCGCGGCATCAGGGCGTACTGAGATGGCATTCAGGAACCCTAGTCACGAGGCCGTATAACGGGCAATTACGTCCACACAGCGCCGGAACTGCGCCGGCGAAGCAGGGTTCTTCCAACCGAGCTTTTCGAGGGTCCAGTCGATGGCGAAGGCTGGCACCATGCCCGCATCGGCCACCTCGGGATCCGCGACCCGCGCGTACCCACGGCGGATCAGGTCCAAGCGGTCATGCAAGGGGACGCCGGCATCAACCTCCCATTGGGCGAGGTCGAATGCCGGTGACGCGGGGCCGGCGAACTCCCAGTCGATAACGCCGGTGACCGACCCGGCGTGGATCAGGAGATTCTTGGGGCAGAAATCGCCCTGGGCGAGCGAGAACGGGGGAGCGGGACGGGTGCGCACCGCCCGGTGCAGGAAGTCAGCACCGTGCTCGACGACCGCGGCTGCCGCCCGGCCGAGCATCTCCCCGACGATGCGTACGACCCGGGTAACTTCGGGCTCCTCGGGTAACCGCAGCTCGTGCCGGATGCCGCGCTCGCCGTCCGGGACCACGCTGTGCACTCGCGCCAGAAGCTCACCGGCGTCCATGACCAACCGCTCAAGCTCAGCGGCAGGCAGCTCGCCGACAACCGCATCGAGCGAACGACCCGGCAGGAATTCCTGGATCGAGAAGGACAGCAACTCCCCGTCGTGATCCAGTTGCTCGAGGCCGAGCACCTCTGCCGTCGGCACGCCGACGCGACGCGCTCGCGCCATAAGGTGCGCCTCGTCGATGAACCACGGCACAGGCTGACGCGCAATCCGCACCACCACAGCGACATCCCCGCCAAGCTCGACGCGGTACGTCTCATTCATCCCGCCACCCGCGAGAGGAACGAGCCGCTCAACACCGCGGCCGCAGACCGACCGGACCACCGAGTCGATGATCGGGCGAGGCGTTGGCACCATCGCTCAAGTCTCGTTCAGCGATCCTGACCGGGGCTACTCAATAAACTGATTCCCGAGTTGCCTGACGCCCTTGACGCATTCCGATATCGGCATATGATGGCGGGCATGGCACGAGCAGCGACGACATCGGACGTCTTCAACGCGATCGCCGAGCCGCAGCGCCGGGAGATCCTGGTGCTGCTGCGGGTGGGTGAGCGGCCGGTGACCGAGTTGGCCCAGGAGTTGGGGATGACCCAGCCGGGAGCGTCCAAACACCTGCGGGTACTCCGGGAAGTCGGGCTGGTGCGGGACCGCAGGGCGGGCAAGCAGCGCCTTTACGGCCTGGACGCCCGCGGGTTGCGGCCGATCCACGAGTGGACCGGCGGGTTCGAGCGGTTCTGGAACGAGAGCTTCGACCGGCTCGACGCGTACGTGCAGGATCTCAAACAGACACAGCAGGAGGAATGACCGATGGCACGTGCAAGGCAAGAAACGCGGGCGGAGCCGGCGACAGCTGACCGGGAGATCGTGATCTCCCGGGTCATCGACGCCCCACGGGAGCTGGTGTTCGAGGCGTTCACCGAGGTGCGGCATCTGTCGCAGTGGTGGGGCCCGGCGGGGTTCACCACCACCACGCGGTCCTTCGAGTTCCGCGAGGGCGGGGAGTGGGATTTCGTGCTGCACGGGCCGGACGGGACGGACTACCCCGAGTGGATCTCCTGGACCGAGATCGTCCCGCCCGAGCGGATCGCGCTGCTGCACGGTGAGTTCCGCGCCGACCCGAACGCCTTCGAGTCGGTCATGACCTTCGAGCCGGCCGGCGAGCAGACCCGGATCGAGACGCGCGCGGTGTTCCCCACCAGGGAACTGCGCGACGAGGCGGTCGAGAAGTATCACGCGATCGAGGGTGGCCAGCAGACCCTGAGCAACCTGGCGGCCTACATCACCGAGCTAGTTCAGAAGGGAGTTGAGGACTGATGGCCGGCAAAGTGTTCTTCGGCATGACGATGTCGCTCGACGGGTTCATCGCACCAGAGGACGTGCCCGTCAAGGACCTCTTCGGGCCCGAGAAGAAGGAGGACGACCCGAGGGTGCAGCGCTGGATGGCGCAGTGGATGGAACTGCAGCAGGCGACCTTCCCGCAGCGGTTCTTCCGGCAGAACCTCAAGCTCGGCGAGGGCGGCGAGGAAGGAGCTGACAACGAGATCGCGCAGGAAACGCACGAGCGCATCGGCGCGAACGTCATGGGCAAGCGCATGTTCGACGCCGGCGAGCTGTCATGGCCGGAGGAGGCGCCGTTCCACTGCCCGGTCTTCGTCGTGACGCACGAGAAGCGTGACCCCTGGGAGCGGCCGGGCGGGACCACCTTCCACTTCGTCAACGACGGCATCGAGGCCGCGCTCGACCAGGCCCGCGAGGCCGCCGGCGACCGTGACGTCCGCATCTCCGGTGGTGCCGCAACGGTCCTGGAATACGTGAATTCCGGCCTGATCGACGAATTCACAATCACCCTGTCGCCCGTGCTGTTCGGCTCCGGAATCCGCCTCTTCGAGGGCGTGGACGCGGACCGCGTGGCCCTGGACCCGGTCCGCGTGAAGCCGACGCAGCGGGTGAGCCACCTGACCTACGCAGTCCGGCAGCGGTAACTGTCTCGGTGCAGATCAAGAGCGACTTCGCCGCTAAGGCCGGGGTAGCGGCTGCAGTGCCGAGGGCAATGATTCAGCGGAGGCGGTACCCATCCTGCTAGTTGACATAATGTGGCTTATCGGCGTTATCGGATCGAGCGTGGAGAGCCTGCTTGCGGCGGATGCCTTGCCGTACAGCGACTTTCGTGCCCTACGCCGACGGCGACCCTGGTACGTGGTTGGTCGGCACATCGGCCGGACGCCTCCGACGCGAACCGCCCGGGCACCGACGGGTCGAGCCCGGGCTTCTGACGGGTTGGCAGGTGCGGCGGATATTGGGTGCGCCGAATGGGGTTCCCCCACCCCGCGATCGGCATAGTTTCATCACGTGATGAAACTATGCCGATCTACCGAGACCCAGGCGGCTCGAGATCCTGACGACTCGCCGGCCGGCGCAGGTGAACCTTGCGGCCGACGGTCGCTGTCTCGAGGAAGCCGAGCCGTTCGTAGAGCCGCCGGGCCGGATTGACGTCGATGACCTCAAGCGTCACGTCCTCCCCCGACCGATCCGCATCGGCAATGACGTCCGACAGTACGGCCGTACCGAGACCGCGACCCTGCATCGTCGGGTCGATCTCAATCCGTCCTATGTAGACACTGTCGTCGTGACTGTCGTCGTGGTTGACATAATCAAGGACACCGACCACCTCGCCGTCGACCTCGATGATCAGCGGATCGGAATCGCCGTCCAGCCAACGGTGCAGGAATCCACGCTGTACGGCGTCATCCCAGGGTCCGTACGCCGACTCGACATAATCGCGCATCGCGTCACGATGCAACGTGAACAATGTTTCCACGTCGTCCGGCCGGACCGGACGCAGCTCGTACCGCACCGTCACATCCTCGCAGACTTCCTGATCGACAGGTTTACTTTCAGCGGGTCGCGGTTATCGTCCAGTGCCCGGAGCCGAGCCGGTGGCTCGTCTCCGTCCCGGTCGCACCGGGCGGCGGGGCCGCCCGCCAGGGCTCCGGCAGCCGCAGCTCGGCGTCCGCTCCGACCGGGATCTCCACCTCCAGAGTCAGCTTGTCATCAGCCCGGCGCCACGAGCTGGCCAGCGGGCCGTACGGGGTGAGCATGCTGGCCGCGGCATGCGTCAGGTCACCGGTCGGAGTCGGCGCGATCAGCGGGCGGCGGTAGCCGACCGAGTCGGGTTGCTGACCCAGGCCGGCCAGTCGACCGGTGAAACCAGTCGTCGATAGCGCCGAGCATGAAATGGTTCTGCGACAGGCCCCGGGTCGGCCCGTCCCAGGCCTCGGTCAGCGCGGTCGCTCCGTGTACGAGCTGGAATCCGTAGCTGGGCCAGTCGGTCCGGCTCGCGATGCGGTGGATGAGCTCGTCGTGACCGGCGGCGGACAGCACCCGGAAGACGGCCGGCAGGGCGACCTCGCCGACGGTGAGATGGTCACCGGCGGCGGTGATCGAGCCGACCAGATGCGCGACGACGGCCGATCGCGCCTCGCCGGGCACCACGCCCAGATCCAGGGCGAAGGCGTCACAGGCCTGGCTGCCGCTTCCGTAGCTGTCCCGACCGTCGAAAAACGTCTCGTGGAAGGCCGATCCGATGGTGTCGGCGAGGCCGCGGAATGTCGCGGCATCGGCGTCTTCGCCCAGCACAGCAGCGATTTCGCTCAGTGCCACGGCAATCCGGTGGTATCCCCAGGTTGCCGCGACCGCCCGCGGTGTCGAGTCATCCAGGGTGATCCAATCGCCCAGGCCATAGTCGAGAATCGCGCCCTCCGCCTTGTCCTGCAGGTAATGCAGATAGCGGACCATGTTCGGGTAATACGCCCGCAGCGTCTCGGTGTCGCCGTAGGCGAGGTACATCTCCCATGGCGTAAGCACGATGGCCCCGCCCCAGTTGGGGTCGTCCCGGAAGCCTCCGTCAAAGACCACGAATTCCGGGCTGATTCCCGGGACCAGCCCGTCATCGGTCTGCGCCTCGGCCATCCGGCGGACGTGGTCGCGGTAATACGCGCGCACGTCGTACCCGCGGCTGACGACGCTGAAAAGCAGATGTGTCTGCTCCAGCCAGCCCAGCTTCTCCCGGTGTGGACAATCGGTGAGAACGCTGAACATGTTCCCCTGCACGGCCCGGTCGATAATCCGATGAATTCCGTTGAACAGGTCGTCCGAGCAGGCGAAATGACCGGAAGACTCGTTGGCGGCCCGCAATACCAGACCCGAAATCGCCTCTGTGCCGGTATTGTCGGGTAATCCGTGCACCTGCAGATATCGGAATCCGTGATAGACGAAATTCGGCTGCCATTCCTGCGGTCCGTCCACTGTGGTGTAGATGTCCAGGATCGGGCTGCCGGTGTGCCGCTGGGACACCTGGCCGTCCGGCTCCAGCAACTCCCCCGGGATCAGCCGGATCTCCCGGCCTGCCTCGGTGTCGACCCGCAGGCGCGGCCAGCCGGCGATGTTGAGTCCAAGGTCGAAAACCCGCGCACCATCGACTGGTCGACGGAAGGCGACAGCGGGAATCTCCTCCACAACCCGGATCTGCGGGGCCGAGCGGGCGGTCAGCTCCGGATTCCAGTCGAGTTCGACCGCGTGCACCCAGCCGGACCGGTCGCCGCCGGCCCGGTCCCACAACGGATCCGCGGTACGGGCGTCGTGGTTCTCGCCGCCGAACCAGTGGGTCCGGGTCGTCGGCCCGAGGGTGGCCTGCCAGGTCCGGTCCGAGCTAATCAGTTGCGTGGCGCCGTCCTCGGTGGTGATCTCCAGCTGTACAAGTGCCCGCGGCCGGGCGATCGTTCCGGTCAGCTTGGTGTAGCGGCCGGGTTGGTCGATGACGTGGGCCATCCCGGTGCCCAGCGCGACGCCGACAACGTTCCCGCCGGCGGCCAACGCGTCGGTCACGTCGTACGTGGCGTAGTCGATCGTCTCGGCGAAGTTGCTGTAGGGCGGTTCCAGCACCGCGTCCGTGACCGGCGCCCCGTTGACGGTAGCTCGGTAGACCCCGACCCCGGTGACGTACAGCCGAGCCTTCCGTACGTTGGCTCGCAGGCTGAACTCCTTGGCCAGCAGCGGAAGCGCGCTCGGATCGTCGCCGTCGACCCAGTCCGGGTGGGTGATCCAGGACACCGACCAGTCGGCTGGATGCAGCAGCCCGGTCTCCAGGACCGCCGACGCCGACCACGGCGACAGGGCGTCGGCCGCGTCGCCGACGCGGACCCGGACCCGGACCCGCCAGTAGGTCCGGGTCTGGCTCTGCAGCGGTGCGCCGCCGTAGGAGGTCCACGGCTGCTCACCGGCCCGCAAGCCCGGCGCCCACCGGAGGTCGGTGAAGGCGGCGTCATCCGCCACCTGCACCTCGAAGGCCGCCTGCCGAACGGAATGCCCGGTGGACCGCACGTTCCAGCTCAGCACTGGCGTCGGAGTGCCGAGCCCGACCGGGTCGTCCAGATCGTCGGCCCGCAGGCGTTCCACGGTGATCGTCATCGGCGTTCCTCCGGCTGTCGTCGGCAGTACCGGACAAACGATATTGGTTCACTGAGCTGTCGGACCCGCGCTCTAGAGTGAGATTTCCACCGGAGCAAGAGGAGACAGCGTGACGATCGCCGATATGTGGTTCGACCCGATCTGCCCCTGGGCCTGGATGACCTCACGCTGGCTGCTCGAGGTGGAGCGGGTGCGCGACGTACGGATCCGCTTCCACGTCATGAGCCTGTCGGTGCTGAACGAGGGGCGCGAGGGCCTTCCGGAGCGGTACGTGCGGCTGCTGTCCGAGGGTTGGGGGCCGGTGCGGGTCGCCATCGCCGCCGAGCAGAAGTTCGGCAACGAGGTGCTGCGCGATCTCTACACGGCGCTCGGCAACCGGATCCATCTCGAGGACCAGCCGTTGAGCCGCGCGCTCTATGTCGCCGCGCTGACCGAGGTCGGCCTGCCGGCCGAATTGGCCGACGCCGCCGAGAGCACCGATTTCGACGAGGCGCTGCGGACCAGCCACCACGAGGGTATGGACCCGGTCGGCGACGAGGTGGGCACGCCGGTGATCCACACCCCGGGGCCAGACGGTGAGCTGGTGGCGTTCTTCGGTCCGGTGGTGAGTCCGTCGCCGCGCGGCGACGCGGCCGGGAAGCTCTGGGACGGCGTGCTGCTGGTCTCGGCCACCGACGGGTTCTTCGAGCTCAAACGCACCCGCACCCGGGACCCGATCTTCGACTGAGCGTGCCGCGGTGGCCGAGTTGAGCAGTTCCTCGCGGTAGCTTTCCCCGATGACCGGTACGGATTCTGCGACGCGGTGTGCCTGGTGCGGCAAACCGCTGATCCAGGTGGGCCTCGGTCGGCCGCGGCGATTCTGTGGACCGGCGCACCGGCAGCGGTCGTACGAGGCGCGCCGCCAGGCCGATGCCGTCGGATTGGGCGCCGATGCCGTGATCGTGTCGCGCGATCAGGTCGCGCACGTGCAGGACCGACTGTGGGCGCTGCGGGACGCACTCGAGATCGCCGATGACGCCACCGCCGGCCGGCCGACGGCCAAGGAGTTGACCGCCGTGATCGAGCAGGTGCGGGCCGCCGCCGGCGATCTCGACCAGTTGTGGATCGCGCCGCGCGACTGACCGGCGAACCACGCCGTGGGCCTCGGCCGCCCGACCGCTGACAGCCGATCGGTAGGTTGGGCGAATGCGCATCGATGCCCAGCAACCCGGCCGCGACGAGGTCGTGGACCTCTATAGCGCGGTGGGCTGGACCGCGTACTCCAAGGATCCCGACCGGCTGGTCCGCAGCCTCGCCGGCTCCCATCTGGTCCTCACCGCCCGGGACGAGGACGGGGCGCTGATCGGCCTCGCCCGGACGGTCTCCGACGGAGAGACGATCTGTTACCTGCAAGATCTGTTGGTGCATCCGGATCGGCAGCGTCGCGGCATCGGCCGGCACCTGATGGCCGAACTGCTGCATCGGTACCGGCACTGCCGCGCCTTCGTCCTGTCCACCGATCCGGCCGGCTCGCCCGACGCCGCCAAGTCTCATCCCTTCTACCGCTCGCTGGGACTGGCTCCGTACGACGAGCTCGGCCTGGCGGCATTCGGGCTGGCGACGCAGCCGGGCTGACCTGCGTTACCGGGCAGCGAGAAGGCGGTCCAGCCAGGCCACCACGGCGGAGGCTATCCCCGGCAGCGCCGACGATTCCCCCTTGGTTATGGCAAATCCGTGATTTCCGCCGGGCACCGGGTGGATCTCGAACCGCCCCGGCAGCGGTGGGGCGTCGACCTCGGCCGGTGAGCCGAACGAGTCGCGTTCGCCCTGCACGACCAGGGTCGGCACCAGGACCGAGCGCAGCTCGTCGGCCCGAGACTTCTCCGGCCGACCCGGCGGGTGCAGCGGAAACGACAGCGCCAACACCCCGGCCGCACCGACCGCCGCCGAGGTTCGGCAGGCCACCCGGGCGCCGCTCGACCGCCCGCCGACCACCACCGGCGCGGTCCGACGACCCACAACGGCAGCGACAATCTCGGTGAACGCGACGTCGAGCGTCTTTGCCGGCGCCGGGGCGCGGCGGCCCGCCACCCGGTACGGCTGCGTTGTCAGGGCGACCGCGTGTCCGGCTGCCACCGCGGCATTCCGGACCGCCACCAGGTCCCGGGCATCGACGCCGCCGCCCGCGCCGTGGCCAAGGAGCAGGATGCTGCGCGGTCGCGCCGGTCCGTCCCACGCCGCCGTCGCAAGACCGACACTGGTCTCAATCTGCAGCTCACGCTTCATCGGCTTCCATCTCCTCGAGCACGGTCGGCTGCCGCCAGTATGCGGGTCAGCCGAAGACCACCTCGGCGACATGTTCGAGTCCAGATATTCGCGGAC
>DATAVB010000101.1:0-58739 GCA_036267955.1 Mycobacteriales bacterium | reverse complement strand
CACCATCAACCGGGTGGCCAAGGTGGTCAAGGGTGGCCGCCGGTTCAGCTTCACCGCGCTGGTCGTGGTGGGCGACGCCAACGGCATGGTGGGCGTCGGGTACGGCAAGGCCAAGGAGGTGCCCGCGGCCATCGCCAAGGGCGTCGAGGAGGCCAAGAAGCACTTCTTCCGCGTGCCCCGCATCGCGGGTACCATCCCGCACACCGTGCAGGGTGAGGACGCGGCCGGAGTCGTGCTGCTCAAGCCGGCCAGCCCCGGTACCGGTGTCATCGCCGGCGGCCCGGTGCGCGCCGTGCTGGAGTGCGCGGGCATCCACGACGTGCTCTCCAAGAGCCTCGGCTCGTCCAACCCGATCAACATCGTGCACGCCACGGAAGCGGCGCTGCGGGCGCTCGTCCGGCCGGAGGAGGTCGCGAGTCGTCGTGGCCTGCCGCTGGAGGACGTCGCACCGGCGGCCATGCTGCGGGCGCGTGCGGCAGCGGCTCAGGGGGCATAGCCATGGCTCGCTTGAAGGTCACCCAGACCCGTTCCACCATCGGGACCAAGCCCAACCAGCGCGAGACGCTGCGCACGCTCGGGCTCAAGCGGATCCACGATGTCGTCGTGCAAGAGGATCGGCCGGAGATCCGTGGCATGGTCGCGACCGTGCCGCATCTCGTCACGGTCGAGGAGGTTGAGTAGTCATGCCGATCAAGGTTCACCATCTGCGCCCGGCACCGGGTGCGAAGACCGCCAAAACGCGGGTCGGCCGCGGTGACGGCTCGAAGGGCAAGACCGCCGGTCGCGGCACCAAGGGCACCAAGGCCCGCTACCAGGTGCCGGCCCGGTTCGAGGGTGGGCAGACGCCGATGCACATGCGGCTGCCGAAGCTGAAGGGCTTCAAGAACCCGTTCCGCACCGAGTACCAGGTCGTCAACGCGGGCCGGCTCGCCGAGCTGTTCCCGAACGGCGGCACGGTCGGTCCCGACGAGCTTGTCGGTGCCGGCGCGGTACGCGACGGGCTGCCGGTCAAGGTGCTGGGCACGGGCGAGATCGGGGTCGCGCTGCAGGTCAGCGCGCACGCCTTCTCCGACAGTGCACGCACCAAGATCACCGCAGCCGGCGGTTCCGTAACCGAGCTGTAGCAGGGCCGTACGCATAACGGTTTCACCGAGATGCCCGCCGATCACAGGCCGGTCGTTGCCAGTTGTACGCAGCGGCCACCAGGTTGGTGGGCATCTGTGGGTGCGGGAGGCTGTGGCTGTTACAGTCGCAATCTGACCCGCACGGTTGCCTGCTGGCCGCCGTGCGTAACTGACGTAAGAGCAGAACTGACTAGACCGACCCGCCGGCTGCAGCCACCGTCAGGTGATCTGGCAGGCCGGCACGCATCGATGGGCAGGACCGTCGCCGGTCTTCCCGCGCAGGAGGATCTGTGCTTTCCGCGTTCGCATCGGCGTTCCGGACGCCCGACCTGCGCAAGAAGCTGCTGTTCACTCTCGGGATGGTGGCGCTCTTCCGGCTCGGCGCCAACGTGCCCGCCCCCGGGGTCTCGACCAAGGGCATCCAGGCCTGTACGCAGGTCATCAACAACGGGTCGGACAAGAACACCTACGCGCTGATCCAGCTGTTCAGCGGTGGCGCGTTGCTGAAGCTGTCGGTCTTCGCGCTCGGCATCATGCCGTACATCACGGCCAGCATCATCGTCCAGCTGCTCATCGTGGTTATCCCGCGGTTCGAGCAGCTGAAGAAGGAAGGCCAGTCCGGCCAGAACAAGCTGACCCAGTACACCCGATACCTGACCATCGGGCTGGGCATCCTGCAGTCGACCGGCTATGTGGCGCTGGCGAAGAACAACCAGCTGTTCCAGGGCTGCACCACCTCGGTGCTGGCCAACGGCTCGATCTTCACCCTGGCCACGATGGTCATCACGATGATGGCCGGCACCGCGGTCATCATGTGGATGGGCGAGCTGATCACCGACCGCGGCGTCGGCAATGGCATGTCGATCCTGATCTTCACCGGCATCGCGGCCCGGATCCCGTCCGAGGGCCAGGCGATCCTGAAGAGCAAGGGTGGCGTCGTCTTCTTCTTCGTCTGCCTGCTGGGTCTGGCGATCATCGCGGCCGTGGTCTATGTCGAACAGGCGCAACGCCGGATCCCGGTGCAGTACGCCAAGCGGATGGTGGGCCGGCGAATGTACGGCGGCACGTCCACGTACCTGCCGTTGAAGGTCAACCAGGCCGGCGTCATCCCGGTGATTTTCGCGTCCTCGCTGCTCTACATCCCGCAGTTGATCGTGCAGCTCAACAGCAACAGCAACAACGTGTTGACCCGGTTCGTCACCCAGCACCTGGTCCAGCAGAACAGCGCGGTCTACATCATCGTGTACTTCGCGTTGATCATCTTCTTCACCTACTTCTACGTCGGCATCACCTTCAACCCGGAGGAACGGGCCGACGACATGAAGAAGTACGGCGGGTTCATCCCGGGCATCCGGCCCGGTCGCCCGACGGCTGAGTACCTGCAGTTCGTGCTGTCCCGGATCACCCTGCCCGGTTCGATCTACCTGGGCGTGATCGCGGTCCTGCCGAACTTCTTCCTCTCGATGACCGGTGGCAACAACCAGAACTTCCCATTCGGCGGCACCGCGGTGCTGATCATGGTCGGCGTGGGTCTGGACACCGTGAAGCAGATCGAGAGCCAGCTCATGCAGCGCAACTACGAAGGATTCCTCCGCTAGTGCGGCTGGTGCTGGTCGGGCCGCCTGGCGCTGGGAAGGGCACCCAAGCGCAGTTCATCGCCGCCCAGGTGGCGGTGCCGAAGATCTCCACCGGTGACATCTTCCGGGAGAACGTGACGGCGGGCACCGAGCTCGGTGTCGCCGCCAAGAAGTACATGGACGCCGGCGACCTGGTGCCCGACGAGGTCACCATCGCGATGGTCCGCGACCGGCTCGCCGAGGACGACTCCGCCGACGGCTTCCTGCTGGACGGCTTCCCGCGCAACGTGCCCCAGGCCGAGACGCTGGAGAAGACCCTCGAGGACATGGGCAGCGAGCTGGACGTGGTGCTCGAGCTGGTGGTGGACGACGAGGAGGTCATCCGGCGGCTGTCCGGCCGGCGGACCTGCCGCAACTGCGGGCACATCTGGCACGTGGACTTCGACCCACCGCAGCACGAAGGCATCTGCGACCACTGCGGCGGCGAGCTCTTCCAGCGCGACGACGACAAGGCCGAGACCGTCCGGCATCGGCTCGAGGTCTACGCGGCACAGACAGCACCCCTGATTGCGTTCTACGCTGAACGTGGGCTCCTCGTCGGCATCGACGCCACCGGTCCGGTCGACGACGTCACCGAACGGGCAATCGAGGCGCTCCACCGCTACGGGGGGTGACGTGTCGTTGCTGGCGAGGGCGGAGCCGAGCAAATGGTGGCTGGCGCGGCGACAGCGAGTGAGCATCGTAGGCGCCCCCAGGGCGCCGAGGAGCGGAGCGAGCGCGGAGCCGAGCAAATGGTGGTAGGTCGGAGGCCCATGATCGAGATGAAGAGTCCGGAGCAGCTGCAGTTGATGCGGCGCGCCGGCCTGGTTGTCAGTGACACCCTGAAGCAGTTGCGTGCCGCCGTCGCGCCCGGCGTGAGCACGGAGGAGCTGGACGAGCTGGCCCGGGAGACCATCACGGGAGCCGGCGCCACGCCGTCGTTCCTGGGGTATCACGGGTATCCGAAGACGATCTGTACCTCTGTGAATGAAGAGATCGTGCACGGCATCCCGAGCCCGGCCAAGCGGCTGGCCGAGGGCGACGTCATCTCCATCGACTGCGGCGCGATCCTGGACGGCTGGCACGGCGACTCGGCCATCACCGTCGCTGTCGGCGAGGTTGACCCCGAGCTCACCGAGCTGCTGCGGGTCTGTGAGGAGTCGATGTGGGCGGTCTTCGCCGGCGCCCGGCTCGGAATGCGGATACGTGACCTCGGCGCTCTGGTGGAGCGCACGGTGCTGCCGAGCGGCTTCGGCATCGTCGACCATTACGGCGGGCACGGCATCGGCACCGCGATGCACCAGGACCCGCACGTGCTCAACCATGGCCGGGGCAGCCGCGGGCCGAAACTGGTGGAGGGCATGGCGTTGGCCATCGAGCCGATGATCACCGCCGGTGACCCGGAGACGGAGGAGCTGGCCGACGGCTGGACCGTGATCACCACCGACCGGTCGTACGCGGCCCACTTCGAGCACACCTTCACCATGACCGCGAACGGGCCATGGGTGCTGACGGCGGCCGACGGGGGCGCGGCGAAGCTGGCCGAGTACGGCGTCTCCATCGCTCCGATCGAGAATCTCGCCCGACCATGAACCCGACCTCATGAGCGCGCCCACACCTGAGCCGACGCCCGCCGACAAACTTCGGGCCAGCGACACCGACCGGCAGAAGATCGTCGACCGGCTGCAGGAGGCATTCTCTGAAGGCCGGCTGGATCTGGCCGAGTTGGACGAGCGAACCGCCGGCGCCTACGCGGCGAGGACCCTGGGCGACCTCAAGCAGTTCACCCGGGACCTGCCCCCGCCCGGGACGAAGTCCGAGCTGCCGGCCGCCCCGGCGTCCACTCCGGCCACCGCCAAGCCGCAGTCCAACGATTTGGTCGACCGGTTCAAGCGTGGCATCGAGGACCTGCCCGGCTGGGTGCTGCCGGTCGCCGGTGTCGTGATCGTCGTCAACCTCATCGGTCTGGTCGTCGGTCTGATCGGCAACTCGGTGCACCAGCTCAGCTGGTTGTGGATCCTGCTCATCGTCGTCTGGGTCGCCGGCGGCCGCTCCCGGCACCAGCACCGCAACGACCGCCGGCGCGGCCCCGACCGCCGCCCGCCGGACCGCCGACGCCCGGACAACGACTGGTACGACCGCTATCACCGCCGGTCCCGCGGCTATTACGACCACCGCTACCGCGACAACGACGACGACGATTAGGAGCGCCTGGACTAGACTAGACTTAGTCCGGAGGTGAGACATGGCGACGGTGAATATCCACGATGCGAAGACACAGTTCTCCCGGCTCCTGGCCAGGGTGGAGTCTGGTGAGGAGATCGTGATCGGGCGGGCGGGAGTGCCGGTGGCACGCCTCGTGCCGTACCAGCGCAGGACCGAGCCGCGCGAGCCGGGAGGTTGGGCGGGCAAGGTTTGGATGGCCGACGATTTTGACGAGTTGCCCGACGAGGTTCAGCGGGCGTTCGACGGTCTCGATCCGTGAGATTGCTGCTTGATACCCATGTGCTGCTGTGGTGGCTGGGGCGCAGTGCGCGGCTCGGGCAGAGTGCTCGTGCGGCCATCGCCGATCCGTCCGCCGAGGTGCTGATCAGTGCGGTGTCGGCGTGGGAGATTGAGATCAAGCGGGAGCTCGGCAAGTTGAAAGCGCCGATGGATCTGCCGGACCAGCTCGTCGCTCATGGATTCAATGAGCTGCCCGTATCAGTGGCGCATGGTTGCGCCATTGGTGGTCTGCCGCCGCATCACCGCGATCCATTCGATCGGATGCTCGTTGCGCAGGCTGCACTGGAGCAGGCGATCCTGGTGACGGCAGACCACAAAATGGCCGCTTATGACGTGCCGATCCTCGAGGCCGACCGCTAGCCGGGCGTCCCGATGACGTTGGCCGGGGGCCGATTGGCGTTGCCACCCGTGGCTGCGTACACTCCTTAGCTGGCGTCCGCGCCGCTTGTTCGACGTGCTGTGGCCGTACGAAGAACGAGCTGCCTTCTCGAGCGCAGAAGCCGAGCCTGTACGACAATCCGTTCGACAGGCATGCCGTGACACCCACCGGGTGCGCGGCCGACACACGATTGCGGAGGACATGGCGAAGAAAGACGGAGCCATCGAGGTTGAAGGCCGAGTCGTCGAGCCGCTGCCGAATGCCATGTTTCGGGTCGAGCTGCAAAACGGCCATCGCGTACTAGCGCACATCTCCGGGAAGATGCGTCAGCACTACATCCGCATCCTGCCGGAGGACCGTGTGGTGGTCGAGCTGTCGCCGTACGACCTGACACGTGGTCGCATCGTCTACCGGTACAAGTAGCCGACCCAGCGGCAGAGCCCGCAAGTCTCACAGGGAGAAAGCACCGCCGTGAAGGTCAACCCGAGCGTCAAGAAGATCTGCGACAAGTGCAAGGTGATCCGCCGACACGGCCGGGTCATGGTGATCTGCGAAAACCTTCGGCACAAGCAGCGCCAGGGCTGAGCAGTCCCACAGCAGCAACCGCATTACCCGCGCGCCACCCCAGTTGACGGGGGACCTCCGGACTTCAGGCCGGAGCCCGACCACCAGGTCGGGACGGCGTCGCACCACACCTGAGGATCGAGAAGGCACTAAGGAGCACATGCATGGCACGCCTTATGGGTGTCGACCTTCCGCGGGACAAGCGGATCGAGGTCGCGCTGACCTACATCTACGGTGTCGGGCAGACCCGCGCGAAGCAGACCCTCGTCGGCACGGGCATCTCTCCGGACATCCGGACACATGATCTCTCCGACGACGACCTGATCAAGTTGCGCGATTGGATCGACGGCAACTACCAGGTCGAGGGTGACCTGCGCCGCGAGATCGCCCAGGACATCCGCCGCAAGGTCGAGATCGGTTGCTACCAGGGGATCCGGCATCGCCGCGGTCTCCCGGTGCACGGCCAGCGCACCCACACCAATGCGCGTACCCGCAAGGGCCCCAAGCGCACGGTTGCCGGCAAGAAGAAGGTCGGCAAGAAATAGGCAAGAAGGACTTGCCGCCGTCGCGCCCGAGTCCTCTCCCGAACAGCTACTTCCTTATTTGGAGATAACGGCCACATGCCACCCAAGACGCGCACAGGTGCGGGTGCCAAAAAGGTCCGGCGCCGCGAAAAGAAGAACATCGCGCACGGGCACGCCCACATCAAGAGCACCTTCAACAACACGATCGTCTCGATCACCGACCCGGCAGGCAACGTCGTGTCCTGGGCCTCGGCCGGGCACGTCGGCTTCAAGGGCTCGCGTAAGTCCACTCCGTTCGCCGCCCAGATGGCCGCCGAGAGCGCGGCCCGCAAGGCGCAGGAGCACGGGATGCGCAAGGTCGATGTATTCGTCAAGGGTCCGGGTTCGGGCCGCGAGACCGCCATCCGTTCACTTCAGGCCACCGGCCTGGAGGTCGGCACGATTCAGGACGTCACCCCGCAGCCGCACAATGGCTGCCGGCCGCCGAAGCGTCGGCGGGTCTGAGGCCGGGTTAGAGGAGAGATAGAGACATGGCTCGTTATACCGGTCCGGACTGCAAGCTGTGCCGCCGCGAGAAGGTGAAGCTCTTCCTGAAGGGCTCCAAGTGCGACGGCCCGAAATGCGCGATCGAGATTCGTCCCTACCCCCCGGGTGAGCACGGTCGCGGTCGCAGCAAGGACAGCGAATACCTGCTGCAGCTCCGAGAGAAGCAGAAGGCCCGCCGCATCTACGGCGTGCTGGAGAAGCAGTTCCGCGGCTACTACGCCGAGGCCAACCGGCAGAGCGGCAAGACCGGTGAGGTCATGCTGCAGATCCTCGAGTCGCGGCTGGACAACGTCGTGTATCGCGCCGGGTTCTCCAAGTCCCGCGACATGGCCCGCCAGGCGGTGCGGCATGGTCACATCACGGTCAACGGCGGCAAGGTCGACATCCCGTCGTACCGGGTGAGCCCGACCGACATCATCGAGGTCCGCGAGTCCTCCCGCGAGCTGACCCCGTTCGTGATCGCCCGCGCCGAGGCCGGCGGACGCCCGGCACCGGCCTGGCTGGAGGTCATCTCCACCCAGATGCGCGTGCTGGTGCACTCGCTGCCGGCCCGCCAGGTCATCGACACCCAGGTCCAAGAGCAGCTGATCGTCGAGTTCTACAGCAAGTAAAGCGAACGGAACGCGCTGCAGGAATCGTCGTGGTTGCCTTGTGATCACGCGGTTGTGGCCCGTAGGGGTCGGCAACGCGTAGCGGGCCAGGTAGCTGGCTCGTTTCGTGGCTGCGTTTCGTACAACTGAATATGTGTCCATTGGTGGACGTCAAATAGCGGGCGTCCCGGTGAAAGGAATTACCCCATGCTCATCACTCAGCGGCCGTCACTGGCCGAGGAGAACATCTCCGAACGGCGCTCCCGGTTCACCATCGAGCCGCTGGAGCCGGGCTTCGGCTACACGCTCGGCAACTCACTGCGCCGTACGCTGCTGTCGTCCATTCCGGGCGCCGCGGTCACCAGCATCCGGATCGACGGCGTGCTGCACGAGTTCACCACCGTCCCCGGGGTGAAAGAGGACGTCACCGACCTCATCCTGAACCTCAAGGAGCTCGTGGTGAGCTCCGAGGCGGACGAGCCGGTCACCATGTACCTGCGCAAGCAGGGCCCGGGTGAGGTCACGGCGGCCGACATCGCGCCGCCGGCCGGCGTCGAGGTGCACAACCCCGACCTGCACATCGCCACGATCAACAAGAAGGGCCGGCTGGAAATCGAGCTGGTCGTCGAGCGGGGTCGCGGTTACGTTCCGGCCAGCCAGAACAAGCAGGCCGGCCAGGAGATCGGGCGCATCCCGGTCGACTCGATCTACTCGCCGGTGCTCAAGGTGACCTACCGGGTCGAGGCGACCCGGGTCGAGCAGCGCACCGACTTCGACAAGCTGATCGTGGACGTCGAGACCAAGCACTCGATCAGTCCGCGGGACGCGCTGGCCAGCGCCGGCACGACCCTGGTGGAGCTCTTCGGCCTGGCCCGTGAGCTCAACATCGAGGCGGAGGGCATCGAGATCGGCCCGTCGCCGGCCGAGGCGGCCGACATCGCCAACTTCTCGATGCCGATCGAGGAGATGGAGCTGACCGTCCGGTCGTACAACTGCCTGAAGCGGGAAGGCATCCACACCGTCGGCGAACTGGTCTCGCGCAGCGAGGCCGACCTGCTCGACATCCGCAACTTCGGGCAGAAGTCCATCGACGAGGTCAAGATGAAGCTCTCGACGATGGGCCTCGCACTCAAGGACAGCCCGCCCGGGTTCGACCCGTCCGCTGTGGTCGACAGCTATGGCACCGACGGGTACGAAGACGGCGGCAACGACGTCGATTACGCAGAAACCGAGCAGCTGTAAATCTTCACGGTTGAATCTGAGGAGCACCTGACATGCCTACGCCCACCAAGGGTCACCGTCTCGGCAGCGGCCCGGCGCATCAGCGCCTGATGCTCGCGAACCTCGCGACGTCGCTGTTCGAGCACGGCAGGATCACCACGACCGAGGCGAAGGCCAAGCGGCTGCGCCCGCTGGCGGAGCGGCTCATCACCTTCGCCAAGCGCGGTGATCTGCACGCCCGCCGCCAGGTGCTGACGGTTGTCCGGGACAAGGACGTCGTGTCCCACCTGTTCACCCAGATCGGGCCGAGCTACTCGGCCCGACCGGGTGGCTACACCCGCATCACCAAGGTCGGACCGCGCAAGGGCGACAACGCCCCGATGGCGGTCATCGAGCTGGTCGAGGCCCTGACGGTGGCGCAGGAGGCCGTCGGCGAGGCCGAGGCCGCCCGCGGCACCCGGTTCGCCCGCCGCAACGCGCCGACCGGCGCCACCGCCGAGGCCGCCGCTGACCTCGCGTCCGAATCGCCGACCGCTGCTGCGGTGGCCGACGAGGCTGCCGCTGCGGCCGAGCCGGTCGAGGTGACTGAGGTGGAGGAGTCAGCGGCCGACGACGAGCACCCGTACGGGGCGGGCAGCCACGCCGCCCTCGAGGACGGCTCGGAGCCCGAGGGCTTCGCCATCAAGGGCAACGACGGCTCGAAGCTCTACCACGTGCCCGACAGCTCGCATTACAAGCAGACCGTTGCCGAGGTCTGGTTCGCCACGGCCGAGGACGCGGAGGCCGCCGGCTTCCAGCTGCCGCCGAGCCAGCGCGACCAGAACGACAGCGAGTAGGACAGCTGAGCACGCAGCACATCCCGAACGAGCCCGTCATTCCGCCCACCGCGGATGGCGGGCTCGTTCGTCTGCGCCTGGCAATCTCCTATGACGGCACGGATTTCTCCGGCTGGGCCCGGCAGCCCGGCCGGCGCACCGTGGCCGGAGTGCTGGCCGAGTCGCTGGCCCGGATCCTGCGAGTCGACACCGACCTGATCAACGCCGGTCTGACGGTCGCCGGACGGACCGATGCCGGAGTGCACGCGACTGGTCAGGTGGCGCACCTCGACCTCCCGGTGGCGGCGTGGGAGGCGGTCGCGGATTCGCTGGTACGCCGGCTGTCCGGGGTGTTGCCCGGTGACGTCCGGGTCCGCTCGGCCGCGCCGGCGCCGGCCGGATTCGACGCCCGCTTCGGGGCACTGCACCGCCGGTACGTCTACCGGGTCACCGACGCGCCGTGGGGCGCCGATCCGCTGCACCGGACCGACACCCTCGCCTGGCCGCGCCCGCTGGACGTCGAGGCGATGCGCCGGGCCAGCGCGGGGCTGCTCGGCGAGCACGACTTCGTCGCGTACTGCCGTCGCCGCGAGGGGGCGACGACGATCCGGACCCTGCAGGTCCTGGACTGGGTACGGGTCGGGGACGTGCTGTCGGCGACCGTCCGGGCGGACGCGTTCTGCCACCAGATGGTGCGCAGCCTGGTCGGCGCGTTCCTGGCGGTCGGCGAGGGGCGGCAGGCCGAGCCGTGGCCGGCGTCGCTGCTGAACCGCCAGGAGCGGGCCGACGCCGTGGCGGTGGCACCGGCGCACGGGCTGACCCTGGTCGAGGTCGGCTACCCGCCGGACGCCGAATTGGCCGCCCGGGCGGTGGCAACCCGGCGCCGGCGCAGCTGACCGCCAGCGAGCCTGGCCAGAGCCGCCGTACGGACTATCGCCGCTGGACCGTTCGCGTTGCGAGCCCTCGGTTGCCGGGTTACGTTGCCGGGACATCCGATCGGACGTCAGGGGATGAGCAATGGTCACCTCGCCGAACGAGTTGCGTGAGCTCTCCGATCGTGCGGTGGCTCACGTCATGGACAAGCAGGGCACCGACAGCGGCCGGCGGACCGGCTGGCTGATGATCTCGACGATTCTCATCGAGGCCTGGGATCTTTATTCGATCTCGTTCCTGCTGATATTTCTGCAGGGTCAATTTCATCCCAGTTCCAGCCTGCTCGGGCTGACTTCGGCCGCCGTGCAGGGCGGCGCGCTCATCGGTGCGCTCTGCGGTGGCTGGATTTCCGACCGCCTGGGCCGTCGTAAGGTATTTATCGGCACGATGGTGCTGTTTATTGTGCTGTCGATTTCCCAGGCCTTCGCCATGAATATGTGGCAGCTGTGCGCGATCCGTTTCCTGCTGGGATTTCCGCTGGGCAGTGATATCTCCTCCGGTTACGCGTACATCATGGAGACGATGCCGCGCGGCAAGCGTGAGGTGATGGGAAATCGCTGGCAGGGAATGTTCGGCATCGGCGAAGTGCTCGCCATCGCCGTCGTGACGACAATGTATCTGTCGGGCATCGACCACGACCTGCTGTGGCGGATCGGTCTCGCGCTCGGTGCGGTCCCCGCGCTCGTGTTGCTGCTGGGGCGGCTTGGCGTGCCGGACACCGCGCTGTGGCTCATCCAGCACGGCCGATTCCGCGAGGCCAAGAAGGTCGCGACGCGAATGTTCGGCGACTCGCTGGACATGCTGCCGGACGAGGATTTCACCATTGAACGGCCGCGGACCCGGGATTTCCTCGCGGACATCTGGAAGGACCAGACCAGGCGCCGGGCCAGCATCTTCGCTTGGATCTCGAATGCGATGCAGGGCGCGGAATTCGCCGCCTTCGGTTTCTACCTGCCGGTGATCCTGGTGCTCACCGGGGTGTCCGGAATCGGCGCCACCAACTTCGTGACCGGCGCCATTTACGTACTCGCCACGATTGCCGGTTTCGTCGGCCCGGCGATCACGCCGCGGCTCGGGCACCGCGGCATCGCCCGCTGGGGTTTCGGTATCGCCTTCGTGTCGCTGCTCGCCGCGGCGCTGTTCCTGCAGTTGGACTGGAAGGCCGCCGTACCGATAGCGGCCGCGGCGCTGATGTGGGGGCACTACTGGGACGCCTCCAACGGCATGACGATCGCCTCGATGGTGGCACCGACCCGCTACAAGGCGACGGCGTCCGGATTCGGCTATGTTTTCGTCAAGGGTGCGACATTCCTGACCATCTATGCATTTCCCACGATGTTCGACCTCTTCGGTGTGCCGCTGGCGACGGTGATGGTGTCGGTGCTGTCGCTGACCGGTTATCTGGCGGCGACGTTTATCCTGCCTGAGGTGTACGGGCATGTGGAGCAGGAGAGTTCCGCCGTGCCCGCCGAGGTGGGGGAGCGTGCGTGAGTCTGCCGGGTTTGGTGTGGCGAGGCGGTACTGAGGTCGCGGTCCAGGACGTTCCCCGGCCCGCGGACCGGGATGGCTGGGCTCGGGTCGACGTTGCGTACGCCGGGTTGTGCGGGACCGATCTGCACATCTGCGCCGGGGAGCATTCCCGGGCGAAACCGGGACTGGTCATCGGGCACGAATTCGTCGGTCGGCTATCGGCCGCTTTCGGCGATCTCGCGGCCGGGCAACCGGTCTTCGTCAACCCGATGATCCACTGTGGAGAGTGTGACGCCTGCCGGCGTGGGCTGATCCATGTCTGCCGGCAGCTCACCTCGGTCGGCATCGACTATCCCGGCGCCGCCTGCCCAGAGGTCGTCGTCCCGGGGTACGGCCTCTACCCGCTGCCGGCGTCTTTGGCGCTGAACGCGGCGGCGTTGATCGAGCCGCTTTCCGTCGGCGTGCGGGCGATACACCGTTCCGGCGTGCGGCTCGGTGACCGGGTGCACGTCATCGGTGCCGGCCCGATCGGCTGCATCATCGGCATTCTTGCCGGTCTGGCCGGGGCGGTGGTGACGGTTTCCGAGCCCAGCCCGACCCGACGCGAAATGGCCGAGGCGCTGGGGCTGGCGACCGTGGACGCTGCCGATCCCGAGCCGTCCGCCGACGTGGTTTTCGACGCGACCGGAATTCCCGCGGTGGCGCCGACGATCGCGCAGTGGGTCCGGCCGGGCGGTCGGGTCACCCTGGTCGGGGCGTATCCGCCGGCACCGCAGGCGGTCGAGCTGTTGGCGTTCATGTTCGGCGAGCTGACTCTCGTCGGCACCCGGATTTATACGCGCGCCGACATTCTCGCCGCGATCGATCTGGTCGCGGGTCAGCGGGTCGACGTGGCGTCCCTGGTGACCCGGGAGATCCCGCTGTCCGACGGCGCGGCCGCGATCGACCAACTGCGCGCCGGCACCGCGATGAAACTGCTGCTGAACCCGACCGCGTAGCTCGGCTCGCAGACCGACCAGATCGGGCCCGCCGGGACCCCTTTTTCGCGGTGATCATGAAGTTTCCTGCCGGACATGCCGACGACACGCCGATCATCCCGTCGGAAACTTCATGATCACGGTGGTCGGTGGTGGTCACGGTGGCGGTAGGCGGGGCGGCGGGAAACTCTGGTGCAGCGCCCGTACCCGGTCGGCCACACTGGCGGCGTGGGTTATCTCGATGTCGCACACGTGTCCTACGTCCTGCCCGACGGCCGGCCGTTGCTGAACGACGTCTCGTTCCGGGTCGGCGAGGGCGCGAAGTCCGCGCTGGTCGGCGCCAACGGGACCGGGAAGACAACGCTGCTGCGGATCATCGCCGGTGACCTGCAGTCGGTGGAGGGCGGCGTGGTCGGCGACGGCGGCCTGGGCGTGATGCGGCAGTTCATCGGTTCGGTTTCCGACGGTACGACCGTCCGGGAACTGCTGCTGTCGCTGGCCTCGCCGGCTGTCCGCCGGGCCGGCGAGGTGCTCGCGCGGGCCGAGGCGGAGATGCTGCGGCACGATACCGAGGCGGCGCACCTGCGGTACGCCGACGCGTTGACCCAGTGGGGCGATGCCGGCGGCTACCAGACCGAGGTGCTCTGGGACACCGCGACGGTCGCGACGCTGGACCAGGCGCTGGACGTGGCCGGGCCGCGGCCGGTCGGCCAACTCTCCGGCGGCGAGCAGAAGCGGCTCGCGCTGGAGGCGTTGCTGCGCGGTGATGACGCCGTACTGCTGCTGGACGAGCCGGACAACTACCTCGACGTGCCGGGCAAGCGCTGGCTGGAGGAACAACTCATCAGCACACCGAAGACGGTGCTCTACGTCAGTCACGACCGGGAACTGCTGGCCCGGACCGCGCAACGGATCGTCACCGTCGAGGCGCATACGACCTGGGTGCACGGCGGTGGCTTCGCGTCGTACCACGAGGCGCGGGCGGATCGGATCGAGCGGCTGGACGAGCTGCACCGGCGGTGGAACGAGGAGCACAAGCGGCTCAAGGACCTGGTCCGCACCCTGCAGCAGCAGGCCAAGAACTCCGACGCGATGGCCGCCCGCTATCACGCCATGCAGACCCGGCTGCGCAAGTACGAGGAGGCCGGGCCGCCGGCCGAACGCCCCAAGGAACAGGACGTCAAGGTCCGGCTGCGCGGCGGGCGAACGGGAGTACGGGCCCTGACCTGCAAGGGATTGGAGCTGACCGGGCTGACCGATCCGTTCGATCTGGAGGTCTTCTACGGCGAGCGGGTCGCGGTGCTCGGCGCCAACGGCTCGGGCAAGTCGCACTTCCTGCGGCTGCTCGCCGGCGGCGACACAGTTGTCCACAGTGGACAGTGGAAGCTGGGCGCGCGGGTCGAGCCGGGGCTCTTCGTACAGACACATGAGCATCCGGAGCTGAAGGACCGCACGCTGGTCGACATCCTCTGGCGCGGCGACGGGGACCGGGCCGGCCGCGACCGCGGGCGGGCGATGGGGGCACTGCGCCGGTACGAACTGCAGCAGCAGGGGGACCAGACCTTCGGATCGCTGTCCGGTGGTCAGCAGGCCCGGATGCAGATCCTGCTGCTGGAACTGTCCGGCGCCACCATGCTGCTGCTGGACGAGCCGACGGACAACCTCGACCTGGCCAGCGCCGAGGCGTTGGAGGAGGGGCTGGAGGCGTTCGACGGCACGGTGCTGGCGGTGACCCACGATCGCTGGTTCGCCCGCGGCTTCGACCGGTACGTCAGGTTCGGCGACGACTGCACGGTCACCGAGTCGGCCGAGCCGGTCTGGACCTGACTCCAGCGGCCGGTTTCGCGGCGTGGTTTCGACCGCTATTTACGGTTCGCTGAATGTCCGGGCTGTGACTGATTCAACCGAACGGAGGTGTATTTGACCGGTCGTGCCAGAACCCGCCGAGCCTCGCCTATTCTCTAGTCCATGATGTCGCGGATGTGTAGAACGATGCGTAGAACCGGCGTGGCCGCCGTCGCGGTGTTGGCCGTCGTGACGGCCGTTGGCTGCTCCACCCAGGTCCGCGGCAAGGAGCATGCCGCGGGTGCCTTTCCGTCCTCGCTGCCGTCCGCGCAGTCCTCCAGCGACGCCCCGTCGAGCAGCCCGCCGACCACTGACGCTCCGCCGCCGTCGAAGACGCCCACGGTGCCGCTGCAGAGCGCGATCATCGAGAGCCACCGGCTGGGCGTGGAGATGGTCGATCCGGATCAGGTCTTCCACGTCAAACAGCCGAGCACCTGCGCGATCCCCAAGGGCCCGTACCCGTCGGCGCAGCAGGCGTCGGCGCAGGTGTTCGGCGACGGCGCCGACCAGATGCTGAAGATCGGCGGCTATGTCAGCGGCTGGTTCAACTGCTTCAACGTCAAGGGTGCCAGCAACAGCCTCGGCGGCGTTGTCGGTCTGATGGAGGCCTACGACGAGCCGCACGCCAAGCGGCTGGCGCAGGTGATGGCGCTGACCGCGACCAGTGGCAGCAGCAAGAGCACGACGTTGCCCGGCCTGCCGGACGCGTACGTCGGGGTCTACCCGACCGAGAATGGCAACTCCGCGGTCAACGGCATGGTGGTGCAGGGCCGGATGGTGCTCTACGTCAACATGGACACCGGCGACGCGGCCAAGGGCGGTGCCGGCCGGCTGAACACGGTGCGGGCAATGGCCGCCTCGTTGATCCGGGCCCAGAAGAACAAGCTCAAGGACTTCACGCCGACCCCGGTGGACAAGCTGGGCAAGCTCAGTGACGACCCGGAGCAGATGGACGCCAAGACCGCCCAGCCACCCGGCAACCAGGGTTGGTACGACGGCGGCTACACCCTGCAGAACTACTCCGAGGTTGCCTCGGACCCCTCCGAGCTCCCGGTGCTCAGGAAGAACGGGATGAAGGAGGTCTACCTCCGCTCCGGCTATCCGGACGTCAACTCGCACGCACCCACCGGTTACGTCAGCCTCTACGAGCTGGCCAATGCCAAGGCGGCGAAGAACGTGTGGAACATGGAGATCTCGGTCGCGAAGAAGGACACCTCGAAGCCGACCGGTCTGCCGCTGCCCAAGGGCAAACCGCGCAAGGGCGCCCCGGCCGTACCCAAGAACATCCAGTGCCTGCTCAGCTACGACTCGGGCGATGCGAACGCGTTCAAGCACGACTGCTGGGTGCTGGCCGGCAACTACGTGGCGCAGGTCGACCTGGTGTGGAGCGCCGATGACTCCAAGGCCGCCCACGTCCGCAGCAAGGACAGCAGCCGGGTGCTGTTGCTGGTGAACAAGCAGCTCCAGCTCACCCCGCAGTAGTAGTCCGGCCGACCTCGTTTTGACCCCCGTGGGGGGACCAAGTATCCTCACCAGTCGGCGTGCAAGTGCGCTGCTTTATGCCGGTTGCACGGGCCCCACAGGCTCACCGCACGCCTATCCGGTTCGACCATCAGATGTGAAGGCGATACGCCGTGCCCACGTACAACCCGAAACCCGGTGAAGTCACGCGCCACTGGCACGTGATCGACGCGACCGACATCGTGCTCGGTCGGCTGGCCAGCCAGACGGCGAACCTGCTGCGTGGCAAGCACAAGCCGCAGTACGCCCCGCACGTTGACACCGGTGACTTCGTCATCGTGATCAACGCCGGCAAGGTGGCGCTGACCGGCAACAAGCGCGAGACCAAGATGGCCTACCGGCACTCCGGCTACCCCGGCGGCCTGTCCGCGCGGAGCGTCGGCGAGCTGCTGGAGAAGCGCCCGTCCCGGGTGATCGAGCAGGCCGTCAAGGGCATGCTCCCGAAGAACTCGCTGGGCCGTAAGCAGCTCTCGAAGCTCAAGGTCTACGCCGGTTCGGACCACCCGCACTCCGCGCAGCTTCCGAAGCCGTACGAAATCCGCCAGGTCAGCCAGTGAGTGAACTCGAGGACACCGTGACGACAACGCCCGAGGCCGAGAGCGTCGGCTCCGTAATCGACTCCACCGAGCCGCTGACCGCGCAGGTCGGCGCCTCCCTCGGCACCACCGAGGACGCGCCCACCCCGGCCGATGCCAGTCCGGTTGAGACCGCTCCGGCACCGACGACCACCGCGACCACGCCGCGCCGTCGTCCCGGCCCGCCGCAGACGGTCGGCCGCCGCAAGGAGTCGGTGGTGCGGGTTCGCCTGCTCCCCGGCACCGGCAACTTCACGTTGAACGGCAAGACGCTTGACGCGTACTTCCCCAACAAGGTCCACCAGCAGATCGTGAAAGAGCCGCTGGTCGCCCTGGAGAAGGCCGAGCAGTTCGACATCATCGCGACGCTGCACGGTGGCGGCACCAGCGGCCAGGCCGGCGCGCTGCGGCTGGCCGTGGCCCGCGCTCTCATCGTGGACGAGCCCGATGACCGCCCGGCCCTGAAGAAGGCCGGCTTCCTGACTCGTGACCCGCGGGTCAAGGAGCGGAAGAAGTACGGCCTGAAGAAGGCCCGTAAGGCACCTCAGTACTCCAAGCGCTAGGCGACGCCCGCCGTTATGGGGCGTTTGTTCGGCACCGACGGCGTGCGCGGCCTCGCCAACGGGGATCTGACCCCGGAATTGGCGCTGGCCGTGGCCGCCGCGGCGACGCAGGTCCTGGTCGAGTCCGATGCTTCACACCGTCCGGTCGCCTTGGTCGGTCGTGACCCGCGGGCGAGCGGCGAGATGCTCGAAGCCGCCGTGGTGGCTGGCTTGACCAGCGCCGGTGCGGACGTGCTGCGAG
The DNA here is from genome assembly GCA_036267955.1 of Mycobacteriales bacterium. Taxonomy (GTDB): domain Bacteria; phylum Actinomycetota; class Actinomycetes; order Mycobacteriales; family QHCD01; genus DATAVB01. Next base: position 40,730 of record DATAVB010000101.1, on the reverse strand, counting down.
TCGGCATCGTGCCGACCCCCGCGGTCGCCTTCCTCACCGCTGACACCGGAGCCGACCTCGGCGTGGTGCTGTCGGCCAGCCACAACCCGATGCCGGACAATGGCATCAAGCTTTTCGGTCGCGGCGGGCTCAAGCTGCCCGATGTCGTCGAGGACGCGGTCGAGGCGCACCTCAACAAGCCAGCGACCCGTCCGACCGGATCGGACGTCGGCCGGGTCCGTGACCTTCCGGACGGCGCCGAGCGCTACGCCGACCATGTCCTGACCTCGTTGCCGCATCGCCTGGACGGCCTGCGGGTCGTGGTGGACTGCGCGCACGGCGCGGCATCCGCGATCGCGCCCGAGGTATACCGCCGGGCCGGCGCCGAGGTCACCGCGATCGGGGCCGATCCGGACGGCGTCAACATCAACGAAGGCTGCGGCTCCACCCATCTCGACCCGCTGGTCGCCGCCGTCCGCGCCACCGGAGCCGACATCGGGATCGCGCACGACGGCGATGCCGACCGCTGCCTGGCCGTCGCCGCGGACGGCACGCTCATCGACGGCGACGCGATTCTTGCCATCTGCGCGCTGGCACTCAAGGATGCCGGCGAGCTGCGCCAGGACACCGTCGTCGCCACCGTGATGAGCAACCTGGGCTTCCACCATGCGATGCGGGACCACGGCATCTCCGTCCTGACCACGCCCGTCGGCGACCGCTACCTGCTCGAGGCGCTGCGTGAGGGCCGGCTGTCCTTGGGCGGCGAGCAGAGCGGTCACCTCGTCTTCGCCGATCACGCCACCACCGGCGACGGCGTGCTGACCGCGTTGTGGCTGCTCAGCCGGATGGCCGCCACCGGCTCGTCCGCCGCCAAGCTCGCCGCGGTTCTGCAGCGACTTCCGCAGGTGCTGCTGAACGTCCGGGTCGCCGACAAGGCCCGGGTCTCGGTGGCCCGTGAAGTCAGTGACGCGGTCGCCGCCGCCACGGCACGGCTGGGCTCGGACGGCCGGGTGCTGCTGCGGCCCTCGGGCACCGAGCAGCTGGTCCGGGTCATGGTCGAGGCGCCGACCGAGGCCGAGGCCGGGACGGTCGCCCGCGAGCTCGCCGAGATCGTCGCCAACGTCTAGCCAGTCAGGGATTGACAGCCGGGCTGATCATCGGGTCCCAATCGCCCGTGTGGGGGCAGAATTCAGCTAGTGCCCGCTCGCCCGGGCCGGTGTTACGGTCCGCCTGCGGCCGGCTGGCCGCGCGGCGCGCGCAGGCGGTGATCGTTGACGATCCGGGAACGTACTGATCGATCGCTGCGCGAGCGCCGGCAGGTCATCGTCTCCGGCGTCGTCCAAGGGGTCGGGTTCCGGCCGTTCGCGTACGCACTGGCCCGCGAGCTGGGCTTGGCCGGCTCGGTCCGCAACACCTCCGCCGGCGTGGTGGCCGAGGTCGAGGGTGCGCCGGCCGCGGTTGCCGAATTCTGCCGCCGGATCGGCACCGACGCGCCGCCGCTGGCCGTAGTCGCCGACGTATCCAGCATCGTGGTCCCACCGGTCGGCGGCACCGAGTTCCGGATCGACGAGTCGCGCGCCGACGGCGGTCGTACCCTCGTCTCGCCCGACGTCGCCACCTGTCCGGACTGCCTGAGCGAGCTCGCCGACCCGGCCGACCGGCGCTTCCGGCACCCGTTCATCACCTGTACCAACTGCGGGCCGCGGTTCACCATCATCACCGGACTGCCGTACGACCGGGCTGCCACCACGATGGCCCGATTTCCGATGTGCCCGCGCTGCGCCGCGGAGTACGCCGATCCAGCGGACCGCCGCTACCACGCTCAGCCGATCGCCTGCTCGGACTGCGGGCCGCGGCTCTTCCTGATCGACTCGGCCGGCGCGCGGCACACCGGCGAGGTGGCGTTGCTCGCGGCCCGCCGGCTGCTGACCGCCGGTGCCGTCGTCGCGGTGAAAGGGCTCGGCGGCTATCACCTGGCCTGCGACGCCGAGAACGACACAGCAGTGGCGACGCTGCGCAAACGCAAGGACCGTGGCAACAAGCCGTTCGCGCTGATGGTGGCCGACCTCGCAGCGGCGCAACGGCTGGCGACCGTGAACCCCGCGGAAGCCGCCCGGCTGACCGGAATCCGGCGGCCGATCGTACTGCTGGAGCGCCGACCGGACGCGCCGATCGCGGACTCGGTGGCGCCCGGCAACCCCGACCTCGGCGTCATGCTCGCGTACACCCCGCTGCACGCCCTGCTCTTCGGCCTGCCCGGAGACGCGCTCGGCCCGACCGCCCTGGTGATGACCAGTGGCAATGTCTCCGGCGAGCCGATCGTCACCGACGACGCGGAGGCGCGCACCCGGCTGTCGCATCTGGCCGACGCGTTCCTCGGGCACGATCGGCCGATCCACGTGCCCTGCGACGACTCGGTGATCCGGATCGTCGACGGCGCTGAGCTGCCGGTGCGCCGATCCCGCGGGTACGCGCCTTTTCCGGTGGCGCTGCCACTGCCGGTACGTCCGGCGCTGGCCGTCGGCGGCGACGAGAAGAACACGTTCTGTCTCGGGGAAGGCCGCTATGCCTGGCTTTCCGCGCACGTCGGGGACATGGACGACCTCGCCACGCTGCGCGCCTTCGACACCGCCCGGGAGCAGCTCGCGGCATTGACCGGCGTCGCCGCCGAACTGGTGGTGGCCGACCGGCATCCCGGCTACCGCAGTGCCAGTTGGGTTTCCCGGGCCGGGCCGGTCGTCCGGGTACAGCATCATCACGCGCACGTCGCCGCGGTCATGGCCGAGCACGGGCAGACCGCCCCGGTGATCGGGTTCGCCTTCGACGGCACCGGTTATGGCGACGACGGCGCGGTGTGGGGCGGTGAGGTGCTGGTCGGCGACTACGACGGCTTCCGGCGGGCCGGTCAGCTCCGGTACGCGCCGCTGCCGGGCGGGGACGCCGGGGTGCGCAATCCGTGTCGGATCGCGCTGGCCCAGCTGCACGCCGCCGGGCTGCCGTGGGACGCCGACCTGCCGAGCGTCGCGGCCTGCACCGAACAGGAGCGCTCGATCCTGGCTGTACAACTCGACCGCGACCTCGGCTGCGTACCGACCTCGAGCATGGGCCGGCTCTTCGACGCGGTCTCCTCCCTGGCCGGGGTGTGCCAGCGGATCGGGTACGAGGCGCAGGCGGCGATCGAGCTGGAAGGGCTGGCCCGCAGCGAGATCGGGAATTGCGGCGCCGGATATGCCTTCGCATTGAGCGGATCGGCGCCGGTCCTCGCCGATCCGGCTCCCGTCCTGTCGGCGGTGATTGCCGACCGCCGGGCCGGTGTCGGCCGCGCGACCGTGGCCGCGCGTTTCCACCTCGCCGTAGTCGACCTGATCTGCCTGCTGGCTGGGCGGATCCGGGCCGACACTGGACTGTCCACTGTGGCCCTATCTGGCGGGGTGTTCCTCAATCAGCTGCTGGTCAGTGGGTCCACCCGGCGACTGCGGTCCGCCGGCTTCACCGTGTTACGGCACCAGAAGGTGCCGCCGAGCGATGCCGGGCTGGCGCTCGGGCAGTTGATGATCGCGGCCCGTACCGACGACCGAACCTCTGGGAGGTAATCATGTGTTTGGCGGTACCCGGAAAGGTCGTGGCGATACGCCACCAGGACGAGACCCGAATGGCGACCGTGGATTTTGGCGGCGTCATGAAAGATGTCTGCCTGGAATTCGTGCCCGACATCGAAATCGGCGACTACACGATCGTGCACGTGGGATTCGCGCTGCAGCGCCTGGATGAGGAGTCGGCGCTGCAGACACTGGAATTGTTCCGGCAGATGGGCGAGATAGACGCCGAATTCGGCGACGCCTGGGGCCGGGCGGCGGACCAGGCCGGCGCGCAACGACCGATCGGGACCGATCCGGCCGCGGAGGTGGCGACGTGAAGTATCTCGAAGAATTCAGCGACCCGGAATTGGCCCGGCACCTGCTCGACGACATCCATGCCACCGTGACGAAACCGTGGGCGATCATGGAGGTGTGCGGCGGTCAGACGCATTCGATCATCCGGCACGGCATCGACCAGTTGATCCCGGACCTGGTCGAGATGATCCACGGGCCGGGCTGTCCGGTTTGCGTGACACCACTGGAGATCATCGACAAGGCGATGGAGATCGCCTCGCGACCCGGCGTGATCTTCTGCTCGTTCGGCGACATGCTGCGGGTGCCTGGCAGCGGGCGCGACCTGTTCCAGATCAAGAGCGAGGGCGGCGATATCCGGGTCGTGTATTCGCCCTTGGACGCGCTGCGGATCGCCCGGGAGAATCCGGATCGCGAGGTGGTGTTCTTCGGCATCGGATTCGAGACCACCGCACCGCCCAACGCGATGACCGTCTATCAGGCGCAGCGGCTGGGGATCAAGAACTTCAGCCTGCTGGTCTCACACGTTCTCGTACCGCCGGCGATCGCCGCCATCATGGAATCCCCGTCCTGCCGGGTGCAGGCGTTCCTGGCCGCCGGTCACGTGTGCAGCGTGATGGGTACCCAGGAATATCCGCCGCTGGCCGAGAAATACAAGATCCCGCTGGTGGTCACCGGCTTCGAGCCGCTCGATATTCTGGAGGGAATCCGCCGCACGGTGCATCAACTGGAGAACGGCGAGTACACCGTCGACAACGCGTACAAGCGCGCCGTTCCGCCGGAGGGGAATCCGGCGGCCAAGGCGCTGCTGGCTGATGTCTTCGAGGTCACCGACCGGGCCTGGCGCGGGATCGGTGTCATTCCGCAGAGTGGGTGGCGGCTGTCGCCGAAATACCGGGAATTCGATGCCGAGCACCGGTTCCAGGTCGGCGACATCAAGACCGAGGAGTCGAGTGTCTGCCGCAGCGGCGAGGTATTGCAGGGGCTGCTGAAACCGCACGAGTGCGCGGCTTTCGGCACGTTGTGCACGCCGCGCAATCCGCTCGGCGCGACCATGGTCTCCAGCGAGGGCGCCTGCGCCGCGTATTACCTCTACCGCCGGCTGGAAACGCCGAAGAAGGAGGTGAGTTCCGTTGGCTGAGCCCGCGACCGTCGATTTCTCCGGCTGGGCCTGCCCTATGCCGCTGCGCGACCAGCCGTCGGTGGTGATGGGGCACGGCGGCGGCGGGGCGATGTCGGCCGAACTGATCGAGCACCTCTTCGTACCGGCATTCGGAAATCCGGTGTTGGACGGGCTGGCCGACTCCGCCGTGGTGACCTTGGGCGGCGCGCGGCTGGCGTTCTCCACCGACTCGTTCGTGGTGCGGCCGCTGTTCTTCCCCGGCGGCAGCATCGGCCACCTCGCGGTGAACGGGACGGTGAACGACCTGGCCTGCAGCGGCGCGTCAGCCGCGTACCTGTCCTGCGGTTTCATCCTGGAGGAGGGCATCGACCTGTCGGTTGTCGGTCGGGTCGCGGCTGACCTCGGGGCAGCCGCGGCACTCGCCGGGGTGACGGTGGCGACCGGGGACACCAAGGTGGTCGATGCGGGCCACGGCGACGGGATTTTCATCAACACCGCCGGCATCGGACTGGTGCCCGACGGCGTGGACATCCGGCCGCAGCGGGCCCGACCTGGCGATGTGCTGATCGTCAGCGGGGCGATCGGGGTGCACGGTGTGGCGATCATGAGCGTGCGCGAGGGCATCGAGTTCGGCACCGAGATCCAGAGCGACTGCGCCGCGCTGAACGGTCTGGTGGCGGCAATGCTGGCCGTTACCAAGGACATCCACGTGCTCCGCGATCCGACCCGCGGCGGGCTGGCCACCTCGCTCAACGAGATCGCGGCGGCCGCCGGGGTCGGCATGCAGCTCACCGAACGGGATCTGCCGGTGCCGGTCGAGGTGGCGAACGCCTGCTCGTTCCTCGGCCTGGATCCGCTCTACGTCGCCAACGAGGGCAAGCTGGTGGCCGTCGTACCGCCGGAGCACGCCGAAGCGGTGCTGGCAGCGATGCGCGAGCACCCGCTCGGCGCGGAGGCCGTGGTCATCGGCGAGGTGGTCGAGGAACATCCCGCGATGACGGTCACCCGGACCGCGCTGGGCGGCGCCCGGGTCGTCGACACTCCGATCGGGGAGCAGCTGCCGCGGATCTGCTGAGCTGGTCTAGTAACCGACCGCGACGATGGCCTTGACCGTGGTTGCGTCGTCGATGCTGCGCAGCAGCAACTCGGCCAGGTCGCCCCGGGAGATGCGGTAACCGCGCCGCACCGTGCGGTCCAGCTCGGTGCGGTAGTGGCCCGTGCGCGGTTTGTTGGTCAGCTGGGGCGGCCGGACGATCGTCCACTCCAGACCGCTGTCCCGCACCGCGCGTTCCATGCGGCCCATGTCCGCGTACGCGGTCCGCAGGATCCGGCTGATCAGTGGTTTCAGGATCAGCCGGTACGCAATGGAGTCGTGCGGATCCGCTTCGGCCAGCGGCGCCGCGCTCACCACCAGCAGGCGCCGGGTCCCGGCCGCCTGCATCGCCGCGATGATGTTGCTGGTGCCGGGGCCCTGCAGGCCGGCGACCCGCTCGGCTTTGGATCGCCCGCCGATCGTGGAGATCACCGCGTCCGCGCCATCGACCGGGCCGGGCAGTGTTGCCGGGTCGAGCACGTCGCCGGCGAGCACCTCGAGCCTGTCGTGTCGGATAGTGAGCCGGTCCGGGTGGCGGACCGGAGCCACCACCTCATGGCCGCCGTCCAGGGCCTGTTGGACTACCTGGCGACCGGTGCCACCCGTCGCGCCAAAGACCGTGATTCGCATGACAAACTCCCCGACTCTCGTTGATGATCATGGTTAGTAAACACTCACTCACTGTACGATAGGCAACGCCGTACCGCTGCGCAACCAGGAGGCCCATGAGCACCCGCGACCAGATCCTGGACGCCACGACCGAGGTGATCACCCGGCTCGGGCTGGCCCGGGCCACCACGAAGGAGATCGCGCGGGCGGCCGGGTTCTCCGAGGCCACGATCTACAAGCACTTCCAGGGCAAGGACGAGCTGGTGCTGACCGTGCTGTACGAGCGGCTGCCACCCTTGATCCCGCTGCTGGAAGAGTTGCCGAGACGGGCCGGCACCGACACCGTGGCGGCGATCCTGACCGAGGTGGCGACCACCGCGCTCTCCTTCTACGAGGCGGGGACGCCGATGATGGCGTCCCTGTTCGCCGAACAGGAACTGCTGGTCCGACACCGGGACGGGATGAAGGCTGGCGGTCTCGGGCCGCACCTGGCCAACAAGGCGGTGGCCGCCTACGTACGGGCGGAGCAGCGCCTCGGCCGGATCGACGACGGGATCGATCCGGACTCCGTCGGTGCCCTGCTGTTGGGTGCCTGTTTCCAGCGCAGCTTCTTTCGCCATCTGGTCGGCGACCGCGCGGCCCCGCAGTCGGCGGCCCGGTTCGTCCGGGAGATCGTCCGGACCCTCACCGACCCGCTGTCCCCTTCGTGATCATGCAGAAAGGGCGCGTCCGTACGGCGTGTCACGGACCCTTTCCGCATGATCACGAATTGGGGGGAGGGCGGCGGGTGGGTGCACCTGATCGCGGCTGTTCGGCGGCTATCCGCGACATGGGCATCAGTCCGGCCGGGCGAGCCGCTAGCCTCGTGCCATGTGCGGCATCGTCGGATACGTGGGACATCGCTCGGCCAGTGACGTGGTGCTGGACGGGCTGCGCCGGCTGGAATACCGCGGGTACGACTCGGCCGGTCTGGCCATTGTGGATGGCACGCTGCGGGTGGAGCGCAAGGCCGGTCGGCTGGCCAACCTGGAGAAGGAGATCGCCGGGATCGAGCTGACCGGCGGCACCGGAATGGGCCACACCCGCTGGGCGACGCACGGGGCGCCGACAGACGCCAATGCGCATCCGCACCGTGATTGTTCCGGCGCGATTGCGGTGATCCACAACGGAATCATCGAGAATTTCGCGGCCCTGCGGACCGAGTTGGAGGGACGCGGGCACGAGCTGCTCAGCGAGACCGACACCGAGTTGGTGGCGCACCTGTTGGAGGAGCAGCCGGCCAGTGACCTGGCCGAGGCCGTACGGCAGGTGGTGCGCCGGCTGCGCGGCGCCTTCACCCTGGTGGTGGTGCACCGCGATCATCCCGGTGTCGTGATCGGGGCTCGGCGCAACTCGCCGCTGGTGGTCGGGGTGGGCGAGGGCGAGATGTTCCTGGCCAGCGACGTGTCGGCTTTCATCGCTTATACCCGCAATGCCGTCGAACTGGCCCAGGATCAGATCGTGGAGCTGCGCGCCGACGGATATTCGGTCAGCAATTTTCTCGGCGACCCGGCCGCAGGTAAGGCTTTCTACGTCGACTGGGACACCTCGGCCGCGGAAAAGGGCGGCCACGACTATTTCATGCTCAAGGAGATCGAGGAGCAGCCGGCCGCGGTCGCCGACACGCTGCGCGGCCACTTCGCCGACGGCCGGATCATTCTCGACGAGGAGCGGCTCGACGACCAGGATCTGCGCGACATCGACAAGGTGTTCGTGGTCGCGTGCGGTTCGGCGTACCACTCCGGGCTGATCGCGAAATATGCCATCGAGCACTGGACCCGGCTGCCGGTCGAGGTGGAGATCGCCTCGGAGTTCCGTTATCGCGACCCGGTGCTGGACCGCGACACATTGGTTGTCGCGGTGTCGCAGAGCGGCGAGACCGCGGACACGCTGGAGGCGGTGCGGCACGCCCGCGAGCAGAAGGCCCGGGTGCTGTCGATCTGCAACACCAACGGCTCGCAGATTCCGCGGGAGTCCGATGCGGTGCTCTACACCCGGGCCGGCCCGGAGGTCGGAGTCGCGGCCACCAAGACCTTTCTGACTCAGGTCGCCGCGTCCTGCCTGGTCGGGCTGGCGCTGGCACAGGTGCAGGGCAAGAAGTACGAGGACGAGGTGGAGCGGGAATTCGCCGCGCTGTCGGCGATGCCCGAATTGATCGCTCAGTCACTGTCCACTGTGGAGCCGGTACGGGAGTTGGCGCGGGAACTGGCCGATTCCAAGGCGGTGCTGTTCCTGGGACGGCACGTCGGATATCCGGTGGCCCTGGAAGGTGCGCTGAAGCTGAAGGAACTGGCATACATGCACGCCGAAGGATTTCCGGCCGGCGAGTTGAAGCACGGGCCGATCGCCCTGATCGAGCAGGGACTGCCGGTGGTGGTGGTCGTACCGTCGCCGCGCGGCCGCAGCGTGCTGCACGACAAGATGCTGTCCAACATCGCCGAGATCCGGGCCCGCGGCGCGCGCACCATCGTGATCGCCGAGGAGGGCGACGCGTCGGTGACACCGCTGGCGCACCACCTGATCCAGGTGCCGCACACCTCGACCCTGCTCGCGCCGCTGGTCACGACCGTGCCGCTGCAGGTCTTCGCCGCCGAACTGGCGCAGGCGCGCGGTTACGACGTGGACAAGCCGCGCAACCTCGCCAAATCCGTCACCGTCGAGTAGCCCGCTGCCCGCGTCGGGTCGGGCCCCGCTCGCCCGCTCGATTTCCCCGCCGATCTTGAAGATAATGCCCCACATTTCGGACACCGGTGGGCGATAACTTCAAGATCGGCGGATCGCACTCCACGGTGCCGGGGCGGCGGTCAGTTGAAGGCGCTGATGCCGGTGAGGGCCTGACCGATCACCAGCAGGTGCACCTCGGAGGTGCCCTCGTAGGTCAGCACCGATTCCAGGTTGTTGGCATGCCGCATGACCGGATATTCCAGGGTGATCCCGTTGGCGCCGAGAATGGTGCGGCAGGTGCGCGCGATGTCCAGCGCCTCCCGGACGCTGTTGAGCTTTCCGAGGCTGACCTGGCGCGGCTGCAGGTTTCCGGCGTCCTTCAACCGGCCCAGATGCAGCGCGAGCAGGAATCCCTTCTGCAGCTCCAGCGTCATGTCGGCCAGCTTTTCCTGGGTCAGCTGGAATCCGGCCACCGGGCGGTCGAAGGCCTGCCGCTCCACCGAATACGAAATGGCCGTCTCGAGACAGTCGCGGGCCGCGCCCAGAGCCCCGAAGACGATGCCGAACCGCGCTTCGTCCAAACAGGATAGTGGCCCGCGCAGGCCGCGTGCCTCCGGCAGCATGGCGTCGGCCGGCAGCCGTACGCCGTCCAGTACGAGCTCGGAGGTGATCGACGCTCGCAGCGACAGCTTGCTACCGATCTTCGGCGCCGAAAAGCCCGCGGTGTCAGTGGGAACGATGAACCCGCGCACGCCCTCCTCGGTCTGCGCCCACACGATCGCGACGTCGGCGACCGAGCCGTTGGTGATCCACATCTTGGTGCCGTCGAGCACCCAGTCGCTGCCGTCGCGTCGGGCCCGGGTCCGCATTCCGCCCGGATTGGAGCCGAAATCCGCCTCGGTCAGGCCGAAACAACCGATCGTCTGCCCGGCCGCCATGCCCGGCAGCCACCGGGACCGCTGTTCCTCCGAGCCCCAGCGGTGGATCGCGTACATTGCCAGCGAGCCCTGCACCGAGACGAAGCTGCGGGTGCCGGAGTCGCCGGCCTCCAGTTCCAGGCAGGCCAGGCCGTACGCGGTGGCGCTGGTGCCGGCGCAGCCGTACCCCTGCAGATGCATGCCGAGCAGCCCGAGCGCGCCGAATTCCTTGGCCAGCTCGGCCGGGAAGGTGCCGGCCTCGAACCATTCCGCGACATTCGGCCGGATCGTCTCGGCGACGAACCGGCGCACCGTGGCCTGGATCTCCCGCTCCTCGTCGGACAGCAAGTGGTCGACGGCGAGCAACTCCAGTGGTGCGACGCGGTCCATGATCTCTCCTCAGCTCAGCAGCCGGCGGGCGGCTTCCTCGATGGTCTCCTCGGACAGCAGCACGTGCAGCGCGGCGTCGCCGAGCGGGATGAAGCTGTCGTCCCCGCTGACCCGGGCCATCCGCCCGGTGTAGCCGGAATCGATCAGCGCGGCGAGCACGGTCTCGGCGACGCCGCCGGTCTTGCGGGTCTCGTCGACGACCAGCACCCGGCCGGTCGCCTTCGCCTCGCGCAGCAGGTCGGACAACGGGAGCGGGGCCAGCCAGCGCAGGTCCAGCACCCGCGCCCGGATGCCCTCCCGGCCGAGCCGGTTGGCCACCCGCAGGCTCATCGGGACGCCGTTCCCGAACGTCACCAGGGTCAGGTCCTTCCCGGCGCCGTAGGTCCGACCGGCGCCGAGCGGCACGTGCTCGGCCGACGGCGCGGCCAGCCAGCCGTTGTCGCCCTCGGTATGCAGGTCGCGGGTGTGATAGAGCGCGATCGGCTCCAGAAATACGCAGACCGAACCGTCGACATCGGCCGCGGCGACGCAGCTGCGCAGCATCGGGGCGGCGTCGTCCGGCCGGGCCGGCGAGGCGATCACCAATCCCGGAATATCCAGCAGGGCGGCAATCGAATTGTCGTTGTGGAAATGGCCGCCGAAGCCTTTCTGGTAGCCATAGCCGGCAATTCGTACGACCATCGGGTTGCGATATTGGCCGGAGGAAAAGAACTGCAGCGTCGCGGCCTCGCCGCGAAGCTGGTCGCCGGCATTGTGCAGGTAGGCCAGATATTGAATTTCCGGGATCGGAATGAGCCCACTTATTCCGGCGCCGAGAGCCAGGCCGAGGATCGATTGCTCGTCCAGCAGGGTGTCGAACACCCGGGCCGCGCCGAACTTCTTCAGCAGCCCGCGGGTCACTCCGTAGACACCGCCCTTGCGGGCCACGTCCTCACCGAACACGAGCAGATCCTGCCGCTCGGTCAGCAGGTCCTCGAGCGTCATGTTGATCGACTGGGCCAGGGTGAGCTCCGCGCTGTGATCCTTCGGGGTGCCGACCGCCGTGGCGACCGCCTCCGGATGCCGGGGGGCCAGCGGCGCGACCACGGCGGCGGCGCTATCCAGTTGGGGCAGCGCGGCGACCTCTTCGGCCAGCGCCGCTACCCGCTCGCGGATCGCCTCGTACCGGGCGGCGATGTCCTCGACCGAGACGCCGTCCAGCCGCAGGATGCTGCCGGCGGTGCCCAACAGCGGATCGCGGTCCAGATCGGCGGCGATGTGGGCGGGCGGGCGGTAGGCGACCTCGGCGTCGGAGCCGGCGTGCCCGAGATACCGCACCATCGACAGGTGCAGGAAGGCCGGCCGACGCCGCTCCCGTACATAGTGGACCGCCTCGGCGGTGGTGGCCATCGCGTCCAGTGAGCAACCGTCGGCGCCGAAGTACCGCAGCTGGTCACGGTGTCCGTACGCCGTGTTTATCCATTCCGGCTGGGTTCGCACGCTGATGCCCAGCCCGTTGTCCTCGCAGACGAACAGCAACGGCAGCGGCAGCCCCTGATGGCTGACGTGGCAGGCGGCGTTGATCGCGCCGGCGGCGGTGGAGTGGTTGGCCGACGCGTCGCCGAAACTGCAGACCGCGATGGCGTCGCCGGGCCAGGGCGACTCGACGCCGAGCTTGCGGGCCCGCTCGATCGCGAACGCGACGCCGAGGGAACGGGGCAGGTGCGAGGCGATCGTCGACGTCTGCGGGATCACGTTGAGGGCGGCGTTGCCGATCACCTTGTGCCGCCCGCCCGCGATCGGCTCGGCGGCCGCGGCGACGACCCCGAGCAACACATCGCGAGGGCCGTCCTGATAGGACAGTTGGGCGGCGCGCTGCAGGAAGAACGCGCCGGACCGGTAGTGCAGCAGCGCCGGGTCGGTCGGTTGCAGCTCGGCGGCGACCGCCGCGTTGCCCTCGTGCCCGGCCGAGCCGATCGTGTAGAACGACCGGCCGGTCGATTTCAGCGCCCGGGCGGCGAAATCGAGGTGCCGGCTGGTCGCCTGGGCCTCGAAAAGCTGCCACAGCTGCGATCCGGTGTACGAGGCTGATCGACTCGAGCGGTCAGCATACGGACCGGTTGGGCGCCGGCTCGGCTGCAATTCCCCGACCTCGAGCCGGGCGAGGCGATCGAGAAAATGCCGATCGAGTTCGTCCTGCATTTCTTGATGCTACGGCAGCCGGAAATCGAGATCGGGGACCAACTCGGTGGTGTCCATCTGCGCTTTTTGCAGTCGGCCCGAGTAGTCCCAGTTCAGCGACTGCCACCGGGTGAACTGGTCGAGGACCCAGATGCCTGACTGCCGGCTTCCGTTTCCGGACTTTCCGTTGCCGCCGAACGGCAGGTGCGCCTCGGCGCCCGAGGTGGAGTTGTTGACGCTCACCATGCCGGCGCTGATGCCGCGCCGGAACGCGAAGACGTCCTTCGGGTCGGTGGTGTAGATCGCCGAGGAAAGGCCGTATCCGGGCAGATTGGCCAGTTCCAGTGCCTCGTCGAAGATGCGGTAGGTGATGACGCCGACCATCGGGCCGAACGTCTCCTGCAGGAAGATCTCGTCCTCGCGGCGCAGGCCGTCGACGATCGTCGGGTGATAGAAGGTGCCGGCGTCCGGATCGCCGATGAATCCCTTGCGGGGATTGCTGGCGGTGATCCGGCCGGTGCTCGTCGAGCCCGAGATCGTGTGGTGCTCGCCGATCCAGCCGAGGTAGTCCTCGAACCGGTCGCCGAACCGCTCGGCCAGCATCGGGCCGTAGAGCACGTCCCGGGTCGGGTCGCCGACGGCCGCATTCTCGGTGGCGGCGGTGAATCGGCGCAGGAACTCATCGTGCACCGACTCGTGCACGATGACCGTGCCAAGGGAGGTGCAACGCTGTCCGGCGGTGCCGAAACCGGCGAAAAGCGCTGCCTCGACAGCGAGATCGAGGTCCGCCGACGGCGTCACCACCATCGGGTTCTTGCCACCCAATTCCAGGCACGGCGACTGCAGATGCCGCCCGCACAGTTCGCCGATCTTCGAGCCGACCGCGCTGGAACCGGTGAAACCGACCTTGTCGACACAACCGGCCTGCAATGCCTGCTCCAGACCGGCGAAGGTGGCAGCGCCGTCGGCGTACACCAGGTTCAAAACGCCCGCCGGAAGGCCGGCGTGCTGGAAGATCTCGTTGAATGCGTCCGCGCAGGCGGCCGAATATTCGGCCGGTTTCCAGACGACGGTGTTTCCGGTGAGCAGCGCCGGCACGATGTACCAGGACGGTACGGCGACCGGGAAGTTGCCGGCCGTGATCACCGCGACCACGCCGACCGGATTGCGGAATGTCAGCAGCTGTTTGTCCGGCATTTCCGACGGGACGGTCTGCCCGTAGAGCCGGCGGCCCTCGCCGAGGAAGAAATCGCAGGTGTCGACAATCTCCTGCACCTCCCCCAACGCCTCTGCGTAGGGCTTTCCGACCTCGCGGGTGACGACCTGGGCCAGTGACTCCTTGTTGGCCTCGATCAGCCGGCCGATGTAGGCGATGACCCGGCCACGGATCGGTGCCGGGGTGTCGGCCCAGGCCTGCTGGGCTTCCTGCGCAGAGCGGCAGGCGGCCAGGAACGTGTCGGCGTCGGCGAGCGCCACCTCGGCGACGACGTCGGCGGCCACGGCCGAGTTGCGCGAGGTGAAGCTGCCAGCGCCGCCGTCGACCCGCGCGCCATTGATGAAGGACGTAAGAGTCATGAGGTGTGCTCCGGAGCGAGCATCGTAGGGAGCGCCAGCGACCGAGGAGCGCAGCGCAGGAGTACGCCGGGGTAATCGTTCATAGAGTGAAATTCTCCCAGTTATGCGGCGAGGGTGCGGTCGAGCGCGCCGAGCGCGATCGACAGCTCCTCGCGGGTCACGTTGAGGGCCGGGCGGAAGCGGATCGCGCGGGTGCCGCTGGACAGCGCGAGCAGGTGCTCGTCGTCGCGCAGCCGGGCCAGCAGCTCATCGCGTACCGCCGTGTCGGGCAGGTCGAAGGCGACCATCAGGCCACGGCCGCGGACGTTGCTGACCTGGCCGCTGTGCCGGGTCGCGAGCGCCCGCAACTCGGCCAGGAACCACGCGCCGACCTCGGCGGCGTGCTCGATGACGCCGTCCCGTTCGATGATCTCCAGGTAGCGGCGGGACCGGACCATGTCGACCAGGCCGCCGCCCCAGGTGGAGTTGATCCGGCCGCTGACGGCGAAGACGTTCTCGGCGACCTCGTCGACCCGGCGGCCGGCCATGATGCCGCCGACCTGGGCCTTCTTGGAGAAGGCGACGATGTCCGGCTCCAGGCCGAGCTGCTGGTAGGCCCAGGCGGTGCCGGTCAGCCCGACGCCGGTCTGCACCTCGTCCAGGATGAACAGCGCGCCGTACTCGTGGCAGAGCTGCTGCATGGCCTGCAGGAACTCGGCCCGCATGTGGTTGTCGCCGCCCTCGCCCTGAATCGGCTCGGCGATGAAGCAGGCGATGTCGTACGGATTGGTCTCGAATGCGGCCCGGGCCTGGTCCAGGGCGTGCTTTTCGGCTGCCTCCACAGTGGACAGATCCAGCGGGAAACTGATGGCAGGTACGTCGATGCGCGGCCAGTCGAACTTCGGGTAGCGCGCGATCTTGCCGGGCTCGGTGTTGGTGAGCGACATCGTGTAACCGCTGCGGCCGTGGAAGGCGCGGGTCAGGTGCAGCACCTTCGACCCGAGCTCGGCGGAGCGGCCGGCGGCCTCGTTGCGCCGGCTCTTCCAGTCGAACGCCGCCTTCAGCGCGTTCTCGACGGCCAGCGCGCCACCCTCCACAAAGAACAGATGTGGCAGGGCCGGGTCGCCCAGCACCCGCGCGAAGGTCTCGGTGAATTCGGTGAGGTGCGTCGTGTAGATGTCGGAGTTGGCCGGTTTGTTGGCCGCGACCTCGGCCAGCAGGGCCATGAAGGCCGGGTCCTCGACGATGTCGGGATGGTTCAGCCCGAGCGGCGCCGAGGCGAAGAAGGTGTACATGTCCAGATAGCTGGCGCCGGTGCGGGCGTCGACGAGCCAGGAGCCGTGACTCTTGGCGGTGTCGAGAACGAGATGGAAGCCGTCGACCAGGAGATGCCGGCCGAGTCGTTCGTGCACCTGTCCTGGATCGATCGCTGTACCCGTCATGACTGTCATGCCCTCACCCCACTCGAAGTTATCCGGCTAATGACCTCAATTAACGGAGGTCTTCCGTCAGACTATCGAAAATGCGGGCAGATCTGTAGGTGCAACGCTCTCCGGTGGGTGATCCGCCGCACTAGCCGTACGCTGCTGCGGTGATCATCGGGGTGGGAATCGACGTGGTTCCGGTCGAGCGGTTCGCCGAGTCGCTGGCCCGTACGCCGGCGATGGCCGACCGGCTGTTCACCGCCACCGAACGGCGGACGCTCAGTGGGGCGGCCCGGTCCGCGGAGTCGCTGGCCGGCCGGTTCGCGGCCAAGGAGGCCCTGGCCAAGGCCCTGGGTGCGCCGGGTGATCTGTTGTGGACCGACGCCGAGGTCATCGTGGCCGAGTCGGGTCAGCCGCGGCTGGAGCTGCGCGGCACGGTCGCCGCGCGGGCGGCCGAGTTGGGCGCCACCGGCTGGCACGTGTCGCTGTCCCATGACGGGGGTATCGCGAGCGCTGTGGTCGTCATGGAGTCCTGACCTTGGGTCTCAGTCCCCGTGCTCTTTCATGATCGACATCGGTTAAGTGTCGCTATAGCAGCACTTAACCGATGTCGATCATGAAAGAGCGCGGAGGGTTTGTCGAAGCGAGCAGAAGGAGAGCCGATGCCGGGCGTGTGGCGGGTCGAGCAGGTCAGGGCGGCCGAGGAGGCGTTGATGGCGCAGTTGCCTGAGGGCGCCCTCATGCAGCGGGCCGCGACCGGGCTCGCGCGCCACTGCGTCCAATTGCTGGACCGCGTCTACGGCGCCCGGGTTGTGCTGCTGGTCGGCGCCGGCAACAACGGCGGCGACGCGCTCTACGCCGGCGCCCGGTTGGCCGCCCGCGGTGCCGCCGTCTCGGCCGTCCTGCTCGCCCCGGACCGGGCCCACGCCGGCGGGTTGGCCCGCTTCCGGGCGTCCGGGGGCCGCGTCGTAGCGGCGGAGCCGGCAGCACTGACCGGCGCGGAACTGGTGCTGGACGGCATCGTCGGCATCGGTGGCCACGGCGGGCTCCGGCCGGACGCCGCCACGTTGGCCGCCGCGGCGGCCGGTAGCGGGGCCACCCTCGTCGCGGTCGACCTGCCGAGCGGCGTGGACGCCGACACCGGGGTCGCCGACGGGGAGTTCTTCGACGCCGATGTGACCGTCACCTTCGGCTGCCTCAAGCCGGGCCTGGTCGTCGGCGCCGGGGCCCGGGCCGCGGGAAAGGTCGAGCTGGTCGACATCGGGCTGCGGCTGCCGCCGGCCGACCTACAGGTCCTCGATGACGCGGCGGTCGCCGCACTGCTGCCGCATCCCGGCCCGACCGACGACAAGTACACCCGCGGCGTGCTCGGCGTCGTCGCCGGTTCGCCGACGTACGGCGGTGCCGCGGTGCTGGCGGTCGGGTCGGCGCTGCGGACCGGCGCGGGCATGGTGCGGTACGCCGGCCGGGCCACCGACGCGGTGCGGACACGCTGGCCCGAGGTGGTGGTGAACGAGGGCGGCCCGGAGCAGGCGGGCCGGGTGCAGGCCTGGGCGGTCGGGCCGGGTCTGGGCACGGACGATGCCGCGGACGCCGACCTGCGCGCGGTGCTGGCCGCCGACGTACCGACCCTGGTCGACGCCGACGGCATCACCCTGCTGGCCCGGCACCGTGATCTGAACCACAGCGATCTGAACCGCAGCGACCTGAACCGCAGGGACCTGAACCGCAGCGACATCATCATCACCCCGCACGACCGGGAATTCGAGCGCATCGCCGGCGACATCGGGTCCGACCGGCTCGGCGCGGCCCGGCGGGCCGCGGCCGAACTCGGCGTCACCGTGCTGCTGAAAGGCAACGCGACCGTCGTCGCCGCACCGGACGGCCGGGCGTACGCCAACCCGACCGGGACCCCGTGGCTCGCCGCGGCCGGCACCGGCGATGTGCTGTCCGGATGCGTCGGCGCACTGCTGGCCGCCGGGCTCACGCCGCTGGAGGCGGGCGCGGTCGGCGCCTACCTGCACGGCCGGGCCGGTCAGCTGGCCGGGCATCCGCTGCTCGCCCATGACCTGATCGACAGCCTCCCGAAGGTCATCCAGGCGGTGACCGGCCGGTGATCGGGGCCGACCTGACAAACTCGTAGTGATGAGCACCGACCGGACCTGCGCGCGGGTCGACCTCGACGCGATCCGCGCCAACGTCGCCGAACTCGCCCGTCGTACCCCTGCCCTGATCATGGCCGCGGTCAAGGCCGACGCGTACGGGCACGGCATGGTGCCGGCGGCGCAGGCCGCGCTCGCCGGCGGCGCGCGCTGGCTGGCCGTCGCCTTCGTCGAGGAGGCGCTGACCCTGCGGGCGGCGGGCATCACGGCCCCGGTGCTGTCGATGATCGCGACACCGGAGGAGCGGCTGGCGGATGCCGTCTCGGCCGGGATCGACCTGACCGTCGGAGCATCCTGGTTGCTGGCCGAGGTGATCGCGGCGGCCGAGGCGACCGGCCGGCCGGCCCGGATCCAGCTCGAGGTCGACACCGGCCTGTCCCGCGGCGGCGCCACCGCGGCGGCCTGGCCGGACCTGCTCGACGCGGTGCTCAAGGCCGGCGACGCGGTCGAGGTGATCGGGATCTGGAGCCATCTGGCCTGTTCCGACGAACCGGACCATCCCGCCAACGCCCGGCAGCTCGCGGCCTACACCGCGGCGCTGGACATCGCGAAGGCGCGCGGCGTGGTCCCGCAGCTGCGCCATCTCGCCAACTCCGGCGGCCTGCTTTCGCTGCCCCAGACGCACTTCGATGCGGTCCGGCCCGGCATCGCGGTGTACGGCGTGCCACCCGGGCCGGCCGCCGACATGACCGGCCTGACACCGGCGATGACCCTGCTCTCGCGCGTCGCCAAGGTCAAGCGGATCGCTGCCGGCACCGGCGTTTCGTACGGGCTGAGCCACGTCGCGCCGCACGACACCGGGCTGGCGCTGGTCCCGCTCGGCTACGGCGACGGGATTCCGCGGCACGCTTCGAGCCGCGGCGAGGTGCTGCTCGGCGGCCGCCGCCGGCCCATCGTCGGGCGGGTCTGCATGGACCAGTTCGTGGTCGAGGTCGGCGACGACGCGGTGCACGCCGGTGATGAGGTGGTGGTCTTCGGTCCGGGTCTGGACGGCGAGCCGACCGCGTACGAATGGGGCGAGGCGGTGGGCAGCATCGGGTACGAGATCGTCACCCGGATCGGCCCGCGGGTGCCCCGGGTCTACGTGGGGGCGGGATCGTGAAGCGGGCCGGGTTGATCGGCGGCGCGGTCGGGCTGGTGGCGGCCGGCGCCGCGGTGGGGTTGGCGACCGAGCGGTACGCGATCGGCCGGATCCGTACCGGCGCCGACCCGGAGGCCGACGAGCCGTTCGGTCGGCTGGAGCCGGACCGGTCCCGGATCGTCGTCGCCGCCGACGGCGTGCCGCTCTACGTCGAGGAGGTCGGCCCGGTCGATGCCCCGCTGACCGTGGTTTTCGTGCATGGGTACGGCCTGTCCATGGGTTCCTGGCACTATCAGCGCCGCGGTCTCGACGACTCCGGATATCGGCTGGTGTTCTACGACCACCGCAGCCACGGCCGGTCCGGCCGCGGCCCGGCGACCAGTTCGACCGTCGACCAGCTCGGTCAGGATCTGGACACCGTGCTGGCCGAGCTCGACGGGCCGGTGGTGTTGGTCGGGCATTCACTCGGTGGGATGACGATCATGGCGTTGGCGGAGCTGCATCCGGAGCTCTTCGATTCGACGGTGGTCGGGGTGGCCCTGCTGTCCACGTCGGCCGGCATGGTCTCGGAGCTGAAGCTCACCCTGCCCGCCGCCCTGGCCTCGATCCGCCGGCCCATCATTCCGGTGCTGGCCCGCGGGCTGACCCGCAGCTCGGCGTTGATCGAACGGGGCCGGCGGGTCGGCTCGGACATCGCCTGGCTGCTGACCCGCCGATACAGCTTTGGTACGAAGGACGTGAGCCCGACGTTGGTCGGCTATGTCGAGAAGATGATCGCGGCGACGCCGGTCGACGTGATCGGGGAGTTTCTGCCGGTGATCATGAGTCATGACAAGCGGGCCGCATTGCCCGCGCTGCGGGAGGTTCCGGCCTTGGTGATGGTGGGCGAGCGGGATCTGCTGACGCCGCCGGCGCACAGTCGCGCCATCGCGGCGGCCCTGCCCGACGCGGAGCTGGTGGTGCTGCCCAGCGCCGGGCACCTCGCGCTGATGGAGTCGGCGGCCGAGACCAACCTCGCATTGACGACGTTCCTGACCGGGGTGGCCTCATGACGGAGCTGACCCTGCCGACCGCGGCCGACACCCGCGCGCTCGGGGTCCGGCTCGGTGAGCTGACCCGGCCGGGCGACCTGATCGTGCTGACCGGAGCCCTCGGGGCCGGCAAGACCGTGCTGGTGCAGGGAATCGGCGCCGGGCTCGGGGCGCCCGGCCAGATCAACTCGCCGACGTTCGTGATCAGCCGGATCCACCGCGGCGGCCGGCTCACCCTCGTACACGTGGACGCCTACCGGCTGGGCTCGGCACTGGAGGTCGACGACCTCGACCTGGACGCCGACCTGGCCGACTCGGTGACGGCCATCGAATGGGGCGCCGGGCTGGTTGAGCAGCTCGCCGACGAGCGGCTGGAGATCGAGTTGCGCCGCGAGATCGACCACGACCGCCGCACCGCCGTGCTGACCGCGACCGGCGAATCCTGGGACGCTCGCCTCGCGGAGTTACGGCAACCCGCTGAGCGCTGACGGCCTCGGGCCCAATGCCTGGGCCCGGCTGAGGTGACGGCGTTCGGCGGTATTCGGCGAACCTGCTCAGAGGCGCATAATCGAATTCGGGGGGATTCCGGAAGGATCCCGCTTTGGTTGTTCGTACATACTTCAGGAGGCGGGAGATGTCCGACATCACGTTGTCCCAGGCGCAGGCGGTCGTCGCTGCAGCTTTAAAGAAATCCGGCGAAATCGGCACGCTGATGAATATCGCCGTTGTTGATGCCGGCGGGAATTTGAAGGCATTTAACCGGGAAGATGGTGCTTGGCTGGGAAGCATCGATATTTCCATCAAGAAGGCGCGAACGGCGCGTCTCTTTGACATGAATACCGGGGACATCGGCCAGCTGTCCCAACCGGGCGGCCCGCTCTACAACATCGAGATATCCAACAACGGCCTGATCACCTTCCCCGGCGGAATTCCGCTGAAGTCCGGCGGCGAGGTCATCGGGGCGGTAGGGGTCAGCGGCAGCACGGTCGACAATGACCACGCCGTCGCCGATGCGGGGGCTGGCGCGCTGGGCGGCGCAGCTTCCTGACTCGCGCCGGCCGGACCGGTAAATCAGTTTCCGGTCGCTGTGATCCGCATGCTCTGCAGCACCTTGCCGCAGGCCGTCTCGATCTTGGCCGGCTGATCGGTCGACTGGCAGTTGAGCTGGACCTTGGTGTGCCCCTTGGAGATGACATAGAGGTCAACCGTGATCGGCGGCTTGCTGTCGGTCGTGGCGCGGTATTCGACCGCCCGGCCGCCCGGCGGCTTGCTCAACGTCCCGCTGGTCGAGGCGAGCTTGAAGCTGGGGCTGTCCTGCTTGTCCATCAGCTCGTCGAGCGCCTTGGTCAGGTCCTGGTCGCTGAGCGTGTCGAGGTTGCTCGGCGCCGGGTAGACCCCAGCGATGATCAGGTTGTCCTTGTCCAGGGCGACCGCGCTCGTGTACTGCGCGCCGCTGAGCATGGCCCGTGCCGCGGTGAAGCCGTCCGGCGTCGCATAGCAGTACGGCCCGCCCTTCGGCTCCACGATCGCACCGCCGGCGCAGCCGCCGGATCCCGCCGCGACGTGTGGCTTACCGCTGATGGCCGAGGTACATGCCGGCAGGCACAGCAGCAGGGCAGCCGCCGTAAGGCCTAGTCGGGTGTTCATCATGGCGTGCACCCTAGGGCATACCGGGCAGTGGGCTGTGCCGGCGACCTGCCGCACCGCGCGGGAACAGTACGCTGCAGGCGCTGGAACGCGTACCGATCGGAGACCCCGCCACCATGCTCGTCCTCGCTGTCGACACCGCCACCCCGGCCCTGACCGTGGGGCTGGCCCGGCTGACCGACACCGTCGAGATGCTCGCCGCGCGCGTCCAGGTCGACGCCCGGCGGCACGCGGAGCTGCTGACCCCGGCGATCTCCGCCGTGCTCGCGCAGGCCGGCCGCATCCCCGCCGACCTCGGCGCGGTGGTCGCCGGTGTCGGACCGGGACCGTTCACCGGGCTGCGGGTCGGTCTGGCCACCGCCGCCGCTTTTGCCGACGCCATCGGGATTCCGATGTACGGGGTCTGCTCGCTGGACGCCGTACCGGTCGGTCCCGGCCCGACCCTGGTCGCCACCGACGCGCGCCGGCGCGAGGTCTACTGGGCGACGTACACCGGCGGTCGGCGAGCGGCCGGGCCCGAGGTGGAACGGCCCCAGGATCTCGCGCCGCGGCTCCCGGAATTGGGCGTCACCGCCATGGCCGGGGCCGGCGCGGTGCTCTACGCGGAGGTGCTTGGCCTCCCCCTGCTCGACTCGCCCTACCCAACCGCCGAGGCGCTGGTACGGCTGGCGGCGGACCGGATCCGCGCCGGCGCGCCGACCGAGCAGCTCACGCCGCTCTACCTGCGGCGCCCGGACGTGACCATGGCCGCCGGACCCAAGTCCGTAACGCCGGTATGAAGACCGAACGGATGCGGTGGTGGCACATCGAGCCGGCCATCGCCCTGGACGCCGACCTGTTCGGCCCGGAACAGTGGTCGGTCCGGATGCTGTGGAGCGAGCTGGCGCAGGCGCCGACCCGGCACTATCTCGTCGCGGTCGATGGCGCGGAGCTGATCGGCTACGCGGGGCTCGCGGCGTTGGGCGACGAGGGCTTCATCCAGACCATCGGGGTAAGGGAGTCACACCAGCGCCGGGGCGTCGGCGCCGCCCTGCTCGAGGAGTTGCTGGCCGAGGCGGACGGGCGGTCCGTGCCGGCGGTGCTCCTGGAGGTCCGGGTGGATAACCTGGTGGCGCAGCGACTCTACAAACGGAACGGTTTCGAGCCATTGCGAATCCGCAAGGGTTATTACCAGAACAGCGGCGTGGATGCTTTGGAGATGCGACGTGGCTGAGCCTCTGATTCTGGGCATTGAGACGTCCTGCGACGAGACCGGAGTGGGAATCGTACGCGGTCACACGCTGCTCACCGACGCTGTTGCGTCCAGTGTGGACAGTCATGCACGATTTGGCGGAGTCGTTCCAGAGGTGGCATCCCGGGCCCATCTCGAGGCGATGGTGCCGACCATGCAGCGTGCCATCGACGATTCCGGTATTCGACTGTCCGATGTGGACGCTATTGCCGTCACGGCCGGCCCAGGTCTGGCCGGAGCCTTGCTGGTAGGGGTTTCCGCCGCGAAGGCGTACGCGCTCGCGGTGGGAAAGCCGCTGTACGGGGTGAATCACCTCGTCGGCCACGTCGCGGTGGACGGGCTCGACCACGGCCCGCTGCCCGAGCCGTGCGTCGCATTGCTCGTCTCCGGCGGCCACACCTCGCTGCTGCTGGTGAACCACATCGTGCACGACGTGCAGTTGCTCGGCGAGACGATGGACGACGCCGCCGGCGAGGCGTTCGACAAGGTGGCCCGGCTGCTCGGGCTGGCCTATCCGGGCGGCCCGTCGATCGACCGCGAGGCCCGCGATGCCGACCCGGCCGCGATCGCCTTCCCGCGCGGGCTGACCGGCCCCCGGGACGCCCCGTACGACTTCTCCTTCTCCGGGCTGAAGACGGCGGTGGCCCGCTGGGTCGAGCCGCGGCAGCGGGCCGGCGAGCGGATCGACGTCGCTGACGTGGCCGCGTCGTTCCAGGAAGCCGTCGCAGATGTGCTGACCCGCAAGGCGTTGCGGGCCTGCCAGGAGCACGGCGCCCGGCATCTGCTGATCGGCGGTGGGGTGGCGGCCAACTCCCGACTGCGCGCGCTGGCCGAGCAACGGTGTATCGAGGCCGGGATCGAGCTGCGGGTGCCGCGCCCCCGACTCTGTACCGACAACGGCGCGATGATCGCCGCCCTCGGCTCCCGGGTGGTGGCCGCGGGGGTCGCCCCGTCCGCGCTGGATTTCCCGACCGACTCCAACCTTCCGGTGACCCAGGTGGTGGTGGCGGCGCCGGTCGCCGTCTGAGCGGCACCGCGATACGCATTCGACGGAGTATCACCAGTGCGCACCGGTAAGGTGTCCGAGGTGGACGCTGAGGATGGACAGCTGACCCCCCGCGCGGACCGAGATCTGCGCGCCTCCGATGCCGACCGGCATGCGGTCGTCGACCTGCTCACCAGCGCCGCCACCGACGGTCGGCTGACGCTGGAGGAATACACCGAGCGATCTGGCGCGGCCTACGCGGCGCGTACCACTGGCGAGCTGGCCGATCTCACCGCCGACCTGACCGGCAGCTCGACCGCGGTGGCCGCCCGGCCGGCGGGTGTGGTCGAGGCCGGTACGGGGGCCGAGGAGCTGGTCGCGATCCTCGGCAACGAGTCCCGTAAGGGCCGCTGGCTGGTGCCGGAACACCTGAGCGCCAAGTCAATCCTGGGCGACTGCCACATCGAGATGCACCATGCCGTGCTGCAGCATCGGGTGACCACCATCGACGCGACCGCCCGGTTCGGCAGCGTCAGCATTTTCGTACCCGACGGCGTGGACGTACGCCTCACCGGCCGCGCCGTCCTCGGCGCCAAATCCTCTGAGCTTCAGGTGGATCCGCGCCCCGGTGCGCCGGTCCTGGTGGTCCGCTGTGACGTGTTCTGCGGGTCGGTGACCGTTCGCCGACCGACCCGGTCGATGCGGTGAGCGTCGTCGCCGAGGTGTGCGCGGACCTGTCCGGGCACGTCCTGGTCGCAGAACGGCCGGACGAGCAGTTCTACGCCGCCAGCACGATGAAGCTGCCGGTGATGATCGCGCTGTTCCGCCGGCACGAGGCGGGCGAGCTCGATCTGGACCGCCGGGTGCCGGTCGTCTCCACCTTCGCCTCGGTGCACGACGGCTCGCCGTTCCGGGTCGACGCCGACGATGTGGACGAGGAACTGCTCGCGGCCGAGGGCGAGGAACGCCCGGTGCGGCAGCTGATCGAGCGGATGATCACCCTCTCCAGCAACAACGCCACCAATCTCGTACTCGGGCTGATCACGATCGCGGAGGTGCAACGGGTCGCCGACGATCTGGGTGCGCGCAACACCGTGATCGCCCGTCCCATCGGCGATCGGGCCGCCTCGGCCGCCGGCATCCAGAATCTGGTCACCGCCGCCGATCTGGTGGCGATCATGAGCGCGGTCGCCACGGACCGGGCGGCCGGCCCGGACAGCTGCCGGGAGATGCTCGGGATCCTGGCCCGCCAACGGCACCGCGAAGCCCTGCCCGCGGGCATCCCGGCTGACGTCCGGTCGGCGAGCAAGGGCGGCTGGGTCGACGAGCTGCGGCACGACGTCGCGGTGGTGTGGCCCGAGGTCGGCGATCCGTACTGCCAGGCGGTGTGCACCCGGGGACTGGACGACGAGGCGGCGCTGACCGAGATCCGGCGGCGGGCCCGGACTGCGTACGGAACCCGCCGGTGAAGATCACCGGAGTGAGCACCCGGACCCGACGGGCCCGGCTCCGGATGCCGTTCGTCACCGCCCTACGCACGGTCACCGAGGTGGTGGCGGTCGACGCGCTCGTGACCACCGATGACGGTCTGACCGGGGTCGGCGAAGCGGTGGCCACGCCGGTGATCACCGGCGACCTGCACGGCGGCATCATCGCCGCGCTGGAAGGGCCGCTGCGGCAGGCCGTCGTCGGACTGGATCTGGACGACTTCGAGGACCTGCTGCGGCGGGTCCAGCGTTCGGTCGTCGGCAACACCAGCGCCAAGGCCGCGCTCGACATCGCGCTGCACGACCTGCGCTCGCGGGCAACCGGCGTCGCGCTGCACCGGATGTTGGGCGCCGGCCCGGCCGCGCCGCGTACCGACGTGACGATCAGCGTCGACTCCCCGGCCGCGATGGCCGAACAGGCCGTCCTGCGGGTGGCCGAGGGCTTCGGCACGCTGAAGCTGAAGGTCGCCGTCGATCCGGCCACCGATATCGAACGGGTTCGCCGGGTCCGCGACACGGTCGGTCCGGAGCCGCGGCTGCGGCTGGACGCCAACCAAGGCTGGACGCCGAAGGAAGCGGTCGCCATCGTCACCGCGCTCGAGCGCGCGGAGGTCGACCTCGAGTTGGTCGAGCAGCCGGTCGCGGCCCACGACCTGACCGGGCTGGCGTTCGTCACCGCCCGGGTTGCCACTGCGGTGATGGCGGACGAAAGTGTGGCCAGCCCCCGGGACGCGCTCGAGGTCGTCGGCCGTGGCGCCGCGGATCTGATCAACGTGAAACTGATGAAGGCGGGCGGGCTGCGGCCGGCCCGGCAGATTCTCGACATCGCTGCCGCGGCCGGGATCGGCACGATGATCGGCGGCATGATGGCCACCGGTCTGGGCGTCGCGGCCGATGCCGCACTGGCGGCGACCCTGCCCACCGAGGTCGTGCACGACCTCGACCCGGCGTGGTGGCTGGCCGAGTCCGACGGGCTCGTGCGGTACGACAGGGACCGGGTCCTGTTGCGCGATCAGCCGGGACTCACCGATCGGGGATGGCTGCAATGACGGAAACGGTTTCCGACAAGCGCGTCGTACGGGTGCTCACCACCGTCTGGACCGATCCGGCCCGGGTGCGGGACATCGACGCCGCCGCGGTGGCCGACGAACCGGACCTGGCCGGTTGGGCGGCCGGGCTGGACACCGAAGGCCGGCTCGACCTGCACGGCCGCACGGTCACCCAGGCGCTGCCCGGGGAGCCGGTGCTCGTCGATTCCGAAAGCGACGGCTGGGCCGCGGTCGTACTGCCCTGGCAGCCGTCCGCATTGGACCCGCGCGGCTATCCGGGCTGGGTCCGCTCGGCGCACCTGTGCGCCGGTGACCCCGGAGATCTCGCCGCCGCCGTACTGCTGCCCGACGGCGCGAGCGTCGAGGGCGGCGACAGCGGTGCCGCTCTGGTGGCCACGGCGCGCTCATTCCTCGGCCTGGATTATCTGTGGGCCGGCTTCACCGGCTACGGCGTCGACTGTTCCGGGCTGGTGTCGTTGACGTACCGCAGCCACGGAGTCCTGATCCCGCGGGACGCGCACGACCAGGCGGTGGCGGGGGAGCGGGTCGAGCTGGACGCGTTGCGTGGCGGGGACCTGGTCTTCTTCGGCGAGAACGACGGTCGCGGCCCCATCCACCACGTCGGGATGGCGGTCGGCGACGGCACCATGTTGCACTCGCCGCGGACCGGCCGACAGGTCGAGTTCTGCCCGCTCAACATGCCCGGTTACGCCGAGGAACTCTGCGCCGCCCGCCGCTATATCTGAAATCCCACGCCCCCGAGTTTTCCGTGCACTTTTCCATGATCGTGATCGGATTTTGGGGCTATACCAACCAAAATCCGATCACGATCATGAAATTTCTGCGGGACATTTCAGGGGCGGACCGGCTCGCACAGCAGCACGGTGGGCGCGCCGGCGACCCGGGTCAGTACGACGGTGGCGGGCACGCTGCCGGAGAGTCGCAGGTCGCGGCGCAACGCCTCCGGATCGATCGCCGAGCCGCGCTTCTTCACGGTGACGCTGCCGACGTCACGCTGGCGGAGCACCGTCCGCAGCCGCTTCAATGAAAAACCAAATGAATCGGTCACCTCGTACGCGGTGCTGAACGGCGAGTGGACCAACGAATCCGCTGTCACGTAAGCGATCGTCGCGTCCATCAGGCGACCCTGGACCAATTCCGCGGCCTCGGCGACCAGACCGGCTCGGATCACCGCGCCGTCCGGTTCGTACAGCCACCGCCCGACCGGACCGACCTCGGCGACCGCCCCGGCCGCGGTCAGCGTCGCGCCGGACGGCAGCAGTGTCGCGCGACGCTCCACAGTGGACAAAGGCCCGAACCAGAGTGCGGCCTCCTTGACGTCGCCGCCGTCGGAGACCCACTCCGCCTCGGCGCCGGGCGGCACCAGTTCGTGCGGAATTCCCGGCGCCACCTTCGCCCCGGTCGCCGGGACCACCGCCGCCAGGTCGGACAGGAAATCGAACGGCGGCGAGTAGGCCCGGGGATTGAACACCCGCCGCCCGCCGCCCCGCCGGGACGGGTCGCAGAATGCCGCCGGCCAGCCGGTCAACGGCACGGCCGTCGCATCCGCGCACTCGACCGTCACGCCGGTCAGCCCGAGCACGGTCGCGTTGGCGGCGGCGACCTCGACGGTCAGCGGATCGGTGTCGACGCCGTGCACCGCGATTCCGCCGCGGGCCAGCGCGATCAGGTCGCCGCCGATGCCGCAGCACAGGTCCAGCACCCGCCCGGCCCCGGCGAACCGGCCGGCCCGGTGCGCGGCCACCGAAGCCCGGGTCGCCTGTTCCATTCCGTCCGGGGTGAAGTACATGGCGGCCGCGTCCGCGCCGAACTTGGCCTGCGCGCGCTGCCGCAACCGGGCCTGCGTGACAGCCGCCGAGACCAGCGGGTCGGGGAACCGGGCCCGCAACGCGCTGATCGTCGCGAGCAGTGTGCTCTCCTCGACCCCGCGGGCGCAGACCTCGGCGAGCACGCGCTCGCCCTCGGCCGTACGCAGCGCCCGGAACGCCTCGAGTTCCACTCAGCGGCCGGTCGGATCGAATGCTTGGCGGGGCATGTCGGCCACCCTAGAGATTGTCGGTGCGACACATGTCCCGCACCGTGTTGATGGATTGGCACTCGGCGGGCTAGAGTGCCAATCGCAGGGCTCGGACGACCTGGCACCCGCGACGGCAGGGCGCACCGGTCCTCTGCACGAAAGACCTAACCGAATTATTCAGCTACCCCGCATTCACCGCAGAGGGAGGGGGAGGTCAGATCGTGACGACCGCCACCAAGGTCACCATCAAGCCGCTCGAGGACCGCATCGTCGTTCAGGCGAACGAAGCGGAGACCACGACCGCATCCGGGATCGTCATCCCGGACACCGCCAAGGAGAAGCCCCAGGAGGGCACCGTCATCGCTGTTGGCCCCGGCCGCATCGACGACAAGGGCAACCGCGTGCCGATCGACGTAAAGACCGGCGACACGGTGCTCTACTCCAAGTACGGCGGCACCGAGGTGAAGTACGGCGTGGACGAGTACCTCGTGCTCTCCGCCCGCGACGTGCTCGCTGTCATCGAGAAGTAGTCACTTCGGTTCGACTTCTCAGCACGATGTCAACTCGCCCCGGTAGTCCGCGTTGTTTCCGCGGACTCCGGGGCGAGAGCGTGTGTGCTGCATTCGCGCAACTGACTCTCCGCAGCTCGGGTATCGGTCCCGGCCGCTCATAGGTAAGGACACTCATGGCAAAGATTCTGACCTTCAACGAGGAGGCCCGGCGCGCTCTCGAGCGCGGCATCAACCACCTCGCTGACGCCGTCAAGGTGACCCTCGGCCCGAAGGGCCGCAACGTCGTGCTGGACAAGTCGTTCGGTGCTCCGACGATCACCAACGACGGTGTGACGATCGCTCGCGAGATCGACCTGGAAGACCCGTACGAGAACCTCGGCGCGCAGCTGGCCAAGAGCGTGGCCACCAAGACCAACGACGTCGCCGGCGACGGTACGACGACGGCCACCGTGCTGGCCCAGTCCCTGGTCCGGCACGGCCTGCGTAACGTGGCCGCCGGCGCCAACCCGACCGCCCTCAAGCGCGGCATCGACGCGGCCGTCGCAGCCGTCAACGAGGCCCTGGGCAAGGTCGCGACCGAGATCTCCAGCAAGCAGGAGATCTCCCACGTCGCGGCGATCTCGGCGCAGGACCGCACCGTCGGTGACCTGATCGGCGAGGCCATCGACAAGGTGGGCAAGGACGGTGTGGTCACCGTCGAGGAGTCCAACACGATGGCCACCGAGCTCGAGTTCACCGAGGGCCTGCAGTTCGACAAGGGCTACATCTCGCCCTACTTCGTCACCGACTCCGAGGCGATGGAGGCGGTCTACGACGACGTCTCCGTACTGATCACCAGCGAGAAGATCAGCGCCATCGCCGACCTCCTCCCGCTGTTGGAGAAGGTCATCGCGGCCGGCAAGCCGCTGCTGATCATCGCCGAGGACCTCGAGGGTGAGGCCCTCTCGACGCTGGTCGTCAACTCGATGCGCAAGACACTGCGCGTTGTGGCCGTCAAGGCGCCGTTCTTCGGTGACCGCCGCAAGGCGTTCCTGGAGGACCTGGCGATCGTCAGTGGCGGCCAGGTCGTCACCCCTGACGTCGGTCTCAAGCTGTCCGATGTCGGCCTCGAGGTGCTCGGCACGATCCGTCGGGTCACGGTCACCAAGGACGACACCACCCTGGTCGAGGGCGGCGGCGAAGCGTCGGCCATCTCCGGCCGGGTGGCACAGATCCGGCGCGAGATCGAGGAGAGCGACTCCGACTGGGACACCGAGAAGCTGCAGGAGCGGCTGGCCAAGCTGGCCGGCGGCGTCGGTGTCATCCGGGTCGGCGCGGCCACCGAGGTCGAGCTGAAGGAGAAGAAGCACCGCATCGAGGACGCCATCTCGGCGACCAAGGCGGCAGTGGAAGAGGGCATCATCGCCGGTGGCGGCGCTGCTCTCGTGCACGCCGAATCGGCTCTGGACGGCGATCTGGGCCGCAGCGGCGACGAGGCGACCGGAGTCGGCATCGTCCGTCGCGCGCTGTCCGCGCCGCTGTGGCAGATCGCGCAGAACGCCGGCCACGAGGGCGCCGTGATCGTCGCGGAGGTCCGTGGCCTCAAGGGCGACAGCGGCTTCAACGCCGCTACCGGACAGTTCGAGGACCTGGTCAAGGCCGGCGTGCTCGACCCGGTGAAGGTGACTCGCTCGGCGTTGACCAACGCCGCGTCGATCGCCGGCATGGTGCTGTCCACCGAGGCATCCGTGGTGGAGAAGCCGGAGCAGGAGTCGGCGGAGTCGGCAGCTGCTGGCCACGGCCACAGCCACGGCCCCGGCGGCTTCTAGAGCCTTCGGTTCAGAGTCAGACGGCCGGCTGGCCTCGGGATCGCTCCCGGGGTCAGCCGGTTTCTTTGCGCCGCTCAGCCGGCCGGTGCGAGTTCGTGCTGGCGGCTGAGCATGCCCGCCCGTTCCTCTTCGGTGGTGCCGCCCCAGACGCCGTACGGTTCGTGCGCCGCCAGTGCCGCCTGGAAACACTGCCTGATCACCGGGCAGCGCGCACAGACCGCTTTCGCGGCCGTCTCGCGCGCATAACGGGCCCGCCCGCGCTCACCCTCGGGGTGGAAGAACAGGCTTGCGTCAGTGCCTCGGCACGCGCCCGCTAGCTGCCACTCCCAGAGATCCGCGGTCGGACCGGGAAGCCGGCGAATGTCTGCCATCTTCGCACCCCTCTGCTGGGCGGTCGTCGCGTGTGAATCGCTGTGCCTGCCAGATCGCTCTACTTTCGTGAATCCTGGATTACCCAGTACGAGCCGAACACACACTCGAGATCACACTTGTGTTCGCGGTCACCGCCCACGGCGGTTCATCGGCGCTGCGGCGGGCCTACCCCCGCGTTGGCTGCGGTTTCGGTCGATTTGTCATCCGCCTGACAGTCAAGCCGGACATGGTGTTCACTCACTTTCACGAAGCTGCGTTTGCTGGGGAGACCCTCCGGATCAGATGCGGCGTCGAGGAGGTCCGCGTGACCAGCGTGCTGATCTGCGACGAACGCTCGGGTGTCCGGTATGCCCTGTCGACCGCCATCGGCCGAGCACCCGGTCTCCGGCCCGTCGAGCCGGCCCGAAATGGGCCCGAATTGCTGTCCCGCTATTTGGCGGAGCGGCCGGATGCGGTCATCTCCGGCGCTTCGGGCACGGTCCTGCCGGCCGTGCGCGCATTGCTCACCGGTCACCCCGAGGCGGTCGTGCTGGTCTGCCTGGTCCCCGCTGAGGGGTCTGCGCTTGCCCCCGAACTGCCCGCCGGCGTCCGTGGTTGCTTCGTCCTCACGCCGGCCGCGCCGGGCCTGTGCGCGGCCCTGCTCACCCTCCTGTCGACCGACGCCGGGCTGGTCGACCGGGCCGAATCCGGCCTCAGTGTGCGGGAAATGCAGGTCCTGCAGGCGATCGGCCGCGGCCGTAGCAACCTGGAGATCAGCCGCGAATTATTTCTCGCCGAGCAGACCGTTAAGGTCCATGTCCGCACTCTCTTCCGCAAGCTCGGTGTGCGGCATCGCGCCCAGGCTGTGGCGTACGGACTGCGTGCCGGGCTGATCGACTGACCCCGCAATCGCGGTGGGCCGTCAGGGGCACCTCTGGTCCGGATGGAGTAGTGATCAATTCCGGACTAGACGGCGAGGGGGACCTCTCGGCTACGCTGTGCGCCAACGGGGCTCCGCAGCGTGATGTTCGCCAGAGCCGATCGCTGCGTGTGTGTAACGGGGGTGTCGGCAAGTTCGATGAACCAACCGGATAGAGAGCGCGAGCTCAGCGGTTTAGCTCAACGTGCGGTCAGCGGTGACCGAGGTGCGACCGAAGCCCTACTCGCCCGACTTCGTCCACTGATAGTCCGTTACTGTCGCGCCCGACTGGGTGCGCACGATGGTGGTTACGGATCCGCAGACGACGTGGCGCAGGAGGTGTGCATAGCGGTGCTGACAGCCCTGCCCAAGTACGTTGATCGCGGCAAGCCGTTTGTGGCCTTCGCCTACGGCATCGCGGCGCACAAGGTTGCCGACGCCTATCGGGCGTCCTCCCGCGTACGCAGCGAACCGGTCGGGGAGTTCCCTGACACGGCTGATCACCATGACGGACCCGAACAGGTCGCCATGGCGATGGACCGGATGTCGCGGATGACCACCCTGCTTGAGACGCTCCCGGAAGCGCAGCGCGAGGTTGTCGTCCTGCGGGTCGCTGTCGGGATGTCCGCCGACGAGGTGGCGAATCTGCTCGGCATGTCTCCGGGTGCGGTGCGGGTCAGCCAGCACCGCGCGCTGAGTCGGCTGCGTGATCTGGTGGCACGGTCGCCGGAGGCGGTTGCATGAGGCCCGCCGAGGTACGCAGTGCCGCCGAGGCGGCGATGTGGCCCGCCGAGGTACGCAGTGCCGCCGAGGCGGAATTATGAGCCCTGAGCTCGGCAGCCTCGACGATGTGCTGTCAGACGACGAACTGATCAATGCGCTGGCCGAGCGTCGGCTCGACGATCTGCACGGCGGCGACGGACTGGCCGCCACTCTCGCCGCCTGGTGCGAGGATCTGGATGAGGAGCCGTCCGCGGCCAGCATCCCGACAGCGGATCTGGCCGATGCCGCCGCGCGCCGGCGGACATTGCGTCGCACCGGGCGGTCACTGGCGGCGGCCGCGGCCGTCGCGGTTGTCTGTGTCGGCGGTCTCGCCGTCAGCCGACTGGCGATGTCCTCGTCGCACGACGACCGGCCGGCGACCACCGATTCGGCCGCTACCGCATCGGCGCAGGCCCGGCAGAACATTTGGGCGCAGCTCGGCGAGGCCCGGACGGCCCTTATGCAGAAGCACTGGGGTCAGGCCGAACAGTTGGTCGCCGCCGCGCGGGCCCAGTTGCCGCAGGTGTCGCAGGCTGACGGCCGGG
The DNA here is from genome assembly GCA_036267955.1 of Mycobacteriales bacterium. Lineage (GTDB taxonomy): Bacteria > Actinomycetota > Actinomycetes > Mycobacteriales > QHCD01 > DATAVB01. The sequence continues at coordinate 7,280 of DATAVB010000101.1, read as the reverse complement.
CCGCGCTCGGCAGCTGGATCACGCTGCTGGAGAAGGCCGTCCAGGAACATGCCTCGCTGAACTCCGACGCCGGGCCAGGCCCGACGCAGGACACCCACGAGGTCGCACCGCGCCAGCTCTATAACGGTGGGGTACCGCTGCCGCCCGGTGCAGCGACGACATCGCTGCCCACCGAATCGACTCTTCCCGCGTTGCCGACGACGCTGCCGAGCCTGCAGCCGTCGCAGCCGGTCGGTCAGCCGCGCTCGACCGCGCCGGGCTCGCGCGAACCCGGTCCGACGCACGGACCGTCAGCGACGCCGTCCCACAATCCGCCGGCATCCCGCCCGCCGGGCACCAAGCCCAGTAATGAGCCGACATCTCCGCCGGCCAGCACCGTTGACCCGACCCCGACGTTGCCATTGGGACCCAATTCGCCGCCGGTGCCGCCGCGATTCCTGCCGCTGCCGTCGCTGGGCAACGGGGGTGACGGGACGGATCCGTCCGCAACGCCGTCGCCCTCGGTTTCGGCATCGCCGACCGCCAGCTGATTCAGCTGCCCGGGGCGACTACCGCCGGGCGGCGCCCAGGCTCAGTGCTGGCCTTCGTCGACGGAGGCCAGCACGCCGTCGGCATAACCGCGCGCGTACTCCCACGAGACGTAGTGACTCGGGTCCGGGGAGAAGGCGGGCTCGTGCACCCGCGTCTCGCCCGCGTCCAGCAGGTGACGCAGATTGCCCCGCATCAGGTCCCAGCTGAAGTAGTGCGGCTCGCGGCAGTCTTCGCAGTCGATCACGATGCCGCGAAAGCCGTTCGGGGTCAGAAGTGCCTCGAACACCTCGAGGTCCTCGAGGTCGGAGAGGACTTCCTCGCGCTCGGTGGCTGCCAGCGGCTCGGCGACGTCTTCATCGCCGAGCGCTGCCGCTGGGTCCATGGGATCCCCGAAGAACGGGTCCATCGGTCCGTCGTCGGTCACGCCCTCCACCGTAACCGCATCGCCGGGCGAACGGGCAACATCGGGCCGGTAAGATGAGGTTTCGCGGGCGTCTGGGCCCATGGTCCCCTGCAGCCCGACCGCCACAGAAAGGCGAGCTGACTCCCATGCAGGCTCCTGACGGCAACGCCGCCGACCAGCCCACAGCCATCAGACACACCTCTGTCGCCGGGACGATCTCCGCCACAGACAAGCTCGCCGGGTTGGGTCTGACCTTCGACGACGTGCTGCTGTTGCCGGCCGAGCTGGGCATCGACCCGGCCACGATCAGCCCGGCCACCCGGATGACCAAGGGCATCGAGCTGGCCGTCCCGCTGCTGTCCAGCGCCATGGACACCGTCACCGAGGCCCGCATGGCGATCGCGATGGCCCGCATCGGCGGCATCGGCGTGCTGCACCGCAATCTCTCGGTCGAGGATCAGGCCGGCCAGGTCGACCTGGTCAAGCGGTCCGAGGCCGGCATGGTGACCAATCCGATCACCTGCTCGCCGGACCACACGCTGGCCGACGTAGACGAGCTGTGTGCCCGCTACCGGATCTCCGGTGTGCCGGTCACCGATGCCGACGGAGTCCTGGTCGGCATCGTCACCAACCGCGACATCCGGTTCGAGACGGACTTCTCCCGCCCGGTGCGCGAGGTGATGACGACGATGCCGTTGATCACCGCGCCGGTCGGCGTCGGCCGGGCGGACGCGCTGGCATTGTTGCGCCAGCACAAGGTGGAGAAGCTGCCGCTGGTCGACGCGCAGGGTCGGCTGCGTGGCCTGATCACGGTCAAGGACTTCACCAAGAGCGAGCAGTTTCCCTATGCCACCAAGGATCCGGCCGGTCGGCTGCGGGTCGCGGCGGCGGTCGGCATCGGCGACGAGTCGTACAAGCGGGCGCGGGCCCTGATCGACGCCGGCGTGGACGCGGTGGTCGTGGACATGGCGCACGGGCACAGTGGCGCCGTGGCGGACCTGGTGGCCCGGCTCAAGGCCGAGACCCAGGTGCAGGTGGTCGGCGGCAACGTGGCGACGTTCCGGGGCGCGCAGGCGCTGGTCGCGGCCGGGGCGGACGCGGTGAAAGTGGGCGTCGGGCCCGGCTCGATCTGTACCACCCGGGTGGTCGCCGGGGTCGGCGTACCGCAGATCACCGCCATCATGGAGGCCGCGAGGGCGTGCCAGCCGTACGGTGTCCCGGTCATCGGCGACGGCGGTATGCAATATTCGGGCGATATCGCCAAGGCCGTCGTGGCCGGCGCCGACTCGGTGATGCTGGGCTCGCTGCTGGCCGGCTGCGAGGAGAGCCCGGGCGAGCTGATCTTCATCAACGGCAAGCAGTACAAGTCCTACCGCGGCATGGGTTCGCTGAGCGCGATGCAGACCCGCGGCCAGGACCGTTCGTACTCCAAGGACCGGTATTTCCAGGGCGATGTGAACTCGGACGAGAAGCTGGTGCCCGAAGGCATCGAGGGGCAGGTCCCTTACCGCGGGCCGCTTTCGGCCGTCGCACATCAGTTGGTGGGCGGGCTGCGCCAGGGCATGCTCTACTCTGGTGCCGCCACGGTGCCGGTCCTGAAGGAACATGGCCAGTTCGTGCAGATCACCGCGGCCGGGCTCAAAGAAAGTCATCCGCACGACATCCAGATGACGGTCGAGGCACCGAACTACCACACCCACTGACCGTCCACCCGTATTACCGCTTCGCTTCGATGCGCACTCCGGAGGCCACCTCATGAGCAACACCATTGACATCGGGCAGGGGAAGTCGGCCCGTCGTGGTTACCGGTTGCGCGACGTCGCGATCGTCCCGAGCCGGCGGACCCGCAGCTCCGCGGACGTCTCGACCACCTGGCAGATCGATGCGTTCGCCTTCGACCTGCCGATGGTGGCCCACCCCTCAGACGCCACGATGAGCCCGAAGACCGTGGCCGAGGTAACCCGGCTGGGTGGCCTCGGCGTGCTGGACGGGGAGGGGTTGTGGACCCGATACGAGGATCCGGAGTCGTTGCTGACCAGCGTCTGGCCCAACGGCGGAAGCGCCGACGACGCCGATCCCAGTGAGCTGACCCGGCGGCTGCAGGAGATGTACGCCGAGCCGGTCAAGCCCGATCTGCTGGCCGAGCGGGTACGCGAACTGCGTACCCAGGGGGTCACCACCGCGGTCCGGCTCTCGCCGCAGCACACCGTCGAGTTGGCTCCGGTCGTGCTGGACGCGGGTGTGGATCTGCTCGTCATCCAGGGCACGATCGTCTCGGCCGAACACGTCTCGGTGCACGGAACGGCGCTGAACCTCAAGGAATTCATCGCCGACCTGGATGTGCCGGTGATCGTCGGCGGTGCGGTGACCTACCAGACCGCGCTGCACCTGATGCGGACCGGCGCGGCCGGTGTGATCGTCGGCATGGGCGCCGACGTCTACGAGCGCTCCGATGACGTGCTCGGCATCGACGTGCCGATGGCGACGGCCATCTCCGACTCGGCGGCGGCCCGGCGCGACTACCTGGACGAGACCGGCGGCCGGTACGTGCACGTGATTGCCGACGGCGAGATCTCCTCCAGCGGCGACATCGCCCGGGCCATCGCCTGCGGCGCCGACGCTGTGATGCTCGGCCGGGTCCTCGCGGCGGCCGGTGAGGCGCCGGCCTCCGGGGCGTGGTGGCACACAATCGCCGCGCATCCCAAGCTGCCGCGCGGCCAGGTGGCTCGTCCGGTGAAGGACTCCGAGACGCTCGCCACGATCCTGACCGGTCCCTCGCACGACCCGACCGGCGGCGCGAACCTGTTCGGCGCACTGCGTCGGGCGATGGCGAAGACGGGATTCTCCGATCTCAAGGAGTTCCAGAAGGTCGGCCTCACCATCACCACCGACTGAGCCGGGCTGGCCAACTCAGAACAGCAGGGGCCGACTCTAGGGGAGCAGCGCCAGCAGTTCGGGGTGCAAAGTTGGCCCGCTGGCCAGGATGCCGGTCTTGCCACCGGTCGGGGTGACCTCGCTGACCACGCCGCCGGCGGCCCGGACGATGAGTGAGCCGGCGGCCCAGTCCCACCGCTTGGCGTCCTCCTCCAGATAGGCGTCGACCATGCCGGCCGCGACGAAGCACAGGTCCAGCGCGGCCGATCCGATCCGCCTGATGTCGCGGACCCGGCCCAACAGTTCGGTGATGAGCTCGGCCTGGGCCATCCGCCGGGTCGCGTCGTAGGAGAAGCCGGTCGCCAGCAGCGCCCGGTCGACCGGCACCGGGTCGTTGACCCGGATCGGTTCGCCATCCAGCCAGGCGCCGACGCCGCGGATGGCAGTGAACGCCTTACGGGTCAGTGGGTCGTGCACGACACCGACGAGGGTGCCCTCTTCGTCGTCGGCGGCGACACTGACCGCCCAGGAACCCAATCCGTACAGATAGTTCACGGTCCCGTCGAGCGGATCGACGACCCAGGTGATGCCGGTGCTGCTCGGGCGGTCCGCGCCCTCCTCGCCGACGATCCCGTCGCCCGGGCGTTCGGCCAACAGCAGTCGGGTCAGCAGCGCCTCCGAGGCCCGGTCGGCGTCGCTGACCGGGTCGGTCTCTGAGGACTTGGTGTCCAGGCCCTCCACCTTGCCGAAGCGGCGGAGCAGCTCGTTTCCGGCGGAGCGGGCGGCACTCTCGGCGAGCTCCAACAGCTCGCGCGCTGCCTCTGGGTCGGTCATCAGGTGGGCTCCCTCATCGACGTCGTCCCTGCATCGTGGCACTGTGCTTCCTGCAGATACGGCCGGAGGGTGGAGAGTCACACGTGGGATTGAACGGAAACAGCAAACGTGCGGTGCGCGTGATCGGACACCGCGGGGCACGGGCGATCGAGCCGGAGAACACGATCCGGTCGTTCGTCCGGGCCGAGGCCGAGGGCGCCGACGAGATCGAACTGGACCTGCGGGTCACCGCCGACGGCCGGCTGGTGATCCTGCACGACGCTGCGGTGGACCGGACCACCGACGGGACCGGCGAATTGGCCGGCCTGAGCTTCGCCGAGCTGCGGGAGCTGGACGCCGGCGAGGGCGAACGCGTGCCGACCTTCGCTGAGGTACTGGACGCGGTGACACTGCCGATCCAGGCGGAGGTGAAGGAAATGGCCGCGGTGGCGCCACTGGCCGGGCTGGCCCGGTCGCGCCCGCTCGCCGGCCGGATCCTGGTCTCCTCGTTCGGCCCGGAGATCGTCACCGCACTGGCCGAGGTCGTACCCGAGCTGCCGCGAGCACTGATCATGTCCGGTGCGCCGGACGATGCGGTGACCCGCGGCCGGGCCGTCGGAGCGTCGATGCTCTGTCTCGGCGTCGCCGCCCTGGAGCCGTCGCTGCGCGAGGAGTGCCGGGCCGCCGGGATGAGCGTCGACGCGTGGCCGGTGAACGATCCGGCGGCTCTGCGCCGGGCGGTCGATCTTGAGGTCGAGGCGATCACCACCGACAACCCACACCTGATTTCGGGCTGGCTCTGACACGATGGGCTCATGAGTGAGAGTCTGCTGACCGACGTCCGCCCGTTGCCCGAGGCCATCACCGGCCGGGTGCGGCAGCAATTGAATTTCATCGTGGAATGCGACCGGATGAAGGACATCATCCGGCGTTCGCCACTGGCCACGTCGGAGCGTCGGGAAAACGACGCCGAGCATTCGTGGCATCTTGCGCTGATGGCCATTCTGCTGGCCGAGTATTCCGATGAGCCAGTGGATCTGGGCCACACGGTGATGCTGGTGGTCATTCACGATCTCATCGAGATATACGCTGGTGACACGCCGCTCTATGACAATGCCGGGCGGGTCGACCAGGCCGAACGCGAAATGGCCGCGGCCGAGCGGCTTTTCGCCCTGCTGCCGGCGGATCAGGCGGTCGGAATGCGGGCGCTGTGGGACGAATTCGAGGCCTGCAAGACGCCGGAGGCCCGATTCGCCAAGGCGATGGACCGGCTCGAACCGCAGCTGCTGAACTGGATGGCGGGCGGCGGCACCTGGCAGACGCCGGGAGTCACCGGCGCCGATGTCCGGGCGCGTAAATACGCGATAGCCGATGCCTCCGCGACGCTGGAGTCGGTGAGCGGAGCGATCATCGACGAGGCGGAGAAACGCGGCTATATCCGCAGCTGATGTCGGTCAGTGGGCGGCCCGGCCGGCTTCTGCGACGAGCGATTCGAGGTCGGCCGGTCGGCCATCGGGACGGAATGCGATACCGCAGGAAAGCCTTGCCTGGTAGTCGATATCGTCAAAAGTGACCAGCGCCGCGAAGGCGAGGCGGAGCCGGTCGGCGATCTGCCGGGCCTGATCGGCGGACGGCAGAGCCGGGCAGGCGACGACGAATTCGTCCTTGTTCAGCCGGGCCAGGAATTGCGGCGGGTTGACCAGTTTCCGGAGCCGATCGGCCACCGCTCCCAGCAACTGGTCGCCGCGCGCACTGCCGTACTGCTTGTTGAACATTGCGAATCCGCGCAGATTGCACAGCACGATGGCGAATCCGGCCGGCCCCGACGTCGCGGCGGACTCGGTCGCGAGATGCTGCGCGAGATAGGCCCGGTTGGGCAGCCCGGTCAACGGATCGTGCAGGCGGGTGCGGGCCAGTCGGAGATCCTCGGCGGGCGGCGTCGCGTCATCGGCGAGCACCAGGGTGCCGAGATCGTCCCGGCCGACCGTGCGCATCGCGATGGTGGACGTTCTCGCCGCGAGCACGTCGCCGTCGGCCCGGCGCAAGGTGATCTGGCCGGTGTCGTCGGTTTTCATGAACTCGGTCGGGCGAAGCAGCAGATCTTGTGGTCCACAGTGGAGCAGGCGGGCCATTCGGGCATTGGTGAACAATGGCGTCCGGTCGACCGCGAATGCCCAGACCCCGTGTTCGCTGGCCTCGAAGAGTTGCTGGAAATCCCGCGCCAGCAGCAGATCCTCCTTGGTGCGCAACATCAGCAGGGCCACGTCGACCAGCCGGCGGGCCGCCACCGCGACCAGCACTGTCGGGCCGGCATGGCCAGGGACGGTGATATTCAGCACGCGCAGGCCGGTCCAGGACCGGTCCGCGAGCAGGCCGATCACGGCCGGGTGTTCGGCGGTGATGACGAGCTCCAACAGGCTTTGGCCGGCCCGCCCCACTGTGGTCGCCGTCTCGTCGACGGACAGAATTCTTCCCGTCCGGTCGACACAGCCGCGGAAGAACGCACCAGCGGTGAGTCCTCGTTTCACGGTCCGGATCTCCTTGTCCCGCCCCGGCCGGAGGGCGCGTGACGTCTGCGGCCGGTGATGGGACGGGCCCGGCGGCGAGGTGTGACGCGGCAATACGAATTTTTCTCAGCAAGTTCTGAAGAACTTCGCGC
>DATAVB010000100.1:0-41072 GCA_036267955.1 Mycobacteriales bacterium | reverse complement strand
GGAGACCGGCGCGGGGCCGCTGGGTTCCTCGGTGCGGCGGACCGAGCTGGCTCGTGGTGCCTGGATCGACCTGCGGCCGGGGTGGATCGCCGGCGCCGACGCGCTGTTCGAGCGGCTCGTGGACGGCGTCCCGTGGCACGCCGAGCGCCGCCCGATGTACGACCGGGTGGTCGAGGTCCCTCGGTTGCTCAGCTTCTACGGGGAGGGTCAACCGCTGCCGGATCCCGTTCTGCAGCAGGCAAAACACGCGCTCGACCTGCATTACGCGCCGGAGCTGAGGGAGCCGTTCCGGACCGCTGGGTTGTGTCTCTACCGGGACGGGCGCGACAGCGTCGCCTGGCATGGGGACACCACCGGGCGCGGCCGGGACGAGGACACGATGGTGGCGATCGTCTCGGTCGGTGCGCCCCGATCGCTGCTGCTGCGGCCGCGTGGTGGCGGTCGGGCGGTGCGCCACGAGCTGGGCCACGGCGACCTCATCGTGATGGGCGGCAGCTGCCAGCGCACCTGGGAACACGCCATCCCGAAGACGGCTCGGCCGGTCGGCCCGCGGATCAGCATCCAGTTCCGCCCGCGGGGGGTCCGCTAGCCGGCTGGCCCGATCCGGCGCCGGCTGGACGGCGTGGTTCCATTGGGAGAAACTAAGGTTCCACTCAACGGACGGAGTACCCGCATGCCCGGAACAGATCGCGCGCTCGGCCATCGCACTCTAGGCCGTAGCGGCCTCTCGGTCAGCCCGGTCGGGTTCGGCGCCTGGGCCATCGGCGGGCCGGCCTATCGCGATGGCACGCCGATCGGGTGGGGCGAGGTCGACGACGACGAGTCGGTGGCCGCGATCCACGCCGCGCTGGAAGCCGGCATCACCTTCATCGACACGGCGAACATCTACGGCGCCGGGCACAGCGAACGCGTCGTCGGCCGGGCCATCGCCGGGCGCCGCGACGAGGTCGTCATCGCCACCAAGTTCGGCAACCTCTTCGACGAGGACGCCCGGCAGGCCACCGGCCGCAGCGCCGAGCCGCAGTCGATCCGGGAGCAGTGCGACGCCAGCCTCGCCCGGCTCGGCATCGACACGATCGACCTCTACCAGTTCCACATCGGCGACTACGACCCGGAAAAGGCGGTCGAGGTCGTAGCGACGCTGGAGGAACTGGTGGCCGCCGGCAAGATCCGGTCGTTCGGCTGGAGCACCGACGATCCCGAGCGGGTCAAGGTGTTTGCGCGCAGCCCGCACTGCGCCGCCGTACAGGTGCATTTCAACGTCATCGACGACAATGCGGCGATCGCCGATCTCATCGAGGCCGAGGGGCTGGCCGGCATCAACCGCGGGCCGCTCGCCATGGGCGCATTGACCGGGAAATTCAATCGCAGCACCACTTTTGGCGACGACGACGTACGTAAGCGGTTCGACTTCACCGCCGGCAAGGAGGGAAAGATCCTCGACGCGTTGGACGGGATCCGCGACACACTCACCTCCGGCGGCCGGACCCTGGCCCAGGGCGCGCTCGGCTGGCTGCTCGCCCGCAGCCCCGCTTTCATCCCGATCCCCGGGATCCGCACGGTGGCCCAGGCGAAGGACAACGCCGGCGCGATCGCGCACGGACCGCTGGACGCCGCGCAGCTGGCGGATATCGAGAAATCCCTTCAGCAGCTGGGTCTGCGCTGAAGCACCGACAAGAAAGGCATCAGATGTCCAGCACCACAGCGATTCCGGCCGACACGCTCGGGCGCACCGGGCTGAAGGTCACCAAGCTCGGGTACGGCGCGATGGAGGTCCGTGGCTCGCGGATCTGGGGCGGCCGGCCGATTGAGGACGGCGAGGCCGAGACGATCCTGAACGCGGTCGTCGATTCCGGCATCACGTTCATCGACACGGCGAACGACTACGGTCGCAGTGAGGAATACATCGGCCGGTATCTCTCGCACCGCCGCGACGACTACATTCTGGCGACGAAATGCGGTTGTACGGTCGTCCACAAGGACGCCGACACCGACGACACGCCGCACGTGTGGACCGCGGAGAATCTCGGCCGCGGAATGGACGAGAGCCTCGCCCGGATGAAGACCGACCACGTCGACCTGATCCAGCTGCACAATCCCGGCGTGGACGAGGTCGAGAGCGGCAAGCTGGTCGACGTGCTGCTGGACCTGAAGAAGCAGGGAAAGGCCCGGTGGATCGGCATTTCCTCCACCAGCCCGCATTTGGAGACCTACATCGGCTGGGGTGTCTTCGACGTATTCCAGATTCCGTATTCGGCGCTGGAACGGCAGCATGAGAACGCGATCTCGCTGGCCCACGCCTCCGGTGCCGGCGTCATCGTCCGCGGCGGGGTCGCCCGCGGCGAGCCCGGGGCCGGCCTCGGCGACGCGAATCGCTGGACCGGGTGGGAGAAGGCCAACCTCGACGAACTGCTGACCGATGGCGAGACGCGGACCGGCTTCCTGTTGCGCTTCACCAACAGCCACCCGGGGATGACCACCAACATCGTCGGCACCAAGAATCCGGCGCACCTGCAGGAGAACATCGAGGCGGCGGCGCGCGGACCACTTACCCCGCAGGCCTATGCGGAGGCCAAGCGCCGGCTCGACGCCCTACCGAGCTGACGATCCCTGGACCGGGCCCCTGCCACCAGTGCCGGCGTCACCGCGGCAACGGTGGCAACGCCCGGTCCAGGAGGTCCCGCGTGTAGTCGTGCAGGGTGCCGTTGCCGCCGGCGGCGAGCCAGCCGTGCACCAGCCGGCCGGCCAGCGACTGGTCGACCGGCAGGCCCGAGGCCCAGACCCCGGCCGGGATCGTCCGGGCCCGCTGCCACGGATCGAACGGCATATCCAGCGGCTCCGGACGCACCGGTGCGGCGAAATACAGCCGGTCCGCATTTCCGCCGAAGAAAGCGGCGCGCTGCTCTGCCGTGGGATTGAGACGAAGCGCCCAGTCCAGGGCGCTCTGCATCGATTCGCCGCGCCAATAGAGAATCGGCGACTCGCTGCCCCACAGCACGCGGTCCCAACCGGCGGTGGCGACAACCGCCGCCGCCCATTCCTCGATCAGCGCGGACGGATAGCCGCCGTGCCGGGAGAAGACGACGTGGAAACGCGGATGGGCGAACAGGTCCGCGACCGGTCCGGACTCCAGCAGTCGTGGGTCATCAGCTCCGGCAAAATGCCCGCCGACCACGATCGCGGTGGAATTCCGTTCCAGGTGGGCCACCAGCGCGGACGCTGTCTCCGGTGTGGACGGCCGCCCGCAGACGACCGCGACCCGACCGTGCCGACCCAGCAGCTCGAGCAGCCATGGCCGGTCGATAACGTCGGCATCGGTGAGCCGCAGGCCGCTGAAACCCGCCGCCAGCTGGGCTTCCGCGCCCGCCCGCATTTCGGTCTGATCGGCCCCGAGCGGCACGCCGAGCACCCGGAAGGTGTCCGGCCACCGGGTCAGCGCTGCGTGCACGCCGGCGAGATCGGGCGAGCTGTCGAACGAGCACAGCACGGCCCGGTCGATTCCCGCGGTCGCCATCACCGCTCGGTAGTCCTCGATGTTCTGGAATCGGGGCAGCCCGACATGGCCGTACGCGTCGATCAATGCGCTCACTTGGTGGGTGGATCGCCGGCGGCCAGGCTGACCGACAATTTCGCCGCCACCTCGTGCAACACCGGAATCGCCTTCTCGACATGCTCGGCGGTCATCCGGGCGGCCGGACCGGAGACCGAAATGGCCGACGGGGTGACGGCATTGGGCACGCTCACGGCGAGGCAGCGGACGCCGACCTCCTGCTCGCCCTCGTCGATCGCGTAGCCCTGGTGATGAATGGTCTTGAGATGGATCAGGAACGCCTCGGTGTCGGTGATCGTGCGGTTGGTCCGGGCCGGCAGCCCAGTCTGGTTGATGATGGTCTGCACCCGCGACACGGGTAGCTCGGCGAGCACGGCCTTGCCGACCGCGGTGCAGTGCGGCAGCACCCGCCGACCCGGCTCGGTGAACATCCGCATCTGGTGCCGGCTGGGCGCCTGCGCCACGTAGACGATCTCGCTGCCGTCCAGGATCGCGAAATTGGCCGACTCGCCGGTGAAGTCGCGCAACTCGGCCAGATACGGCGTCGCCCAGGCGCCGAGCAGCCGGCTGGCGATGTCGCCGAGGTGGATCAGCTGAGCGCCGAGGGTATAGCGGCGGGACGGCTCCTGGCGGGCATATCCGCGGTGCACCAGGGTCTGCATCAGCCGGTGTGCCGTCGGCAGCGGAAGCTCGGCGGCGGCGGCGAGTTGGGAGAGGCCTTGCGGGCTGCTGGCGTCCGCGATCGCCTCGAGCAGGTCGAACGAACGCTCCACCGACTGCACGGCGCCTTTGTCGGCGCGGTCGACGCGCTCGGCGGCGGGAGGAGGTTCGGCGGCTGGCGCCACCTCCGTGCTGACCTTGGTTTTCCTCGTGGCCACCGACCGCTCCTCTACTTGTCGTCTTGCTCTGCGACGCGAAAGACACGCTGGCCGCGAATCGAGGCGTCGATCAGTTGTACCGGATGAAACAGCGGAATGGCGTCATCATCGGGCGACTGGTACCGCCGAATCTGCAACAGGCAGCCCGGATTCGCCGTCGTGATGGCATCGGGTCTGACCGACGCGATATTGCCGGCCTTGCGTCGTCCGAGGTCTTCTGCGGCCTCGGGCTGGACCAGGTTGTAGATCCCGGCCGAGCCGCAGCAGATGTCGGCCTCCGGAATATCCACCACCTGAAGGTCGGGAATCTGCCGCAGCACGGTCCGCGGCTGGGCCCGGACCCGTTGGGCATGCGCGAGGTGACACGCGTCGTGATACGCCACCCGCCCGGGGAGTGGATGGCGGGGTGCCCGCGGTTCGAGCTCGGCCAACAGCTCGGTGACATCCCGGACCTTGGCCGAGAATTCCGTGGCCCGCCCCGCATAGGCCGGGTCGTCGGCGAGCAGCGCGCCGTACTCCTTCAGCGTCGAGCCGCAGCCGGCCACGTTCACCACGATCGTGTCCGCCTCGACCTTTCCGAAGGAGTCGATCAGCCCGCGGGCGAATTCCAGCGCCTCGGCCTTTCGGCCCGCATGCAGCGACAGCGCGCCGCAGCACCCCTGGGCCGGGGTCAACGTTTCGCAGCCCTCCGCGGCGAGCACCCGCACGGTGGCGTCGTTGACGTCGCCGAAGAAAACCCGCTGCACGCAGCCGGTCAGCAGCGCGACCCGGCGCCGCGGCTCGCCGTTCGGCCGGACCGCAGTCGGATTGCGCCGTACCAGATCGCGTATTCGCACCGGCGGCATAAGAGCTTCCAGCGACCGTAACCGGGCCGGCAGGCGGGCCAGCAATCCGCTGGTGCGCAGCAGTTTCGCCAGCCGCAACCGCTGGTACGCCACGGCGCCGACCGCGGCGAACCGGAGCCGGGCCGGATGCGGGAAGAGCGCGAAAATGAGGCCGCGGAAGGCGCGGTCCCGGCGGGTCCGCGGCACGTTGCGCTCGACCTGCGGCCGGGTCGCCTCCAGCAGCCGGTCGTACTGGACGCCGGACGGGCAGGCGGTGACGCAGGCCATGCAGCCCAGGCAGGCGTCGATGTGTCCGCCCACAGTGGAATCCAGCGGCGCCTGTTCTTGGGACACCAGATTCATCAGCTGGATCCGGCCGCGCGGGGAGTCCATCTCCTCGCCCCACAGCAGATAGGTCGGGCAGGTGGGCAAGCAGAATCCACAATGGACGCAGTCGTCCAGCAATTCGGGCGCCGGCGGGTCGTCCGCATCGAAGAAGCTCACTTATTGCCTTCCAGCCAGGGGAAGTACCGATCCGGGCCGAGCCGGTCGTCGGGGTCGAAGGCGTGCTTGACCGCGCGCATGACGCTGACGGCGGGCGGCGGCGGGCCCCACCCGTCGATCAGGGAATCCACCCCGTCGACCCGGCGGTGCAGGGTCACAGCGGCCCCGGCGAATTCATTCCGTACACCGGTGAGCACCGCGGCATGCGCGGCCGCATCCCCGCCCTGCAAGGCGATCGTGTGGATTCCGACGCCGAGCGCGCTGGACCATTCGGCGGCGACGCCGTTCCCGGTGGCGACTTTGTCGACGAGCTCGACCAGGTCGGGAAATCGGCTGGGCAGCGCGCCGACCCGGAAAATGGTCCGCTTGGGCATTCCGCTGACCAGCGCCGTGTCGGCATCCCAGGCGGCCTGTTCGCCGGCCCCGTCGAGTACTTCGGCGGCGGGCAGCCCGGCCCGGTCGAGCTGCGGGACAATTCCGGTCTCGGTCCCGGTGAATCGCACCAGCAGCCGCCCGCCGGTCCAGGTCACCGCCGTCGGATCGATTGGCCGGTCACGTAACTCGGTGGCCATCCGGTGCGCCGTCCGGGCGTCGGCCGGGACGGTCAGGGTGCGGCTGCTCGGCGGCCGCGGATGGACGCGCAGCACCACCTCGGCGAGCAGTGCGAGGGTGCCGTAGGAGCCGGAGAAGAGCCGGGCCAGGTCGTAGCCGGCGACATTCTTGATGACGTGGCCGCCGGAGTGGGCGATCGTGCCGTCGGCGAGCACCAGGGTGGCGCCGAGGACGAGGTCGCGCAGCGGGCCGTACCGGTGCTGGCTCGGGCCGGCATCCGCGGTGGCGAGCAGGCCGCCGACGGTGGCGCCGGCCGGGACGCGGGCGGCGTCGTTGGCGATCCACTGGCCGTGGTCGGCGAGGTGCTGTTGCAGTTGTCGCAGCGGCATTCCGGCCTGTACGGCGACGGTCATGTCGGCCGGGTTGTAGGCGAGCAGGCGGCTGAGCCCGGACGTGTCCAGCACGGTGTCCACGGCACCGGGAGCGCCGCCCCAGTCGCCGGCCGTTCCGCTGCCCCGGATGAGGATCCGCCCACCGGTGCGCATGACGTCCGCGGCCTCGGCGAGATCCCGCGGCTCAGACACGGTCGATGACACCGGCGGCCTCGAGCGGGTGCGGGCGGTACGGGCCGGGCTTCTCGCCGCACAGCCGCGGCGTCGGCAGGATCTTGCCGGGATTGGCGATCCCGGCCGGGTCGAAGGCCGACCGCAGCCGGGCCATCGTGGCCAGGTCGTCGTCGGTGAACATCGTCGGCATCGAACACGCCTTGTCGGTGCCGATGCCGTGCTCGCCGGACAGCGATCCGCCGAGGTCGACGCAGAGCTCGGCGATGGCCTTGGACAGCTTCTCGGCCCGGTCGTGTTCGCCGGCCGCCTCGCTGTAGAGCACGAGCGGGTGCAGGTTGCCGTCTCCGGCGTGGAACACATTCGCCACCCGCAGCCCGGCATCCCGACCCATCGCGGCGATCCGGTCCAGCGCCTCGGCCAGCCGGGTCCGGGGGACGACGCCGTCCTGGACGAAATAGTTGGGGCTGATCCGCCCGACCGCGGCGAAGGCGGCCTTGCGGCCGCGCCACATGCCGTCGCGTTCGGCCGTGTCGGCGGCGATCCGGATCTTCGTGGTGCCGTGCGCCCGGCAGATCGCCTCCACATCGACGAACAGGCCGTCGCATTCAGCGGCCGGCCCGTCCAGCTCGATCAGCAGGGCGGCCGGGGTGTCGAGGGTGTAGCCGGCGTGCACGGCCGCCTCGGCGGCCTCGATCGCGAGCTGGTCCATCATCTCGATCGCGGCCGGGATGATGCCGGCGCCGATGATGTCGGTGACCACCCCGCCGGCCGCGCTGATCGACGGGAAGTCGGCCAGCAGGGTCCGTACCGTCTCCGGTTTGGGCAGCAACCGGACCACGGCCTTGGTGGTGATGCCCAACGTCCCCTCGGACCCGACGAAGACGCCGCGCAGGTCGTAGCCGGCGTGCTCGGTGCTGTCGCCGCCGAGCCAGGTGAGCGTGCCGTCGGGCAGCACCACCTCGAGGGAATGCACGTGATGGGTGGTGAACCCGTATTTCAGGCAGTGCGCGCCGCCGGAATTCTCCGCGATATTGCCGCCGATGGTGCACACCTGCTGGCTGGACGGGTCCGGCGCGTAATACAGGCCGAACGGCGCGGCGGCGGCGCTGACCGCGAGATTGGTGACGCCCGGCTCGACGGTGGCCCGCCGGTTGACCGGGTCGACCTCGACGATCGACCGCAGCCGCTGCAACGAGATCACCACGCCCTCGGCCACCGGGAGAGCGCCGCCGGACAGGCCGCTGCCGGCGCCGCGGGCGACGAACGGCACCCGGTGCCGGGCGCAGACCGTCACCGCCGCCGCGACCTCCTCGGCCATGGCCGGCAGGACCACGAGCCGCGGCGTCACGCGGTATCCGGTCAGGCCGTCGCTTTCGTACGTCCGCAGTTCGGTGGGATTGCTGATCACCGCGCCGGGGCCGAGTTTCTCGAGCAGGTCGGCCTGCAACTGGTCGGTCACGGCTCGCCTCCCAACAGTTCGTTCCGGCTCAATTTCCCGGCACGGGTTTCCAGCATTGCAGCCCGGTCCGGCGCGGTCACCTCACGGGTTCTTCTGCCTGAGCACGTGGTACGGCTGGTTGGCCAGCGAACGGTCGAGCCCCGGGACCAGCCAGGCGTCCCCGGAGGCGGCGTGCACGGTGAAGTAGTAGCTCAACGGGTACGCCGAATCGGTGTACGAACCGGGGATGGTGGCGGTGTGGTCGGTGCCGGTTCTGGTCAAAGATGCAGTCATCGGGGCCATTTGGTAGTCCTCGCCCTGGTTGAGATGCCGGTAGTGCAGCACGATCTCGCCGTCCAACTCCGCCGACACGGTCAGCGTGATCTCGTCGCCGCGGCCGAACGGTTCCGGTGGCTCGTGCCGGATGGCCGGCCGTTCGCCGCGGGGGATCGACGGGATTGATTGCCGTGCCGGCGCATCCGACGAATCGCGCCGCTCCTGCATGCTGGCCAGGTCGGCGTCGATCGCCGGCAGCCGGTCCTTCCAGTGCCCGTGTTCGGTCAGCAGGTGCCCGAAGGCGAGGTCGTCGCGGTAGACGCCGTCGGTCGCCGCGATGATGCCGACCCACGCCTCGCGGGCGGCCCGGTAAGCGGTCAGCGCGGCGGCGAGGTGCGCCCGGTCGCCGGTCCGCTCGAAGAGTGCATAGCCGAGGCCGGCCCGGAATTTCCCGGCGAAGAAACGGCCCAGCCCGGCCTGGACGGTGACATCCACGTCGAGCCGCCGGAATTCCGGATCACCCGTGTCGGCGGCCGTTTCCCGGGCCATGGCCAGACTGGACTCGGCGTCGCCGGCCAGCTTCTCGAACCAGCCAGCCACCTCGTCCGGGCCGTACCGGCCATCCCGCCGGCCGGCGACGGCGTCGTCGGCGAAGTCGTCGATCCGGTAGAAGATGCTCGGGTCGAACGGGCTGACGCCGGTGAAGGTCGCCGGTCCGTCGGTGTCCCCGGCGAAATACTCCGAATGCGGTCCGGCCACGATCGGCATGTCGGTGTACATCTCCGGCCAGTAGCCGTTGTTGGACGCGCCCAACGCGTGCACCACCGTCATCAGGGGCAGGATCCGGCTCGCCGACCCGAGTGCCTTCTCCACGGCATCGGCGGCGGCGCCGTACTCGGCGCGGAGGAATCGCCGCCAGCTTTCTGGATCCGCGTCCGGGTTGTAGAGCAGCCGTCCCCACAATCGGTACGTGTAGCGGTATTTCCGCCATTCCTGGCCGTCCAGTTGCAATTCCGGATCCAGGTAGGGATCCCGGCCGCTCGTGGAGCCGGTGCCCTTGCGGCCCTTGAAGAACAGCGGCTCGCACAGCTCGATGCCGAGCGCTCCACCGATGGTGCCGAGCCGGCCGTAGCCGGCGGCGAGCACCGGGTCCCCCCAGAGCAACACCCGCTGGGTGCCCGGCCAGATCCGGAACAGCAGGTCGAAATCGCGGTCCTCGCGCAGGAAATCGCCGTACCCGTAGCGGGTGAACCGGCGCTGGTGGGCGGTGATCGCCATCAGCCCGGTGCCGGGATCGGCGGTGGCCTTCTCCTTGTCGCGGATGGTCGTCTGCTGGTACGGCAGGCCCTGATGCTCGGCCCAGTGCTTGGCGCCGAGGACGACGGGCTGGCCCGTCTGCCGGGCCACCGCCAGCAGTTCCTCGTCGACGCCCTTGGCGTGCATGTCGATCTCGATCCGGCGACCGGCGTTCGCCGCGCCGGCCAGCACGGTGCGCCAGAATTCGTGTCCGGGCTCGGGGACTCCGCCCTCGTAATGCACCCGGCAGGTGATCCCGTCGATCGCGGGGCATTCCCGCAGCAGTCGGCCCAGCGCGGCGGCGGAATAGTCGGCGTGCGTCTCCGGGGTGAGGCCGATGATCGGGTGGGTGGGCTCGGAACCGGGACCGTGGTCGTACGCGTGGTTCCAGAGGCCGAGCTGGAAGTGGACGCCGCGCCGTTTCGCCTCGTCACTGATGAACCGCAACGTGTCGAGGTTGCGTTCCCGCTCGGCCGGGAACACGCCGCCGGCGTGCACGTCGTAGCCGGGGACATCGAGCAGGAACGGGTACGGGAAGCAGAAATAGTTGTCGGTCGCCGGGTGGTGCCCGTAGTTGTACTGCATTCCGAAACCGAGCTGGAACCGGTTGACCCGGTTGGTGGCGAGATCGGTGAGGTAGTCCGACCAGAAGGCGCGATCGTGGAACCAGCGGGTGTCCTCCTCGACCGAGACGAAGACCCGCAGGATGCTGCGCACCGGGGTGGCCGGGCTCTCGCTGAGCGGCTCGGTGGCGGCCAACGTGGCAACGGGATCCGCCGCGTAGGCGGCCCGGTCGGCCAGTTCGAGGATGCCGTAGCCGACTCCGCGGTCGTCCGCGCCGGTGATGAAGACCGGACCCGGCACACCGTCGGGGCGGTGCAGCGCGAACGACTCGGCCGGCATTTCATGCCCCGCGGGGGCGGGAACGACGATCCGGAGTCCGGGCTCGCGCTCGTCGTCGGTGACCCGCACACCGGCGTCGCGCAGGACCTGACCGAGGCGTTGGATCGCCCAGGCCACCGGCGGGCTCGGCCGTCGCTCGTGGGAGACAATGACGACAGATGCAGGGGTGATCGATGTAGCGGTGACGGGCGTGCCCTCGGCGGGGGCCGACTCGCTCACGACGTGTTCCTCTCCGCCCGGTGGCGTCCGGCCACCGGACCAGCCTCTCGGGGGGCACCGCCTTCTGAAGGTGGGCGCTGACGCGGTCGGCGTCTTGAGAGCCCCGGCGATGCCGTACGGTGCGATTCCGTTTTGCGGAAGCGAGATTTCGACTCTAATCGCCGACGGAGGGGAGCGTCAACGCTACGGCAGCGGCAACTGTCCGGCACCGGCCAAGACTGACGTACTTGTCGGCCTCTCGGACCGGCGTTAGAGTTATCCGCAGAATGAGTTATTCGTTTCGTATGATGAAACTCAGGTTTGGGGATGTCGTGGCGGATCTGGATGTGGCGCCGGTCGCGGTGGAGCGGGCCGAGGAGATTCTGAGCCCGGAGGCAATGGCCTTCGTCGCCGCGCTCAACCGGCGGTTCCGGGGGACCCGGGACGATCTGCTGGTGCGCCGGCAGAAGCGGCGGGCCGAGATCGCGGAGTCCGGTCGGCTCGATTTCCTGCCGGAGACCGCTGAGGTGCGGGCCGGCGACTGGCAGGTGGCGCCCGCGCCCGCGGACCTGCTCAACCGGCGGGTCGAGATGACCGGCCCGACCGAGCGCAAGATGACGATCAACGCGCTGAACTCTGGCGCCCGGGTGTGGCTGGCCGACATCGAGGACGCCAACACTCCACATTGGGCAAACGTGGTGTCGGGTCAGGTCAATCTGGCCGACGCGGTCCGCGGGACGATCACCTTCCAGTCGCCGGAGGGCAAGCGCTACGAGCTGACTGACGGTCGCCGGCCGGTGATCCTGATGCGGCCGCGCGGTTGGCATCTCGACGAGCGGCACATCCAGATCGACGGCCAGCCGGCGGTCGGCGCCCTCGTCGATTTCGGGCTGCATTTCTTCCACAATGCGGCCGAACTGCTCGCCCGCGGCAGCGGTCCGTACTTTTACCTGCCCAAGATGGAAAGCCATCTGGAGGCGCGGTTGTGGAATGACGTGTTCACCTTCGCCGAGAGCGAACTCGGCCTGCCCGCCGGCAGTATCCGGGCGACCGTGCTGATCGAGACCATCAACGCGGCATTCGAAATGGACGAGATCCTCTACGAGTTACGCGAGCACAGCGCCGGGCTGAACGCGGGCCGGTGGGACTATCTGTTCAGCATCATCAAGAACTTCCGAGACCAGGGCGCGCGTTTTCAATTGCCGGACCGCAATACGGTCACGATGGCCGCGCCGTTCATGCGCTCGTACGCCGAATTGCTGGTGCACACCTGCCACCGGCGCGGGGCGGCGGCGATCGGCGGAATGGCCGCGTTCATTCCCAGCCGGCGTGACGCCGCGGTGAACGAGCAGGCACTGGCAAAGGTACGGGAGGACAAGGAACGCGAGGCCGGCAACGGTTTTGACGGCTCCTGGGTCGCGCACCCCGACCTCGTCCCGTTGTGCGCCGAGGTGTTCGACGCCGTCCTGGGCGCGGCGCCCAACCAGCTCGACCGGCCGCTCGGCGAGATTTCGGTGACCGCCGACCAATTGCTGGATATCGCGTCGGCGGGTGGCTCTATCACCCTCGCTGGACTGCGCGGAAACGTCGCGGTGGCCCTGCGGTATATGGCTTCCTGGCTCTCCGGAAATGGCGCCGCGGCGATCTTCAATCTGATGGAGGACGCCGCGACGGCGGAGATCGGCCGCACCCAGCTCTGGCAGTGGATCCGCAACAAGGCGGTGCTGGACGACGGGTCGACGGTCACCGCCGAGCTCGTCGGTGCGACGGCCGACGCCGAGTTGGCCCGGATCCGCGGCGAGGTCGGGGCGGAGCGTTATGCCGCCGGGCATTACGAGCAGGCCCGGCAGCTTTTCGACCAGGTCACCGTCTCCGCCGACTTTGTCGATTTCCTGACGATTCCCGGCTACGACCTCATCGACTGACCGACTGCGGCTCGTCGGCGACCCAGCTGGCCAGCAATCGCAGCGCCCGGTCGGAATCGGAGCCCGGCTCGGCCGTGTAGATCAGCAGCGCCTGGTCGGGATCGTCGGCCAGCCGCAGGGTTTCGTACCGCAGTGACATGTCCCCGACGATCGGATTGCGGATGCGCTTCACGCCGTGCGCCTTCTCCCGTACGGCGTGCCCGGCCCACAGCCGGCGGAACTCCTCGCTGCGCAACGACAGCTCGCCGATCAGCTGGGCGAGTCGCGGATCGTCGGGATGCCGGCCGGCCTCGGACCGGAGATTGGCCACCACCTCCCGGGAGAGCGAATCCCATTCCGGGTGCAGCTCGGCCGCACTGTCGTCGAGGAAGAACAGCCGGGCCATATTGCGTTCCTCGACCGGGATCGTCGGCAGATGGAACGACATGACGGCACCGAGCGCGTTGTAGGCCAGCACATCCAGGTTGCGACCGAAGATGAGCGCCGGGGTCGTGATCGCATCGAGCATCATGCGCAGCTCGGGCCGGACCCGCTGCGGCCGGGGCGGCGTGGCCCGGCGGTGTTTCGGTGCGGCGGCCAGATTGCGCAGGTAACGGTGCTCGTCCGCGGTCAGTTGCAGCGCCCGGGCCAGCGAGTCGAGCACCTCGGTGGAGACATTGCGGGCCCGGCCCTGCTCCAGCCGCGTGTAGTAGTCGACGCTGATCGCGGCGAGCTGGGCGAGTTCCTCGCGGCGCAGGCCGGCAACCCGGCGCCGGTTGACCCCGGACACCAGTCCGAGCTCGTCCGGATCCAGCGCCGCCCGGCGCGCCTTCAGGAATGCGCCCAGCTTCGCGGTGTCCTCCATGGCCGCCAGTATGCCCGCGGCCGCCGGGCGTTGCCTGGTACCGCCAGACCCAGGTTGGCCGTGGCCTGGTTCCCCGCGCCCATCCGGCAGCAGAGTCGGCTCCGACAGTCACATTTCACGACGGCGAATCGACTGGAGGACACAATGAAGCGACGGATTCTTGGCGGGACCGGGATCTCGGTCAGCGAATACTGTTTCGGCGCGATGATGCTCGGCGCGTGGGGAAACCGCGACCACGACGACGCGATCCGGATGGTGCGCACCGCACTTGATGCCGGTATCAACTTCGTTGATACCGCGGACATGTATTCCGACGGCGAGAACGAGGAGATCATCGGCAAGGCGCTCAAGGGCCGGCGTGAGGATGTCGTGCTGGCCACCAAGGGTTTCTTCCAGATGGGGCCGGACGCCAACCACGGTGGCAGCTCGCGGCGCTGGTTGACCCGCGCATTGGAGGACAGCCTGCGCCGGCTGGACACCGACTACGTCGACCTCTACCAGGTGCACCGCCCCGACCACAGCACCGATCTGGACGAGACCCTGTCGGCGCTCTCGGACTTCGTCCGCGCCGGCAAGGTGCGCGCGATCGGGTCGTCGGTGTTCCCGGCCGAGCGGATCGTCGAGGCCCAGTGGGTCGCCGAACGCCGCGGGCACGTGCGGTTCCGGACCGAGCAGCCGCCGTACTCGATCTTCAACCGGGCCATCGAGTCGGCCGTGCTGCCGACGACCCAGCGGTACGGGATGGGCGTGCTCACCTGGAGCCCGCTGGCCAGTGGGTGGCTGTCCGGGCGGTACGACACGGCGGTCGACGTCGACCTCACCGAGGGCCGCAAGTCCATCCAGCCGCACAAGTTTGACCCGGCCCTGCCGGCGAACGCCCGCAAGCTGGAGGTGGTGGCGCAGCTGAAGAAGGTGGCCGGGGAGGCCGGGCATTCGCTCACCCATATCGCGTTGGCCTTCGTCCGCGCGCATCCAGGCGTGACCTCGGCGATCATCGGGCCGCGCACGCCCGAGCAGCTCGCCGACCTGCTCGACGGTGCCGACCTGGTGCTCGGCGACGATGTGCTCGACCGGATCGACGAGATCGTGCCGCCGGGCACCGATCTGAACCCGCAGGACGCCGATTACACCCCACCGGCCCTGGCAGCCAAGACCTTGCGCCGCCGGCCCGTTTGAGCAGCGTTACCGGGAGGTGGCCGGCCGGGGCCGCAGCTCGCCCATCAGTCCGGCGAAAACCCAGTCCAGCTGGGCCTGCCACGCAGCCAGTGCCGCCGCTGTGGGACCGTTCGCCGGAACGGTCTGGGTCACGACGAGCCGGGTGCCGATGGGCTCCTGCGGACCCAGTTCTATCCGTACCGCTCCGGCCTGTTCGCCGTTGGTGAGCCACCCGTATTCCAGCAGGCGCGGCGAATCGGCGGCGGTCACCGCGCCGGCCGGCACACCGGGGGCGGTGAATCGCTCCGGCGGCGCGGACCCGACCTCGGGTTCACCGCCGTAGCTGAGGAACAGCCACACGGCCTCGGCCGACAGGACGAGATCCCGTTCGAACCGGATCCGCCGGCCGGCCGGCTCCTCGCGGATTTCACCTGTCGCCAGGCCGAACGCGGCGATATAGGCCTCGGACCGGGCCCGGAACCAGTCGCCGCCCATTGTCGGGGCCGGCCGGTCGTCCAGGCGCGCGGTGAGCACATTCAGGCAGCTGTCCCAGCCCGGCGCCTGGCGCGCGGTCGCCGGCCGGTCACCCCACGTGCCGGCATTGCTCAACGCCTGGCTGAAATAGAGCCGGCAGCCCTCGCCGTCCGGGACGAGCTCGATCCGCAGCACGGAGTCGAACCAGCGGAACGCGTAAACCCTGGGCGGATCGAATTCGAGTACCTCACCCTCCGCGAATTTGGCGGCGGGATCCATGTCATCTGTGTGTGGACCGTTGAAGCTGAAACGCATCGGTGCCCCGGGTTTGAGCTCGGTCTCGATATTGGCCGGAAACCAATGTGCCATTTCGGTCGGCTCGGTGACGGCCCGCCAGACCTTCTCCGGTGGGTGATTGAGCCGTCGCTGGAACTGCAGCACCGGCTTTCCGTCGACCATGCTGAGGGTGCCCAGGTTTGTTTCCACGAGTCCGTCCTTTGTGGGATGTCAGTTGTCGGGCATCGTGTCGAGGTGTTTCTCGAGTTTGTCCAGGCTGCCGGACCAGAGCCGGCGATAGGGCGCCAGCCAGGCGTCCAACTCGACCAGTGGCTCCAGCCGCAGCCGGTACCACCGGCGCTGCGCGTCCTGCCGGACGTCGACCAGCCCGACCTCGCGCAACACCTTCAGGTGTTTGGAGACGGCCGGTTGGCTCATCGTGAGCTCGTTGACGAGATCGTTGACCGGTCGTTCCCCGGTGCGGAGCAGGTCGAGAATCTGCCGGCGCCGGGGCTCCGCCAACACCTCGAAAGTAGATGCCATGCAAGGCATATTACTCACGGGGCATATTCGAGTCAACCTGTGGCTGAGTCTTCCCATCCGTACTTTCATGATCGACATCGACTAAGTGCTGCTATAGCGACACCTAGCCGATGTCGATCATGAAAAGGGGGTGGCGGGTCAGGCCTTCGCGGCTGACTTCTTGGTGCGCCGGATCCGGGCTGGCACGGGTCGTGGGGCGGTCGTGTCGCCGGTGACCAGGGCGGTGGGCAGCATGACGTGCCGCGGCCCGTCGGTGAAGCCGGGCTGCCGAATGCGTTCGAGGAGGAGCTGCAGCGAGCGGCGGCCCATCTCCTCGGTGGCCCGGCGCACGCTGGTGAGTGTCCCGGCGGACGGCAACACCTCGAGGGCGTCGAATCCGGCGATGGAAAACTGGTCGGGCACGGCTATTCCCCGACCGCGGAGCTCGGTGAATACATTCACGGCAAGTAGGTCGTTGACGCAGAAGGCCGCCGTCGGGGGGTCAGCGAGGGCGTAGAGGTGATCCATCGCCTCGGCGACCGACGCGCCGTCGCCGATCTTGACGGTCAGGCTCTCGTCGAGGGTCAACCCGTTCGCGGCCAGGCTGGCCCGGTACCCCTGGAAACGAAGTCGGACGCTGCTCAATCTCATCGGTTCGCCGTGAATGAAGGCAATCCGCTTATGCCCCAGCCCGACGAGATGGTCGGTCACCGCCACGGCCCCGTGCTCGTCATCGACCACCACGTGATCTGCGCGGGCATCGAGGTAGCGGTCCATAAGCACGACCGGCGTTCCCGCCGCGTTCAGGCGGGCGAGAGCCTGGCTGCGGGCACTCTCGTTCACCGGCCACAGCACGACGCCGGACAGCCCGACGGCGCGATCGAGCTCGCGCTCCTGCGCGGCCCGCTTTCCGTCCGAATGAGCGAGAATCACCTGTACGCCCTGTCGGTGCGCCTCATCGACGATGCCGGCCAGGACCCGCAGATGGATGAGATCGCTCAGGCTCGGCATGATCACCTTTACGGTGAGGTCGCTGGATCTGAGCTCGGGAACGGCGGCCACGTAGGTGCCGCGGCCGCGTTCGCGGCGCAGCACGCCCACCCGCACAAGGCGGTCCAGGGCCTGCCGGACGGTCGGCCTGGTCACGCCGAAGCGGGCGGACAGCTCGCTCTCGGACGGAAACCGGGCATCCGGCGCCAGCCCGTTGTCGACAATGAGCTCGAGCAGCGCGCGTTCGAGCTGGTGATACAGCGGGACCGGACTATGGCGATCCAACCCGTCGAGACCACCACGTGCCGGTGGCAGGTCATCTCGTGACAAGGACTCGCCTTTCTCGGTCGGTGGTCATCGTCGACTCACCATAGGTCAACAACCATAGGTCGAAGGCATCCGGTCTGCACCGCATAACCGCAACCACGTCGGCGGGACGGCCAAATAATCTGTCCCGAAACAGCCAGGTCACTTGTCATTAACTCTTGACAGGTAAGTCGACCGGAGGTCAGACTCCCTCAGGAACAGGCGGGCCGGGATCGACGGGCTGACGCACGAGCTGCATCGGCGGCAAGGAGTGATCTCATGAGTGCTGGAACCGGCGGCGCGCTGTCGCAGTTATCCTTTCGGGCCAGGAACACGCTTACCGCCTACCTGTTCATTCTGCCGATGATCATCGGCGTGGCGGTGTTCACCGTCTATCCGCTGGCCAGCTCGCTCTATCACTCATTCACCAGCTGGAGCGGGGTCAGTGCCGCGAAGTGGACCGGCCTGGAGAACTTCAGATATCTGTTGACCCAGGACCCGACATTCTGGGGCTCGCTGAAGGTCACCGCCTATTACATGGTCCTGAGTGTGCCGTCGTCGATGGTGGCCGGGCTGGCGCTGGCGGTCTTGCTCAACCGGGCATTCACCGGTGTACGGCTGTTTCGGACCATCTTCTACCTCCCGGTCGTCCTGCCGTCGATCGCGGTCCTGACTCTGTGGAAATACATCTACGACCCGGCGTACGGCTTGGCCAACGAAATACTCAAGGATCTGCACCTGCCGGTCAGCCAATGGATCGCCAGCTCCAGAATGGCGCTCCCGTCGATCGTGCTCGTCGGCCTCTGGGGCGTGGGCGGCTCCATGATCATATTCCTGGCCGCGCTGCAGAACGTGCCGACTGAACTGTACGAGGCGGCCCGGGTGGACGGTGCGACCGCGCCCAGACTGTTCTGGTCGATCACCCTTCCCATGATGACGCCGATTCTCCTGCTGCAACTCGTATTGGGCCTCAGCGCGGCGTTCCAGACGTTCAACCAGATACAGGTGCTGACCAAGGGCGGCCCGGGCACCTCGACCAATCTCTACATGTACAAGATCTACAACGACGCATTCGGCAATTACACCCAGCTCGGGCTGGCCTCGGCCGAGGCGTGGGTTTTGTTCATCATCATCCTCGTGATCACCGGCATCACCCTGCGAACCTCCAGGATGTGGGTGTTCGAGGGGAACGAGAGGTAGGCGTCGATGTCGTCCGCTCTGACCACCGACGCCCCCAGCGGCCTCGCCGATCCGTCGCGTCGTCCGCAACCACGGGCACGAGCACTGCACCAGCGGGTTCCGCTGTCGGTTTCGCGGCTCTCCTGGTACGCGCTGTGCACGCTGCTCGGCGTCACGATGCTGGTCCCGCTGGTCTGGATGATCTCCATTGCGCTGAAATCAAACAGCGACATCATCCAGTTGCCGCCCGAGTTCTTCCCGAAGTCGTTCACCTGGCGGAATTTTGTCAACGGGCCGAAGGAGGTCCATTTCTTCCGGTTGCTGCTCAACACGTTGTGCATCGTGCTGATCACCACGTTCGGCTCCGTTGCGACCTCCATGCTCGCCGGCTATGCGCTGTCGCGAATCGAGTTCCGCGGCAACCGCCTCATGTTCTATCTGTTCACGTTCTCGATCTTCGTGCCGGGGATCGTCACCCTCGTGCCGATCGAGCGGCTGTTCTTCTCCGTCAACCTGATCGACACCTGGTTTCCGCTGATCCTGCCCGCGTTCTTCGGCAACCCGCTCTTCATCTTCCTGGCCCGGCAGTTCTTCCTCTCCGTGCCCCGGTCGATCGACGACTCGGCGATGATCGACGGCGCGGGGCACTGGCGGATCCTGACCAGGCTGATGTTGCCGCTGACCAAGCCGCTGTGGATCACGATGATCATCCTGGCGTTCCAGGGCTCGTGGAACGACTATCTCAACCCGCTCGTATATCTCAACTCGCCATCGAAATACACGCTGTCCCTGGGCATGGCGAGCTTCATGGGCAGCCTGAATTCGGGCGCCAGCCCGGAATACAACTACTATATGGCGTCGAATCTGTTGTACATGCTGCCTCCGTTGCTGCTGTTCTTCTTCGCGCAGCGGTATTTCATGATGGGGCTTGGCGCCCTCGGCATGACCGGTAAATGAGAGCCGCGAAGGCGACTGGAAGGATGACCATGAAACTCCCCAGGAGAAGTGTCGCCGCGGGCCTGGCCTGCGTCGCCATAGGTGCGGTCGCCGGCTGCGGCGGGCAGGGCGCCGGGACCCAGGGCGGCGACGGGAAGACGATCACCCTGGTGTCGTGGGGCACCAACCAGCAGATCACCCTCTTTCAGAAATCGCTGGACCGCTTCACGAAGAAGAGCGGCATCAAGGTGCACGTGGTGAAGTCGCCGGGCACGGACTATGCGCAGAAAATCAATTCGCAGATCCTGTCCAAGTCGCTGCCGGATATCTTCTGGTGCCAGAACTCGATGGAGCAGGACCTCGGCCGCCAGGGCAAGCTGTACGACTGGAGCAAGTACGTCGACGGCAGTGCCAAGGGCGCCAAAGAGACCGGCCTGGACGTCAGCAAATTCTCGCCCGGCGCGATTGACACCTATCGCACGCCGGACGGGAAGGTGTACGGGATCCCCAACGAAGCCAACACGTACGGCGTCTTCTACAACGCCGATCTGTTCAAGCAGGCGGGCGTGGCGTTGCCGACCGGAAACTGGACCTGGAACGACCTGTTCGCCGATGCGAAGGCGCTCACGGTACGTAATGGAAAGAAGGTCACCCCCGGCATGCAGCAGGTCTGGTCGCTGCTGAACAGCCCGACCGGAATGTCGTTTTACTCCGTATCCAACGGAGGCGCTCCGCTGACGGACAACAAAAGCCTGGTGGGGGTGACCAAGCTGCAGGCCGGTCCGCAGTTCGTTGCGGGCACCGAACGACTGGCGGCGGCGATCAAGAACGGCTCCGTCACCGGTCCGAATTTCGCCGGCACCAACACCGAGGGTGAATTCATCAACGGAAAGGTGCCGATGGTCTTCGGCGGGCAGTGGATCTCCTCGGACTTCTTCGCGGCCAAAACCAAGGTCAACTGGGGCTATGCGCCGCTGCCGCGGGGGACCGCCGGTCAGGTCGCACCGGCCGAGGCCAACGGATTCTGCTCGCCGTCGTACGTGAAGAATCCGTCGGCCACCTGGAAGGTCATCTCCTGGATGGACACCAACGGTTTCAATGACGCGTACAAGGAGGACCCGATCGCGCCCATCGCCTACATTCCGGGTTCGCAGGGCTATTTCGACGCGCTGGAGCCGCAGGGCGCGCCCGGGAGGTCGGTGGAGAAGACCGTGCGGGCGGAGCTGGCCAATCCCAACAAACTCGGCACCACGTTCCTGGATCCGTGGAGCGGCAAGTCGGGAAATCTCACCACCTCCATCTGGAATCCCGCGCTACAGAACAATAAAGACGTGGCGCCCTCGATCGAGAAGTGGATCTCCAAGACCAACGCCGTGATCGGTCAGAAGTAGCCGCCGGGGATCGCGTTCGATCGAAGTGCACTTTACCCGTGATCAGCCCGGTTCCGTTCGATCGAAGTGCGCTTTACCCGGCCGCGACGCCGGATTGCCGGATCAAAGCGCACTTCGATCGGCGCGGAAACCGGACCAACTCGCACGAGGAGGCTTCATGAAACGCAGGGCAGTGGCTGCCGGCCTGTGTACAACGGCCGTGATCGCGATGTCCGCCGTCGCACCCGGGAGCGCGTCAGCCGGGAGTGTATCGGCCGCAGGCGCATCGGCTCGTGGTGCCGACGCGCTCAAGGTCGTCAGTGCCACCGAGTTGGCGCCGCTGGTGCAGAACAGTCACGTCGCCGGCCGGGACAACGGGCAGAGCGTCGGCTACCAGGGCAGGTCGGTGTGGATCTTCGATGACACCACGATGCAGAACCCGGACGGCTTCATCTCC
This sequence comes from Mycobacteriales bacterium, assembly GCA_036267955.1. Lineage (GTDB taxonomy): Bacteria > Actinomycetota > Actinomycetes > Mycobacteriales > QHCD01 > DATAVB01. The sequence goes on along the minus strand of DATAVB010000100.1, from coordinate 19,653 downwards.
AACAGCGGCGCGGTCACCAATGACCTGAACGGGTCGGACGGGATCGACGTGACGTCCGACAATCCGTTCACGATCCACCCGGGCGGAACTCCGCAGGAGATCATCCCGAGGACCGCGGCCGAGACGGCGTTCGAGGCGACTCATGCCCGCTCGACGGGCTGCACCGCCCAGACGGATCCGCTGTGCGGTTCGCAATTCGCCGCCTGGCCGGGGCCGGTGGTGGCAGATCCCGCGCGGCATCGGATTCTCTTCACGTACGGCAAGCTGTGCCGGGGGAGCGATCCCGGCACTCCGTGCGCCTCGGATTTCGTCGGGCAGCCGCTCGGGATGGGCGTGCTCGCGCTGGATATGCGCACCCACGCCGAAACCCGGTTGACGGTGCCCGCCAGCCAGAAGCCGCTGGACAGCGTCGAAGGCCCGGATCCGACATTGTTGTTCACCCCGGCGCAAGCCTTCGGGGGCGGCGGGGCCATGGTCATCAATGGCATGTTCTACGGCTACGGCAACTGCGTGAACATCCGCTGCGCGGTGGGGCGCGTCCCGGTCGCGCACCTGATGGACCGCTCCCAGTGGCGCTATTACACCGGCGAGGCGAATGGCGCTCCACAGTGGAGTGCGGATGACACGAAGGCCACGTTGGTGATGGATGGCGGCGCGGCAGGCGAGAGCGTGGCCTGGAATCCCGCGATGCACGCCTATCTGGACATCTTCATGGACGGCATCACGAGCAACGCGGTCTATGAAACGGCCCCGACCCCGTGGGGTCCGTGGACGGCGAAGCAGCCCATGTTCACCGGCGCACCGCCGGCCAGCCTCTGGGACTACGCCTGCTTCGCCCACCCGGAATACCAGCAGAAGGGCGGTCTCGTCCAGTACCTGACCTATTTCCATCCGGGCGATTCCCAGCTGTACCTGGAGAAGGTGACCTTCTCCGGTGGGCCGGCCTACCGGAACGCGCTCGTTCCGCGTTCCGGCGGGTAGCCCGGGCTACTTCCCCCGCGCGGGGTAGGCGGCGACCTGGGCATCAACGGCACTGGCCTGGGTCGCCGCACTGATCGACGCCACCGGCCCGGCCCAGTGCACGCCGTACTGGTTGTAGGGGTTGCGGTCCCGCAGCCAGGCCACGCCGCCCTGCCGCTGCAGATAGCTCTGGTAGGAGCTCGACTTGAGCGTCTTGTTCAGCTCGCCGAGGTTACGCACGTACACGCCCTTGAAGGTCGGTCCGTCGCCACCGCAGTCGGTCGCCTCACACGGCTCGGTCAGCACGCCCTTGGGATTGAGCACGGTGCTCCGGGTCGAGGCGTCGGCGAGCGCCTTGGCCTGGGTCAGATAGCCGTGATCGTGGGTGGCGGCGTAAAGGTCGTTGAGCCCGCCGAGAATGACGCCCTGGTTGTACGACCAGGTGGTGCCGTTGTTGTTCTTGCAGGTCGTGTTGTCGAGGCCGTCGTTGATCATGTGGTCGGAATTGATCATTCCGCTGGCCTGGAACCATTTCCAGTTGCTCACCGAACGGTCGAGATAGGTGGTGTCGCCGTGGATGCGGTTGTGCAGTTCGGCCGAGGCCTTGATGAACAGCTCATTGGTGACGGCGTTCTTGTAGGTCTTCGCGGTGCTCCACCACAGGCCGCCGCCGCAGGTCGAGTCGTGATAGCTCCACATGTAGTCGACGTCCACCTGCGCGGTCTGCAGATACCGCTTGTCGTGGGTGAGGTCGTAGGCCCGGATCCAGGCCAGCGCCCACCAGCCAGTGTCGTCGATGTAGTCGTTGGTGAAATTCCCCGCCTGCGCGGTGAGGTTCTTCTCGTAGGTGTTGGCGATGATCCAGTCGTAGCGGTGGTCGCCGGTCGCCTGGGCATAGTCGATCACGCCGGTGAGCGCGTTGGCAGAATTCCACCAACCGGTGGTGTTGAACAGCCCGGTGGTGGGGTTATACAGCTTGATCAGCGCATCAACCGCGCCGCGGGCGGGGGTCGTGGGCCGGGGTGGGGTGGCCGTTCCGGTCCAGGCGGTGCACGCGATGTCAGCCACGTTGCCCGCCTTGCCGCAGGCGCGGACCACGCCGGTGGCGTTGTTGGCCGGGTCGTTGAGATTGAACATCGTGGTGCTCGCGGTGCGCAGGCCGGCCGGAATGGTGGTGTCGCCCAACCGCGTGTCTTCCCAGGTCTTGCCGCCGTCGAAGGAGCGGTTCAGCCACACCTCGTCGGTCGGGTCACCGTTGGCGATGATCGCCCAGCCCATCGCCTGCCGGTCATCGATGTGCAGCTCGATCGAACGGCCGTAGATAGTCGTCCCGTCGGCGAGCCGGTCGCCTTTCGCCTTCGTCACCGGTGTCCCATCGCAGTAGGTCGAGCAGACGGCCGGGTTCGCCAACGGCGCGGCCCGGTCGGGCGACGCACCCGATGCCGTCGCTGCCCCGGCGGTCGCGGTGAACAGGCCCATCCCGATCAGCAACGCGGAGCCGCCGACCAGACTCGACCGGCGCACCGACCTGAGCACGGACGCGGTGGAACGAACCGGTTTCATGAATGAGCCTCCCTGGACGGGACGAGCCGGGCGGAAAATGCGGACGGTGACCAGGCTGACGCTGGCTGAAAACGTAACCATGAAGTTTCGGCCCGGTCAAGGTTGGTAGCGGCCCGTAGTCAGCCGGCCGGGTGGTCGATCACCGTGGCCGGCAAATCGATGCGTATACGATCAGCGGCGAAGGGCTCGATCGAAGCAGAGAGAAGTGGCCGAGTGGCACGAAGCGCGCGGGCGATGCTCGTGGACACCGTCTACGACGCATTGAAAGAGCGGATCATGGATCAGGCCGTGCCGCCCGGCAGCCGGCTGACCATTGAGCTGCTCGCCGCGGATCTCGAGGTGAGTCCGACGCCGGTCCGCGAGGCGTTGGCCCGGCTGGCCGCGGAACGACTGGTCACCTTCGAGCCGTTCAAGGGCTACGCCACCATGCCGCTGCTGTCCCAACGACAGCTCGCCGATCTGCTGCATGTGCGCCGGCTGGTGGAGATGGACGCCGCGCGGCTGGCCGCCGCCCGGGCGATCATTGCGGACATCCGGGCCATGGAGACCGAGCTGACCGCGATGGCGAAGTTGCGGCCCACCCCGCGATACCGCCAGTTCCGCACCTACGTGCAGCACGACGAACGTTTCCACAAATGCCTGGTCAAGGCGTCCGGTAATTCATTTCTGTTGGACACCTTTGAGGGGCTCCACGTGCACGCGCAATTGGCGCGACTCGTGCATGAGTTCGGTGAGTTCGACAACCGGGAGAACGCGGTGGAGCATCAGGCGATCCTGGACGCCGTACGGGCCGGCGACGCCGACACCGCGGCGGGCACCGTCCGGGCCCACCTCGACCGGTACGAATGGCAGCTCGGCGAATTCATCGAGCGGTCGGTTTCGGCTCCGGCCCGCCGCCGCTGATCGACCTTCTGCGGGTTATACCGGGGTTGTCTGCTTCCGATAAAGTCTATATGATCTCGCAGCATCCTACAGAGGACCACCAATGAGGTGATGTCAGCGGATGAAAGCGGCTCTGGATTTCACGACGATTGACGGACGCATTGCGCTGCGACAGTTGGGTCTGCCCGGTCAATCGTCGTGGGCGAGTGGCGCACAGCCGGCTTTCGGCGTGGTCGCGGATGGCGAGTTGATCACCGCCGAGTCCGCCGGACTGAGCGTCCGCTCCGTGGCGAGCGCGGATGCCGGCAACGGGATGATCGAGGAGATCGTCCGGTGCGACCACGCATCGCTGGAGATCGAGTGGCACGTCAAGCGGTATTCCGAGCCGGCCGTGGTCGAGACCCGGGTGGCGGTGCGCAATCGCGGCCCAAAGACGATCACGATCGGGCGTCTCGACGCGGTCGCGTTGGAACTGTCCACAGCCGACTGTGAGTTGTCGTCCTTCACCAGCTCGTGGGGGCTGGAATTCGAGGCCGTCCACAGCGCGCTGACCGGATCACCTCGGCTGGAGTCGCTGGCCGGCCGTTCGTCGCAGGGCCGGCACCCGTGCTTCGCGCTGACCCGGCCCGACGGCGCCGTTCTTTTCGGAACCGTTGCCTGGTCGGGAAACTGGGTCTTCCGGTTCGACGAGAAGCCCGACGGCGCCCACCTCCTGACCGGCGGACTGCACGATCACGGATTCGAGAAGGTGCTGCAACCCGGGGCGAGCGTCGAGTCGCCGCTGGTGGTGCTCGCGTTCGGCAGCGACCACGACCTCAATACCGTCTCCGTCCCGGTGGCCAGGACGGCCCGCGCTCACTGGGCGCCACGGAATGCGCTTTCACAGCAGCTCCCGGTCGAGTGGAACCACTGGTGGAGCTACGAGGACGGCGACATCAACGCCGCGGTTTTCGCGGCGAACGCCGACGTGGCGGCGGAGCTCGGAATGGAGCTCTGCACGCTCGACGCGGGCTGGTTCGGCCCGGCCGATCCCGAGACGTCGTGGACCGACTACCGCGGCGACTGGGACCTGGTCAACACCGAGCGATTTCCGGCCGGGATCCGGGCCGTTGCCGACCGGGTGCACGACCGCGGAATGCGATTCGGCCTGTGGTGCGAGATCGAGGCGCTCGGCCCGAAGGCGCGGCTCGCGGAGACCCGGCCGGACTTCCCGGCGACCCGGGACGGTGCGCCGCTCGGCTACGTCTGTTTCGGAAATCCCGCGGCTGCGGCCTGGGCGGTGCAGACGCTGGGCCGGCTGGTCCGTGATTTCGGCGCCGACTGGATAAAACTCGACTTCAATCTCGACCCCGGGCTCGGTTGTGACCGGACCGATCACGGGCACGGCAGTGGCGACGGCCTCTTCGAGCACTACCGCGCCTACTACGACGTGCTGGCGCAGGTGCGGGCCGATCATCCCGAGGTCGTCCTGGAGAACTGCTCCTCGGGTGGGCTGCGTATTGATCTCGGCCTACTCCGGCAGACCCATCTCACCTTTCTGAGTGACCCCGATTGGCCGGAACACGGGCTGCAGATCCTCTGGGGCGCCTCGATCATGCTGCCGCCGGACCAGCTGCTGCACTGGGGCTATTCGGAATGGCGCGCCGATCATCCCGAGCAGACGCTCAATCCGCGCGATCCCGGGCTGCAGCCACACCAGATCGACTACTACCGGCGGATTGCGATGCTGGGGGCGACCGGTTGTTCGTACCGGCTGCCCGATCTCCCCGACGAATTCCGGGCCCGGCTGCGGGACAACGTCCGGCTCTATCAGGACCTGGTCCGGCCGTACGTCCGGACCGCGGATCTCTACCGGCTGACCGGCCAACCGGGACGGTACGGCCGGGGCGAACGCTGGGCGGCATTCCAGTACGCCGCCGACGATCACCTCGTGCTCGCCTTCCGGTTGCCGGGTGGTGCGTCGGACCGCTCGATTCGGCTGGAGCTGCTCGATCCGGACCGGTGGTACGAGATTGAGCGAGTCGGCAGCGGGGACCGCACCAAGACGACCGGTCGGGCTCTACTGACCGAAGGGCTGGCCTTTTCGCTGCCCGAAGAGGGCTCGCAGATCGTGATGGTGAGAGGACTGTGACGATGCGGATCGACGCCGTCGATTTCTTCTATCTCTCGATGCCCGAGGTCTACGACATCGGCGACGGCAGCCAGGACATGCTGCTGGTCCGGTTGTCGGCCGGCGGTTTCATCGGCTGGGGCGAGTGCGAGGCATCGCCGCTCACCTCGATCGCCAGCCTGGTCTGCCCGATGTCACACAGCGCGTGCAAACCGGTGCTGGAGTCGGTGCTCGGTCAGAATCTGGGCGACGTCACGGACATCGCGCGGATCGCCGAACTGGTACGCCGGGACAGTCTGGACCTGCTGCAGGTCAGTCACACGCTGTCGGGCATCGAGATTGCCATGTGGGATCTGCTCGGTCAGAAACTGCAGGCGCCAGTTTACGAGTTGCTCGGCCATCGCACGGCGTATCCCAAACTCGCCTACGCCTCAGCGCTTTTCGGTGATAGTCCACAAGAGACTTACGAGAAGGCTCGTACGGTGGCGGCCGCCGGATACCGGGCGGCGAAATTCGGCTGGGGTGGTTACGGCATGGGCACCGTGGCCGAGGACGCCGACCAGATCCGGGCGGCCCGCGACGGGCTCGGAGCGGAGCCCATGTTGTTCGTCGACGCCGGCACGGTCTGGGGCGAGGACGTCGAGGCGGCCGTATTGCGGCTGCCGGCGCTGGAGGACTGCCGGGTCGGGTGGCTCGAAGAGCCGTTCGTGTCGGGGGCATTCGACGCGTACCGGCAGTTGTCGACGCGCAGCACGGTCGGTCTGGCCGCGGGCGAGGGCGCGCACGACGCCAATATGGCGAAGCATCTCGTGGATTACGCCAACATCGGCCACATCCAGATCGACACCGGGCGCATCGGCGGCATCGGACCGTCGGCGCTGGTGGCGGAATATGCGGCCGGCCGAGGGGTGCGGTTCGTCAATCACACCTTCACCTCACACCTGGCGCTGGCGGCATCGCTCCAGTCGTTCGCCTGGCTGCGGGACGCGGTTCTCTGCGAATACCCGGTCGAGGCGTCGGCCCTGGCGACCGACCTGACCGCCGAGCGAATCCGGCCCGACGGCAACGGCGAGGTGCGGTTGCCGGACGCGCCCGGCCTCGGCATACGGCCGGTGCCGGAGAAAATCCAGCAATACCTGCTCGAGGTCGAGATCCGGGTCGAGGGCAAGGTTCTCTACCGCACGCCGGAGCTCGTCCTGGGTGCACGGGAGACGGCCCAATGACCGTCCACGGAACCCTTGACCGGATGACCGCGCAGCGCCGGAGCAACCGGGTCGGGCCGCCGCGGCTGAGCACCCGGCGGCGGGAGGCGATCGCCTGCTACATATTCATGACACCGGCGATTCTGGGAATGCTGCTGTTCTCGATCGGTCCGATGATCGCCTCGTTGCTGCTGAGCTTCACCCAGTACGACATGCTGACCGCGCCGAGCTGGGTGGGCCTGGCCAATTACCGGCAGTTGGTGCACGACGACCTGTTTCTGAAATCGCTGCGGGTCACGGCGATTTATTCGTTCGTCACCGTGCCACTGATCCTGGTGCTGTCGTTCGTCCTGGCCACCATGCTCAATCAGAAGATCCGCGGTATGGCGTTCTTCCGTTCGCTCTATTACCTGCCGACCGTGATGTCGGGCGTCGCGGTGGCCATGCTGTGGCGCTGGATGTTCAACAAGCAGTACGGGCTGGTCAACACCATTCTGGGGAAACTCGGGATCGAGGGACCGGCCTGGTTCCTCAGCGAGACCTGGGCATTGCCGGCGTTGATCGTCACCGGGCTGTGGACCTTCGGCGGGACGACGCTGATCTACCTGGCCGGGCTGCAGGGCGTGCCGAACGAGCTGTACGAGGCGGCCGAGTGCGACGGCGCGAACCGGTGGCGGCAGCACCGCTACATCACGCTGCCGATGATCTCCAACGTCACGTTCTTCAATCTGGTCATGGGCGTCATCGGATCGCTGCAGGTCTTCGCCGAGCCGTACGTGCTGACCGGCGGTGGACCCAACAATTCGACCCTGCTGCTGCCGCTCTACCTCTACCGCAACGCTTTCCAGTATCTGAAGATGGGCTACGCCTCGGCGATCGCGTGGGTCTCGTTCGTCATCGTCCTGCTGCTCACCCTGCTGGTCTTCAAATCGCGGTCGCTGTGGGTCTACGGCGACGCCGCCGACGAGGGAGGACACCGATGAGCACAGCGACCACAGTGACCCCGGTGACCACTGGGGCCGAGCCGGCGCGGCTGAAGGCCCGCCGGCGGCGGGACCTGCGAAGGGCGCTGCGCCAGGCGATCAGTTACCTGATTCTCGGTGCCGGCGGCATCGTCATCCTGCTGCCGTTCTTCTGGATGCTCTCCACCGCGCTGAAGAAACCGGGCGATGTCTACCGGGTGCCGATGAAATGGATCACTGCGCCGCAGTGGGGCAATTTCGCCCAGGTGCTGCGGCTGGTGCCGTTCGACCACTACGCGCTGAACACAGTGATCGTGGTCGGGTCGGTGATCATCGGCACGCTGCTGTCGTGCTCGTTCTCGGCGTACGGGTTCGCCCGGCTGCGGGCGCCGGGCCGCAACCTCATCTTCATGATCATGATCGCCACGATCATGCTGCCCAGCACGGTGACCCTGGTCCCGACGTACATCATGTTCAACCACCTGGGCTGGATCAACAGCCTGAAACCGCTGATCGCACCGGCATTCTTCGGCTCGCCGTTCTTCATCTTCCTGCTCCGGCAGTTCTATCTGACGATCCCGAAGGAGCTGGAGGAGGCGGCGTTCATCGACGGCGCCGGATATTTCCGCATCTGGTGGGCGATCATGCTCCCGCTCAGCAAGCCGGCGCTCGCCACGGTCGGGGTCTTCACCTTCGTCGCGACCTACAACGACTTCTTCGGGCCATTGATCTACGAGACCGACGAGTCGAAATGGACGATCGCGGTGGCGCTGTCGTCCTTCCAGGGCTCACCCCGGATCGGCCCCCAGATGCACCTGTTGATGGCGGCGACCGCACTGGCGGCAATCCCGTCGATTCTCGTCTTCGTCTTCGCCCAACGCTATTTCATCCGCGGCATCGTGCTCAGCGGAATTACCAAGTAGCCCCATGAGACAACGAAATGAGGAGATCATGACCAACTCTGATCTCAGTCGGCGTGGCTTTCTGTCGGGCGCCGCGCTGGCGGCCGGGGGAGCCGGCCTGGCCTCGCTGGCCACGGCCTGCGGCGGCTCCGGCTCGGGTGACAAGAACTCGATCCGCGTGCTCGCCTGGTCCAACGGCGGGACCATCGACAGCAATTTCAAGAACCGGGTCACGGCGTTCAACGCCGCGCAGCACGGCAAGGTCAAGGCGACCCTGCAACTGCTGCCGTACGACCAGTACTGGCAGAAGATCGACCTCGCCTACTCGGCGCACAAGCCGTACGACGTCTACTACTGGGACGTGCAGGCCTACGCACACTACAAGAAGGGCCTGCTCCGCGATCTGCAGCCGACAATCGACAGGACACCGCTCGCCGACCCGGCCAAATACCCGGACCGGCTCTTCACGCCGTGGAAATTCGACGGGCACGACATGTATGGCTTCCCGGACAACGTGCAGACCATGGCGCTGTTCTACAACAAGGACCTGTTCGACAAGGCCGGCGTGAAATACCCGGACGACTCCTGGACCTGGGACGACGCGATGGCGGCAGCAGCGAAGCTGACCATGCGGAAGGGGAAGAAGACGACCCAGTGGGGCATCCACATCGGCGATCTCTCGGTGTGGTGGGGCCTGCAGACGCTGTCCTGGGCGCAGGGCACCGCGTTCACCGACAAGGTGCTTGAGCCGAAGACGTTCCAGATGGACGACGACCGCAATGTCGCCTCCATCGCGTTCGTCCACGACCTGATCTACAAACACAACCTCGCCCCGACGCCGGAGGAGACAAGCAGCGTCGCGCAGGACGTCGGCGTTTTCGAGACCGGCAAGGTCGCGATGTATCCGGCCGGTGGCTGGCAGGTCGCGGCCTACCAGAAGCTCGGGTTCAACTGGGCGATGGCGCCGCTGCCGAAATTCAACAATAAGCGGGTGGCCCCCTATTGGCTGGGCGGCTGGATGATTCCCAAGTCGGGCCAGGCGCAGGACGCGGCGATCGATTTCGCCCGCTGGAGCGCCACCGATTTCCAGACCCGGATGGCGAAGGACCACGACTGGATCCCGGTCCGGACCGCCGACCGCGGCTCCGCGGCGATGGTGCACGGTATGCCGGCCGGCTTCAAGGAGAGCGTCGCGCAACTGGAGACCGCCCGGGTGGGCGATATCTACCACTCCAACAATCTGCAGATCGTCGACGAGGTGTTCACCCCGACCTTCGAGCAGGTCTGGAACAACAAACTGGCGCCCAAGAAGGCGGCGGAGCAGATCCAGACCAAGGGCAACGCCCTGCTCAAGTCCTGATCAGCCGGCGGACGGCACCAGCGGCAGCAGGATCTGGGACGGGTGGTCGGTGTCGTGCCAGATCTGCTGGTGCGCGGTGGTCAGCTCCGTGTCCGCCCCGAATTCGTGGCCGGTGTTGGGATTGCGGTCCCAGCGCGGAAAACAGCTCGAGGTGACCTGGACCCGGATGCGGTGCCCGGCAAGAAAGACGTTGCTGGTGGCCCACAGGTCGATCAGGTATTCGTACACCTGGCCCGGCTCGATGAGCGACGGCTGCTCGATGCCGTCCCGGTAGCGGGCCCGGATGATGCCGTCGGTCAGGTTGATCGACCGGCCGTCGGGGAAGACGTCGCACAGCCGCGCGACGAAGTCGGTGTCGGGCGCGGAACTGGCCGCCCACAGGCGAACCTGGATCGGACCGGTCACCTCCTGGTCGTGCTCCAGCGGCTCGGTGGTGAAGGTGAGCACGTCCGGCCGTTCCTCGATCCGCCGCTGGTCGTATGGGCCGCTGGGGAAGTCCGGCGGCAGCAGAGTCGGGCCGCCGCGGGTCGGCGTGGGATCGGTGGGGTCATAGTCATAACCGTCGGGCGCTTCGGCGGCCGGCTTGGCGGTGCTCAGGGCGCCGTCCGAATGCAGGTAGTAGGCCACGGTCTCGGCCCGTTCCAGCGGCCATTCCGATTCCTGGCGCCACTGATTGATACCCATCACGAAGAGCCGTACGGGCGGGTCGGTCGGATCGGAATCGGCGGGCTCGCGGAGCCAGTGGTCGAACCAGTTCAGCTGCAGGCTGCCGATATCGGTGCGCCGGTCGATAAATCCGGCCTGCGCGCCGAATCCGAAGTTGATTTCGCCTATTGGATTCTCGGCCGGTCCGTGCAGCCACGGTCCGATGAGCAGTTTCGAGGAATGGCCGGTCCGCCGCGCCTCGAGGTAGTTCTGGATCGTCCCGCTGAGAAAGATGTCGTACCAGCCGGCAATGTTGAAGCTGGCGACGGAATTCTGCCCGTGCCAGGTGTGCACGGCGGTGCGACCGGCGAGGTCGCCGTCGCGGCTGGGCGGTCCCTGGACCACCTCGAAGAAACTCTCTCCAACGGAATTGCGGCGCAGCGGACCGAAATCACGCAGCGGCAGCTCGGCGAACCCGGCCGTGCCGATCACGTCGTAGTCATCGATCAGCTGGTTGACCGTCATGGCTCGCGCTCGCGGATCGTCGTGGTGCCGCCGGACCAGGGTGTCCATGCCCATCTGCAGATGCCAGGCACTCTGCAGCCCGAGTTCCAGGGCGCCGCCGCGGAAGATCAGGCCGTCGAACGGATCGGACCAGGTGACGTACGGCGCGATCGCGACCAGCTCCGGCGGGGCGGTCGACGCGGCGGCCCACTGGGTGAAGCCGAAATAGGATGCGCCGTACATTCCGACCTTGCCGGTGGTGTCAGGCAGTCCAGCGACCCAGCGCACTGTGTCGGCGCCGTCGTCGGCCTCGTGGACCATCGCGCGCCAGTCACCGGCGGAGCGGAACCGGCCGCGGGTGTCCTGCAGGACGACCAGAAATCCGCGTTTCGTGGCCTCGGCGACGTCGATGCCCGCGCCGGCAATGGCGAAGTCCTTGCCGTACGGCGTGCGGCAGAGCAGCACCGGCCACGGCCCGGGACCGTCCGGGCGGTAGATGTTGGCCCGCAGAATCGTGCCGTCGCGCATCTCCGCCGGCACGTCGAATTCGACGGTCATCGTGCGGGGCTGGTGGGAATCGGCGCCTGTCATAAGTCAACCCTTCGCGCGAGTCATGGCGCGGCCGCCGGAATGACGGCGCTCCATTCGTGCTCGAGAATGCTATAGATATCCGAATCGCGCCATCCATCGCGAAGTTCGATGACCTGGCGCTTGCGGCCCTCGTGCGTCATGCCGAGCTTGGTCAGCACCCGGGCCGAGGCGAGATTGCGCGGATCGCAGGTCGCCTCGACCCGGTGCGCACCCAGCGTCCGGAACGCGAAATCGGTGATCTGCCGGGCGATCGCGGTGGCAATGCCCTGGCCCCAGTGGTCGAGGTGCACGACGTACCCGAAGTCGAGCTGCCGCCATTTCACGCTCCGGATGCGCAGGTCGCCCATACCGACGACTCCCTGGTCGACCGTGACGGCCGCCCAGGCATATCGGGTCTGTGGCCGTCCGGACCAGGCGTCGACGGCGGCCCGGACGAATTCCTGGGTCTCCGCCAGGGTATTGGGTCCCCATGGCTGGTAGCGGCAGACGGTGTCGGACGAGCCCCATTCGTGCACTCGCGACCAGTCGTCGAAACGCAGCGGACGCAACCGCACTCCATCGGCTGTGCTCATTCCGCCATCCTGTCATCCGAAGTGTGGAGTTGGGGACATCTCGGGGTGGCTGGCGGTCGGGTGGCCTGGTGCCGGACACTCGTTCAGAGCGGAGGGAGCGCGGATGGCCAGCGCAGCGGACATACAGCAGGTCGCGGGGGAGCTTTACGGCCTGACTCCGGCGGATTTCGTCGGCGGCCGCAACGAGCGCGCCCAGCAGGCGAAGGCGGCCGGGGACGCAGAGTCCGCCGCGGCGATCCGGGCGCTGCGCCGCCCGTCGGTGAGCGCCTGGCTGGCCAACATGCTGGTCCGGGAGAACGCCGGCGAGATCGCCGAGCTGCTCGCGCTGGGTGCGTCGCTGCGGGACGCGCAGCACCGGCTGGCCGGCGACGAACTGCGCCGGCTGACCCGCGAGCGGCGCGCCCTCATCGACAGCCTGGTGGCCCGCGCCCGGGTGCTCGCCGCGCGGCACGATCAGCGGGTCAGCGACCCGGTCGGCCGCGAATTGGAGGGCACCCTGCAGGCGGCGCTGACCGACGAGATGGTCGCGGACATGCTGGCCGCCGGCTGCCTGAGCTCAGCGCTGCAGGCGGACTTCAGTGCCGGGCTCACTCCCGGCGCGGCCCAGGCCTTCCAACCGAAGCCGCGGAGTGTGCAGCCGCAGGAGCTGGACGACGAGCCCAGATCCGCTCCCAGCCAGGACGAGACCCGGGCCCGGAAGCAGCTGCAGCAGGCGCAGGAAGCATTGGAGGAGGCCGACGCCGCGGTCGCCGAATCGGCGAACGTGGCCAAGGAGGCCGAGCAGCAGGCGAAGGCGGGCGACAACCGGATCCAGAAACTGACCAGCGATCTGGAGCAGGCGCGGCGGGACGCGGCGGCGGCGCACCGCCGGTCGGTCGAGGCGCGCAAGGCCCAGGAACGGACGAAACGGGCCGCCGAACGGGCCCGGTTCCGGCTGGCCCGGGCCGAGGCCGAGATGACGGAAGGAACAGCAGCGGAATGAGCACGGGCGGGTCGGATTCGGTGCTCTGGTACGACAACCCCGCGGCCGAATGGCTGGAAGCGCTGCCGATCGGCAACGGACAACTCGGCGCCATGGTGTTCGGCGGGGTGACCCGGGAGCGCATCGGGTTGAACCTGGACACGCTGTGGTCGGGTGGCCCGCGCACGGCTGAGGCCGGGGCGGTCGAGCTGCTGCCGGAGCTGCGCCGCCTCGTCGTCGAGGAGCACGACTATCCGGCGGCCGATGCGGTCGCCCGGCAAATGCAGGGGCCGTACAACGAGTCGTACCAGCCGTTGGGTGACCTGCGGCTGGAATTCGACCATCGCACGGCGGCCCGGGCGTACCGGCGCGACCTCGACCTGGACCGCGCGGTCAGCGGCGTCCGCTATCAGGTCGGTGACACGACCTTCACCCGCGAACTGTTCGTCTCGGCTCCGGACCGGGTGCTGGTGGTGCGGCTCGAGGCCGACAGGCCGGGCTCGGTCAGCTTCTCGATGCGACTGGACTCGCCCCACCCGGTCCGGACCGCCGCGTCCGGCTCCGTACTGACCATGACCGGCCGGGCCCCGCAGCATGTCGCGCCGAACTACCACGACGAGGAACGGTCGATCGTGTACGCCGCCGACGGCGGAATGCGATTCGAGGCGCAGGTCGAGGTCGTCGCCGCCGGCGGCCGGGTGACCGCGCGATCGGATTCGATCGAGGTGAAAGCCGCCGATTCGGTCACCCTGCTGCTGTCGGCGGCGACGAGTTTCTCCAACTACCGCGACGATCCCGCTAAATCCACAGCGGACTTGGCCGCGATCTGCCGCGGGATCCGCGCCGCCGCGGCGTCGTACCCGGAATTGCGGGACCGGCATGTCGCGGACCATCAGGAGCTCTTCCGCCGCGTCCGGCTCGACCTTGGCGGCGCCTCCGACCGCCGGCCCACCGATCGGCGGATCGCGGCGGTACGGGCCGGCACTTCGGATCCGGGGCTGGTCGCGCTGTATTTCCAGTACGGCCGCTATCTTTTGATCTCCTCATCCCGGCCGGGCAGCCAGGCCGCCAACCTGCAAGGGATCTGGAACGACCAGGTGCGTCCACCGTGGAGTTCCAACTGGACGACGAATATCAATACCGAGATGAATTACTGGCCGGCCGAGGTCACCAATCTGGCCGAATGCCACGAGCCGATGTTCGACCTGGTCGAGGAGCTGGCGGTCGCCGGGCAGCGGACCGCCCGCGACTGGTACGGCGCCCGCGGCTGGGTGGTGCACCACAACACCGACGTGTGGCGCAGCAGCTGGCCGGTCGGCGGTGGCACCGGCGACCCGGTCTGGACCTGCTGGCCGATGGCCGGCGTCTGGATGTGCCAGCACCTGTGGGAGCACTACGCGTTCACCGGCGACCGCGGGTTTCTGGCCGGTCGCGCGTATCCGGTGTTGCGGGACGCGGCGACTTTTGTGCTCGATTTCCTGGTCGAGGACGGTTCGGGTCACCTGGTGACCTGCCCCTCGACGTCGCCGGAGAACCTGTTTCTCACCGCCGACGGGACCCGGGCCGCCGTCAGCGCGGCGTCGACATTGGACATGTGGTTGATCCGGGATCTCTTCACGCATTGCATCGCCGCGGCCGCCGTTTTGGACCGGGACGCGGAATTCGCCGCGGAGCTGGCCCGGACGTTGGATCGGCTGTGGGTGCCGCAGATCGCGCCGGATGGCCGGCTGCAGGAGTGGTGGGAGGACGTCGGCGAGGCCGAGCCCGGGCACCGGCATCTGTCGCATCTGTGGTCGGTCTACCCCGGCGAGCAGGCGACCGGCGCAGTGTTGACCGCGTCCCGCCGCGCGCTGGATCATCGGCTCGCCAACGGTGGCGGCGGGACCGGTTGGAGCCGGGCCTGGGTCGTCGCGCTGGCGGCCCGGTTCGGTGACGCCGACCTGGCCGTGGACAGTCTGCGGATCCTGCTCGCCGAATCGACCGCACCCAACATGTTTGACCTGCACCCGCCCGACCTGTTCCAGATCGACGGCAACTTCGGCGCCAGCGCGGGCATTGCGGAAATGCTGCTGCAGAGTCACGGCGGGGTGATCGCCCTGCTGCCGGCGTTGCCGAATTCCTGGGCGACCGGCTCGGTCGAGGGGCTGCGGGCGCGCGGCGACGTGACCGTGGACATCGAATGGTCGGCCGGTTCGGCGACCGAAGCGACGCTGCGGACGGCCGGCGACGCATCACTGTTCCTGCGTCCGCCGCCCGGGCAGACGATCGGCTCGATCCGGGATGCCGCTGGCACATCGGTCGAAATCACCGCTGCAAAAGGCGTGGCACGGTTCGACGCCGCCGCCGGCGAATATCGGGTATCGTTTGACTGATTATCACCGCATTCTTGGTGAGACAATTTAGCGATGATCTCCTCGCGACAGCTCGAATACTTCCACGCGGTGGCCCGGGAACTGCATTTCACCCGGGCGGCTGCGTCCTTGCACGTCGCCCAGCCTGCGCTGTCCCAGCAGGTCCGGAAACTGGAACGGCAGCTCGGCCTCGTGCTCTTCGACCGGGACAACCACCGGGTGGCTCTCACTCCGGCCGGCACCGCGTTACTGGAGCACGCCGAGCGGATCCTCGCCGATCTGGTGACCGTCGAGGAGGAGCTGCAGGGCTGGGCGAGTGGCACCCGCGGCCGGGTCCGGCTCGGCGTCGCCCGCGGGCTGGCCAGCCGACTTGCTCGGCTGCTCGTCGAGTTCAGCGCGGCCCATCCGGGGGTCGAGGTGGAGTTGCGCGAGGAGAGCACGGGCGCAATGGTGCGCGACCTGTACGCGGGCCAGCTGGACGCCGCCACGCTCGCCGCGCTGCCCCAGTTGGACGATGGCCGGCTCGCCAGCCATTCGCTCGGCGACGAGCCCTTGGTGCTGATCACCGGCGGCTCCGGCCCGCTGGCTCGCCGGCGGCGCGTACCGATCACGGCGCTGGGCGGGCTCGATCTGGTGCTCTACAGCCCCGGATCGGCCGTACGGGAGGTGATCCTGTCGGCACTCGCGGAGTCGGGGACGAGTCCCAGAGTCCGGTTCGAAACCCGGGAGTACGGCACCGCACGGGCGCTGGCCAGCGTCGGTCTGGCCGCGGCGATCGTGCCCCGCGCGGTGGCCGAAGAGCCCGGCCCACCGGTGCGTATCGTCCGGCTGGAACCCGAACCGACCTGGTCGCCTGGTCTGGCCTGGTCGGCGGTGCGGCGTCCGGCGCCAGCGCTGACCGCCTTTCTGGAATTCGCCGTCGGTCATCCGCAATTCGCATTGTGATAAGGAAAGCGACTTACCACGAGCTGGATCACGTCTTGGACAGCTGACCGTCTGATCCAGCATTGTGGACTCAGCAATCGCGAACGAGGAGAAAACGATGAATCGGTACGACCGGGGCCGGCACGAATATCAGGGACTGATGGGGTCTGCGCCCGAAGAATCGCTGGCCGAGATCCGGCGGCGCGCGCCCCTGATGTACGACGCGTTGGTCGAAGGCGGCTTCGGCGGCACGCTGGCGCACGCCGAGCTCGGCCGGGCCTACCGGGAGATCGCCACCGTCGCCATGCTGTCCGCAATCGGCGGGGCCGAAAACCAACTGGCAACCCACACCAGAGCCGCGCTGCGGCAGGGAATCACGGCGACGGAGTTGATCGCCTTGTGTGAGCACGTGGCCGGCTATGCCGGTTTCCCGCGTGGACTCAACGCGCTCGCCGTGATTGACGAGGTGTTGGCCGACGCGGGCATTCCGCGACCGGCCACCCTCCGCCGGGTCGCGCTCAGCGACCACGAGACGGTGGTGGCACAGCGCGGCGACACCGGTCCGGCCGTGGTGCTGCTGCACGCGCTCGGCCTGGACCATCAGATGTGGGAGCCGGTGATGAATGCGCTGGCGACCGGTCGGCGCGTCTTTGCCTACGACCTCCGCGGCCACGGCTGGGCGGCCGGGTCGCCCAATCCGTTCACGATGCCCGACACCGCGGCCGATCTGATCGGCGTGCTCGACGCACTTGACCTGGATAAGGCACATGTCGTCGGCCTCTCCTACGGCGGCGGGATCGCCCAGGCCGCCGCGGTTGCCTATCCGGAACGCTTTGCGTCCCTGTCCCTGCTGGCCACCACCGACCAGCCGTTCGAGGCCTTCGAAGGGCGGGCCCGGTCGGCCGAGACCGACGGGATGGCAGCGCAGGTGGTGCCGTCCCTGACCCGCTGGTTCACGCCCGAGGGGTTGGCCGAAGGCGGCTGGGGCGTGCGGTACGCGCGGGAACTGGTGCTGCGCGGCAACGTCACCGACTGGGCCAGGGCCTGGCGGGCGTTCAAGGGGATCGACGTGCAGGACCGGCTCGCCGGATTCCGAGCGCCCACGCTGGTGCTCGCGGGGGAGCGGGACGCGTCGACCGGCCCGGACCTGATGCGCGCGATCGCCGGCCGAATTCCCGGTGCGCGCTACCAGGAACTGCCTGGCGTACCGCATATGCAGACTCTGGAACAGCCGGAACTGGTGGCCGTGGCGCTGGCGGAGTTCCTGCCCACCTAGCGCCGATCTTGAAGTTAAAGCCCCACAAATCGGATATCGGTGGGCGATAACTTCAAGATCGGCGAGGAAGGATCGGGCGGGTCAGGATCGGGGAATGGTGATGATCCGGGTGTCGTAACCGGTGAGGGTCAGGTCGACCGCCCGGGCATTCCGGAGCCGCGAGATCGGCGCCGTCCCGGCCGTCGGGTCATCGGTGGAGCGCAGGATTGTGGTGAGATTGTGCAGATATACCCCGGAGAGTTTCGGCTGGTAGTCGGTGTCGATGAGTCCCCAGAATCCCTGCACCGGGTCGTCGCGCAACATGTAGACGAAGGTGTTCTTCCAGTTCCGGGTGAAGTTGGCGAAACCACGGTTCCAGGTCTGGCCGAATTCGCCGTACAGCCCATCCCAGGCGCCGTTCAGCGTGGGGTCGGCGACGTTCCAGCCCAGGTTGTCGACGTAACCGGGCGCGCGCTGCGGATACGTGTCTGTATTGGCGTAATCGGCGAAGCGCGTGCCGTCCGGCATCAGCGTGCCGGCGCCTTTGGGAATGGTCAGAAACTGCTGCCCGACGTTGTCCGGCTCGGAGCCGCCGGCCTCACTCGACGCGTACACCGGAATTCCGCGCAGCGCGCGGGCCGAGCGGACCTCCCGGTAGAGATCCCGCATGTAGTGCGCCACCGGCAGGAAGGTGGTGTCCCGTCCCGAGGTCTGCCCTTCGTACGTGACCGGTTGATTGTTCGGCTCGTTGGCCCTTCAACGGCCATGAGTGCTCCGGCCGCCGCCAGTTGGCTGACCAGGTCCATGGTGGCCGTGAGCGAGTCCGACTGGGCGATGAGATTGGTGCGCGCGCCGGATATCCGGTGCACGTCGATCCAATCCTGCACGTGCTCGGCGTGAGCGTCGTCCCGGATGTTGGACAACCCCAGATAGGGCAGTACGGCGGCGACGCGGGCGGCGTCGTCGACCCCCTGGCCGATGTGGGTCGCCGCACCGAGCGAGGCGAGGAAATCGACCGCCGGTGCGGCGGATCGGGACGACGCGGCGTTGGCGGTGCCGGGCCGCGCTGAGACGACGATCGTGCCGGCTGCGACAGCGCCGGCACCGCGCAGCACGGTCCGGCGGGGGATCTCCTGGGTCACGGGAAGCCCGTCCCTTCAGCTCGATTCGGTTCTCCCGGCAGAAAGCCGGTCGACCCAATCTTCGTCCGCATATCGGCGGCTCGACAGGGATCTGACCGAGGATGTCCGGATGCGTCCGGTACCGGTTGCGACCCTGGTGCAGACCAGGTCGCGGCTCTAGACTCCCGGTGCTATCGCAGGGCCGTCTACCGGCGAGCTCGGACCCTTGGAGGGGAATTCGCTGTGGCTGATAACCGTGGAGTCGTGTACGTAGGGCCAGGCAGCGTGGATGTGCGGTCGATCGACGCACCACAACTGGCGCTGGGCTCCCGGAAGTGTGAGCACGGCGTGATCCTGAAGGTCGTCACGACCAACATCTGCGGCAGTGACCAGCACATGGTCCGCGGTCGCACCACCGCGCCGGCCGGGCTGGTGCTCGGCCACGAGATCACCGGTGAGGTGATCGAAACCGGCCGGGATGTGGAGTTCATCAAGGTCGGCGACCTGGTCTCGGTGCCGTTCAATATCGCGTGTGGACGGTGCCGCAACTGCAAGCAGCGCAAGACCGGCATCTGCCTGAATGTGAATCCGGCCCGTCCCGGCGCCGCGTACGGCTATGTCGACATGGGCGGCTGGGTCGGCGGCCAGGCCGAATACGTGATGGTGCCGTACGCCGATTTCAACCTGCTGAAGTTCCCCGACCGCGACCGGGCGATGGCCAAGATCCGCGACCTGACCTGCCTGTCGGACATCCTGCCCACCGGCTATCACGGCGCGGTGACCGCGGG
>DATAVB010000099.1:0-16019 GCA_036267955.1 Mycobacteriales bacterium | reverse complement strand
ATCGACCTCGGGCGCGACTGTTTTGATGGCGCTCAGCAGCCGGTCCAGCGAGCGGTCCAGGCCGTAGCGGTCGGACAACTCCACCAGGGCCTCCGGGTCGGCCGGAGCGAGCGGCAACCGGTCGTCGTGCTCGGGCATCGGCACGTCCGCCCGGACGGCCACCACGGCGGGCGCAACCGCAAGGTAATCAGCGGCCGCCTCGATCCGGCGCCGCGCCCCGGCCGGGAACCCATCGTCGCCGACGGCCTCCAGAGCGCCCTGCAGCGATCCGAACCGGGTGATCAGGGCCGCAGCGGTCTTGTCGCCAACTCCGGCGACGCCGGGCAGTCCGTCACTCGGATCGCCCCGCAGCACCGCGAAGTCGGCGTACCGGTCGCCCGGGATCCCGTACCGCGCCGCCACCTCGTCAGGCCCGATCTCCTCGAGCTTCGACACGCCCCGGGCGATGTAGAGCACCCGCACTCGCGGCTCCTCCCGTACCACCTGAAAGAGGTCCCGGTCACCGGTCACCACCTCGACCGGTTCGGCGGAATTGGCCGTCGCGGTGCCGATGATGTCGTCCGCCTCGAAGCCGGCCACCCCGACCTTCGCGATCCCGAGCGCGTCGAGCACCGCCATCAGCACCGGCACCTGGCGCTCCAGTGCCGCCGGCACCTCCTCGCCGCCGTCCCTGGCGACACGGTGGGCCTTGTACGACGGCACTGCCGCGACCCGGAACGCCGGGCGCCAGTCGTAGTCCAGGCAGGCCAGCAGGTGGTTGGGCTTGCGGCTGGCGACGAGCCGGGCGGTCATGTCAAGGAAACCGCGGATCGCGTTCGTCGGGGTGCCGTCGGGTGCCTGCACCGACTCGGGCACGCCGAAGAAAGCGCGGAAATACAGGCTTGCCGCGTCAAGAAGCATGCGGGTCATGGGCAGTCACCGGAATAATGGGTCACGAGATCATTATGGACAGGCACTAGTGTGCCAAGCGACGACGTCGTGCTGATGGGGGAGTGTTGTGAGCGAGTTGTATCCGGCGGATCGGCTGGCCCGGGCGAGCAGTGCCCTCGGCGTGGCGGCCGTCGACGCGCTGCTGGTGACGCCGGGGGCCGACCTGCGGTACCTCACCGGCTACAACGCCAAACAGCTGGAACGGCTGACCTGCCTGGTATTGCCGCGGCACGGCGCCCCCGTACTGCTGGTGCCGCGGTTGGAGCGCCCAGCCGCGCTGGCCTCGCCGGCCGCCGGTCTGGGCATCGACATCATCGGCTGGGACGAGACCGACAACCCGTTCGCGCTGGCCGCCGACCGGCTCGGCGTCGCGCTGGGCGGCCGACCGGCCCGGGTTGCGGTGGCGAATCGGATGTGGGCCGAGCACGCCCTGAAACTGCGGGATGCCCTGCCGGGCAGCACGATCGAGCTGGGCGACCCGGTGCTGCGTGAGTTGCGGATGCGCAAGGAGCCGGCTGAGGTCGCGGCGCTGCGCCGAGCCGGGCAGGCGATCGACCGGGTGCACCGCCGGGTCGGGGACTGGCTGCGGCCGGGCCGTACCGAAGCCGAGGTGGGCAAGGACATCGCCGAGGCGATCCTGGCCGCGGGCCACGCCTCGGTCGACTTCGTCATCGTGGGCTCCGGCCCCAACTCGGCGAGCCCGCACCACGAGGTGTCGGACCGGACGATCGTGCGCGGCGACATGGTGGTGGTCGACATCGGCGGCACCACGCCGGACGGGTTCTGCTCGGACTCGACCCGGACGTACGTCGCCGGTGGTGAGCCCGATCCGGAGGCGCTGGAGTATTACGCGGTGCTGCAGCGGGCCCAGGACGCAGCCTGCGACGCGGTGAAGCCCGGGGTCACTCCGGAGGCCGTGGACGCCGCCGCCCGGGAGATCATCACCGCGGCCGGGTACGGCGAATTCTTCATCCACCGCACCGGACACGGCATCGGTCTGGAGAGCCACGAGGAGCCCTACATCGTGGCCGGCAACATCGAGCCGCTGGAGCCGGGGATGGCGTTCAGCATCGAACCGGGGATCTACCTGCCGGACCGGCACGGAGCCCGGATCGAGGACATCGTGGTCTGCACCGAGGACGGCGTTGAACGGCTCAACGGCGTGCGGCGCGACCTGGTGGTCCTGCCGGGATAGCGAGAGAGGCCAACCATGCCGGTGACAAGGGAGTTACCGACCGACGAGGACCGCGACCTGCTGGAGCTGGCGAGGCAGCTCGCCGACCGTGAGCTCCGTCCGCGGGCCGCCGCTGCCGAGCAGGCGGCGGAGTTTCCGCGGGAGCTGATGCGCGTCCTCGGCCGGTCCGGGCTGCTGGGACTGCCGTTTCCGGAGGACTACGGCGGCGGCGGAGTCAGCTACCAGACCTACCTGCAGGTGCTGGAGGAGTTGGCCGGCGGCTGGCTGTCCGTGGCGCTGAGCATCAGCGTGCACACACTCTCCTGCTATCCGCTGGCCGCGTACGGGACGGACGAGCAGCAGAAGCGGTGGCTGCCGGACATGATCGGCGGCGAGCAACTCGGCGCGTTCTGCCTCTCCGAGCCGCAGGCCGGCTCGGACGCCGCCGCCCTGTCGACCCGCGCGGTCCGGGACGGCGACGACTACGTCGTCAACGGCGTGAAGGCCTGGATCACCCACGCCGGCGAGGCGGATTTCTACACCCTGTTCGTACGGACCAGCGACCAGCACATCAGCTGCCTGCTGGCCGATGCGGCGACCACCGGCCTGCTCCCGCAGCCACGCGAACACAAGATGGGACTGACCGCCAGCCCGACCGCGCAGCTCGTGCTCGACGACGCCCGGATCGACGCGGGGCGCCTCATCGATGCCGAGGGCAACGGCCTGCAGGTGGCTCTGTCCGCGCTGCACGGCGGCCGGCTCGGCATCGCTGCCTGCGCCATCGGAGTGGCCCAGGCGGCCTTCGACTATGCGCTGGACTATGCGCGCGGCAGGCGCCAGTTCGGCCGCGCCGTGGCCGAGTTCCAGGGCATGTCGTTCCTGCTGGCCGACCTGGCGACCGCCATCGAGGCCGGCCGGTCGCTGTACCTGCGCGCTGCCCAGCTGCGCGACGCCGGCCTCCCGTACCGCCGGGAAGCCGCCATGGCGAAGCTGTTCTGCACCGACACCGCGATGCGGGTCACCACCGACGCGGTCCAGATCCTCGGCGGTGCCGGCTATGTCGAGGACCATCCGGTGGAGCGGTGGATGCGGGAGGCGAAGGTGACCCAGATCTTCGAGGGCACCAACCAGATCCAACGCGTCGTGATCGCCCGCGACCTGATCTGAACGCCGCCCGGCGTCAGGCCCGGTGATAGGTGTGGACGGTGACGCCGCCTTCGAAGGTGGCGACATCGGCGAGGTGAAGCGTGCGCCGAGGTGCGGTGGTGAACAGCGGCTTCTTGCCATCGCCCAGGATGATCGGGTGGATCATGAACCGGTACTCGTCGATCAGGTCGTGCTCGGCGAGCAGGTTGAAGAGCTGACCGCTGCCGGACAGCAGCAGGTCGCCGCCCTCGCCCTCGGTGAGCTTGCGGATCTCCTCGACGACGTCGCCCTGGATGATGGTGGCGTTCCACGTCGCGGTGTCCAGGGTGCGGGAGGCGACGTACTTCGGCATCCCGTTCATCTTCTCGGCGAACGCGCCCAGCTCGGTCATCGTCGGCCACGCCTTGGCGAAGCCCTCGTAGGTCAGCCGGCCGAGCAGCAGCGCCTCACTGGCGAAGAGCTCCGTCGCCTTGAACTGGGCCGCCTCGTCGGAGAAGAACGGCATCGACCACTCGCCGGGCTCGTCCATGAAGCCGTCCAGCGTCACATATTCGGTGGCAACGATCTTCTTGCTCATGATGGCTCCTCATTCTCGGGTTGCTGTCACTGACGCGTCGCTCGGCCCGGGCCCGGATCGACATGGCGGGCCAACCACGCGGCGCGCAGGTCGGCCTGGTCGCCGGATGCGACATACACGGTGGTTTTCACGACATCGGCGAGCGTCGCGCCGCTCGCGGCCAGCGCCGCCTCGAGGTTGTCCATGACCTGTGCGGCCTGGGCCCGGGCATTGCCGGGCGTCACCGCGGCGCCGGATTCGTCCAGTGGGCAGGCGCCGGCCGTGAAAATCAGCCGCGCACCCGGATCGACGACAGCCGCATAGGCGTAGTCCACATCGGACAGCGACGAACTGCGGATCAGGCTCACCGAGGACATGCCGGCAATTTATCGGCACTTCCCATCCGCGACCCGCCACGTGCCGGTGACGCCGATCCGGTCAGCGAAGTAGCGGTCGTGGGTCGCGGTGACCAGCGTGCCGCGGAACTGGCCGAGCGCCTCCTCCAGGACGTCCATCGCGTCGAAGTCCAGGTAGTTGGTCGGCTCGTCCAGCAACAGCAGTTCGGCGCCGGAGTTGATCAGGATCGCGAGCAGCAGCCGGCGCAGCTCACCGGCCGACAGCCGGCTCATCGGCCGCCTGATCGCGTCGGCGTCGAACTGGTACGCCTCCAGCAGCGCCTCGGCGTCCTCCTCGTAGAGCGGCAGCCGGCTGCGCAGGTAGGCCAACGGCGTGCGGTGCAGCGGCAGCCGGTCGTGCACCTGTGGCAGGTAACCGGTCGCCGCGGTCACCGTGACCGTCCCGTCGGCTGCCGCCAGATCGCCGGCCAGGGCCCGCAGCAGGGTGGTCTTGCCGCCGCCGTTGGGCCCGGTGACGACAATCCGGTCGGCGCCCCGCACCGCGCCGGACACTCCACTGAGGACTGTCCGGCCGCCCAGCTCCAGCCGGACCGAGTCGAGGCGGGCCAGCGCCGCGCCAGGCTCGGAGACACCAGCCAACGGAAGCGCGAGGGCCGGCCGTTCGGTCGGCTGCTCGATCCACTGAGTCGACTGCATCTGCCTTTGCAGTCGGCGTTCCCGAGCCTTCGCCTTGCGGGCGACCTTCTTCGCGTACCGGCGCAGTTTGTCGTTGCGGGTGCCGAGCTCGGTCCCGCGGGCCTGCTCGCGGGTCCGTTCGATGTCCTCCTCCAACCGTAGCTGTGCCTTCTGCTGGGCCTCGAAGTCCGACAGCAGGCGCACCCAGCGACGGTGCCGCTCGGCCCGGTAGGCGGTATACCCACCGGTATAGAACCTCGGCTCGGCGTGGATTCCGTCGAGCTCCACGATCCTGGTCACGGCGCGGTCGAGAAACGCCCGGTCGTGGCTGACCACGAGTACGCCGCCGGTGAACGCGGCGAGATAGTCGCCCAGCCAGTCGATGCCCGCGGCGTCGAGGTGGTTGGTCGGCTCGTCGAGCAGCAGCAGGTCGGGCCGGGAGATGAGCAGCCCGGCCAGCATGACCCGGGCCTGCTGCCCGCCACTGACCTCGCCGAGTGGTGTGCACGGATCGACGTCGGCGATCCCGAGATGTTCGCGTACCTCGCCGATGGCGGCCGGCGCGGCCCAACCGGAGCGGGAGACCCACGCCTCCTGCGCGGCGGCGTACGCATCCAGCACGGCCGGCGAGGCGTCGTGCTCGAGGTGGCGCTCCAGCTGCCGCATCCGGGTCTCGGCGGCGAAGACGTCGGCCAGCCCGGCGGCCAGATGGTCGCCGATGCTGACGGTCGGGTCGGGCGCCTGCTGTTGCAGATAGCCGAGCGTCGAGCGCGTTCCGCGATTGATCCGGCCGGCGTCGGCGGTCTCGGCACCGGCCAGAATCCTTAGCAGGGTGGACTTTCCGGCGCCGTTGGGGCCGACGATGCCGGCCCGCTCAGCTGGGCCGATCGTGAGGTCGAGGGCGGCGAACAGCGGCTCGTCGGTGAAGGATTTGGCCAGTCCGGTGGCGGTGAGGACGGCCGA
The DNA here is from genome assembly GCA_036267955.1 of Mycobacteriales bacterium. Lineage (GTDB taxonomy): Bacteria > Actinomycetota > Actinomycetes > Mycobacteriales > QHCD01 > DATAVB01. The sequence goes on along the minus strand of DATAVB010000099.1, from coordinate 10,219 downwards.
GGACCGCGCGGAGGCGGCAAGGGATGGGTGCAAGGCATGCTCCGGGTCTGCGGTGGGCCGTGGCCGGATTCAACGGCGTACGGCGGTGGATCGGGTGCGCGAGACCTAGAGCTGCCACATGCGGCACACGGTAGCAGCGGCCGCGGCGGCAGGCGAGCGAGTTGTGCCGGGTAGCGTTCAGGTCATGGAAGACCTGGACCGGGAAATCGTGCGGGCGCTGGCCGAGGACGGCCGGCGCAGTTTCACCGACCTGGCCGAGCGGGTCGGGTTGTCGGTGTCGGCGGTGCACCAGCGGGTGCGCCGGCTCGAGCAGCGTGGCGTCATCACCGGATACGGGGCCCGGGTCCACGCCGACTCGCTGGGTCTGCCGCTCACCGCGTTCATCTCGATCAAACCGATCGACCCGGCCGCGCCCGATGACGCGCCGGATCGGATCGCGCACCTCGGGGCGATCGAGTCGTGCTTCTCCGTCGCGGGCGACGAGAGCTACATCCTGAAGGTGCGGGTCGCCGACCCCGCCGCGCTGGAGGCCCTGTTGCAGGAGATCCGCTCGGCCGCGAACGTCTCGACCCGGACGACCGTGGTGCTCTCGACGCCGTACGACGGCCGCAGCACGTACGTGTGACGCGACCGGCCATGGCGGGAGATCGGGGCGTACGGCAGCGGATCCGCCGGTTCCTGCAACGCCCTGGGACGGTCGACCTGACTCCGTACCGCGCGTTGCTGCCGGCTGTCGGCGATCGCGAGCCGGCGTTGCGCGACGTGGCCGACGCCGAGCTGGCGGCCGCGCTCCGCGACGATCCGGTGACGGTCTGCGCGGTGGCGCGGGAGGCCGCCCGGCGTGGCCTGGGCGAGCGACCGTTCGACGTCCAGCTGCTGGGCGCGCTGGCGATGCTCGACGGTCACGTCGTCGAGATGGCCACCGGGGAGGGCAAGACCCTGGCTGCTGTCGTTGCGGCGGCTGGGTTCGTGGCCCGCGGCCGTTCGGTGCAGGTGCTCACCGTCAATGACTATCTCGCCCGCCGCGACGCGCGCTGGATGGCGCCGGTGTACGACCTGCTCGGCATTTCGGTGGGCTGGATCGACGAGTCGTCCGCGTCGGCCGAACGGTCCGCCGCCTATCGCTGTCAGGTGGTTTACGGCTCGGTGAGCGAGGTTGGCTTCGACCTGCTGCGCGACAGCGTCGCGCTCGATCCGGCCGACCAGGTGGGTGCGGCGCCCGATGTCGCCGTCATCGACGAGGCCGACTCGGTGCTGATCGACGAGGCGCGAGTGCCGCTGGTGCTGGCCGGCGCTGTCGCGGCGGCGGACAGCGACGTGGGCCGGGGGATCGCCGGGATCATGCATGGGCTGAGCGCCGACGAGCACTACCAGACCGGGACCGATGGGCGGACCGTACATCTGACCACCAGCGGGACTCGGATCGTCGAGGAACTGCTGGAGATCGACAACCTCTACGCCGAGGATCAGTTGCCGACGCTGGCGGCGGTCAATGTCGCGCTCTACGCGGAAGCCCTGTTGCGTAAGGATGTCGACTACATCGTCCGGGACGGCCGAGTGCAGTTGGTGAGCGACTCACGGGGTCGGGTGGCCGAGCGCCAGCGCTGGCCGGACGGGCTGCAGGGCGCGGTGGAGGCGAAGGAGTCGCTCGCGGCAAGCGGCACCGGCGAGGTGCTGGCGAGCATCACCATGCAGGCCCTGGTCGGGCGGTATCCGACCGTCTGCGGCATGACCGGGACGGCGGTGGCGGTCGCCGAGGCGTTGCGCGAGTTCTACGGCCTGGAAGTCGCGGTGATCCCGCCGAACGAGCCGTGCGTCCGGGTGGATCATCCGGACCGGCTCTTCCCGACGAAACAGGAACGGGACGACGCGTTGATCGAGGCGATCATCGGCGCCCATGCCAGCGGGCAGCCGGTGCTGGTCGGCACTCTCGATGTGGCGGAGTCCGAACGGATCGCCCGCCGGCTGCGCCGCCGGGGCCTGCGGTTCGCCGTACTCAATGCCAAGAACGACGAGGCCGAGGCGCGGATCATCGCCGAGGCCGGGAGTTTCGGGGCGATCACCGTCTCGACCCAGATGGCCGGCCGTGGCACCGACATCCGGCTCGGCGGCAGCGCGGGGGACCGGGAGCGGGTCGCCGGTCTCGGTGGCCTGTCGATCCTCGCCTCGGGGCGGTACTGGACGAGCCGGCTGGACAACCAGCTGCGCGGTCGCGCCGGCCGGCAGGGCGACCCGGGCGACTCGATGATCTTCACCAGCGGAGCGGACGATCTGGTGGTTCAGTACGGATCGGTATCGGGTGTGGTCGGCGGCTCGGACGTGGAGCACGCCCAGCGGGTCGCCGAGGGCGTCGGGCTGGAGATCCACCGCAACACCTGGCGGTACAACAAGCTGATCGAGCACCAGCGGCGGATCGTGCAGGAACACCGCGACCGGCTGCTGCACGATCCCGAGCCGGAGGCCGCCTTCGTTGCCGAGAGCGCGGACCGGTATGCCGTCCTGACCGGTGAACTCGACGAGGATGCGGTGCGCCGGGCCGCTCGTTCAATCCTTCTGTACACAGTGGACAGAGCGTGGGCCGACCACCTGGCGTACCTGGGAGATCTGCGGGAGGGCATCCACCTGCGCGCCCTCGGCCGGCAGGATCCGCTGGATGAATTCCACCGGGCCGCGATCAGGGAATTCGGCTCGTTGCTGGACGGTGCCCGAGATCGCGCGATCGAGCTGTTCGACACGGCCCCGGTCACCGACGACGGTCTCGACGTCGCCGCGGTCGGAGTGCACCGGCCGACCTCGACCTGGACCTACCTGGTGCACGACAACCCGGCCGGCACAGAGATCGAACGCGCCCTGCAGGCGGTGTCCGGGATGCTCCGCCGTAAGAGATAACCAGACTCAGCGCAGCTTGCGGCCGCGTCCATCCCGGCTGTTGTCAGTGAGGATGATGATGCCGTCGATGATTCCCCACGGGACCGTGATGAACGAGAGCAGGCCCAATGTCAGCACGGTCATCAGGATCTGGGCCAGGCCGATGCCGGTCCGGCCCGCGTAGAACCGCCCCACCCCGAAACAGCCCAGGAACAGCTGCAGCAGGCCGGCCGCGAGCTTGCTCTTGTCCGACAGCGGCTGTCCGGTCATCGGATCCACGCCGTAGGGCGCGTTCGGAATCGCGGGCGGGTTGGGTGCCGGCGGCGCGATAAGGCGAGTGACGAACTCCGGCCGCGGCTCCGGCAGGTCCCGGAACAGGTCAGCGAGGTCGCCGACCGTCACCGCGGCGGTCACGTCGCCCATGCGATTCTCGTATTCGCTCAAATCGAGACGGCCGGTGCCGAAATGCTCGCCGAGCGCGATGGACACCTCGTTGCGCTCCTCGTCGGATGCTCGGATCGCCTCCGGCCGGGTCGCGTCGGTCATGTCCACGATGGTAGGTGAGAACGGAGCACGGTGACTGAGATCAGCGAGTTGGGCGACATCTTTGCCGACCTCGGCCGATCGGACTCCGCCAATATCGCCTATGGGATGTGGATTGACGGCGAGCGCTATTTCGTGAAGGGCGTCAGGCGCGGCCGGGCCGGCTCCGACGCCGCGGTCGGCGAGCTGCGTAACGCGGTCCGGGTCGCCCGCCGGGTCAGCCACCCGGCCATGCCCCAGCTGGAGCAGGTTCTGGCGTCGACGACCGGTCCGATCCTGGTGTATCGCTGGGTGGACGGCGATCTGCTCGGTGTCAGAGGTCTGGCACACTGGCGTTTCCGGGAATTGCCGGCCACCGATGTCCTGTCCGCTTTGGACACCATCTACGAGGTGCAGGCGCTGCTCGCGGCGGACGGTTGGATCGCGGTCGACTTCTACGACGGGTCGCTGATCTACGATTTCGCCACCGGGCGCGTCTCCGTCATCGACTTCGACCTCTACCGATGCGGGCCGTTCGTCAACGAGATGGGCCGGATGTACGGCTCGTCGCGGTTCATGGCGCCGGAGGAGTTCGAGCTCGGCGCGGGTATCGACCAACGTACGACGGTGTTTGTTCTAGGGCGGACCGCGCTGGTGTTCCTGTCCGACGGCACCCTGCAGCGGCACGAATTCCGCGGTTCCGACGGGCTTTACGATGTGGTGTCGCGGGCCTGCCGTCCGGATCCCGTCGACCGGGCCCCGACCGTGGCCGACTTCCATGCCGCGTGGCTCGCTGCGCGGATCGGCTGATCCCACGCCGATCGAAGTGCGCTATACCCGGTGAGTCATGCTCAGCCCGCCGATCGAAGTGCGCTTTCATCGGGCGTCGCGTCGACCCACCTCGATCAAAGCGCGCTTTCATCGGCGCAAACGCTTGGGCGGCGGGTAAAGCGCACTCCGATCGGAGAAATCGTGGCGCGGACTCCTCCTTCGATCGGGCAATCCGCGCAAGCCCGCTGGATCAGCCGAAGATCGCGGCCAGCTGCTGACGCAGGATCGCGGTCGCGCGCCGGCTGGTCAGGCCGGACGGGTCGGTGAGCATGTGCAGCAGCAGCCCATCGACCACGGCCACCAGCCCGGCGCTCGCGATGCTCGCATCGACGTCGGCCCGGGCCGTTCCGTCGCGCTGCGCGGACCGGATCAGCTCCCGGCAGAAGGTACGGAGCCGGTCCCAGGACGCGTGCTGAATGTCGCGCAACTCGGGCACGACCGCGGCCCGGGCGGCGAAGGCCAGATAGACCCGGGATTCCAGCCGGCGCAGCTCGTCCAGGGGGATGAGCTGTTCGAGAATCCGGCGGAGCGAATCCGCGGCACTGGGGCCGCGCTCACAGGCGAGCAGCCGGGCGGTGATCTGCTCGACGACCTGCGCGAAGGCGGCCCGCACCAGGGCGTCCTTGTTCGGGAAGTAGTACTGCACCGTGCCGAGCGAAACGCCGGACTCGGCGGCCACCTCGCGGAAGCTCACCTCGTCCAGTCCGCGGTCGGCCGCGATGCGCATGACCGCCGCGAGCAGCGTGTCCCGCCGATCCGCCACCGGTCGTGCCGCCTTCATCCGACCGCTCCCGTCGTCTCGTACACCCGTATGACAACGTACCGGTCCGAGGCCGGGTTTCACCGATCGGTGGCGCGCTATCGGTGAAACCCGGCGGCGATTCAGGATTTCGGGCTGACGGTGTAGCCGAGGTGCGTGACGCCGTTGCCCTCGATGACCGTCGGATTGTCCAGCCGCACCGGCGCCTTCTCGAGGTTCTCGAACCAGCGCACGCCGGTGCCGAGAATGACCGGCACCAGATCGACCTGGATGGCGTCGATCAGGCCGGCGTCCAGGGCCTGCTGGGCGACCTTCGAGCTGGCGATCGCGACGTCCTTGTCGCCGGCGGCCTGCTTCGCCAGCTCCACAGCTTTCTCGACGCTGTCGACAAAGGTGAACGTCTCGGTGTGCGGCCAATCGGTGGGCACCTCGTGCGTCACGACGAAGATCGGGACGCCCAGCGGGTGGGTGCCGCCCCAGCCGTGGGTGATGTCGAACAGGTGCCGGCCGGCGATCAGCGCGCCCACTCCGTCGAGGGCCTTGCGCATGTATTCGGCGCTGGCCGGCGACATCCGGAACGTCGCCCACTCAACGGCTGTCGGCACCTCGACGTCCCCGTTGCCCATCCAGCCGAACAACTGGTCGATGCCGTCGGTCGGGTCGGCGATGAAGCCGTCGAGCGACATGGACATGTTGGCGATGACCTTGCTCATCGTGAACTCCCTGGTTTGTGTGGTGGTCCGTTGTGGACGCCTATGACTTTCGCGGCTGGCGACGCGCAGAACATCGGTCAGCTGGCCGATGTCGGGACGAGACGTGGCCGACGACCTCGGCTGGCAGACTGACCGACGATGTCCACCGAGCCGACACCCCATAACCTGCCGATGCAGCTGACCAGTTTCGTCGGCCGCACCGCCGAGCTCGGCGCGCTCACCGAGGCGTTGCTGGCCGGACGGCTCGTCAGCGTCGTCGGCCCCGGCGGCTGCGGAAAGACCCGGCTGGCCGCCGAGGTCGCGCGGCAGCGGCGGGACCGCTGGCCGGACGGGGTCTGGTGGGTGGACCTGGCGACCACCGGTGATCCGGCGGTCGTACCCGAGCTGGTTGCGGCCGCCACGGGCATGCTGCTGACTGCTGATCTGGGCGGCATCTCGGCGCTGGCCCGGCAACTCGACGACCGTCGGATGCTGGTGTGCCTGGACAACTGCGAGCACGTGCTCGGGGTGGCCGCCGAGGTTGTGGTCGAGCTGGCCCGGAGCTGTCCGGGTGTGACGGTGCTGGCCACGAGTCGGGAGCCATTGGGCGTCGCCGGGGAGACGGTGTGGCGGGTGCCCTCGCTGAACGGGGACGATGCGATCGCGCTTTTCACCGAACGGGCCGGCCCGGACACCGACGAGGATGCCAGTCAGGATGCCAGTCAGGCAGCCAGTCGTGCTGCCGTGCACACCGCCTGCATCCGCCTGGACGGTATTCCGCTGGCGATCGAACTGGCCGCGGCCTGGTCGGGCACGCTGTCCCCGGCGGAGATCCTGCAGGGTCTGGACGACCGGTTCTCGCTGCTGGTCCGCGGGCCACGTGGGGTGGCGGCCCGCCATCAGACCCTGGCCGCGTCGATGGCCTGGAGCCACGACCTGCTGGCCGAGTCCGATCGCGTCCTGTTCCGTCGGCTCGCGGTGTTCCACGGCGGGTTCACGCTCCAGGCCGCCCGTGGTGTGTGCGCCACAGACCCGCTCGACGGAACGGCTGTGCTGGCTGGCTTGCGGCGGCTGGTGGACAAGTCACTGCTCGTGGCCGACACCCGCGGTGCGGTGTCGCGGTACCGGATGCTGGAGACCATCCACCAGTACGCCGCCGCGCGGCTCGAATTCTCTGGCGAGACCGCCGCGACCAGCGATCGCCACCTGGACACCTACCTCACGTACACCGATGAGGCGACTCCGCTGCTGGCCCGGGACAAGGATGCCTGGCGCGCGGTCGTCGACGCCGAGCTGGAGAACCTGCGCGCCGCGGTCGAATGGGGTCTGTCGGTCGATGATCCGGCCCGCGGTCGTCGGCTGACGGCGGCTCTGCCCTGGTTGTGGCACCTGGGCGGCCGCGGCCACGAGGGGATCGCGTTGCTCCGGCGCGCCATCGACCAGGGAGCCGGCGAGCGGACCGAGCTGCAGGCTCGGCTGTTGAACGGACTCGCGCTGGTCGCCGACACCGCGCGTCCGGACGGGGACGGGCTGGAGTACGACGCAGCGCAGTCGGCGTTGGAGATCGCCACCGAGGTCGGCGATGCGTCGAGCGCCTGTCTGGCTCGCCTGTTGAGCGCGGTCGGCAGCTTCTTTGGCGATTTCGATGCCGCCTGGTCTCTCGCCGAGACCGCGCAGTTGCAGGCTCGGCAGGCAGGTGAGGAGTTCGTCGTCGACGGCGCGACGGCACTGATGGGGATCATCTGCCATCTGCGGGACGACCACGACGCGGCGACCAGGCTGCTGCGCGAAGCGGTGGACGGACTGGCCCGGCGCGGCGACCGCGGCGTCGCGTCGACCGCGCTCGGATTCCTGGCCAGCAGCCTGCTGTACACCGGCGATCTCACCGGGGCCCGGGAGTACGCCCTCGACGGGGTGCGGATGGCACGTCCGCTCTCCGACTACCACCGCATCGGCTCGGCCAGCGGCGTGTTGGCGACCGTCGAGTTGGCGGCGGACCGCCTCGACGCGGCCCAGGCGGCCCTCGACCCGGTGATCCGGCTGGTGGAGGGTGTGGATCCGACGCCTTTCGTACCTGGGCTGACACGGGCGATGGGCCTGCTACGGCTGCGGTCGGGCGACCCGATCGGCGCCATCAACTGGTTTGCCCGGGAGGCCAACTGGGTCGGTCCGGTCGTCGATGCTCCGCTGCCGCCGCAGACACTCACCGGGTTGGCCGCGGCTCTGCATGCCGCCGGCGCTGATGCGGACGCAGCCGCGGTGTGCGACCGGGCGCTCGCCGTGGCCCAGCAGATCGGGATGCCCCGGGTCGTCGCCGAAGCGTTGGAACAGTCAGCCCTGCTGGCCGATCCGATCCGGGCCGACACGCTGCACCACGAAGCACTGGCATTACGGGCGGACCACGGGTTGTGGCTGTCCTGCATCGACAGTCTCGAGGCCCTCGCGGTGCTCGCGGCCGGAGCCGAATCATTCGCCGAATCGGCGCGGTTGCTGGCCGCCTGCGATCGGGCGCGGGAGCGGCAGGGCTGCCCGCGGCCAGTGCGTGAGCTCTTGTCGGACCGGCTCCGGAAGGAACTCGGCGACGACGCGTACGCGGCCGCTCGGGCCGAGGGCGACGCGCTGGAGCTCGCAGCAGCGGTCGACTATGCCCGCCGGTCGCGCGGCCGCCGGGGCCGACCATCCAGCGGATGGGGGAGCCTCACTCCCACCGAACGGAGCGTGGTCGGGCTCGCCGCCGAGGGACTCAACAATCCAGAGATCGGATCCCGGCTGTTCATGAGCCGGAGCACGGTCAAGACCCACCTCTCCCACGTATACGCCAAATTGGGCGTCACCAACCGGACCGAGTTGGCCACGGTCGCCGCCGCGAACCGCGCGAACGACTGACCAGGTCTGCATCCTCGTCGCACCCCGCCAGGTAGGTCTCGATATCGGCTGCCCGCCACGCCTCGCGCAGCCTCTGCATGGCAGCGGCAACACCGGCTGTCGCAGTGGGTGAGGTCATTGTTCCTTCTATCAGGGTGGCCAACTCGAATTCCCCAGTACCGTTCCACGCATGGAATTTGCCAGGTCCAGCCGATGACCGATCAGCCGATCGGCGCCCGTGCCCTCAACCGCGCCCTGCTCGACCGCCAGTTGCTGCTGCGCCGGGTGACACTGGCCGTGCCGGAGGTCGTGGCGCAGCTCGTCGGTCTGCAGGCACAGGCACCCAATCCGCCGTACTTCGGTCTGTGGTCCCGACTCGTCGGATTCACCCCGGACCGGCTCAGCCGGCTGATCGAGGACCGCACCCTGGTTCGGATTGTCCTGATGCGCGGCACGATCCACCTGGTCACCGCCGCGGACGCACTCACCCTCCGGCCACTGATCCAACCGTTGCTGGAGCGCGATCTGGTCACCAACGCGACGTACGGGAGGGACCATCTGGCCGGCGTGGACCTGCCGAAGGTGGCCGAGGTCGGCCGGCAGCTGCTGACCGAAGAACCGCGCACGATGGCGCAGCTGCGCGGATTGCTGGCCGAGCGCTGGCCGGACCGGGCGCCGGGTGCGCTCGCACACGCCGTACGGGCGTTGCTTCCGCTCGTCCAGCTGCCGCCGCGAGGGATCTGGGGTCGAAGCGGCCAACCGGTCTGCACAACCGCCGAACATTGGCTCGGTCGGCCGCTCGATCCGGCGCCGTCGCTGGAGCGCATGGTGCTGCGCTATCTGGCGGCGTTCGGGCCGGCGACGGTCCGCGATGTCCAGGCCTGGTCCGGGCTGACCCGGCTCAGCGAAATCACGGACCGGCTCGGCGGCCGGCTGATCCGGCTGCGGGCCGAGTCCGGACCAACGCTGTTCGACCTACCGGACGCGCCGCGGCCCGGCCCGGACGTTGCGGCCCCGGTGCGCTTTCTCGCCCCCTTCGACAACGTGCTGCTCTCGCACGCCGACCGTGGCCGCATCATCGGCGAGGCCCACCGGCACCGGGTGGTCGGCATCGTCAACGGCATCATCCCGGGCACCGTGCTGGTCGACGGCTTCGTGCGCGGGATCTGGAAGATTGCCGAAAGCCGGTCCACGGCGACCGTCAGTATCGAGCCGTTCCGTCCGTTGTCGAAACGGCACGCCGCGGCGGTGATCGGCGAAGCCGCGCGCCTGCTTCGGTTCGCTGCACCCGGCGTCGCGCCCGACGTCCGGATCGTCGACCCGAGTGAACCCGGTTAAATTCGTTGCGTACACCCGGATGATCTTCATAACGTGCCGGCATGGCTGAGGATCCGTACCGCGACGAGCAACTCGTCGAGCTGTACGACACCGACAATGCGCCCGGCGACGACCACGAGTTCTACTGCGACTTGGCGGACGCGATCGGGGCGAAGAAGATCATCGATTTCGGCTGTGGCACAGGCCTTTTGACCCGGGCTCTCGCGACGCGGGGTCGGCTGGTCGTCGGAGTCGACCCGAGCCCGACGATGTTGGGCTATGCCCGCCGGCAGCCCGGGGCCGCGGCCGTGACCTGGATTGACGGCGACGCGAGCGGGATCGAGGGTGTCACCGGCGTCGACCT
>DATAVB010000098.1:0-46021 GCA_036267955.1 Mycobacteriales bacterium | reverse complement strand
CTCCTGACGGCCATCGATTTCCAGGACGAGATTGCGACTGCGACATGATCTCGAACCCCGACAGCACCTGCCAGGGCGACCCCGTGAACAACCCGCCAACACCCCCCTTGCCCGGCCTTCCGCAGCACCCCTGTCCGGCACCCCTTTCATGATCATGATCGGTTTTTGGTTGCTATAGCCCCAACCACCGATCATGATCATGGATTTTCTGGCCGGCCGCGGATTTTCTGGCCGGCCGTGCCTTTCTGGCCGGCTGCGCCCTCCCGGCCCAGCGGGCAGCGGCGGGCGGGGTCGATCAGACCGGTGGCGGCGATCAGGCTGAGCGGCGGGCGGGGCGGACGAGGCCGCCCCGACCGCCCACCCCTTTTCATGATCGACATCGGCTAAGTGCTGCTATAGCGACACTTAGCCGATGTCGATCATGAAAGGGCGCAGCACGGCGGGTCAGTCGGTGAAGTCGCCGGCCTCGGCGCGGAGGGTGCGCAGCGTCGCGAACATGGCGGCCCGGTCGTCCTCGTCCAGCGCGGCGAGGCCGAAGTCGGCGGTGGTCAGGTCCTTGGTGGCCCGCTCGACGGTGCTCCGGCCGGACTCGGTGATCTCGGCCAGGATGCCTCGCCCGTCCCGCGGGTTGGGCAGCCGCAGCACGAACCCGTCGGCGGCCAACCGGTCCACGGTGTTCGTGACGCTGGTCGGGTGCACCATCAGCCGGCTGCCCATCACCTTCAGCGGCAGCGCGCCGGTGCGGGAGAACCGCAACAGGACCAACGCCTCGTACCGGGCGAAGGTCAGCCCGTAGCCGCGCAGGATGTCGTCGTACCGGGACAGCAGGATCTGTTGCACCCGCATGATCGAGGTCGCGACCCGCATCGAGGACGCCGGACCGAAGGTCTCCGCCCAGATGTCCCCGGCCCGGTCGATCGGATCGAACGGCAGATTCAGCGGCTTCCTCATCGGCTCACCGCCACGGCGGAGAAGGCCGGCCAGTGCCGGTACAGCCGGCGCGACAAGCGGAGAGCGGATCGGAGAAACGCGCCGGTGTATCTGGCCATGGGTGAACCGTATCGAGTACAGCAGCAGAGCGGGGGGTGGACACTGGGCTCGGTACGCACCAGACCGGTAGCGTCACGACCCTGCACCAAATTGCCCGAACGAGGGGCCGGTCTCGCTCACCGGCCGCTCACCGAGAGATTCATCGAGCCTCGACCGAACCTTTTCCGGTCCTACGCAGTCCTTGGATCGGGAAAGCACGAGGGAAGGCTCTGTGATGACGCATGTGGCGGAGGTCGTCACGGCCGAGATGGCGTCAGAGCTGACCGCGCGCAGCGAAGAAGCCGCGCGTGCGCTGTGGGCTGAGCACTATCCGAGATTGGCCGGATGGTGCGCGTCCCTGGTCGGGGACGTCGATGTGGCGCACGACATAGCAGCGGACTCCTTTGAGCGGCTCCTGGCGCGCTGGACGCGGGTGGACGACCCGCGCGCCTACCTCTACGTCATCGCCACCAACCGGGTCCGGGACCACTGGCGTCGCCAGCGCCGGGACCGGGAACTGACCGATCGGCTCCGGCCGAGCAAAGAGGACAGCACCACACAGCCGGTCGATCCCTGGCTGCGTGATCTGGTGATGCGGCTGCCAGAGCGGCTCCGTCGCCCGGTGCTGCTGCACTACTACGCCGATCTGCCCGTGGCCGAGATCGCCAAGGCGCTGCATCGGCCGGTTGGGACGATCAAACGGGCTCTGTCCGAGGGTCGCGCCCGCCTCCTGAGCGACATCGAGGAGCAACAGTGAACGACCTACCGCGGCGCGATCCCGCACCGCTGTACCCCAGACCCGGGCGCTTCGAGGACACTCTGCGCCGGGCCCGCAAGCGCCGGCAGCGCAGTGCCATCATGGCCGCGGCCGCTCTGGTGGTGGTCACCGCCGGCGGCGTCGCCGGCGCCATGTCGCTGACCGCCGGACCCGACGCCAGTTCACAACTGGCCGGCTCGTCGCCGGCCGGCAACACGGACGGCTCGGGCGATCAGTCCGGCCGCACCACCACCCAGTCGCCGGCCCATCCCACCAGCGGGCCGGGCGTGTCCGGGACGCCGACCCGCCCCGGCCAGGGCAGCACGGCGAGCGGATCGGCCGGGTCGGGCGGCAACACTCCGAAGTCCAGCAAGCCGAGCACGTCGACGCACCAGTCCGGGGCCAACCAGGTGGTCTACCGCGGCAAGGCGGTCGACTCGTCCGGCCAGCCGCTGTCGGAGATCGGGGTGTACGTCGACCAGGGCGGCAAGCAGGTCCTGGTGGCCACCACCAGCGCCGATGGCAGCTTCCAGATTCCGTGCACCAGTTCTCCGGTCCTGCTGGCCACCGGCGGTTTCGCCCGGGCCAACCCGGCCGGCGCGTCCAGCCGGCACAACTACGCCTATACGTACGTGAAGGGCTCGGACGCCTCGGTGTCCTGCGCTCCCGCCTCGGCCAGTTCCACCCCGTCGACCACCGTGATGAACGCCGGCGGCACGTTGACCGTCACCGTCACGGACGCGTCCGGGCAGCCGATCCCCGGCAGCACCTCGCCGGCCCTGTACTGCGACGCCACCTCCACGCCGTGCTACACGATGACCGCCGACGCGTCCGGCAGCTACTCGTTCACCGGCCTGCCGACCGGCGACTACACCCTGCGTGGCGCGTACGACGAGCAGACGTATCACGTCAGCGCCGGTGCCACGACGACGGTGACCTGGGTCGAGGGTCAGACGCCGCCGGCCTCCCCGACAGCGCCACCGACCACCGAGCCCAGCACCGACCCGACGAGCACGGCCCAACCGACCAATGGGCCGACCACCCAAGGCCCGGACAGCCACACTCCGGCCTCTGAAACGCCGCTGACCAGTACGGCATCGCCCTAGGGGGACAGACAGCTGCCGGGTGGCGCAGGCCGACGTCCGCGTCGGTGGGGGGACGTCACCCGGCAGCGAGGGCGGCGGCGTTCAGCGGGAGATCTCGGCGTCGATGACGGGCAGCGCGGTGGACGCGTCGCCGGCGGTCAGCTGTTCGGGAACGGCCGGCAACACGCTACCGAAATAGGACCGGGCGGCAGCGGTGGTGCCGACATCGTGGCCGGCGGTCTCCGACAGGAACCAGCGGTGCTCCAGGATCTCGTGGAACACCTCGGCCGGGTCGAGCCGGCCACGTAGACCCTCCGGGATCGCGTCGATGATCGGGTCGTAGACCTCGGTCAGCCACCGGTTAGCCGCGAGCGTCTCGGGGATCGGGTGACCCTCCTTCTGCTCCAGGTATCCCCGGAAGCTGGCCATGTCCCCCCACAGCCGGCGGGCCTGATTCTCCTGGACGTCCAGGCCGGTACGGGCCAGCAGCATCCGCCGATAGTGTCCGGGCTCGGCGACCCGGGTCTTCAACCGCAGCTTGTTGCCATCGCCGGCGCTGATCAACTCGACCTCATCGACGTCGAAGCCGAGTTCCTCGAGCTTGCGCAGCCGCTCGGAGATCCGGTAGCGCTGCTCGTCACTGCGCAGCACCTCTTCGCGGGTCAGCTCTTCCCACAGCGCCTCGTAGCGGCGGAGCAGCTCATCGGCGAATTCGATGGGCTCCACCGTCTGGGGCAGCAGGCCGCCGGCGTCGAGGTCGAACAACTCACCACCAACGCGTTCCCGAGCCAGCTCCACGTCGTACTGGCGCTGCCCGTCGGACAGGCTCTGGTGCAGCTCGGCCGTCTCGGCATCGACCAGATACGCCGCCAGTGCGCCGGCGTCCATCCGGAACAGGGTGTTGGACAGCGAGCAGTCGCCCCAGAAGAACCCGGCCAGGTGCAGCCGGACGAGCAGCTCGACCATCGAGTCCATCAGCTTGTCCACCTGCCCGTCGCCGCGCAGGTTGGAGAACAGCGCCCGGTAGGACACCGAGTACTCCAGGAATCTGGTCACCAGGATCGCGTCGAGGTCGTTGGCCCGGTCGACGGCGACACCGAGCACCTCCACGGCCGGCACCTGCAGATCGGTGAGCTCGCGCAGCAGCCGGTATTCGCGGCGGGCCAGGTTCTCGCTGATCTCCTTCAGCGCGTAGATCTCACCGCCCTCGGCGACGAACCGGACGATGTGCCGGGAGATGCCGCGCTGGCGCATCTCCACCAGCCGCTGATCGGCCCAGTCCTCGAGTGGAATGTCCCACGGCAGAGAGAGCAGACCGGTTGCTGCCTGTGCCGGCGGCGTGAAGACGAAGCGCATGGCCACATCATCGCCGATCACCCGGGCAGGTAGCCAGCCACGCACTCTGTGACGAAATCGTTACCGCGAAAAACGATCCGGCGAGGCCGCTCAGACGTGTTAGCTGCGTGCTTCATTCCGGTCGACTCTGAACGCCAGCATCGACGCGCCGCCATTGTGGTTCGGGCAGCCGGAATTCTTGACGGGCGATCGCACCGAGGCGGGAAGACATTGCCCAGGAGACATTTTCCCGGGTCCTCGCCCGCTGGAATTCCATTGGCGGATACGACCTGCCCGAGGCATGGGTACGCCGGGTCGCGATGCGACTGACCATCGATTCGCGCCGAAGAATGCTGCGCTCGCTGAATTTATGGGGGCGCCTGAGCTCGGTCCGGCACCCGGAATCGACGGCCAGCGAGGAAATCGGATCCAGCGATATCGGCGATGCGTTGATGCGACTTCCGGTTGGCCAACAGCAGGTGCTCGTGCTGCATTACTTCGCCGACCTTTCGGTGGATGCGATTTCGCAGGAACACGGCATCCCGGTCGGAACCGTGAAAACGCGCCTGGCCGCCGGCCGACGCCGCTTGGAACAGGAAATGACCAGCACGAAGGTGGTGCACGATGGACGATGACGGCCGGAGTGGCCGCGGTCGCCGTACTGGCCGGTTCCGGACTCGCCGCCCGCGCCCTGGCCGGCGGCTGCCACAACCCGTTCACCGTTACCCCCACCACCCCGTGATCATGAGGCAATTTCGTCGGCGATTCGCGGCTAAATAGCCGCATGATCACGGAAGTTTGATGCTCGAGACCAGTTCCCCGGCCGCGGCGTACGGGTCGGTCTTCCCGGCCACCACCCGTTCGGCCAGCGTCTGCAGCGCGGCTCGCCCCCGGAGGTCGCCGATCTGCGTTCGCAACTCGGTGAGCGCGATCGCCTCGATCTCCCCGGCGGCCCGAGCCTGCCGGCGGCGGAGGAGTTCGCCGCTACTGTCCAACCAGGACACGTGCCGGTCGACCGCGTCCAGGATCTCCTCGATTCCCTCGCCCCGGGAGGCGACAGCCGAGACGATCGGCGGTCGCCAGGCTCCCGGCTCGGAGTGCCGGCCGCCGAGCGACAGCATCGATCGCAGGTCCCGCACCGCCGCGGCGGCACCGTCGTGATCGGCCTTGTTGACGACGAAAACGTCCGCCACCTCGGCGATCCCGGCCTTCGCGGCCTGGATCGCATCGCCCATCCCGGGCGCCATCAGCACCAGCGTGGTGTCGGCCGCCGACGCGACATCGACCTCGGCCTGCCCGACCCCCACCGTCTCGATCAGGATCACGTTGTACCCGGCCGCATCCAGCACGCGCAAAGCCTGCGGTGTCGCCCAGGCCAAACCACCGAGGTGCCCGCGCGAGGCCATCGAGCGGATGTAGACGCCGGGATCGGTGGCGTGCTCCTGCATCCGGACCCGGTCGCCGAGCAGCGCGCCACCGGAGAACGGCGAGGACGGGTCGACCGCGAGTACGCCGACCCGCTGGTCGCGCTGGCGCAGAGCGGTCACCAGGGCGGCCGTGCAGGTGGATTTGCCCACGCCCGGCGCCCCGGTCAGGCCGATCACGCGGGCGCCGCCGGCGTACGGGGCAAGCGCTGCTGCCACCGACGGCAGCAGCGGGCTTTCGTCCTCGACCAGGCTGATCAGCCGAGCGACCGCCCGCGCACTGCCGTCCCGGGCCCGGCCGACCAGCTCCGCAACCGTCACCCGGCGGAAGGTACCCGCAACACCAGCGCGTCACCCTGACCGCCGCCACCGCACAGGCCGGCCGCGCCGATGCCGCCGCCCTGCCGGCGCAGCGCGTGGATCAGGTGCAGCGCGATCCGGGCCCCGCTCATCCCGATCGGGTGGCCCAGCGCGATGGCGCCACCGTCCACATTGACCTTGGCCGGGTCGGCACCGAGTTCCCGGGTCGAATGCAGGCCGACCGACGCGAACGCCTCGTTGATTTCGATGAGGTCGAGGTCGGCGACCGTGAGCCCCTCCTTGCGCAGCGCGTGCTGGATCGCGTTGGCCGGCTGGGACTGCAGCGAATTGTCCGGACCCGCGACGTTGCCGTGCGCACCGATCTCGGCCAGCGGGGTCAGCCCCAATTCGGCCGCCTTGGCCGCGCTGGCCACCACGACCGCGCACGCGCCATCGGAAATCTGCGACGACGAGCCGGGCGTGATCGTGCCGTCCTTGGCGAACGCCGGCCGCAGCCGGGCCAGCGACTCGGTGGTCGTGTCGGCCCGGACCCCTTCGTCCACCGAGAATTCGACCGGGTCGCCGCGGCGCTGCGGGATCTGCACCGGCACGATCTCCTCGTCGAACAGCCCGTTCTTCTGCGCGGCGGCGGCCCGCTGGTGGGACCGCGCGGCGAACTCGTCCTGCTCGGCGCGGGCGATGCCGAGCCGGGTGTTGTGCCGCTCGGTGGACTCACCCATCGGGATCTGGTCGAACGCGTCGGTAAGCCCGTCGTAGGCCATCGCGTCGAGCATCTCGATCGACCCGTACTTGAAGCCGGACCGCGATTTCGGCAGCAGGTGCGGCGCGCCGGTCATCGACTCCATGCCGCCGGCCACAACGATGTCGAACTCGCCGAGCCGGATCAGCTGGTCGGCCAGCGCGATCGCGTCCAGCCCGGACAGGCACAGCTTGTTGATGGTGATCGACGGAACCGACATCGGGATGCCGCCGGCGACCGCGGCCTGGCGGGCCGGGCCCTGCCCGGCACCGGCCTGCAGGACCTGGCCGAGGATGACGTACCCGATCTGGTCGCCGGTGAGTCCGGCCCGTTCCAGCGCGGCCTTCACTGCGATGCCGCCGAGCTGGCTGGCGGAGAATCCCGCGAGCGAGCCGAGCAGTCGGCCGATCGGGGTACGGGCGCCGCTGACGATCACTGAACCGGTCACGATTGCCTCCTCCTGGACGCCGTGGGCGCGTCGGGTCACACCGCGCCGTCGGGCGTAAGCCGTCGGGCATAGTCGTCGGGGTGCCGGTCCGCGCACTGTGAGCACTGGTCGGCACCTGTCCCGTCACGATACCGAGCTGGAGCGGCTCCATGGAGCGACCGACGTCCCAACCCGACCTGTTCCGCCGGATCGACCACGTCGGCATCGCCGTCGCCGACCTCGACGCGGCCCTGGACTTCTACGGCCGGGTGTTCGGACTGGTGCCGGTGCACACCGAGACGAACGAGGAGCAGGGCGTACGCGAGGTGATGCTCGCGGTCGGCACCGGCGAGACGCAATTGCAGCTCCTCGCGCCGCTGCGCGAGGACTCACCGATCGGCTCGTTCCTGAACCGGCACGGACCTGGGATTCAGCAGATCGCGTACACCGTGGACGACGTCGAGGCCGCCGCGGCGAGCCTGCGGACGAGTGGGTTGCGGGTGCTCTGGGACGAGCCGCGGCAAGGCACCGCCGGGTCCCGGGTGAACTTCGTCCATCCGAAGGATGCGGGAGGGGTCCTGGTGGAGCTGGTGCAGCCGGCAGATGGCTCCAATTTTTCGAATTGACGTCGCCATTAGTGCATTAGAGTCGGATATTTGCGCCATTTTCCGGCGTGCTCAAGGCCACTTTTTTCACGTTCGCGCTACCGGCTGTGAGTGTTGCGCCGCTAGGGGTAGCCTTTCCGTCCATGGCGAGCATGGACCCCCAGCAGCAGGACAATGTCCCCAACATGGGTGACCCGACCGCGGCATTCAATGTCGTGCTACGCGGCTACGACCGCGCGCAGGTCGATGAGCACCTCGAACGGCTTGAAGCCGAGATGCGGATCGCGGCCGCAGACCGTGATTCGGCCACCGCACGGAGCGCCGAGCTCGGTAGCCAGGTGGCGTCGCATCACAGTGAGATCCAGGCACTGCGTGCCCGGTTGGACAAGGCGAGCGCGCCGACGTTCGACACCATGGGTGAGCGCATTGCCGGGATGCTCAAACTGGCCGAGGACGAGGCCGAAGACATCCGGCGCAAGGCGCATGAGGACACCGCGAAGCAGCGGGCCGAATTGGCCCGGCAGCAGCAGGAGCTGCGGCAACGGCAGTCCGAGGCCGAGCGGCGCGGATCGAAACTGATTGCCGACGCCAATCAGCGCGCGGCCAACACCGTCACCACCGCCGAGCAGCGGTCCTCCAAGCTGGTGGCCGACGCCAAGCAGCAGGCCGCGGCGACCCTCACGACATCCGAGCAGCGTTCCACCGCACTGACCCGCGAGGCCGAGCAGCGCGCGACCAAGCTGGTCACCGAGGCCAAGCAACAGGCCGGCGCCGCCGAAGAGCGCGCCACCGCGATGCTGCGCGAAGCCGAGCAGGACTCCCGGACCGTCCGCGCGGACGCCGAGCAGGAGACCCGGACGCTGCGTTCGGAGGCCGACCAGCACGCCCGTGCGGTTCGCGCCAAGGCCGAGCAGGAGGCTCGTACGCTGCGCGCCGAGGCCGACCAGCACGCGCACGACGTGCGCGCCGAGGCCGACCAGCACGTGCAGGAGGTGCGGGCGGCGATCGAGACCGAACAGCGCCAGTCGCTCGAGGATTTCGAGATCATGCTGCGTGAGCGGCGCGCCGAAGAGGCGAAGGTCGACGACGAGCGTCATCGCAATGCGGTCGCCGAGGCGGAGCAGCGGATCGCCAGTGCGAGCAGCAGCGCACAGCGCATTCTCGACGAGGCGCAGTCGCGGGTCGACGAGCTCACGTCGGTGCGGGCCCGGGTGCTCACCCAGCTCGGCGCCATGCGCGACGTGTTGGCCACGCTTCCCGCGCAGGCCGGCATCAGCGACGAAGAGATCGAGGCGGCCAACCAGGCCGAGGCGGACAACGCCGACAAGTCCGACGACGACGACAAGAACAGTGGCAAGGGCTGGCCGGAGAACCACGGCTGGCAGGGTGTCCGCTGGCGGGACGGCGAGCTGCCGGGCAAGTCCGCCGACGAGGCGGCCGGTGACTCCGAAACTGCTCAGCCACAGGCGAAGCAGGGTGGCCGGCCGGCTCCGGCGGGCAAGCGCCCGACGGCCGCACCGACGAGTTCGCGCTAGAACAGCCGCTCGCCAGAGCACAGTAGAGGCCGGATGCCACAGGGCATCCGGCCTCTACTGTGTCTGCTGTTCGAGATCTGCCACCAGGGATCAGCGGCGACGCCGGATCAGGACTGCTTCCCGGACGTGATGGCGTCGATGTCGGCCAAGTCGTCGACGCTCGGCTCCCAGAGACCGGCCTCGGCGTTCGCCACCACCTGCTCCGGGCTGGTGGCACCGGCGATCACCGAGGAGACGGCCGGCTGCGCGGCCAGACCGCCGATGGCGACGTGCAGCAGGCTGACGTCCCGCTTCTCGGCGAGCGCGGCAAGTCCCTCAACCGCGTCCCAATCGGCGTTCTGCAGGACCTGTTCGCGCTGCGCGAGCCGGGTGCCCTCCGGCGCCGCCGCACCGCGGGTGTACTTGCCGGTGAGCAGCCCGTTCGCCAGCGGGAAGTACGGCAGGATGCCGACGCCGTACGACTCGCAGGCCGGCGCCAACTCCTTCTCGGCGCCGCGCTCGAGCAGGCTGTAGTGGTTCTGCGCACTGATGAATCGGGCCGAGTTGGCCGAACGGGCCAGGAAGTCGGCCTCCACGACGTGCCAGCCGGAGAAGTTCGACGAACCGATGTAGCGCACCTTGCCCTCATCGACCAGTTCGGTGAGGGCGGCGAGGGTCTCCTCGATCGGCGTCACCTGGTCGCGCATGTGGTACTGGTACAGGTCGATGTGCTCGGCGCGCAGCCGGCGCAACGAGGATTCCACGGCCCGCCGGATGTAGCGGCGGGAGCCACGGGCCTCCCAGTCCGGTCCGTTGACGCCGCCCATCCCGCCACCGAACTTGGTGGCGACAACCACGTCGCCGTGCCGGCCGGCGAGCGCCTCGCCGAACAGTTCCTCCGACTTGCCGTGCCCGCCATAGACGTCGGCGGTGTCGAACAGGGTGATGCCTGCGTCGATGGCGGCATCGACGACGGCTCTGGTGCCGGCCAACTCCTCGGTGCGGCTGCCGGGCCGGCCGAAGTTGTTGCAGCCGATGCCGACCACCGAGACGCGTAGTCCGGAGTCGCCCAACGTCGTGTAGCGCATGTCAGTCATGAAGCACCTTTCGTCCGGCGACCCGCCGGACAGAGCGGGGAACGGAGCGACAACGGCTCCGCCGGGTCATTAGTCCATCTCTCAACCCTATTGCCGGCGGCCGCCCGCGCGGACGTGACCAGCGCGACACTAGGCTCGGCTGGGTGCGGACAAGCTATGACGACTGCGACTTCGACGACGATCTCGGACGGCTCGATCGCGACGCTGTCTGGCATTTCCTGGCCGACACGGCGTACTGGGCCAAGAACCGGACCCGCGAGATGTTCGACCGGCAACTGGCCTCGGCCTGGCGGGTCGTCGGGGTCTACTCGGCGGACCGGACGATCGGTTTCGCCCGGGCCGTCTCCGACGGCGTGGCCCTGGCCTATCTCGCCGATGTCTTCGTGCTGCCGGAATTCCGCGGCCGCGGGCTTGGTGTGGAATTGGTCAGGGTGATGGTCGAGGACGGTCCGGGTCATGATCTGCGGTGGATGCTGCACACCGCCGATGCGCACGGCTTGTACGCCCGATTCGGCTTCGCGCCGCCGGATTCGGGCTATCTCGAACGTCCTACCCGATTGCCCGTGATTCGCCCCTGACCGGGCGGTGTCCGGTCACCTTCCGTTCACCTGGCCGCGGTCCGGGCGGCCTACGTTCTGCTGGGTTTCGTCTCCTGACGGCGTAGCAGCGGAGGATGCATGAGCGACAGCACCGGGTCCGGCCTCAGCCGGCGGTCGGCCCTGAAGGCCCTGGGTACGGCGGCGGCGGTGACCCCGATCATCGGCCAGCAGGCCGCCGGCGCCGCCTCGCCGCAACTCCTGATCGCCGGCAGCCGGTCGAATGTGCCGCCGGTCGAGGGTCTGCATCTCACCTTCGGCGCGGATCCGAGCCGGGAGATGGTGGCCTCCTGGATCACCGACGGCTCGGTCCGCCGACCGCGGGTCGTCTACGGCAGCGCGGCCGGCGGATTCGGCGCCACGGCACAGGCGCAGACCCGGACCTACATCGACGGCGTCTCGGGCCGCGAGGTCTACGTGCACCACGCCGCGATGCCCGGACTGCGACCGGATGCGGACTACATCTACGCGGTCCAGCACGACGGCGCCCGGCCGGACGCCGGCACCTTCCACACCGCGCCGCGCGGGCGGGCACCGCTGACGTTCACCAGCTTCGGCGACCAGTCCGTGCCCAACGTGACCTGGCAGCCGGACGGCAAGGGCGGCTACTCCCCCGTACTCAATGCCAATGCCACCCCGGCCTCGGTGGACGTGGTGACCGGCGTGGAGAAGGTCAATCCACTCTTCCACCTGCTCAATGGCGACCTGTGTTATGCCAACCTCGATCCCGACCGGGTCCGGACGTGGAACAGTTTCTTCGCCAACAACACCCGGTCGGCCCGATTTCGGCCGTGGATGCCGGCGGCCGGCAATCACGAGATCGAAAAGCAGAATGGCGCGATCGGCCTTTCCGCATATCAGGCCTATTTCACCCTTCCCAGCACCGAAACCGACCCCGAGCTCGCCGGTCTCTGGTATTCGTTCACGGCCGGCTCGGTTCGGGTGATCTCGTTGCAGAACGACGAGGTGGCCCTGCAGGACGGTGGCGACATCTACATTCGCGGCTACAGCGGCGGCCGGCAGCGCGCCTGGCTGGAAAAAGAACTCCGGTGGGCCCGCGCGTCCCGGGAGATCGACTGGGTCGTCGTCTGCATGCACCAGGTGATGCTCAGCTCGACGGACGCCAATGGCTGCGACCTGGGCATCCGCGAGGCCTGGGGTCCGCTTTTCGACAAGTACGAGGTCGATCTTGTCCTATGTGGACACGAGCACGACTACGAACGCACCCTCCCGGTCCGCGGAGTGGTCGCCGGTAGCGAAACCCTGACACCGAAGCCGTCGTCGTCGAATATCCGGGAAATCAACTCCGAAAAGGGCACGACGCACATGGTCCTCGGCGGCGGCGGCGTCTCCGGAACGACCAATGAAGAATTCTTCCCGGCAAACAAGGCAAAGGTGATCACGAGCGTCGGCGCGCCCGGTGCGGACGGAAAACGACCCGCCGTTTATGTCTACGAGCAGACGCCGTGGCAGGCGGTCCGTGACATGGAGCATCCGTACGGTTTCGCGGCGTTCACAGTGGATCCCGGCCGCGGGCCCGGCTCAACGACGAAAATGCACGTGAACTACTTCAATGTCGGCAAGCCGGACGGCGAACTGCACCTGTTCGAGTCGTTCACTCTGCAGCGCCGCCGCTCGGACTGAGGCGGCCGCGGCCGACGGATCGGGCGGTCGCGGGCGTAGCGCAGAACACCCCTGCCGGTCTTGACCCTCTGGGAACGGTATGACTACGTTGTCATGCGCCTGGCTAGAGGTATGGTCGGGCGCGAGACCATACCGGCCGCACGTCGTTGCGGCCCGACAATCCCCGGAAGGACTGCCTCGTGCACGACGATCGTCAGCTCGTCGAGGGCCGGCTCAAGCGGGCCGTTGAACAATGGATCAAGCCCGCGATCTATTCGGCCCGCGCGCCGTTGTCGGTCGAGGCCTGGCATGTGCCCGGCGAGCCGGTGCCGGTCGCCGAGGCGCTGGCCGCGACGTACGAGCCGTTCGAGCTGGGCACCCTCTGGGGCCCGCCGTGGTCGACGACCTGGTTCAAGATCACCGGCGAGGTGCCTGCGGACTGGGCCGGCCGCAAGGTCGAGGCCGTCTTCGACATCGGATTCGGCGGCGGCACCGGCTTCTCCAGCGAGGCGATGGCCTACACGCCGGAGGGTTCGCCGATCAAGGCGATCCACCCGATGAACCGGTACGTGCCGATCGGCGCACCGGCCGGCGGCGGGGAACGGGTCGATCTGCTGCTCGAGGCCGCCGCCAACCCGGGCATCATGGACGGCTACACCGCCTCCAACGTCAGCGACATCACCACGGCGCACCACAACCCGCTCTTCACCTTCGCCAGCGCCGATGTGGCCGTCCTGGACGAGACCGTCTTCCACCTCGCGCTCGACATCGAGGTGCTCGAGGGCGTCATGCTGGAGTTGCCGCTGGACCTGCCGCGCCGGCACGAGATCCTGCGCGCGCTGGAGCGGATGCTCGACACCCTTGACCTGCACGACGTCGCGGGCACCGCGGCCGCCGGCCGCGAGCAGCTGGCCGAGGTGCTGGCCAAGCCGGCGTACGCCAGCGCGCACAAGGTCTCCGCCGCCGGACACGCGCATATCGACACCGCCTGGCTGTGGCCGATCCGGGAGACCAAGCGCAAGATCGGCCGTACCTTCGCCAACGTCACGCTGTTGGCCAAGGAATACCCCGAGCTGGTCTTCGCCTGCTCCCAGGCGCAGCAGTACGCCTGGGTCAAGGAGCTCTACCCGGAGATCTGGGACCGCATCAAGGAGTCGATCGCGGACGGCAACTGGGCGCCGGTCGGCAGCCAGTGGATCGAGCCGGACGGCAACCTGCCGGGCGGCGAGGCCATGGCCCGGCAGCTGATCCACGGCAAGCGGTTCTTCTCCGAAGAGCTCGATGTGGAGACCAAGGGCATCTGGTTGCCGGACTCATTCGGTTACACCGCGGCCTTCCCGCAGCTGGCGAAGCTGGCCGGCGTGGAGTGGTTCCTCACCCAGAAGATCTCCTGGAACCAGACCAACACCTTCCCGCACCACACCCTCTGGTGGGAGGGCATCGACGGCAGCCGGATCTTCACTCACTTCCCGCCGATGGACACCTACAACTCGATGCTGTCCCCGGCCGAGATGTTCCGGGCCCAGCGCAACTACGCCGAGAAGGGCGTCGGCACGACCTCGCTGGCGCCGTTCGGTTACGGCGACGGCGGCGGTGGCCCGACCCGCGAAATGCTGGAGCGGGCCCGCCGGATGCGGGACCTCGAGGGCTCCCCGACCGTGGTCATCGAGCACCCGGACGAGTTCTTCCGCAAGGCCCGGGCCGAGTACGAGGACGCCCCGGTGTGGTCCGGCGAGCTCTACCTGGAGCTGCACCGCGGCACCTTCACCACCCAGGCCAAGACCAAGGCCGGCAACCGCAAGAGCGAGCACGCGCTGCGCGAGGCCGAGCTCTGGGCGACCCAGGCCGCGGTTTCCACGGGCGCCGACTACCCGTACGACGAGCTCGACCGGCTGTGGAAGGACGTGCTTCTCAACCAGTTCCACGACATCCTGCCCGGCAGCTCCATCGGCTGGGTGCACCGCGAGACCCGCGAGCAGTACGAGGAGGTGCTCGGCGCCCTCGAGGAGGTCATCGACCGCGCGTCGGGTCCGTTCGGCGGCGACGGCGGGATCGGCGTACTGAATGCCGGACCGCTGCCGCGCAACGAGGTGGTGGCCGTTCCGCTGGAGTTGGCCGCCACCGCCGAGGTGACGCAGAAGCTGTCCGACGGTTCGGTCGCGGCCTGGGCCAGCGCCCCGGCCCTCGGGGTGGGTGCGGCCGCGCCGGACCTGCCCACCGACCAGGCCCCGGTGATGGTCGACGCGCACACCCTGGACAACGGGCTGCTGCGGGTCAGCGTCGACGACAACGGCCTGGTGACCTCGGTCCGCGACCTGGTCGCCGACCGCGAGGTGCTGGCGCCGGGAGCCATCGGCAACCTGCTCCAGCTGCACCCGGACCACCCGAACCACTGGGACGCCTGGGATATCGACCGGCACTACTTCAACACCTGGACCGACCTCACCGAGGCCGACTCCGTCGAGGTGACCGAGAACGGCCCGCTCTACGGCGCGATCTCGGTGAAGCGGTCGTTCGGCTCGTCGCAGCTGACCCAGAAGCTGATCCTGCGCGCCGGTTCGGCCCGGCTCGACATCGAGACCGATGTCGACTGGCAGGAGTCGGAGAAGGTGCTCAAGGCGGCCTTCCCGATCGACGTGCACGCCGAGCAGGAGTCCGCCGAGATCCAGTTCGGACACGTGCACCGGCCGACGCACACCAACACCAGTTGGGAACACGCGAAGTTCGAGATCTTCAACCACCGCTGGGTGCACGTCGGCGAGCCCGGTTACGGCGTGGCGATCGTGAACGATGCGAAGTACGGCCACGACGTCAGCCGCACCACCCGGTCCGACGGCGGGACGACGACGACGGTGCGGCTCACCCTGCTGCGCGCGCCGGCGATGCCCGACCCGACGGCGGACCGCGACCAGCACCACTTCACGTACGCAATCCGGCCCGGCGCGGAGATCAGCGACGCCATCGCTGAGGGCTACGCGCTGAACCTCCCGCTGCGGACTCTCCGTACGAGCGCGGCTCCGGCCCCGCTGGTGGCGGTGGACAACCCGGCGATCATCGTCGAGGCGGTCAAGCTGGCCGACGACCGCTCCGGCGACGTGATCGTGCGGCTGTACGAGGCGCACGGCGGCCGGGCGGCCGGCACCGTGACCGCGGGCTTCCCGGTGGCTTCGGCCGGCGTGGTTGACCTGCTGGAGCGGCCGGTCGCCGACGCCGAGCTGGACGGCAACGCGGTTTCGCTCGCGGTGCGGCCGTTCCAGATCGTGACGCTGCGATTGAAGCGCGCCTGATCTGACCCGCCCATCCCTCATGATCGACATCGAGCTGAGGTCGCTATAGCGACACTGAGCCGATGTCGATCATGAGGGTGAGCGTGTTTCCGACCCTCTCGTCTCGGTCGGCCCGCCGACCACCTCCGATCGAAGTGCGCTTTACCCGCGATCCCCCGCCGACCACCTCCGATCGAAGTGTGCTTTACCCCGCCTTGAATCGATTCACCACCGGGTAAAGCGCACTTCGATCGAGAGAGAGGGCGAGGGGACGGTGCGGCAGCCGAGGCCCGTGCGAGGTCGGATCGCGGTCAGGGCAGGGTCTTGCGCAGTCGGGCGGCCGCCTGTTTCATGTGCTGGGTCATCGCGGCGCGCGCGGCCTCGACGTCGCCGTCCCGGATCGCCGCCAAGATCGGCGGATGCAACGCGAGGCTGTCCCGAACGCTGGCCCGGTCGGTGACCACCCGCGTCGTCCAGACCCGCAACAGCGACCGGATACTGGTGAGCACGCCGGCCAGCACCGAATTGCGGCTGATCGTCGCCAGCACCATGTGGAAATTCACGTCCGCCTCGATATAGGCGTCGCGGTCGTTCACGCTATCGCACATCGCCTGCAGCGCCGCCGAAAGCGCGGCCACGTCCGCATCGGTGCGGCGCCCCGCCGCCAGCCCGGCCAGCGATATCTCGATTTCCTGCCGCGCCTCAACGAGATCCAGAACGTGCTGCTCACCCAGCATGATGCCCCACTCGACGATCTGGGGCAGCAGGTTGGAATTGGTGCTGGACAGGTAGGTGCCGTCTCCCTGCCGCACCTCAAGGAGGCCGAGCAGCGTCAGGGACTTCAACGCCTCGCGGACCGCGCCGCGCCCGACGCCGAGGATCTGGGTCAGACCGCGTTCGCTGGGAATCCGGTCGCCTGGCTGCAATTCACCGGAGAGCAGGTAGCCGAGCAGGCTCTGCGCGACCTCGACGCTCCGGCTCGGCCGGGCCAGATCGAGCCGGCCCAGCGAAGTGCCGTCAGTCGTCAACGTCCCACTCCCCACATCCTGGTGTAGCGAATGTACGTCGGAATGGTGGTCACGGTCGCCGGCACCACCAGGTTCTCGGTCAGGGTGCTATTTCGATCAGCACTGCACCGGGAATGCCCAGCTCAAAGGCGAACGACAGCTCGTTCGGACAGCTGTTTTCGGTCCGCGCCGGCGCATCCTCGGCCATTTCCTCGCCGCCCCGGATGCGCGTCAACTGATCCTCGGTCGGGTCCTGCGGCGCACCTTCGGCCAGCCAGCGGGAATGCGTATTGCTGTGGTCTGCGTCGAGTCGATGCTGGGTGATCCTCACGGGCCGGTCCGCGGTCGGCAGGTTGCGCAGCGCCACCGACACCAGAGCCGTGCCCGTGGCGTACTGGTCGTCGTCGTGCCGCCAGACGATCAGCGCGACCCGGCCGTCGTCGTCGACCGATGCGAGACCGCCGACCTCGCCGGGCCCAGAGCCGGTCACCTCGACCGGCAGCCGACGTACGCCCAGCCGGCCGAGCATCTGGTAGCCGCCCAAAACCGGGGCGGCCACGTCACCGGCGGTGAAGAAACTGCGCGTCCCCTCGAAATACCGGTCGCCCTCCAAATACCAGGTCCAGGCGGTGGCGCGGGTGATGCCGCGACGATTCTCCTGGTCCAGGTCCAGCAGCTTCCTGGTCATCTGAAGCTGGAAGACGGGGTAATAGGCGGTATTGCGGAATCCGTAGTTCGGGTTGTCAAACACGCCGTAGTGCGCCGGCACTCCCGGATCGCATTCGTCGACCAGCACCGGCACATCGGCCAGGGCCGGGTGGGACCGGACAACGTCGAGGCTCGTCTCCACTTCGGACAGCATTTTCGCGCTGCCGGGCGATTGTTTCTCGGCGCCGGTCGCGCCGGTGGGTCCCACCGGTGAATAGAGCCGGGGAAAGCCGGGTGCACCCTTGGTGTGGAACGAGACGAAATCGATCGGCGTACCCGCGGTCGCGCAGTGCTCGAGGAATCCGCGCAGGAATTCCGCACCATTTCCGGTGGTGGCCGGCCCGCCGACCAACACGTCGGGCAGCACGGAACGCAACGCTGCCACCGTCACGTCGTAGAGCTCGCAATATTCGGCCAGCGTGCCCTGCCAGTACTGGATATCCGGCTCGTTCCACAGCTCCCAGTACCACCGGGACACCTCGGTCTCGCCATACCGTTCGGCGAAATGCCGGCCCGTCGCCGCCACCAGATCGCCCCACTTGGCGTAGTCCTTGGGTGGCGAGGCCCACAGCTCCGATTCGTATCTGCCGTACAGCGATGGCATTGGCCGGAACTCCGGACCGGACAACTCGCGGGTCAGTGCGAACGGGCAGAATCCCAGCTCGACGATTGGCCGCAACCCGACTCCGAGCCACGCGTCGAACGCCTCGTCCACGATGCCCCACTCGTAGAACGGCCTACCGGAGGCATCTTCGTGATAGACGTTGCCGCTGCTCCAGTGCGGGACCGCGCGACCGTTGCCGCTGGTGAAGATGTTGTGCGCTCGTACGGCCGTCTCCGGGCCGAGCACGTCCCGCAACCGGGCCAGATTGCGTTTGCCCCGCGGCGTTCCCGTCCAGTTCAGCTCGTCGTAGCCGAAGCTCGCCCAGATCCGCTCGAGCGGGCCGATCGGCGACGAGCAATCAATGGTCACTTCCGACTGGTGCGACTGGTGCGACTGGTGCGACTGGTGCGGCTGGTCAGCCAACGGACGGCACCTTTCGAGCGGTTCTGGGGGCAGGCGAGCCCGACGCTAGGCGTCCCTGGGCGATTGGTCAACCGGTCAACCAATCATTCCGAGGCGGCTGTCCGGGCCCGGCCACTACCCCGTCGGCACGAGCTTGGCAACTTTGGCAAACGGTTGCCAAGCATCTCGGGCCGGCCTACAGTACGTTTCGGTGGCGCGGCCGAAAGTGCTCGACGCTACTGGCCTACACGCAAGCAAGTGGGGAGCAGTTGAGTAATGTGGATCCCGCCAGGCAACCTCTGGCGCGATTGCCGATACAGCGATTGCCGATGATGGCCCCCGGGGCCTTGTCACGAGGTACACACCGCCGCGCACGCCGCCTGATGCTCGCCGTCACGGCCACGCTGGCGCTGCTGTGCTCGCTCATCTCGTGCACGAAGGTCGGCGGCGGCGACACCAGGACCATCAAGGTGCTCATCGGCTTGAACGCGTCCTATCTGAAGCAGCAACAGCAGTATTTCGGCACGATCAGCCGGCAATTCCAGCAGCGCACCGGTTACAAGGTGCAGTTCCAGACCTTCTCCAGCTCCAGCGACGAGCAGCAGCAGCTGCAGTCAGCGGTGATCAGCGGATCCGGTCCCGACGTCTTCGCCCTCGGGACCACGTTCATTCCGACCGCCTATGCCACCGGCGCTTTCCACGTACTGTCCGAAAAGGACTGGACGGAGCTGGGCGGCCGCGGCCGGTACATCCAGCAGCAGCTGGCCATGTCCGGGCCGAGCCGGGACCAGCAGATCGGTGTGCCGTACGCAACGCAGCCCTACGTGATGGCCTACAACACTGAGATGTTCCGCAAGGCCGGCATCTCCGGGCCGCCGAAGACCTGGACCGAATTCGTCGACGACGCGAAAAAGCTCACCGATCCCGCGCACGGCGTCTACGGCGCGTCGGTCGATCCGTCCGACGGATTCGACCCGTGGAAATACATCTGGATGTTCACCCTGCAGTCCGGTGGTGAGCTGATCAGCAACGACCGCAGCAAGGCGCTGCTGGGCTCTGACCCGGTGGTGAACGGCGCGAGTTTCTGGTTCGACTGGTACACCAAATACAAGATCGTCGATCCGAGTTCGGTGAGCTGGCAGGGCGCCAGTGCCCTGTCGGCCTTCGCCGCCGGGAAATCGGCCATGCAGACGATGGTCAGCGCCGGCACGATACCGACGCTCGACTCGTCCGCGGTGAAAGGAAAGTACGCCTACGCCCCGATGCCGACCGTGCCGTACGGCGCGACCAAACTGCCGCCGGGCGGAAAGGCCGCTGCCAGCATCGTGTCCGGACAGGACTATGCGATCGCGCAGTACTCGGACAAGACCAGCATCGACCTGCAGCTGATCAAATTCCTCACCGATCCCGCCCAGCAGTTGCTGGCCACCAAGTACTTCGGCGACATTCCCGGAAATGCGGCCGCGGCCCAGCAGGCGATCCAGCAGAACCCGCGGTTGAAGGCCTTCATGGCCGCCGAGCCGAATGCCGTCCCCACCACCTTCACCGGCGCCTGGGGCACGTTGCAGATCGCCTTGGGCACGGCGGTGGCGGAGACCCTGCCGTCGCTGACCAGCGGCAGTTTCGATCGCGCGGCGCTGAAGTCGCGACTCAGTCAGATCAACACCCAGGTGCAGTCTGCGCTCGACGAGCAGCGCAAAGCCGAGAGTAAGTCACGCTGATGGTTTCCATGGATGTACGGGACCAGGAGCCGGACGCCGCGTCCGCTCAACCACCGGCCCGCAAACGGCGCCGCGGCGGGACCGAGCGGCGGCCGTTCTGGCTGCTCGCCCCGACCACGATCCTGCTGGCACTCATCGTCATTGTCCCGCTGGGACTGGCGATCTGGGTCAGCCTGCTCGACCTCAACCAGTACACGCTGCGGCAGTGGCTCGGGGCCCCGTTTGTGGGGATCGCCAACTACACCGAGGCGATCACCGGCGGGGCGCTGGGCAGCAGTGCGCTGCATTCCCTCTGGATCAGCGTGGCGTTCTCGGTCCTCACCACGGCTATCGCGCTGCCGCTCGGGCTGCTCGCCGCGTTGACCGTCAATGCGCCGTTCCGTGGCCGCGGTCTGGTCCGCTCGCTCTACCTGATCCCCTATGTGCTGCCGTCTTTCGTCACCGCGCTGCTCTGGCGGCTGATGTTCCTCGACAAGGGACTGGCCCACCGGGTTTTGTCCGACGTCGGAATTGGAAATGCCAACACCTATTGGCTGCTCGGCGGGCATTCGTTCTGGGCGCTGGTCATCACCGACGTCTGGGCGTCCTGGGCGTTCATTTACATTCTGGCGCTCGCCGGGCTGCAGACGATCCCCACCGAGCTCTACGAGGCGGCGGACGTCGACGGCACCAATTGGATTCAGAAACTCCGGCACATCGCGATTCCCAACCTGCGTGGGGTGCTGGGCCTCGGCCTGTTGTTGTCGATGATCAACCACTTCAACAACTTCACCCTCCCGTACGTGATGTTCGGGACGCCACCGCCGACGGATGTGACGGTCCTGCCGGTGAACGTCTACATCACCTCGTTCCAGATCTTCCGGTTCGGTCTCGGCGCGACGATGTCCATCATCACGCTCGTCGTGATGCTCGTCCCCGGGTACATCTATTTCCGCGCCCTGAAGCTCGGGGCTTCGGCAGGTGAGGCGTAATGGCATCCCGTGGCCGGCGCAGTCCGCAGGCCCTGCTCCCCCGCCCGGTCCAGGTCGGCGGCATCGCCCTGGTGCTCGTCCTCTCCCTGGTGCCGGTGCTCTACATGCTCCTGCTGTCGGTGACGCCGGACGCCGAGGTCACCGCCGGCAAGCTCTGGCCGTCGTCGTTCGCCTTCGACAACTACGTGAAAATGTGGTCGGCGACCGGACTGGCGAAAGGCATCGCCAACAGTGCTATTTCCGCGGGCACAGCGGCCGTGGCGGCGACCGCGCTGGCCATGGGCGCCGGCTTCTTCCTTGCCCGTTACGTCTTCGTGGGCCGGCGCGCCTATCTGTATTCGCTGATCGGCATGCAGGCGGTGCCGCAGACAATGCTGCTGCTGCCGCTGTTCGCCGTTTACGCCTCGGTGCAGACCGCACTGTCGGTGCTGGTGATCGGGTCGCGGATCACCCTGATCATCACCTATCTCACCTTCGCCATTCCCTTTGCCACCTGGGTGATGTTGACCTACATCCAGGAAATCCCGCGCAGCCTGGAGGAGGCCGCCCGGGTCGACGGCACGTCGCACTTCGGCGCGATGTGGCGGATCACCCTGCCGCTGTGTTGGCCCGGACTGGTCGTGGCGCTGGTGTTCTCATTCCTTCTCGGCTGGAACGACGTGCTTTTCGCGAGCGTGCTGACCAATCCCGGCAGCCGCACCGTCGCGATCAGCCTTCAGGTCTTCAACCAGTCGATCGAGGGCGGCGGCCTGCCCCTCTACGGCCAGCTGATGGGCGCCTCGGTCATCAGCGCGCTGCCCGTGGTGATTTTGTACATGACGTTCCAGCGTTACCTGCTCAGCGGGCTCACCGCGGGCGGGGTCAAGGGCTGACGAGCGACCGGAAGGAATTCCTATGTGGACACTGTCAGGATTCGCCGACGAGATATCGGACGATCTCGGTGAGCAGTGCGATCTGCTTGGCGAACTCGGCATGGCGAATCTGGAGTTTCGCAGCGTCGGCGGCACGAATGTCGCGGCGCTGACCGACGACCAGCTCACCGATGCCGCGGCGACACTCGACCGGCGCGGCGTATCGGTCACCTGTATCGGCTCGCCGCTCGGCAAGAGCAAGATCACGGACCCGTTCGAGGACGAGTTGCCCAAGGTGGAGCGGTCGCTGCGCGCAGCCCAGATCCTGCGGTCGCCGTTCGTCCGG
The DNA here is from genome assembly GCA_036267955.1 of Mycobacteriales bacterium. Taxonomy (GTDB): domain Bacteria; phylum Actinomycetota; class Actinomycetes; order Mycobacteriales; family QHCD01; genus DATAVB01. Next base: position 23,593 of record DATAVB010000098.1, on the reverse strand, counting down.
GTGTTTTCCTTCTTCCTGCCGCCGGGCGAGGATCCCACGCGACACCGGGACGAGGTCCTGCGCCGCATGTCGCACCTCGCCCGCGAAGCCGAGCGGGCCGGCGTGACACTGCTGTTGGAGAACGAGACGAAGGTGTACGGCGAAACCCCGGAGCGGTGCGTCGACATCTTCGACAGCGTCGGTTCGGCGGCGCTGCGCGCCACCTGGGACTCGGCCAACTTCGTACACGCAGGCCTCGCCCCATTCACCGACGCCTACCCGATCATCCGGCCGTATCTCGTACACCTGCAGATCAAGGACTGCGCCCGGAACGGCGACGGCAACCTCCCGGCCGGTCAGGGTGACGGACAGATCCCCGAAACTATCGCCGCGCTCCGGGATTCCGGCTTCGACGGCGTCCTGTCTCTGGAGCCACACCTTTCCCGACCGGCCGAAGGCATGATTGGATTCAGTGGCCCGGAGCTTTTCAGCACCGCCGCGAAAGCGCTTACCGGGCTGCTCGCCGACGCCGCCGTGCAGTGGAACTAGCAGTGAAGACCAGACAGCGACCAACTCGAGAGAAGAGTGAGTACGTGACCATCAGATTTGGAATCGTGGGCTGCGGGGTCATCAGCGGGACGCATGCACGGGCGGTGCGCGACGCGTCGGACGCGTCGCAGCTGGTCGGCGTGACCGACACCGATCGCGACAAGGCGGAAAAAGTCGCGGCCGAATACGGCGTCGAGGTGATCGACAGTCTCGAGGCGATGCTCGCCCGGGACGACATCGACGTGATCAGCGTCTGCGTGCCGAGCGGACTGCACGCCGAGGTCGCGTTACAGGCCATCGCGGCCGGCAAGCACGTCGTGGTGGAGAAGCCGGCCGATGTCAGCATCGCCGCAATCGACAAGATGATCGCCGCGCGCGACGCCGCCGGTGTGCAGGTCGCCTGCATCAGCCAGCACCGTTTCGACGGTGCCTCGCAATTGGTGCACGAAGCGGTCACGGAGGGACGCTTCGGCGAGATCACCTCCGGCAGCGCGGCCATCAACTGGTGGCGGTCGCAGCCCTACTACGACTCCGGCGAGTGGCGCGGCACCTGGGAGCTCGACGGCGGCGGCGCCCTGATGAATCAGGGTGTGCACTCCGTCGATCTGCTTGTGTGGCTGCTCGGCACTCCGGTCGAGGTTTTCGCCTACACGGCGCTGCGCGCCCACGAGCGCATCGAGGTCGAGGACGTCGCGGTCGCGTCGGTGAAATTCGAATCCGGCGCGGTGGGCACGGTGCTCGGCACGACGGCGGCCTATCCGGGCCTCACCACCCGGCTGCACGTGCACGGCGCCAAGGGCTCGGCCGTCATCGACAACAACCGGCTGACCTACTACCACGTCAAGGACGAGACGACGAAGGAGTCGAACTACGGCGCCTCCGGCGCGGGCAACCAGGCCGAGCAGGTCATCGACGCCGACGCCCGCCGCAATGACCACGCCGAGCAGTACCGCGATTTCCTGAATGCGCTGGCCACCGACGGCAAGCCGTTGGTCACGCTGGAGCAGGCACGCCGTTCGGTCGGCCTGGTGTTGGGCATTTACGAGTCGGCCCGCACCGGGGCGCCGGTTTCGCTGACGGCGTCGGCGTGAAATTCGCGGTCTTCACCGCCAGCCTTCCACTGTGGACGCCCGAGGAGGCCGCGGCCGAGCTGGCCGCGGCGGGATACGACGGCATCGAATGGCGGATCACCGACCAGAAGGAGTCGGCCGAGCCGGGCTTCTGGGCCGGAAACCGCTGCACCTGGCCGTTTGCCTCGCTCAGCGACGACATTGAGAGGATCGCGGAAACGGCGCGCGGCAACAATCTGGAGATGCCGTCGCTCGGCACGTACGCCAGTTGCACCGCGCCAGAGGACGTCGAGCAGGTGATGCGGGCCGCCGCCGCTCTCGGCGTGCCGCAGCTGCGGGTGACCCTGCCGATGTATGACCCGAAGGACAGTTACCGGGCGATCTGGCTGCAGCGGCGGACCGAATACGCCGTCGTCGCCGACCTCGCAGCCCGGCACGGCGTCAGGGCCCTGGTCGAGATCCACCACCGGACTCCGGTGCAGAGCCCGCACGCGGCCGCGTCCTTTGTGGACGGTTTTGATCCGGCGCACGTGGGCGTGATCCACGATGCCGGCAACATGGTTTTCGAGGGCTGGTCCGATTACCGGTTGGGCCTGGAGGTCCTCGGCGACCACCTGGCCCACGTACACCTCAAGAGCGGCCGCTGGGACCGGGGCGGGGAACGAGCCGACGGCAGCGCCGAATGGAAGGGGGTGCCGGCGTCGCTACGCTCCGGGCTGGTGGACGTGCCGGCCCTATTCCGGGCGCTGCGGCAGGTCGGGTACGACAAGTGGGTGACGTTCGAAGACTTCTCCACCGAACTGCCGCAGGCAGAGCGGATCCGGGACAACCTCGCGTACGCGAAGGCGTCACTGGCCGGTAGCCAGGACTAGCAGAAAGTCGGGTGCGGAAATGACCAAGCTGGTGCACGCCATCATCGGGTGCGGACGCATCGCCCCCAATCACGCCGACGGATTCGGCGTGCTGCCGGATGTCGAGTTGCGGTGGGCCTGCGACCGCGACGAGACGGTGGCTAAGGCGTTCGCGGCGAAGTACGACATTCCGCGGTTCAGCGCCGATCTGGACGAGGTGCTGGCCGACCCGGAGCTGGCCTCGGTCACCGTCTCGGTCGACCACGCGCAACACGCCGCCGTGGCCGAGCGCGCCTTGCGGGCCGGAAAGCACGTACTGGTGGAGAAGCCGTTCACCACCAAGGTCTCCGATGCGCGGGCCGTTGTCGCGCTCGCGCAGGAGTCGGGCCTGGTGCTGTCGGTCATCTCGCAGCACCGGTACGACGCCGTGGTCGAGGCGGTGCGGAGCTGGATCGCCGAGGGTCTGCTGGGCACGCTGACCCAGGCCTCGGTGGTGCAGGAGAGCTACCGGACCCGGGCGTACTACTCCGACTACTGGCACGGCACCAGAGCGGGCGAGGGCGGCTCGGCCCTGATCAACCAGGGCTACCACTCGTTCGATGTGCTGCGGCTGTTGTGTGGCGACCTGACCGTCACTGGCGCCGCCTCCGGTGCGCTCGCGCTCGCCGACGCAATGGAGAACGAGGACACCATCGGTGCCCTGCTGCGCGGGCCGAACGGCCTGATCGCCACCTATGCGATCACGGTGACCGGCACGGTGGAATGGCGCACCCGGATCGGGGTCACGGGCACCGAGGGCAGCGTGGTCATCGACATCGACCAGCCCGGCCTGCTGCATTTCTGCTCCGGCAGCCCCGAATTGGTGGAGCGGGCCGACGCGCTGCGCGGCCAGTTGACCGTCGAGCCACCTCCGGGCACTTCCTACTACGGCATCGGGCATCGTAAGCAGATCGCCGAATTCTGCGCCGCGATCACCGACGGCACGCCGATCCGGTCCAGCGCCGCCGAGGGCCTGGCCACCATCGAGCTGATCGACGCGGTTTACACCGCCGCCGGCCAGGACCGCGGCGAGGGGTAACCCGCCAGTCCCTATCAAGCGGCACCGGCGAGGCACGGGCCGCCGGCATTCATCCACGCGATCTGTACCGATGGCGCGACTCAGATGAACTTGTGGAGCTGTCCCGCGGGCTGTTCCGGCGTGCCGATTCTCCGACTCCGATCTACCCGGACCTGCTGACGGTCGGACGCCGCGCTCCGCATGCGGTTGTGTGCCTGACTTCAGCACTCGTGGTACACGAGCTGACCGACGAAGTGCCTTATGCGCTGCATATCGCCGTGCCCCGGTCGGCCCGACCACCAAGGATCGACTACCCACCGACTCAGGTACACCGGTTCGAGGTAGCAACGTTTGAGTTCGGCATTCAGCAGGTCGAGGCCGCGGACGATGAGTACGTACGGGTGTACAACGCGCCGCGGACCATTGTGGACATGTTCCGGATGCGGAACCAGATGGGAGAAACGGCGGCACTACTGGCACTACGCCGATACGTCACCACCTCGCACGCACGGGTGGCCGACCTACTGGACTACGCGCTCCCGCTCGGTGTCTCAGGCCCCTTGCGTGCCGCGCTCGACGTACTGATGGCGGACTGAACTATGGCTGTTACGCGTGCGACCGCGCCCGGCCGGGCATCCCCTGGAGACCGTGCTGGCAGAAAAGGTATGCACGGCCGTCAGCCTCGGAGCAGGCAACAGCAGAGTCCGCGACTACGTCGATAGCAAGACCGGTAGCGCCGCAGAACTCCTAACCTGCCGGTGTTGTGGCGGCCGGCCACGACCGCGGCAGCGGATAGGACGCCGGCGCGAGCCGCTTGACCACCTCGTCGAGCACCGTCTCGGTGTAGCCCACCAGCAGGTGTTTCGCCCCGGTGACCGGCACCAGTTCCGCCTGCGGAATCCGGGCGAACTGTTGCCTCGCCTCGTCCGGACGGAGGTAGTCGTCGAATTCCGGCACGATCGCGGTCACCGGCTTTCCGGACCCCGCCCACCGGTCCAGATCGGCGTCAGTGGCCCGATGCAGCGGCGGTGAAATGAGCACGGCGCCGACGACACCCGGCTCGGCGCCGTACCGCAGCACCAATTCGGTGCCGAACGACCAACCAACCAGCCAGGGCGCCGGCAGGTCGTGGTATTCCACGAAATCCAGCGCGGCGGCCACATCGTGCTGCTCGGTGATCCCGTCGCCGAACGCCCCCTCACTGCGACCGGCCTCGCTGACCGTGCCACGGGTGTTGAACCGCAACACCGCCAGGTCGGCCAGCGCCGGCAATCGGTAGGCCGCCTTGCGGAATAGGTGGCTGTCCATCATTCCGCCGTGCGTCGGCAACGGATGCACGCAGACCATGGTGGCCACCGGATCCCGGTCGGCCGGCAGCGCCAGCTCGCCGATGAGCGCCAGCCCGTCCGCGGTATTCAGGGTGATCATCTCGCGCCGGGCCGGCAATACGGTGTTGGCGCGGATTTCTGTCATGTCTCCACCTCAGAAGTGGCGCCGCTGGCGGGGCGCGCGTCGGTCTCGGGCATTCCAACATCCGGTGTGCCAGTGCCGCCGTTCGGTCGCCTCGAAATCGCCGGACGGCCAGACCACGACGTGCGGCGTCCCGGGCTGTATCTCCTGCTCGCAACCCGGACAGCGATAGGGCTTCGTCGAGGACGAGCCGCGCAACGGACGCACCGCGTAAACCTCGCCGCGCCATTCCTCGCGCTTGTCCAGCCCGGTGAACGGCGTCGGCGCGGAATGCTGAGCGGACTTCCGACGTGGCCGGCGTTTACCACTCACCGCATGTAATCCACTGTGGACAATTCCTCGTCGGACAATGCACGGCCGGACAATGCATCGTCACAGTGCCGGATCAGCTCCGCACGCAACACCTGGGCCCGCTCGCTGAATCCGCGCTGCAGCTCGATATAGCTGGCTTTCCCCGCTGCCGTCTCGATGGCGATCGGCTCATAACCCAGCGCGGATAGGTCGTACGGCGACGCGCGCATGTCGACCGCGCGGATTTCCTGGGCGAAAGCGAAACAGTCGGCCACCAGCTCGGACGGGATCAGCGGGGTCAGCTTATAGCTCCACTTGAAAAGATCCATGTTGGCGTGCAGGCAACCCGGCTGCTCGAGCCCGAGCTGCGAGTCGCGGGACGGCTGCAGCGCGTTGCGCGGGACGGCGTCCGCGGTGAAGAACCGGAACGCGTCGTGGTGGGTGCACCGGATGCGGTTGCTCTCCACGACCCGGTCGGTCCCCGCCGCGCCGAGCCGCAGCGGCCACGAGCCGTGCCGTACCTCGTCCGAGCGGTAGACCATGGCCCACTCGTGCAGCCCCAGGCAGCCGGTGAACGCCGGACGGCCGGCCGTGGCGGCCAGCAGATCACGGATCCAGCGCACCGACTCCGGCCGTTCGGCCCGTGCTGTCACACCGTCCGCGACCTCGCCGTAGCCGCGCGTTCGCAGGTACGGCCGAGCCGATTCGCCCGCCAGTACGACGCCGAACCCGGGATGCCAGCGGCGCAACTGGGCCGGCCGGAACGAGTAGTAGGTGAAGAGAAAGTCCTCGACCGGATGCGCCTCACGCCGGCGCCGACGGGCCAGGTGCGGCTCCAGCCAGGGCTCGACCCGCTGCTCGTGGGCGGCGCGACGCGCCAGCCAGTGGGGCTCGGAAAGCAGCACCCGTCTACCGTACGTGCTCTGCCAAAACGCCCATCCCCGCCGCCCCCGTCCTCGGTGATCATGCGGAAAAGCCGACTTCGTACGGCGTGTCCCGGACCTTTTCTGCATGATCACTACAGAGTGGGCCGCCGACATCGACCGACTGGAGCCACGTGGACATCGACCTGGAGACCGCCACCGTCGCCGAGCTGCGTCGGCTGCTCGATTCCGGGCCGCTCACCAGCGCGGCCCTGACCGCGGCCTACCTCGCCCGCATCGAGGCGCTCGACCGGCTCAACGCCATCCGGATGCCCAACCCCACCGCGTTGACCGAGGCCGCGGCCGCCGACGCCCGGCTGCAGGCGGACGGCCCGCATCCGCCACTGCTCGGCATCCCGGTCATCGTCAAGGACAACATCGATGTCGCCGGGCTGCCCACCACCGCCGGTTCACTGGCGCTGGAGCATTCCTTCCCGGCCGGCGACGCGACCCTGGTCACCGCGCTGCGCGCCGCCGGTGCGGTCATCCTGGCCAAGGCGAACCTCACCGAAATGTCCAACTACCTGACCGACGGCATGCCCGGCGGGTACAGCTCGCTCGGCGGGCAGGTACTCAATCCGTACGACGTCAGCCAGACCCCGAGCGGGTCGAGCGCCGGGTCGGCGGTGGCGGCGGCGACCGGGCTGGCCGCCTTCACCATCGGCACCGAGACCTCCGGGTCGATCCTCAGCCCGGCGGCCGCCAATTCGGTGGTCGGCATCAAGCCGACGGTCGGGCTGATCAGCCGCGCCGGGATCGTGCCGATCGCCGCCAGCCAGGACACCGCCGGGCCGATGAGCCGCACCGTGGCCGACGCCGCAGCCGGGCTGACCGCACTCGCCGGCATCGACCCGGCCGATCCGGCCACCACCGCGAACCCGTTGGCCGGCCACGACTTCACCGCCAACCTGACAACAACCGCACTAAGCGGCGCCCGCATCGGGGTGGTCACCAACCAGGCCCCGGACGACGGATCGGATGCCCGCACCTGCTGGGACGCGGCGCTGGCGGTGCTGCGCGGCCGCGGCGCCGACCTGATCGACGTCGAATTGGACCTGGAGGGCACCACCCCGCACCAGTCGAGCGTGCTCAGCTACGAATTCAAACGCGACCTCAACCGCTATCTAGCCGGGCTGCCGAGCGATGCCCCGGTCAAGTCGCTCGCCGACCTCATCGCATTCAACGACGCGCACGAGCAGGCCACCCTGAAATACCGGCAGCGGCTGGCCATCGCGTCGGAGGCGAAGGATCTGGGCCCGGACAGCGCCGACTCCGCCGGCTATGCCGCCGACCGGGCCGCCGATCTGGCCGCCAGCAAGGTTCGCATCGACGAGGCGCTGCGGGCCAACAACCTCACCGCAATGCTCTTCGCCAATGCCAACGGCGCGGCCATCGGCGCCAAACCCGGATATCCGTCGGTGAGCGTCCCGGCCGGGTATGAGGCGGCCAACCGAGGACCGTTCAGCATCATGTTCCTGGGGCAGGCGTTCAGCGAGCCGACGCTCGTCGGCTACGCCTTCGACTACGAGCAGGCGAGTCGAGCGCGCCGGCCCCCGTCGACGATCAATCCCAGCCTGTTTCGCTAGGGGCGACCGTTCAGCCAGGCGAAGCTCGGCTCCGAAGTTGCTGCCAAAGCTCCGACCGGCCGGTGTCATGTTCGCTGACGTCGGGCACGATCCGCTCCGGCGGAGCCGAGAACGGCACCAGATTGCGTACGCTCCAGCGCCGGCGCCATGACACGTACGCATTGGCGATCGCCCGCCGTACGTAGCGCTCCGGCCGGTCGTACTGCTCGATCTTCCGCCAGCGGCCCTGCATCCGGACCATGACGTCCTGGACCAGATCCTGCGCCAGCTGCGGGTCTGCGGTCGGCACCGTCGCGTAGCGCAACAACGCTTGCAGCCGTGCCTCGGCGAACTCCTCGAACGTCACCGCACGAACCTCCCCGTCGGGAATCACCCTCCCCTACCCGCGGCCGGCCCGATTGTTGTTGCGCAAACATCTCCGCCGCCGCGACGACATCGTCACGGCGGCGGAGGCTGTACACGTCTGAAGGGGCACCTCACAAGCGGCACGTCTGGAGCGTCAGGCGGTGACCTGCCCGAGGAGATAGCGCTCGACCCCGAACGCCTGGGCCAGCGAATCGTCGGTGGAGGCGCCGATCTTCTGACCGAGCACCGCGCCCACCACCAGCCGGCGGGTGCCGTGCACCTCGACCTGCGCGGCGAACACGACGTTGCCGCCCGCCTGGTCAGTGGTCCCGGTCTTAACCCCGATCACGCCGTCGTGGCCGAGCATGGCGTTGTAGTTCCGGACCGTCCCGGCGCGCGGCAGGTCCACGCTGCGCAGGGCCACCAACTCGGCAAAGACCGGGATCCGCATCGCATGTTCGGCGAGCCGGCTCTGATCGATCGCGGTGCTCACCGTCGCCGGCTCGAACCCGCTCGGATCGACGTAGTGGGTGTGTCGCAACCCGAATTCGGCCGCCGTCGCATTCATCTCGCTGACGAAATCGTCGACGGAGTCGGCGTCCCAATCGGCCAGCAGGTCGGCGATGTTGTTTGCCGACGGGATCAGCAGCGCCGCCAATGCCTGCCGTTCGGACAGTTCGTCGCCGTCGCGCACCTCCAGCAGCGACTGCCCGGAGGAGATCCGGCTCTTGTAATCGCGCACGTCGTCGGCGTGTATATGCAGTGCCGGACCGTCCGAGTCCTTGTGCAGCGGATGGTGGCGCAGGATCAAGTAGGCGGTCATCACCTTGGCCACGCTGCCGATCGGCACGGCCCGCTGATCGCCGTGGGTTTCCAATCGGCTGCCAGTGAGGCCAATCGCGGTCTGCCCCTCATGTGGTGCCTGGGTCGGCCCCAGTGACGCACCGGGTCGGTGCAGCACCACGACCGCCACGCCGGCCAGGAGTACGCCGACGCCGGTCAGGCTCAGGAGCGCCCACCAGCGGCGAAGCGGCCCCAGCCCGGGGAACGGCGGGCGGTTCAGCACGATGCCGGCCCGGCGGGCGACCGGGTCGCGGTCGCGCTCGCTATCAACCTCGAGGAGGCCGATCGGGCTGCCGGGCTGGTCCAGCCGGTGGCGTCCTTCGGTCACGACTCCCCCAATGGATACTCGGTATGGTGACGCTACCGAGTATGCATACCGGGTATGCGAGTCGCAAGCAGGCGTGGGACGGGTCACTCGGTCATACGGGCCGATTCGCCGACTCCTGGCCGTCTGGCAGCCGTCTGGTAGCCGGCGGCCGGCCTAGCGCCGACCGCCGAGCAGCCGGACTCCGGCGATGAGCGTGCGCATGGCCCGGTCGGTGCGCCGGTAGGTCATGACCGCCAGTGGAGGGGGGACCCGCTGCCGGGCCACCGCATGGGTCCGGGCGAACTCGCGTAGGCCGTCCGAGCCGTGGATGCGCCCGAAACCCGAATCACCCACCCCGCCGAACGGGAGCGCCGGAACCGCCATGAACGTCAGCGCCGCGTTGACCGAGACCACGCCGGCCCGCAGCCGGCGGGCCAATTCTTCGCCGTGCTCCTTGGAGAAGACACTCGCTCCCAGCGCGTATGCCGTCCCATTGGCCTTGTCGATGGCAGTGTCCACATCGGACACCCGCGTCACGGTGAGGGTCGGCCCGAACGTCTCCTCACGGATCGCGTCCGCGTCATCCGGCACGTCGACCAGGATCACCGGATCGATGTACGGCGCGCGCACCGAGTCCGGCCCACCGACCAGCGCGCGACCGCCACGGGCCAGCGCGTCCTCGATGTGCCGGCGCACAATCCCGATCTGCTCCGGCGTCGTCATCGCGCCGTACCCGGCGTCATCAGTCGGGCCGGCGTGCAGCGCCCGCGCATTTCGGGCCAGCAGCCCGATGAATTCCTCGTACACCGAGTCAACGACGTAGACCCGTTCGATGCCGACACAGCTCTGTCCGGAGTTGAAACAACCGCCCCAGAGGGCAGCGTCGGCGGCGGCCTCGAGGTCGGCGTCGGCGGCGACCACCATCGGGTCCTTTCCGCCGCATTCGATGACGACCGGAGTGAGATTCTGCGCGCAGGCGGCCATCACCTTTTTGCCGGTCGCCGTCGATCCGGTGAACGCCAGTTTGTCCACACCGGACAGTGCCAGGGCCGAACCGGTCTCGCCGAATCCGGTGACCAGCTGCAGCACCGGATGTTCCGGCACCGCCCGGGCGAATGCGTCCGCCAGCCACTTTCCGATCGCCGGGGTGTGTTCGCTCGGCTTGAACACCACCGCATTCCCCGCGGCGAGGGCGTACGCGATCGAACCCATCGGAGTAAAGACCGGGTAGTTCCACGGTCCGATCACGCCGACCACGCCGTACGGCTGGTATTCCACCGATGCCGCTGTATTCGGCAGCAGGATCCCGGGCACGTGCCCGCGCCGGCGCAGCACTCGTTCGGCATGCCCGGCGGCCCACCGCAACTGATCGATCGAGACCACCAGTTCGAGCTTGGCGTCGTCGGCGGATTTGCCGTTCTCCCGGCTGATCAGCGCGGCGAGCTCGGGCATCCGACCGGCGAGCTGAGCGGCGAACCCGCGCAACCGGTCGCGGCGCCCGGCGAACCCGAGCCGCCACCACCACTCCGCGGCGATCCGGCCCCGCTCGACCGCCGCGGCGACCTCCTCGGCTCCGTCGACCGGAAACTCACCGACGATGTCGCCACTGACCGGCTCGTACGACGTGAAGGATGCGCCCATGATCGCCACCGTACTTCCACCACCCCATGATCGACATCGGCTGAGGGTCGCTATAGCGACATTTAGCCGATGTCGATCATGGAAACGGTGGGCGGATCAGAAGAGGCGCGTGGTCGGGTCGTCCAGCCCGCGCATCGCCTCGTAGTCCAGGGTCAAGCAGTCGATGCCCCGGTCGGTGGCCAGCACCCGGGCCTGCGGTTTGATCTCCTGCGCCGCGAAGACGCCCCGCACCGGGGCGAGCAGCGGATCGCGGTTGAGCAGCTCAAGATAGCGGGTCAGCTGCTCGACGCCGTCGATCTCGCCGCGCCGCTTGATCTCGACTGCGACGGCAATACCGTTCGCGTCCCGGGCCATGATGTCCACCGGCCCGATCGCGGTCGGGTACTCCCGCCGGACCAGCCGGTATCCCGGGCCGAGCGCCTCGATCTGCTCGGCCAGCAACTCCTGCAGGTGGGCCTCGACACCGTCCTTGACCAGGCCGGGATCCACACCCAGCTCGTGGGTCGAGTCGTGCAGGATCTCGGCGATCTCGATGACCAGTTCGTCGCCGGTCTTGGTGTTGGCAACGGTCCAGATGTTGTCCTGCGCCCGCAGGGTGCAGGGCGGGCTCATCCAGTTCAGCGGCTTGTACGCCCGGTCGTCCGCGTGCACCGCCACCGATCCGTCGGCCTTCACCAGGAGCAGCCGGACGGCCATCGGCAGGTGGGCCGTGAGCCGTCCGACGTAGTCGACCTGGCAACGAGCAATGACGAGACGCACGTCGCAGGAGGCTACGCGACCCGCCGCCCGGTCCACTCGGAGGGACCCGTCCTTGGCTCAGGTGAAGCGCCCTTTCCCTGGATTTCCACCGCTACCGCCACCAGCGCCAGGGAAAACGCACTTCACCGGGAGAGGCATGGCGGTCGAGCGAGACCGCCGGCCGTGCTGCTACGGGGTGGCCTTGGTCTGCTGGGTGATGCCCTGCGTGCCGGCGGCCGCGCCGCCCGCGACTCCCTCCACCAGATAGCGCTGCAGCAGTATGAACAGCAGCAGGATCGGTGCGGCCACGATCACCGTGCCGGCCGCGATGAGCGGCCAGTTCTGGGTGTGCTCGCCGAAGAAGCCATACAGGCCGCGGGTCACCGGCCAGAGCGACGAGTCCGACAACATCACCAGCGGGAGGATGAGGTTGTTCCAGGCCCCGATGAAGCCGAACACGCCGAACGTCGCCAGCGCCGGTTTCATCTGCGGAATGATGATCATGAAGATGAACCGCACGTATCCGCAGCCGTCGATCGACGCCGCCTCGTCCAGCTCTCTGGGTATTCCCTTGATATAGCCGACGAAGAAGAAGAAGCCGGCGCCGGCGAGGCTGGTCAGGATCAGGTAGCCGAGCCGGTGGTTGTAGAGGTGCAGGATCTTCGCCTCGATGAAGAGCGGGATCAGACCGCCCGGCAGGAAACCGGAGAAGACGAAGAACGCGTAGAGCGCATTGGAGTACCGGAAATAGCCGCGCGAAATCGGGAAGGCGAGAAAGACGCCGAGCAGCAGCGTGATGACGTCGGGGACGATCGAATAGAGCAGGCTGTTGCCCATCTCCTGCGCGAAATTCCCCTGGTTCCAGGCCGCGCTGAAGTTCTCACCTGACCAGTGGCTGGGGATCCCGGTCGGGTTGGTCAGGAATGTGGTGTACGGCTTGAACGCCTGCATGGCGATGTAGATGATCGGCAGCGCGAAAAGGCCCACGGAGATGACGAAACACAGGCCGTGCACGCCGATCCGCGACGCGAGCCGCGATTCGCGAACCGGTCGCCGCCCCGGCCGGCGGCCGATCGTTGGAGTTTCCTGTGAGATCTGGGTCGCGGTCACAGCGAAACCTCCCGGCGACGCAAGAAGAACAACAGGCCGCCGCCGATGACCAGCGTCAGGCCGAACTGCAGTACGGCGAGCATCGAGCCGTAGCCGAGTTGGCTGGCCGATCCGAAGGCCGAGTTGAACATGTAGAGCCCCAGCGTCCGGGTACCGAAGTTTCCATCGGTTAGCACCAGGATGAGCGCATATTCACCCAGGCTCCCCATCGCGGTGAGGAACACGTTCACCGTCGTCGAGGAGGCGAGCAGCGGCCAGGTGACGTGCCGGAACGACCTGAATCGGCCGGCGCCGTCGAGAGATGCGGCCTCGTACACGTCCTTCGGAATCTGCCGCAGACCGGCGATGTAGATCAGCATCGTGTACCCGGTGAACATCCAGACATTGATCGCGATCACGAGCGGCAGCGCGGACGAATTCGAGCCGAGAAACGCGTGGGTCCCGCCGAACAGTGAATGCACGATCTTCTCCATCGGCCCGCTGTATGGGTCGAGCAACAGCGAGAAGATCGCACCGACCACGGCCACCGAGAATATCTGCGGCATGAAGATCAGCGAGCGGTAGAAGGTGAATGCTCTCCCCCGCCGTTTGAGCAGCAGGGCCAGCAGTAACGCGATCACGTTCTGGCCGAGGGTGACGCCGAGCACGTAGATGAGCGTGACCTTCAGACTGCTGCCGACGTCCGGCAGCAGGTTGGTGAAGGCGTCGTGGTAGTTGCACACCCCGCAGACGTTCAGCGGCGTTCCGGGCACGCCGGAATACTGGGTGAAGGAATAGAAGATCGTCGCGACCGACGGATACAGCCCGAAGATGAGCCATCCCGCGCCGGGAACAGCGATCGACAGCCACGGGATGTACCGGCGGGATCGGGAGGTGCCGAACGGGCACGTAGCCACAATTTTCCCCTATTTCTGCACGGCTTTGGTGTATGCCTTGGCCGACGCTTTCAGTGCGGCTTGCGGATCCTGTTTCCCGATCGGCTTCACCTTGGTCAGATCGGGCCCGCCGGACTCGGTCGCCGCTCCGGTCGGGGTCCATGGCTTGACCGGGTCGGGGAACGCCGTCGTCATGTGGGCGGAGAGCCAGGAACTCCAGGTCTGCGATGCTTCGGCCGTCACAGCCGGTTGCGTCGACACGGATCCGGTCGCGTTCAGCCAGTCCTGATAGTTGCTCTTCTCGGAGAAGAGTTTCAACCATTCCAGGGCCAGCTTCTTGTGCTTGGCCCACACCGGCACTGTCCAGGTGAGGTCCGGAGCGAGAATTTCCCGGTTGGCGGCCGGGTCATTGGTGCCCGGCAGGGTGAATGACCCGACATCCAGCTTCGGGTTCGACTGGGAGATCGTTGCGTAGTCGTACGAACCGTCGACGAGGAACGGGAAATCATCGGCCTTCGCGGCCCAGATGCCCGGCGCCGTGTATTCGGTGACGCCGCCAGCGGCCGGCTCGATGTACTGCATGATCTGCTCGTATTCCTTGGTCGCCGTCTGGTAGATCGGGTCGTTCCAGTTCTGCGTACCGGTCCAGAAGGCCTTGGCCCGGTCGTCGCTGACCTTCGATGCGTCAGCCGTCGACTTGTCCTGCATCAACAACTGGTCGACGATGCCGGTCCAGGTGGTCAGCTGGAGATTGTCCTTGCCGGAGACGAAGATCGGCGTGATGCCCTTGGATTTGAAGGTCTTCAGGTCCGTCATGAACTCGTCGAATGTGGTCGGCACCTTCATGTGATACTTGTCCAGCAGCGATTTCTTGTACCAGAGATTTCCGTTGTGGGAGTATTCCGCGGCCATGACGCCGTAGATCCCGCCCTGGTAGCCGACCGCCTGCTGCTGGGCGGCCAGGTCGTAGTTCTTCATGAAAGGCTGCTTGCTCAGATCGGTCAACTGGTGCGACGTGATCAGCGCGGCCGTTCCGGACGGCTTCAATTTCGTGTAACTCGGCGGGAAACTCGACTGCGTCGGCGCGAACTGGGCCAGAACATCCACCGATTTGGCCGCCAGCATGCTGTTGGTCAAGGTCGTCCACGCATTGTTGGCGGTTGGCGCGTTCTGCAGCTTGACGGTCACACCCGGATGCTGTTTCTCGAACAGCGCGTTGACCTTCTTGGTGACGTCGATCGCGCCCGGATTGGTCCATTCCTCGACGACCAGGGTGCCTTTGGTGGAGCCGCCTCCGGTCGAAGCACCCGAGCCTCCGACCGTGCATGCCGTCACCGGTATCAAGAGCGCCAGACCGGTGCCGGCGACCAGGAGCGGGCGAATTCGGGTACGCACCAATGTCATAGAGATCCTTCTTTCAACGACCCGTGCGGGAGCCCCGTACGGCCACGGAGAGATGAGCGCTGGACGATCACGAATGAATGGAACGTCTGTTGGCAACGCTGCCACACGGCGCAGGGGCGGCGATCGTTCGGAGTCGCTTCCGGTACGCCTAACGCGGCGCTTACTATATTAAGCACCTGTTAATATGTCAACGGTCGTTGGCGTACTGTTGCGCTGGACCCGACGAGGAGGTGACCGTGGCGATTGCCGATCGGTGCGCGCATGGCCGATAACGAGCGACAGCTACCGCTCTACCAGCAGATCAAGGACGCACTAAAGGACGAGATCGCCACCCAGCGGTACGACCCGGCCAAGCCGTTCATCACGCAACGCGAGCTGTGCGAGCGTTTCGGCGTCAGCACGATTACCGCGGTGCGCGCGCTCAACGATCTCGTCGCCGAGGGTGTTCTGGTGCGCCGGCGCGGGCAGGGCACCTTTGTCGCGGAGAGAGCCGAGCGGCCGGCGCGGCGGCAGGACACGACCATCGCCTGCATTGTCCACGGACTGCACGGACTGAGCGGCGCCCATGTTTCGCACATTCTCACCGGCGTCGAATCCGCCTGTTCCGATCTGGGTTACCAACTCGTGCTCGCCAACTCGGCGGAGTCAGCCGAACGCGAGGAAGGCGCACTGAAACGCGCATTGAACAATGGTGCGAGCGGAATTGTGCTTTATCCGGTTCAGGGCCAGTCCAACCCGGACATATTCGCCGAGATACGGCGCCGCCGGGTCCCGTTGGTCATGATCGACCGCTATCGCGCCGACGTTGCCACCGACGCGGTCGTCGCCGACAACACCGATCTCGGCTACCGGGTGACCAAGAAGCTGGCCGAGCGCGGTCATGCACGTATCGCCACGCTCTGGGGCGAGACCGAATGCACCAGTGTCCGGGACCGGATGACCGGTCACCTGCAGGCGCTGCACCAACGCGAGCTGCCGGTCCTTCCCGAGCTGACCGTGCTCCGGCCGTATGAATCGCTGCCGGAGAAGCAACGCACCGCGATGATCGCGGAACTGCTCGACGGGCCGAATCCGCCCAGCGTCTTCCTGTGTGCCAACGGGTACGTACTCGCCGCCGCCGCGCACGATCTGCTCTCGCTCGGCGTGCATGTCCCGGATGAGGTCGACCTCGCCTGCATGGACGACGCGGGGCCATACGACCTGCTGCCGCTGGCCGCGGTCGCCGGCATCCTGCCCTCCGCCGAGATGGCGGTTAAGGCGATGGAGTTGCTGGCCGAACGGATTGGCGGCGCGGATTCGGCCGGCAGCGCGCCGCCCACCCGGCGGGTCATCCTGCCGATCAGCGTCCGCGAACGGGAGGGCGCCGCCGGTCACCTGCGGACAGTCAGCACTCCGCGCACCTGAGCCGGCCAACCAGCAGGGCTCAGCGCTGTTTGGAGTCCTCCGTGGCGAGCGCCTCGAGCACCGGCAGAGCCGCTTCCAACAGTCGCCGCTGATCCTCGGTCAGGGATGCGAGCTGAGAAGCCAGATAGGCGGTGCGGTCCCGGGTCAGATCCTCCAGCAGCGCACGGCCGCTGTCCCCCAGGCCGACCAGCGAGGAACGCCCGTCGTCCGGATCGGCGGTCCGTTCCAGATGACCCTGCTGCTCCAGCGCCGCGACCACCCGGGTCATGGTCGGCGCGGTGACGCCCTCCCGCCAGGCGAGGTCGCCGATCCGCAGCGGACCGTGTTTTTCCAGCGTCGCCAGAGCCGAGACCTGGCTCGGCGTGGGGCCGACCCCGCCATAGCTGCGCATCCGCCGGCCGATCCGGCCGATCGCGAGGCGCAACCTCGTGGCAGCCGCAAACTCGACCGGTGTGCTCGTCGGTGGTGTAGCAGGAGGGGCCATCGGTCAACTCTCGATCGGGGTTAGCGGTTCCGCTGGCTCGCACGCGCGTTCCGGCGATGTTACGCCGAAGGAACGACCCGCGGCGTGCACCAGGTTCCCGGGCATGTCCCAATCATGCGGCGCAGACGGCGCCCCGTTCGATTCGGAGCACCCGATCCAGCCGGGTGACCAAGAGAATCCGGGCCAGTCGCGGCGGCACATCCCGCAGTATGAGCGAGCGATCCAGCCGGCCGGCCCGGCGGTGCGCTCCGACCAGAACACCCAATCCGCTCGCGTCCATCAGCTCCACGGCGGACAGATCGACCACGAGCGAACCGTGTCCCCGCTCCAATGCCATATGCAGTGCGTCCCGGGCCTGCGCAGTGCCGGAGACGTCGAGCCGGCCCCGCAGCCGGACCACCTGTCCGTCGACCTCAGTCATCACGTCCATGTCTCACCCCGCCGGATCGGACGATCCCTCGTCTATCAAGAGAAGACGCCTGACCCCGCAGATACGTTGCTTCTATCGCCAAAGTCGCCCAGCTGCCAGACTCGGAACGGTGTACGCCTCCCCCGGTGAGCTGCTGATCCTGCTCGTGGTGGTCGGCGTGCTCATCCTGGTGTTGCGCTGGGTATACCGGCCGAGCACTCCCCGTCGCGGGCTGCCGCCTCGAACCGGCGACTTCGGGTTGCTGCGGACGGTGTCGAGCACCGGGTCGCCGGCCGAGGCGGCGGCGCTGCGAGCCGTACTGTCCGACGCCGGGATCCGCTCGACCACCGACCGCGCGACGGACGGACAGGTCGAGGTGCTGGTCTTCGCCGACGATGTCGAGCGGGCCCGGCTACTGCTCCCGCCCGCCTGACCGCCCGTCTGTCCCATGTCTCCCGGCCGGGTGCAACAGCACCATGATCACGAAACCAGGGGCGGGGCGCGCGGTCAGAGAGAGAACGGTCAGAGCGCGAGGTCGGGGACCTCGACCCGCTCGACATCGGCCCCGAGCGCCTGCAGCTGGCCGGCGAAGCCCGCGTACCCGCGGTCGATGTGCGCCACGCCGGAGACCGACGTCCGGCCCTCGGCCACCAGGCCGGCGAGCACCAGCGCGGCGCCGGCCCGGATGTCGGTGGCCTGCACGGGCGCGCCGGACAGGTGCGGTTTGCCGCGGACCACGGCGTGGTGCCCGTCGGTCCGGACGTCCGCACCCAGTCGGACCAGCTCGTCGACGAACATGAACCGGCCCTCGAAGATGTTCTCGGTGATCATCGCGGCGCCCTCGGAGACCGCGGCCAGGGCGATGATCGCCGGCTGCAGGTCGGTCGGGAAGCCCGGGTACGGCAGCGTCACCACGTCGACCGCGGTCGGACGCCGGTCCATCCGCACCCGGAAACCGTCGGCGAGCCCATCGATCGTGGCGCCGGCCGTCACCAGCTTGTCCAGCGGGATCTCCAGGTGGTCCAGTACGCCGCCCCGGATGGTGACATCGCCGCCGGTCATCGTCGCGCCGATCGCCCAGGTGCCGGCGACGATGCGGTCGGCCACGGTCCGGTGGGACACCGGTGACAGGTTGTCGACGCCGTCGATGACCAGCGTCGAGGTGCCGGCGCCGTCGATCTGGGCACCCATCGCGGTGAGCATGGTGGCGATGTCCACGATCTCCGGCTCGCGGGCCGCGTTGTCGATCACCGTGGTGCCCTTCGCCAGCACCGCGGCCATGAGCAGGTTCTCGGTGGCGCCGACGCTCGGGAAGTCCAGCCAGATCGAGGTGCCCTGCAGGCGGCCGGCACTGGCGACCAGGAAGCCGTGCTCGTTCCGCACCGTGGCGCCGAGTCGCTCCAGTCCGGCCACGTGCATGTCCAGGCCGCGCGAACCTATGTTGTCGCCGCCCGGCAGCGCGACCGTCGCCTCGCCACAGCGGGCTACCAGCGGGCCGAGCACGCAGATCGAGGCGCGCAGCCGACGCACCAGGTCGTAGTCGGCCTCGGTGTGCGGCGATTGCGGCACGCTGATCGTGAGCGTGTCACCGGCATCGTCGATCGCTGGACCGGACTCGACCGCGCAGCCCATCCGGCGCAACAGCTCACGCATGATGCGGACGTCGACGATGTCCGGGACGCAGGACAGTACGGTCGGGCCGGGCGCCAGCAGTGAAGCCGCCATCAGTTTCAGGGCGCTGTTCTTGGCCCCACTCACCGTCACCTCACCCGCGAGGCGGGCGCCGCCGTTGACCAGGAACTCATGCACCGCCACATCGTACGGACGACCGCCAGGAGCCTCCCGGCCGCCACTCCGGAGCGACATCTGACTACCGTCTGTCACTGCTGCCGGGCTCCGCTCCCGAGTCGCTCCGCGGCTACCCGGGCTCCGCTCCCGAGTCGCTCCGCGGCGAACAGGGTTGCCCCCAGCGCCGTCGTACCCTGCAGGCATGGCCATCCACCTGACGCGCGTCTACACCCGGACCGGCGACGACGGGACCAGCGGGCTGGGTGACTTCTCCCGGGTCCCGAAGACCCATCCCCGGCTGGTCGCTTACGCCGATGTGGACGAAACCAATGCGGCCATCGGAGTTGCCCTGTCCCTAGGCCAACTGCCGGTGGACCTGGCCGCGATCCTGCTGCGCGTGCAGAACGAGTTGTTCGACGTGGGCGCCGACCTGTGTGTGCCGATCGAGGACGAGGACACGCGGCTGCGGGTCAGCCCGGCCGAGGTGCGACACCTGGAGACCGACTGCGACACGGTGAACGAGAAGCTCGGCACGCTGGACAGCTTCATCCTGCCCGGCGGCACGCCCGGGGCCGCGCTGCTGCATCAGGCCCGCACCATCGCCCGCCGCGCCGAACGCAGCGCCTGGGCATTGCTCGACGCCGAACCCGACCGTACGAATGTGCTCACCGCGCAATATCTCAACCGGCTCTCCGACCTGCTATTTGTGCTGGCGCGGGCGGCCAACCCGGACGGCGATGTGCTGTGGCGTCCGGGAGCCAGCCGCTGACCGGTCCCGGCCAATTCCCGCACCACTGATCGACATTCCGGAATACGGCATTTCCGCCGCGCGTCGGACCGGCTATTCAACGTCCGCGACGCGATACCTCGATCGCCTGTGAGCGTGGCGATATCACGTATTCGAGGGCCACGCATTCCGTCAACTGTGCACCGATCCTTCGGCCGCATCGAATGCCATCGAATACGCCAAATAGCGACCGGCGCTGCCGCCATCCGGCCTTGACGGCGGGCGAACGCGACTGATCTACTCTCCTGCGAAACAGAATTAAGTTTTCATGATACGGAAATCTAGTGCGGCGCCTGGATGTCGGGCAGACGCCGTGCGAGAGGATCTGCCATGACGGAACGGGCCACGTCCATCAGCCGCCGGACAATGTTGCAGGGAATGACGCTCGCCGGTACGGCTGCGGCCCTCTCGGCCTGCGCCGACCGGTCCGAGGACAAGAACACGATCACCTTCCTCAACTGGGAGAAGACCGAGGGAACGCCGCTCGGTCAGGCGATCACGAGTTTCGAGAAGAAAACCGGCAAGAAGGTCGACGTGCAACCGGCGCCGGTCAACGACTACGACACGAAGATGCGCACGGCACTGGCCAGTGGGGCGGCTCCGGACATCGTCCGGATCAATGACGACTACGTACGCGGCTTCTCCGACACAGGCTCATTGCTGGACCTGAACAAATACATCAGGCGCGACAAGGTGAACATCGCCGATTATGCCGGGCCCGTGTTCAACTTCCCCAAGCAACTGGACGGAAAGCACACGGCATGGGTCATCGGTTACGAACCACGGCTGATCTATTACAACGTCGACTGGTTCAAGTCGGCCAACGTGCCGCTGCCACCCACCACCTGGACGAGCGACGGCTGGACCTGGGACGACTTTCTGGCGACCGCAAAAAAGCTCAACAAGGGCGCCGGGAAATGGGCCTGCCTGGTCTATCTCGACACCGGCGTGGAGCAGACATTCTCCATTAATAACGGCGATCCGACCGGCATCTACTCCGCAGACGGCAAGACCTTCACCCTGGACAGCCCGAAGGGCGTCGAGGCGATCCAGTGGGCCTCCGATCTCACCAACAAATACCAGGTGCAGCCGCCCTGGTCGGAGCTGCAGCAGCTCAACACCGACACCTCGTTCTTTGCGCAACAGAAGGTGGCAATGCTCTTCGACACCTTCGGAGTCACGCCTTATTTCCGGGAGAACATCAAGAACTTCACCTGGGACGTCGCACCGCCGCCGGGACGGAAGAACCAACGCACCGAGTCCAGCGTGGTCGTCTTCGCCGTGCCGAAATCGGCGCGGAATCCGGATCTGGCCTGGGAGCTGCTGAAATACCTGAGTGGGCCGGAGGGTGGGACCATCCTGGCCCAGGGTCGGCAGTACACGCCGATCAACAACGCGGCCGCGAAAGCCGTTACGGCCGATCACTCCTCCCCCGCCCATCTCGACCTCTTCGCCGCGGCCGGCGCGCACCTGACCCAGCCCAATCAGACCTCAAACACGCTCGGCGCCCGGGACATCTACCGGCCCGCGCTCGACAACGTCTATCTGGGAAAGGAATCCGCCAAGTCCGTGCTGACCTCGGTGCGGCCGCAGGTCCAGAAGGCTTTGACGGAATCCAGCTGAGCACAGGAGCGGAAACACCATGGCCATCAGCGCACCCGTCGCACAGAAGACGACTCCGGCCCGGCGCCGCCGGGTCAGCCGGTTCGGCCTGCGCCGCAACGTCGAGGGCTGGCTCTTCATCGCGCCGGTCATTCTGGGTGTCGTCATCTTCCAGCTGTTTCCGATCCTGGTGTCGATGTACGCCTCGCTCACCAACTGGAACGGCATCAACCCGCCGAAGTTCATCGGGCTGGACAACTTCCGCACGCTCTTCGGCGGGGACGACCTCTTCGTCACCACGGTCAAGAACACGATCTACTTCACCGTCGGCACCATCCCACTGACGATTATTCTGGCGTTCTTCCTGGCCGTGCTCTGCAACCAGAAGGTGCGCGGCGTCGCGATCTTCCGTACCGCGTATTTCGCGCCGTACGTCACCAACATCGTCGCCATCGGCTTCGTCTGGTTTTATTTCTTCGATCCGAGCCACGGCGTGGTGAACGGCCTCCTGTCACAGATCGGGATCCACGGCCCGGCCTGGCTGTCGGACTCCAACTGGGTGATCCCGGCATTGATCCTGGTCAGTGTCTGGCAGGGCGTCGGCTACCCGATGGTCATCCTGCTCGCGGGTCTGCAGGGGATCTCGGCCGAGATCCAGGAGGCCGCCACCGTCGACGGGGCCGGCGCGATCCGGCGCACCTGGTCGATCGTGCTGCCGCTGTTGACCCCGCAACTGTTCTTCCTGCTGATCACGCAGTTCATCTCCTCATTCCAGGTATTCGGCCTGATCTACGTGATGACGCAGGGCGGGCCGGGCCACGACAGCAGCGTCTATATCTACTACCTGTATCAGAATGCCTTTGCCTACGGGAAAATGGGTTACGCGTCCGCGATGGCCTGGTTGATGTTCGTCGTCATCGCCGCGATCACCTTCGTCCAGTGGAAGTTGCAGAAGCGCTGGGTCTTCTACGGATAGACCGTTCGCCACACCAACCTCGGAAGGGAGCGGCATGACCGTCGCCGCGGAGCGCCGCGCCACTGCCACCCGGGTGTCGCGCGCCCATACCAGCACAACGAAGAGATTTCGCCGAGCAAGCTCCCGGACCCTGCTCTACGTCGTGATGATCATCATCGCGGTGGCGTTCCTCCTGCCGCTGATTTGGATGATCTCCTCCTCGCTCAAACCCGAGGCCGACGTGCTGACGGTGCCGCCGAGCTTCATTCCCAAGACGCCGCAGTGGAGCAACTACAGCAAGGTCTTCGACGTCATTCCGCGGTACTTCTTCAACAGCTGCAAGCTCGCGGTCTACAACGTCGTGGGCGTCCTGATCACCTCCTCACTCGCCGGCTTCGCCTTCGCCCGACTGCGGTTCGCCGGGCGGAATCTCTTCTTCACCGTGCTGCTGTCGACGGCGATCATCCCGGGCATCATCTATCTGATCCCGCAATACATCATCTTCTCCAAGATCGGCTGGATCGACACCCACTACCCGCTCTGGGTGCCCCGCGTGTTCACCCCGGTCTTCGCGACATTCCTCATGCGACAGTCCTTTATGACCCTGCCGCAGGACCTCGAGGACGCCGGGCGGATCGATGGGGCCAGCACCTTCACGATCTATCTGAAGGTGATGCTGCCGCAGACCAAACCGTCGCTGGCCGCGATCGGG
Organism: Mycobacteriales bacterium; assembly: GCA_036267955.1. Lineage (GTDB taxonomy): Bacteria > Actinomycetota > Actinomycetes > Mycobacteriales > QHCD01 > DATAVB01. Next base: position 413 of record DATAVB010000098.1, on the reverse strand, counting down.
ATGTTCACCTTCCTCGAGTCGTGGAACGACCTCTTCGGACCGATCATCTATCTGAGCTCGGCCAAACTGGAGACGCTGCCGGTTGCGATGGCGGAATTCCAGGGCGAATACTTCAGCCAGGTGAGCCTGCTCATGGCCGCCGCGACGATCTCCGTCGTCCCGGTCCTGCTGCTCTACCTGCTGACCCAGCGCTTCTTCATCCAGGGCATCACGATGACCGGCCTGCGCGGTTGACCACGACAGGCATCGACCGATATCTCAAGGAGCACCCATGACCGACCCGTTCATCGCCCTGCAGATCGGCGCGGTGTCCTTCGCCGACGAGGGAGTGGACAGCGTCCTTGACACCCTGCAGGAAAAGGGCGGTGTCAACGCGCTGTTCCTGGCCACCCCGACCTGGACCCGGGGCACCG
>DATAVB010000097.1:0-7467 GCA_036267955.1 Mycobacteriales bacterium | reverse complement strand
CGCGGTGGGGCTGCCGGATGCGGTGGCCGACGCCGACCTGGTGGTCAGCGGCGAGGGTTCGTTCGACTTTCAGTCGTTGCGCGGCAAGGTCGCGATCGGGGTCGCCGGGCTGGCCGCCGAACACGGCGTGCCGTGCATCGTGCTGGCCGGACAGGTGTCGGTGGGCCGCCGGGAGATGGCCGCCGCCGGCGTGGAGGCGGCGTACGGCGTGGCGGACCACGCCGGGTCGGTGGCCGCTGCGATGGAACATCCGGCCGAGCGGCTCGCCGACCTGGCCGCGCACGTGGCACGGCAGTGGCGGCACTGAGCTGGCCGGGCTGAGCTGGCGGCACTGAGCTGGCCGGGCTGAGCTGGCGGGCTGACCGACATCGGCGATGGCGGCGCGATCTGAAGGACGTGCCCACACTGCGGCACATCGTGCACGCATTTGTCGCATTCCCGTGCGTACGGTCCGGTGATGACTGCGCAGGTGGCCGGCCGCAACCGACGGCTGACGAGACACCAGTTCCTGTACGGATCGGCGCTGCTGGCAGGCCTGGCGACGCTCAGCGCCTGCAACGGCGCGGACGACGACGCCGGCAGCGGCAATGGCGACAGCGGCGGGGCGCAGAGCACGGCGAAGGGCTCGGCGGCCAAACCCCTGCCGGTACCGAAGAAACTGTCCGAGTCACCCACGACGGCCAGCCAGGTCAAGGCCGGAACGCTGCCGGCTTTGGCCAAGCGGCTTCCGGAGCACCCGTACGTCATCCCGCACCGGTGGGTGGGGCGCGGGAAATATGGCGGCACGTTGAACATGATCGTGTTCTCCAGCCAGGGAGCGGCGAAGGCCGACTCCAACCGGCAGTTCTTCTACGGCCATTCCCCGCTGCGCTGGCTGAACGACGGACTCGATGTCGGCCCCGGGCTGGTCGAAACGTGGAGTTCCAACGCCGACGCCACCGAGTGGACGTTCCATTTCCGCACGGGCCTGAAGTGGTCCGACGGCCAGCCGTTCAGCACCGAGGATGTGCTGTTCTGGTGGGAGGATCTGGTCCTGCCGGGCCATTTCGCGCAGGTGCCGCCGGATGAATGCCGGTCGGGAAAGAACACGCTGGCCAAACTGACGGCCGCCGACGCGACCACCCTGACGATGACGTTCGACGCCCCGGCGCCGCTGACGGCCGACCGGATCGCGATGTGGCCGAATGGCGCGGTGGGTCGCAACGGGCCGATCTGGGTGCTCCCGAAGCACTACCTCAAACAGTTCCACCCGAAATACAACAAGAGGGTCTCCAAGAACTGGGACACCGTCGGCGGCCTGTGGGAAAACAAGTCCGACTGGATGCGCAACCCGGACTGCCCGACCCTGATCGGCTACCGGACGAAATCGTTCGACAACAACAAGGGCGTCGTCCTGGAACGCAATCCGTATTACTGGGCCGTGACAAAGGACGGCGACCAGCTGCCCTACATCGACGAGATCGTCATCAACACCGTGCAGGATCCGCAGGTCGGTAAATTGCAGGTCCAGCAGGGGAAAGTCGATTACTGCCACGGCCCGTACAACCAGATCGACCTCTCCGACGTGTCCACGCTGATGCAGTCGCGGAAGAAGGCCGGCACCGACGTCATCCTCTGGGACAGCGGCTCGGGCACCGGATCGATGTTCTTCCTCAATTACGACTATCCCGATCCCACCCTGCGCAAGCTTTTCCGTGAGCCGAAATTCCGGCAGGCCATCTCCTATGCATTCAACCGGGACGTGGCCCGTAAAAGCCTCTATTTCCAGACCGGCGACAAGACCACCGGCACCTCGAGCCCCAAGGCGAGTGAATTCCATCTCGGCGCGCAGAGTGGCCAGGTCTACCGGCAGTGGCGGGACGCCTATGCCAAGCACGATCCGGCGAAGGCGAAATCCCTGCTGGCCGAGCTGGGGCTGAAGGACACCGACGGTGACGGTTACCTCGAACTGCCCGGCGGAAAGAAGCTCACCGTCCGGATCGACTATTCGGCCGATATCGCTGCCACGGAGGCGGCGAAGGACGAGCAGCTGGTACGCGACTGCAAGGCGGTCGGGCTCCGGATGGTCCGCAACCCGATCTCACCGGTGTCGTACTCCGACCAGTGGAACAACGGCACCCTCATGGCGCACAGCAACTGGGAGGTCACCGACACGCCGAGCATCCTGGTGATCGCGCCCTGGGTGGTGCCGATCGAGCCGTCCCGGTGGGCGCCGCTGGAGGGGCAGTTCTACACGCTGCGCGGTACGGCGGGGGAGCACCGCGGCGACAACGCCGACCCGTGGAAACGCAAGCCGCCCCGGCTGGAGCCGGAGGCCGACGGCCCGATCGCGACGCTCTGGCGGCTCTACAGCCAGGCCCAGGTCGAGCCGGACAAGATGCGGCGGGCCGCACTGGTCTGGCAGATGATCAAGGTGCACCGCGAGCAGGGCCCGTTCTTCATGGGCACGGTCGCCAACTATCCGCAGGTCGTGGTGACCAAGACCGAGCTGCAGAACGTGCCGAGGAAGCAGAATCTCGCGCAAAACGGACTGGTCAACGCCTGGGCCACGCCGTGCCCCGCTTCGTACGACCCGGAGTGCTACTACTGGCAGGACCCGACCGCGCACGCGTAATGTGCAGGCGGGTTGTGGTGTCGTGGCTCACGTGGCGCCGGACTTCGATCAGCGACGTACTATGGGAACAGCATGCGCATCGGGCTTGTTGCCGCTTCCAATGGGTGACGATCATGAAGCCAGTGATGTCACATGTGACCGAGCATCGACCGACGAGCAGGAGACAATAAGGTGACCACGTCTACGGAGACGAGCGAGACCCCGAAGACCCTTGTCCTCAGCGACCCGGCAGCCGTAAAGGTCAAAGCCCTGCTCGAGCAGGAGGGCCGTGACGATCTGAAGTTGCGCATCGCCGTGCAGCCCGGTGGCTGCTCGGGTCTGCGCTATCAGCTCTTCTTCGACGAGCGCTCCCTGGACGGCGATGTCGTCACCGACTTCAACGGTGTGGGTGTCGTCGTCGACCGGATGAGCATTCCTTACCTGGGCGGCGCCACCATCGACTTCGTCGACCAGATCGACAAGCAGGGCTTCACGATCGACAACCCGAACGCCAGCGGCTCCTGCGCCTGCGGCGACTCGTTCCACTGAGCCGCGCGCGGCGGGCTGGCTGACCGAGCCGGCTGTTCACGACCGCAGACCCGGTCGACGTCACCACGACGTCGACCGGGTCTGCGTGTCTGTGGTGACGGTCCGCGCCTACGGTCCGCAATGGGTTGATAGGCCGGTTGATCGGCGTACGGCTAGGCTTTCCCGGTCCCACCCGCACCCATCACGCTAGTGAGGCCATGTTGTGAAGCTTGTCGTTACGGGTTCGATCGCGACCGATCACCTGATGCACTTCCCGGGGAAATTCGCCGACCAGTTGCTCTCCGAGCAGTTGCACAAGGTGTCGCTGTCGTTCCTGGTGGACGAGCTGGTGGTGCGCCGGGGCGGCGTGGCCGGCAACATCGCGGCCGGCATGGGCAAGCTGGGGCAGCATCCGGTGCTCGCCGGTGCGGTCGGGACCGACTTCGACGATTACCGGGCCTCGTTGCAGGCCGACGGCGTCGACTGCGAGTCGGTATACGTCAGCCAGACCGCGCATACCGCGCGTTTCGTCTGCACCACCGATGAAGAGCTCAACCAGATCGGGTCGTTCTACACCGGCGCGATGGCCGAGGCGCGCAACATCGAGCTGGCCCCCATCGCCGAGCGGCTCGGCGGGTTGGGCGCCGATGACATCGTGCTCGTCAGCGCCAACGACCCCGACGCGATGCTGCGGCACAGTGCGGAGTGCCGGGAGCGCGGCTACGCCTTCGCCGCCGACCCGTCCCAGCAGCTGGCCCGGATGGACGGCGACGTCGTTCGCCAGCTGATCCACGGCGCCGCGTACCTGCTGACCAACGACTACGAGAACAGCCTGCTCGCCTCCAAGACCGGCCTGTCCGACGCCGAGATCCTCGACCAGGTGGGCGTCCGGATCACCACGCTGGGCTCGAAGGGCGCGCGGATCGAGGGCCGGTTCAATGGCGCTGGCATCGAGACCATCCAGGTCGATGCGGCCAAGGAGCAGGCCAAGCATGATCCGACCGGGGTTGGCGACGGCTTCCGGGCCGGGTTCTTCAGCGGCCTGGCCTGGGGACTGAGCCTGGAGCGGGCCGCCCAGGTCGGAAACCTGGTTGCCGCACACGTCCTGGAGAGCGTCGGCGGACCGCAGGACTACGACGTCAAGCCGGCCGCGTTCCTGGAGCGGCTCGCCGACTGCTACGGCACGGTGGCGGCCGACGAGGTCGCCACCCACCTGCCCGCCTGACGGCTCCCACAGTCGTTCCCGCACAACATTCCCGCCGGACGTTCCGCGGCAACGTTCCGCGCCAATGTGGCATTGGGGTGCCTAGATTGCCCCAATGCCACATTGGCGCATATCAAGCGGGACTCAGCGGCCGGGGTCGCCGGCGGGCAGCGGCACATCGGTGTCCAGCGCGTACGGCGCACCGAAGTCCGGCGTCCCGTCGGCGGTCCAGCCGAATCGCTGGGCCCGCGTGCTCCGGCCGGCGTACGTGTACTCGCTGGTCGTCTTGCCGTGGTAGACGAGCCAGCTCTCGGTGCCGTCCGGACTGGTGAAGAAGCCGTTCGATCCCGGGCCGAAAACGCCCGCCGCGTCGTTGCGCGCGAAGACCGCCGCCGGGTGTTGCCGCCAGTTGTCCGGGATCAGCGGGTCGGCGTCGGCGGGCAGGCTGTGCATCCACAGTTGGTAGTCCGGTTTGCCCGTGTCGCAGGTCGAATAGACCAGGAACGTGTCGCCGTTGCGCTGCAGGATGGCCGGCGCCTCCCGGACCTCCGGGCAACCGCCGGCCGAGGGCAGGTAGACCCGCGGGCCGGAGACGGTCCACGGGCCGCTCATCGGCGCGATGAAGATCAGGTTGTGGCCCAGCTCGCTGGCGCCGCTCCACAGCAGATAGAGCCGGCCGCCGTGCCGCAGCAGTTCGGCGTCGATGGCCCATTCGTTCGCCGCACCGGGCGGCGCGACCAGCCCGGCGAATTCGTACGGCCCCAACGGATCGGTGCCGGCCGACTTCAGCACGTACAGCCGGTGGTTCGCGTCCTGACCGTCATCGGCGCAGTAATAGAAATACCAGTGGTCGTCGATGAGGTGGAACGACGGCGCCCACAGTTGCCGGTTGCGCGAGGCGTCGGTGTCCTGCCAGACGGTGACCGCCTCAGCGGAGGCCAGACCGCCCAGCGACGGCGACTTCCAGACCCGCAGCGCGTCGCCCTGGGTGGTGGACAGGTAATAGTTGCCGTCGTAGAAGGTGAGGAACGGGTCGGCGCCGGGATTGAGCGGATTCCGGAAGGTCGCAGTCATGACCGTCATTCTGCCGGTCGTCCGGTGGGGACGACGCGCCAAATTTCCATGATCGTGATCGGTGGTTGGGGCTATAGCAACGGGAAACCGATCACGATCATGAAAACGGGAACGGGAACGGGAACGGGAATGGGAGCCGGACGGGTCAGACGGTGATCGGGTAGGTCGACTCCGGGATCTCCGGGGACAGCCGGTGCTCGACGAAGATGCCGTGCCACAGCATGAAGATCAGCACCGTCCAGATCTTGCGGCTGTAGTCGTGCGGGCCGCGGCGGTGCGCCTCCAAGAGCGTCAGCACCGCCTGCTTGTCGATCAGCTCGTCGGTGCCGGACTCGGTGATGATCGACCGGGCCCAGTCGTACAGCTCGCCGGCCAGCCAGTGCCGGATCGGCACCGGGAAGCCGAGCTTGCGCCGGTTGAGCACATGCGCCGGCACGACATCTCGCAATGCCTGCCGCAGGGCGTATTTTGTCGTGTCCGGGGTGAGCCGCTGATCGACCGGCAGCCGCGACGCGACGTCGAAGACCTCCTTGTCGAGGAACGGCACCCGCAGCTCGAGCGAATTGGCCATCGTCATCTTGTCGGCCTTGACCAGGATGTCCCCGCGCAACCAGGTGTAGAGGTCGACGTACTGCATGCGCGTGACGTCATCCAGGTGCTTCGTCGCCTGGTAATGCTCGCGGGTGACGTCCATATAGGACACCTGCTTGTCGTACGTCCGGAGCAGGCCAAGCTCGTCGTCCCGGAAAATCCGCGCATTGCCGTAATAGCGTTCTTCGATCGGGATCGAGCCGCGGCGCAGCATGTCCTTGCCGCGCAGGCCCTCGGGCAGCCGGCCGGACAGCGCGTGCAGACCACGCTTCAGCGGCCGGGGGATCGGCTTGAACGCCCGCAGGGACAGCGGTTCGCGGTAGATGTTGTAACCGCCGAAGAGCTCGTCGGCCCCCTCACCGGACAGCACCACCTTGACGTGCCGGCGCGCCTCACGGGCAATGAAATACAGCGGTACGAGGGCGGGGTCGGCGACCGGATCGTCGAGATACCAGACGATCTGCGGCACGGCCTCGGCGAATTCCTCCGCGGTCACCACCCGGGTGATGTGCGTGACACCGATGGCCTCGGCCGATTCGGCGGCCACGTCGATCTCGCTGTACCCCTCGCGCTCGAAGCCGACCGAGAAGGTCAGCAGGTGCGGGTTGTACTGCTTGGCCAGCGCCGCGATGGCGGTCGAATCGATGCCGCCGGAGAGAAACGAGCCGACCGTGACGTCGGCCCGCATGTGCACCCGCACCGAATCGTCCAGCACCCGGCGGATCTCGTCCCAGCGGGCGGTCTGGTCGGTCACCGTCTCGGTCGGGAACGTCGGCCGGAAATAGCGCCGGGTGGCGAGATTTCCGGCCATGTCGACGGTGAAGCAGGTGCCGCTCTCGATCCGGCGGATCGCGCTGTGCAGCGTCGCCGGCTCCGGTACGTACTGCAGGGTCAGGTAGTGCTGCAGGGATTTGCGGTCCACCGACTCGTCGCCGGCCAGGGCCAGCAGCGACTTCTTCTCCGACGAGAAGAAGACGCCGCGCTCGTCCGACAGGGTGAAGAGCGGCTTGATCCCGAACCAGTCGCGCGCCCCGAAGACGGTGCGGTCGACCGAATCCCAGATGACGAAGGCGAACATGCCGCGCAGTTCGCTGACGCAGGCCTCGCCGAGGTGCTTGTACGCCGCGACGATCACCTCGCCGTCGCCCTCGGTGGCGAAGGTGGCGCCATACTCGCCGATCAACCGCTGGCGCAGCTCGACGTAGTTGTAGATCTCACCGTTGAACAGCAGCTGGTAGCGGCCGTCGTCGTAGGGGAGCGGCTGGTGGCTGTGCTCGATGTCGATGATGGACAGCCGCCGGAAGCCCATCAGCATGTCCTGGTCGTTCCAGATGCCGGCCTCGTCCGGGCCGCGGTGACGCATCAGATCCAGCGCGCGCTCGGCGTCAGCCTTGAGGGCCGGCGCCTGACCGGAGGTGCTGAGGAAACCCAGGAGTCCACACATCGGCCCAGTATGGCCGACGCCGGCCAGCACCCC
>DATAVB010000096.1:0-14856 GCA_036267955.1 Mycobacteriales bacterium | reverse complement strand
CGGCGGTCGGCGACAATCCGCAATGTCGCCGACCGCCGACACGCCTCAGTTTCCGCGTCGCATGCGCCGCAGATACTCCGTTCGATTGAATGGGTCCTGGGAGGTCCGTCGGCGGGTCGGGATCGGGCCGCGGATCGGCTGGTAGTGGTCCAATGTGGACTCAAGGACGCCTTCTCCGCTGGTGAGTCCGGACATTTGCTGTTGGAGCCTGTGCACCTTGGCCGCCCGTATTTCACCTTCGAGAATACACATAGCGCCCTGGACCGACGGCGTTTCGGGAACGGCATTCAGGCGCGCCAGCGCGGGTAACACGCGACCGATCGCATCGGCGGGGATGTCGAGCCGAAAACGGTGTACGGGCTCGCAAACGACGGTCCCAGCCTGTTTGAGGGCGGCCATCAGTACGAGCGGGGTCAGCAGGCGGAAGTCCTTTGCGTGGGTTGCCGGCGTGAACCCGGAACGGGTCATTGTCACCACGCAGTCGGTCACCTGCCAGCCGTAGATTCCCTCCTGCAGTGCGGTTCGTATGGTCTTCTCGACGGCGGCGCGAAACACTCCGGTGTCCTTGAAGGCATGGATCGGAATGCCCTCGATGCCGACGTCGCACCGAAACTCGATACCCGACTCGGCCGGCGCCGGATCGACCCGTAGCCCGACCGTTGCGGAGTAGGGATTGCCGCCCTTGCCGATGACGTCGATGGCGGCGCCCGAGCCAGCGGGTCGTTCGACGCAGATCGCTGTCGTCTCGCGGAATGTGACGTCGATGCCGTACTCGCTGGCCAGAGTTGCCTGGATGACCTCCTTCTGCACCTCGCCGTAGAGGGAGACGTAGAGTTCCCGGCGGAAATCGTCCTGTCTCAGGTTGATGAGCGGATCCTGCTCGGCGAGCTGGCTGAGCCCCACATGAAGGCGGCCCTTTTCCTCGGAATGGCACGGTACGACGACCGTTTCGAGGCTCGGTGGCGTGAAGTAGTGCCCGGCCGCGGTGCGGGCGGCGCCGATGGTGTCACCAATGTGGACATCGGCCAGGCCGGAGACCCGGGCGATGTGGCCGGCCGTAACCGCTTTCTGGCGAACGGTCCGGCCGTCGGCGAAGACCTCGATTGCCGTCACCTTGCCCGTGCCGAGGTCGCCGAATCGCACCTGGTCCCGGATCTGCAGGGTTCCGGCGAACATGCGTAGGTAGGCGATCTTCTCCCCGGCCGGACCGCGTTCGACCTTGAATACGGTGCCCGAGACCGGGTCGTCGGATCCGCTTTCGGTTACGGGCAGGAAATGGAGAATGCCATCGACGAGTGGATCGTGGCCGGCGCCTGTGATGGCTGAACCGAAGTACACCGGATGCACCAGTCCCAGTCGGGTCTGCGCAGCGATCGCCTGGCGAAGCCGTCCATCCGGAATTGTCCTGTCCGCGACATAGGAGGCCAACATGGCGTCGTCATTGTCGGCGAGGACCTGCATCGCGCGGGTCACAAATGCGGGATTCCCCGCGCTATATGGCCCGAACGTGGCGGTGCGGGTGCCGAGGCCACAGACGGATCCCATCGGGATAATGGCCGGCGTGAGCCGGTCGGAGATCTGCTGCAGGAGAGCGTCGTCGCGGGCACCCACGCGATCGACCTTGTTCACGAAGATCAGTGTCGGCACGCCCAGCCGCCGGAGCGTACGCATCAGGACCCGGGTCTGAGCCTGCACACCCTCGACGGCCGAGATCACCAGCACGGCGCCGTCCAGGACATTCAGCACCCGTTCGACCTCGGCGATGAAATCCGGGTGTCCCGGAGTGTCGATCAGGTTGATCGTGACCCCGTTGACCGCAAAAGAGACCACCGCGGTCTTGATCGTGATGCCGCGTTGCCGTTCCAGTGCCAGCGAGTCGGTCTGTGTCGTGCCGTGATCGACGCTGCCGACCTCATCGATCACGCCGCCCGCGAAGAGCAGCCGTTCCGTCAGTGTTGTCTTGCCGGCATCAACATGAGCCAGGATCCCTAAATTCAGTGTTCCCACTGCACGCCATGTCCTCCACAGAGAAAGTGATTTTTCTCGACATGGATGTGCGGCGCATGATGATCTCCCTCGCTGGATCTGTCTCTGTCGGCTCAGTCAAGTACAACGTCACCAGAGGGACAACCAGATTTATCGGACCCGGCTCATGGTCCGGGAACGTCGTCTCGAGGCGCGGCAGTGGACGACCGGATGACGAGCGCCGGCTCGACGCGGGTCCGGCGCACCGGGGCCCGGTCGCCCTCCGCGATGATGGCGCGCAGGGTCGCGGCAGCGAGCGCCCCGACCCGCTCCTTCGGCGGCGCCACGGCAGTGAGCGGCGGGCTCACCATCGGGGCCAGTTCGTCGTCGTAGGCGACGATCGAGAGGTCCGCCGGAATCGACCAGCCCTTGGACTGCGCGTGTTGCACGATGCTCAGCGCGTCCTTGTCGTTGTGACACAACATCGCGGTGACGTCCTTGTCGCGCAACATGACGAGCAACTCGTCCAGTTCGGCGGTGGTCCATTCGGACGAGCGGCGAGGCGTTCTGTCATTGACGACCGGCGGAGTCGGGGTGATGCCGAGCTCAGCCATCGCCGCCTCCCAACCGGCCCGGACCATGCCGAAGGTCTGCGTGTTTCCGCGGCTGATCAGCGCGATCTGCCGATGCCCCTGCTCGTACAGGTGAGCCACCGCCGCCTTCGCGCCCAGATCGTGCGCGGTACGGACCGAGGACGGCGGCCCCAGCGGTGAGCCGGCGACCTCCCGTTCCACCAGGACGACGGGAACCGGCAGCGTACGCAACCAGTCGGCGAATTCGGTCGTACCGTCGGCCGGGACGGTCGGCATCAGCAGCAGCCCCTGCACCCCGGCGTCGATCAGCTTGGTGATCAGGGCGCGTTCGGTTTCGGCGCAGCCGTCGGAGAGTACGAGATTGACCGTGAACTGTGCACCGGGTTGGTCGGCCGCCTCGCGGATCCCATCGAGAATCCGGGAACAGTAGTAGGTGCCGCTCGGTATGAGCACGCCGAATTCCGGCGCGGCGACGGCCGGCGATGCGGTGTCGTGCGGTGCGGCGGCCGGCGGCCGCTGCCCGTCGGTCGTGCTCGCGGCGATCGCGGTGGCGCCGCCGTGCACCTTCTGCACCAGGCCCTGCCCGGCCAGCGTCTCCAGATCGCGCCGCACGGTGGCGTCCGAAACGGCCAGTTCGGTCATCAGATCGATGACGCGCACCGCGTCCTGGGAGCGGGCCAGATGCAGGATCCGCGCCCTGCGTTGGGCTGGCAACACGGCATACCTCTCTCTGCCCGGCCGGCGCCGGTCCCTGGCTGCATCATGCCTCGTGGAGGCGATCATGCAGAAGACTACAACAACCGTCATTAATCGACATCCTTCTGCAGGAATTCGTTGACAGGTGCAGGGATCGTGCCTACGCTGGCGGAGCCCGACGATCGGCCTTCATTCTCTCGCACGTGGTAAGCGCTATCCCGCTCTGACCGGCACCCTGGTACGCGGCGCGATTCTCTGGGAGGAAGCTGTGCAGTCGACACCTGACGACATCGTGGGTCGAGGAATTCGGCGGCGGTCCTTTCTGGGCGCGGCCGGTGTCAGCGTCCTGGCCGCGGCCGCGGGCGGCACCATCGGCGCCGGTGGTGGCAGCACTCCTGCCGGCGCGGCCGAGCCGCCGGCGGCCGGGGATCTGCCCTTGGTGGGTGGGACCGAATTCCCGATCGGGCTGTTCTGGCCACCGCCGCCGTACGAAACCACTCAGGCGCGCTATCAGGAAATCGCCGATGCTGGATTCACCTTTGTCATCAGCGGCAATTACCTGCTGGACCCGTACATCAACAACTACGCGATGAAATGGTGCGATCTCACCGGCCTGAAATACCTGGTCGCCGACGACCCCAATCTGAGCGTCCTGCACACGTTCAAGATCACCGAGCAGGGCACCGGAACGCTGGAGATGACCGAAGCCGAGGCGCAGAAGGTGATCGGATCGATGATCGCCAGCTTCACGGCGCATCCGTCGTTCGCGGGAATCAGCTTCTGGGACGAGCCGAATGCCTCCGAGCTGCCGAATGTGGCCGATTCGTTCAACCTGTTCCGCGCGGCCCGGCCGGACCTGCTGCCTTACACCAACCTGGAGCGGGGTATCTCGGAAAACCCGACCCAGCTGGCGAATTTCGTGCAACAGGTGCAGCCCTCGCTGATCTCGTTCGACCACTACCCGCTGTTCGTCGACAGCACCGACCAGACCTGGTTTCAGGACTGGGCCGACGTCCGGGCCGCCGGTCTCGCCTCGGGACTGCCGACCTGGACGTACATTCTCTCGGTCCAGCATCTCAACTACCGGTCGCCGACCACCGCGGACATGCTGTGGCAGGTCAACGTCAGCCTGGCGTATGGCTGCAAAGGCATTCAGTACTTCACCTACTGGACGCCGGAAGCGGCCCGCGGGCAGGGATTCTCCGCCGGTGCAGGCGCGCTCATCGCAATGGACGGCACCCGCACCGAGCGGTACGACGGCGCGCAATGGATCAACACGCAGTGGCTGTCACGGGTCGGGAAACAGCTCAAGCCGCTGGTGTCGGAGTCGATCGGCCTGGCGAACCCGGCCGTGACCCCGCCGGCCGGGCTGCCGGCCTTCCAGGGCGACACGATCGTGCAGTCCACGTCCGGCAACCCGGTGATCGTCAGCCGGTTCAGCAATCGGGCCGACACCGCGCATCAATGGGTCTTCGTCGCCAACTATTCACTGGACACCAAAGCCGCGGCCGCCATCACCTTCGGCGCTGCCGTGCGGGCGAACGGGATCGCTCGATTCGATCCGGTGACCGAGAAATACCGGAGCGCCGGAGCGCGCGGCAGGCGGGTGACCGTGGCGCTCGAGCCCGGTGCCGCCGCGCTCTTCCAGGTCGAGACGACCGCATGACCGGCCGGCTGGATCGACGCCGATTTCTGCAGGGCGTGGCGGTTGCTGGGGCCGCCGCGCCGGCGCTGGCGGCATGCTCGCACTCGACCGACCGGAATTCGGTGGCCAGCAATTCCAAGGTGGTCCTGCCGGCCTACCACCCGTACGGCGGGGCGCGGCCCGATCTGGCCGGCGACAAGGCCGGGCTGGAGAGCGGCTACCTGCGTTATCCGGCCAAACCCGTCGAGTCGGTCGCCGAGAAGCCGGGCTCCGGTGGGAGCATCTCCGCTTTCACCATCGTCTATGCGGCCGTGCCGCCGCCGGTCAACCGGAACAAATACTGGACGGCACTCAACCGCGCGCTCGGGACGGATCTGAAGATCCAGCTCACGCCGAGCGTCGACTACCAGAACAAATTCTCGACCCTGACCGCGGGCGGCGACGTCCCGGATTTCGTACAGGTGGCCGGCCAACAGCCCAAACTGCCGCAGTTGTTGGCGGCGGAATTCCAGGACCTCAGTGAATGGCTCTCGGGGGACGCCATCAAGGCGTACCCGTTCCTGGCCAACCTGCCGACCGACTCGTGGAAGGCGACGGTATTCAATGGCGGCATATACGGGTTGCCGATCCCGCGCGCGGCGGTGGGGCCGATCATGCTGCGCCGGGACGACATCCTCAAGGCCAAGAGCCTGGCGGCCGACCCGACGAGCTTCGCCGAGTTCACCTCGCTCTGCCGGTCACTGACCGACGCGAGACACGGCAAGTGGGCGATGTGCTTCCCGGGTGGGGCGTTGATCTTCATTCAGGAGATGTTGGGTGTCCCCAACGGTTGGCAGGTGAAGGACGGAAAGTTCACCTCTGTGCTGGAGCTTCCGGAGACCAAACAGGCGGTCGGCGCCGTCCAGAGCCTGGTCAAGGCCGGCTGCTTCCATCCCGACTCGTTCTCCACCACCATCAATACGAAGGACCTCTTCGGTGGCGGCACGGTGGCACTTCACTATGACAACTACACGTCGTGGGGCGCCTATCTGCGGGATTATCAGAAGGTGAGCTCCTCGATCGACATCGGTGGGATGCTGCCGCCCAGCTATGCCGGCGGCACGAAGCCGGTGCTGTGGGAGGGAGCTCCGTCCTACAGCCTCACCGCGGTGAAGAAGGGCAGCAAGAGCCACATCAAGGAGTTGCTGCGCATCGCCAACTGGCTGGCCGCGCCGTTCGGGACCAGGGAATACCTGCTGCGTAAATACGGCGTCGCAAATGTCGACTACGCGCTGAACGGCTCCGACCCGGTGCTTACCGATCGCGGCGAGACAGAGGTCGCCAATTTCACCGCCACCTACATCGCCGATGCCCCGCAGGTGCTGTACGAGCCGGGGAAGCCGGCCGTCACCGGTAAGGAGTACGGCTACCAGCAGAAGGCGATCCCGATCACGGTCGGCTCGCCGACGCTCGGTCTCTTCTCCGACACCGATGCCAGTATGGGCGGCCAGCTGACAACGGCCATCACCGACGTCCAGCATGCGATCTGGCAGGGACACAAGCCACTGTCCAGTTGGGACGATGCGGTGGCGACGTGGCGTCGCAACGGCGGAGATCGGATCCGCAAGGAATACGAGCAGTCGTACGCGAAGGCGCATTGACGGCCGGACCAGCCGGCACGCTCTCGGCGCCGCCCGTGCCCCGATCAGAGCGCGGTGAGTTCGCGGCCGTCGGCAACACCTTGACCATCCTCCTCGGACGCGATCCGATCTCGGTGGAATCCCTCCTGCGTAACGAGATAGCCGACAAGGCCAGGGTCTGAGGCCGACGCGGTCGCTCAGGTGGGTGGTAGGCGAAGCAGGGTGCTTGTCCATTTCGGCATCCACCAGTTTGCCCGACCGAGCAGAGTCATCAGCGCTGGTACGAGCAGGGCACGGATGACGGTTGCGTCGAAGATGATTCCGGCCGCGAGGCCGATGGCGAGGGACTTGACCTCATATCCAGGGCTCGCCGAGAGGACCAGGAACGCGAACATGAGGACCAGGGCCGCACTGGTTACGAGCTTTCCGGTTCGGGCCAACCCGAGCTCGATCGCCTTCTTGGTGGAGCCGGTCTCGTCATAGGCCTCGCGCATGCGGGTGAGCATGAACACTTCGTAGTCCATCGAAAGTCCGAAGAGGAACGCGAAGATCATCACCGGTATCCACGCGGTGATCGACTGGCTTGCGGCGATATTCCAGAGCGAGGAGCCGTGTCCCTGTTGGAAAATGAGGACGACAATACCGAAGGCGGCAGCGAGCGAGAAAAGATTCAGCACCACGGCTTTGAGGGCGAGCACAACCGAACGGAACGCGCGCGTCAACAGGATCAGCGTCAGGATCAGGACCAACCCGATCGCGTAAGGGAAACTGCCGAAGAGCGCGTGCAGGAAATCGCGGTCTGTCGCTGCCACGCCGGTGAGTTCGCCGTTTGTCCCCTCGAGACTCTTGTTGGTGCGGTCCACGATGCCTTGAATGCCGGGAGCAGCGCCGTCAATCGCTGGGAACGCCTCGACCAGCGAACTGGAACCGCGCCGCCATTCCGCTGGGGCGTTTGCTCCGACCACTCCGGGGACCACCCGTAACTTCGCTGCGATCTGCTGAGCGTTGCCACCATGCTCGACGAGAACGTTGAGCGGCTTCAGCACGCCAGGACTGATTCCCGCGGCCGCGAGCTCTGCCCGACCGGCGATCGCGGTACCGCTGCCCGGAAAATACTTCAGCTGCGCCTCGCTCGGATTCAGCTGGGTGCCCAGCCCCGCGAGCGCCAGGACGATCACCAGACCAGCCACGCCCACCGCGATTGGGCGCCGGAGCACGAAGCGGGCCCAACGTCCCCACGTCCCGTCCTCCGGGTGACCGCGGTCGATGAATCGTCGCGGCATGACCCGGACGCTGTTGATCCGGGTGCCAAGGACGGCGAGCATCGCCGGCAGCAGGGTGAGCGCGGCGAGCACCGAGACGATCGGGATCAGCATGCCGCCGATGCTCATCGAGCGGAGCAACGGCAGCGGAATGATGATGATCGACAACAGCCCGAGCGCAACCGTCGTACCCGAGACGATCACCGAGCGGCCCGCGTGCGTCATCATCGCGATGAGCGCCGGCTCGACATCATTGCCCTCGCGGAGTTCGTCTCGGAACCGGAAGATCATCAGCAGGGCATAGTCGATCGCAACGCCGAGGCCGACGAGCGCGATCAGGAATTGCACAATGATGGAGACGTCCGTGACGTAGGTGAGCGCCCAGACGAGCGTAAACGTATTGAGGATCGCGGCAACCGCGACCACGAGGGGCATCAGTACGGCGGGCAGTGTTCCGAAGACGAAAAGCAGGATCACGAGCGCGCCGAGGCCGCCGATCAGGGCCTCCAGCAGGACACTTGACCCGCCGCCGCTCGTGCCGTTGGTGCTGGCCTCCTCGAGCGGATCGTGTCCGGTCACATTCACGGTGATTCCGCCCGGCAACCCGGTTGCGGCCGTCGCGCGCAGTTTCGTTGCGCCACTCAATTTGTCGAGGCCGGTCGGGCCGGGCGGATAGACCTCTTGAAAGGTGGTGCGCCGGTCTCGCGATACGTATGCGAGGCTCCCGGTCGAGAAGAATGAACTCGTGAGCGCGTCTGGACTCTCCGTGGTAACCCGCGCCATTGCGGCACGTACGGCCGGGCTCTTGGTGACATCGCCGCTCGCGGAATGGAATACGACGACATTCGGTGGGCGCACGCCGGCGCCGAATGTGCTGAGTGTCCGCTGGCCCGTCTCATAGGCCGGCTGACCAGGGACGGACAAGCTCTGATACCAGCGCGAGGAGAGCTGTCCCGCCGCGACGCCGCCCAACAGTGTCAGCATTATCCAGACGGCGATGACCGGCCACCGATAACGCATAGTGAAATGGCCCAAACGACCGAGTCGCCCGGTGGCAGCCGGATTTGTTGGCCCCGGCCGGGATGACGGCTCGTCGCCAGGCCGAACAGTAGTTCCACTCAAAATCGGTGGTGTAGCCATCGAATGCGCCGATCTCGACCACTCGCGGTCACTCAACAATCACCCGGGACAGGCCCGCCGGAACGGCAGCTAAAGGAATCCCGAGTGAGGCCCGACGCTACACCTCGATCGATCGCTTGATGGTCAAACAGTTAATCTTCTTTGATTGATCCCTTACGCATTCCAGTCGAGTTGGTCCTGGTGATGCCGATAGGGCCCAAACTCCATCCAGGGCTGCCTTTTGGTGCAGTCCTGATTCGGCCCTATCGGGCCGGTATCTGCCCAGGTGCCCAGAGTGCGCGGATGTCCTCGCCGCGATCCTCGCGATCGCGCAAATCGGCCAGATAGTCGGCGATTCCGAATTGCGGGCGCCAGGCCAGCAGTCGAGCGGCCTCGGTGAGATCGTGCTGCTCGATCCGGTCCGGCAGTGCTATCTCGTATTTGTCCAGCAATGCGGTCGATCCCGGCACCTTCTCCTCGCACCAGGCACGGCCGAGCCGACCGAAATCCGCGGACACGTCGGCGGGCATGCCGTGGTCGGAATGCACAATGGTGCCGAACAATTCGACGCGCCGATCGACGACCGCCTGCAATGCGGCCAGAGTGGCCGACGCGACATCCCGGCGGTCGACTCCGTTGCGCAGCAGCATCGAGCCCCACGCCAGATAAGGCTTGGGTACGAAGTCGTGATAACGCAAGGTGACCACCGAGGCTCCGGTGCTCTCGTGATACATCCGGCACAGATCCTCGCCGATCACCTTGCTCACGCCATAAACCGAACCCCACCCGAACGCCATCGACGAGGCGAACACCAGAGCGGAGATGTCGGCCCGGCGGCAGGCCTGCATGACATTGAAAGTGCCGTCGACATTGACCGCGAAGATCGTCTCGTCGCTCACCGGCGGAACGTGGGCAGGATGCCATGCCGCCAGATGCACGACCGCGTCGCAACCGTCGACGGCCCGGTCCACATCGGCCGGTGTCCGCGTGTCACACCGCAGGAACTCCAGCCCCTGCAGCTCCTTATCCGGCGGCGGCGCCATGTCGGCCATCCGTACGTGGAATCCCGCCGCCTGCGCGAGGCCGGAAACCAGCCGCCCGGCATTGCCGCCGGCACCGGTCACCAGAACTCGAGTCATGTCGTACGCAGCCTCTCAGCGGGTCGGATCGACGGGCACCTGCAGAAACCTAACTCATCACCGCGGGCCCGGCAGGATCGTGGCCGAGGTCAGGAGGAGCTCGTGAGGATGACGAGTTGCTGGGTCGCCCGGGTCATCGCGACATAACGGTCGACCGCTCCCTCGACACCGGTGCCGAACAACTCCGGATCGATAAGGACCACCAGATCGAACTCGAGCCCCTTCGACAACTCCGGAGTCAGTGACCGGACCCGGGTGGTCGCTCGGAACGTTGGATCGCCGATGACGCAGGCGATTCCCTCGGCGTTCGCGGCGAGCCAGGTGTCGAGGATCGAGTCCAGTTCCGAAGCCGCTCCGTGTACGACCGGTGCATCGCTGCTGCGGATGGAGGTCGGCACGTTGGCGTCGGGGAGCACGGCCCGGATGACCGGCTCGGCCTCCGTCATGACCGCTTCCGGCGTCCGGTAATTGATGGTCAGCGATGCCAGGTCGACCCGGTCGAGCCCGATCCGCTTGAGCCGTTCCTGCCACGACTCGGTGAACCCGTGCCGAGCCTGGGCCCGGTCCCCGACGATGGTGAAGCTCCGGGAGGGGCAGCGCAGCAGCAACATCTGCCACTCCGCGTCGTTCAGCTCCTGGGCCTCGTCCACCACGACGTGCGCGAACGGGCCAGCGAGCAGGTCCGGGTCGGCGCTGGGCAATGTGGTCGTGTCGATCAGGACCGTCTGCAGGTCCTCTCCGCGCAGCATCGACATCACGTGCATCTCGGAGTCGTCCGATTCGATCAGGTGGCCGACAACCATGGCCATCTGTTCCCGCTCGGCGGCGAGCGCGGCCTCCTGCTGACGATTACGCCGTGACGTCTCCGGATCGCCGAGCCGCTGCCGGGCCGCGTCCAGGAGGGGCAGGTCGGACACCGTCCAGCCTCGGGCGTCCTCGCGCTGCAGCTTCCGGATCTCATCCGGGCTGAGCCAGGGAGCGCACTTGCGCAGGTAGGCGGGCACCGACCACAGGTCGCCGACGAGGTCGGCCGCCTCCAGCAGCGGCCACGCGCTGTTGAAGGTCGCGAGCAGTTCGTCGTTCTGCACCAGCGATTTCCGCAGCAGCGCGGCCGAATCGTCGCCGTCATACTTGTCGAGCAGGATCGTGAGCAGCACCTCCCAGATCTGGTCGCGCGCCTGGTTGTGCGGAGTGCCGGGGTCCGGCGTTTGGAAGGCCTCCGCCCAGTCCTCGGCGCTCAGCCAGATGTCGGACCAGTCGGTCGCGACCGTCGTCCCTTTCGTAGGTGGCTCCTCGTAGAACCGGACGGCCGCCTCGATCGCCTTCACCAGGTCAGCCGACGACTTCAGCCGGACCACGTCCGGGTCGGCCTCGATCGCCGCCGCGGCTCCCTCGACGACGAGGTCACGCAGCGTGCAGGTCTGTACGCCCTCCTCGCCGAGACTGGGCAGGACGTCGGCGACGTAGGCCAGGTAGGGCTGGTGCGGGCCGATGAACAGCACGCCGCCGCGATGGTGACCGAGCCGAGGATCGGCGTAGAGAAGGTACGCGGAGCGGTGCAGCGCGACCACGGTCTTCCCCGTGCCCGGCCCGCCGTCGACGACGAGAGCGCCGCGGGATCCCGCGCGGATGATGGCATCCTGGTCGGCCTGGATGGTGCCGAGCACGTCTCGCATCCGGGCCGACCGGTTGCTGCCCAGGCTGGCGATGAAGGCGGACTGGTCGTCGAGCGCGGCGTGCCCTTCGAACCCCTCGGAGGTAAACACCTCGTCCCAGTAGTCGCTGATCCGGCCGCGGGTCCAGCGATACCGGCGGCGGCTCGCCAGACCCATCGGGTTGGCGTGGGTCGCGCCGAAGAACGGCTCAGCCGCGGGGGAGCGCCAGTCGAGCAGCAGCCGACGCCCCGCGCTGTCCGTGAGGCCAAGCCGCCCGATGTACACCGGCTCCGGGTGGTCCGTGCTGACCATGTGGCCCAGGCACAGGTCCAGCCCGTAGCGACGCAGCGTCCGCAGCCGTGCGGTCAGCCGGTGGATCTCCTCGTCCCGGTCCATCGCCGCCCGGCCGGTGCCGCCGGGCGCCTTACGTTCTGCGTCGAGGCGGTCGGACAGGTCAGCGATGGACTGCTCGAGGCTCTCCGCAATGGCCGCGAAATGCTGCTCGTCACCGGCGATCAGCGTCGGATCGGCCTTGGCGGCGAGGAGCTCGGGCAGGTCGAACGCGCTGCTGGTCAGGGGGCTCACGTCATCAACTCCGATCTGAGATTCGCGACCTTAGATCAAAATTTTTGAGCTCATGAGAGTCGCCGGACTCTGCTATAAATGAAATGGGAGAAGTCGCCGCCCGGCGACCTTTGCGCCATCGCCCAAAGGGCTCGAATGGCGCTGTATCCAGCCGACAGGTCCAGTAGCCAATTACCGCGTCAGAAGCCCCTGCTGCGAGTGGACAAACCCCCTCGCACGCTTGGGGTGGTGCCTGGCGGGGTAGGTGTCGATGAGGAGATTCTGTTACGACACTGAAGGGTCGGTGAGCTTCGTGACGCAGTCAGCAGGGCCGGACGTGGGCCCGATCGGGCAGGTGCGCGAGGGTATGACGGTCGTCGACGCCGAGAACGCGGAGTTGGGCAGTGTGGAGCTGGTGAAGATGGGCGACCCGGAGGCGGTCACTCCCGAGGCGGAGGGCCAGCGACCCGCCGTAACCGGCGCAGAATCCATTCCGGGCGGTGCGGACATTCCGCCGGGCGTGCCAGGCGTGGGTGCTGCTGGAAGCATGCCCGCGGGCGCCGGTGGACTGGGGCTCGGATTGCCCGCAGGGTCCGCCGTCGTCGCCGGTGGCGTGGACGGGAGCGAGCCTGACGTTGGTCCGGAGTTGGCCGAGCGGCTGTTGCGGTCGGGCTATATCAAAATCAATAGCAAGGGCTGGTTTCATCGCGACGTGTACGCCGATGCGGGCCAGATCGACCGGGTTATCGACGACACGGTGTGCCTGAGCACAACGAAGGCAGACCTCGCCGCTGAACGCTGAACCTTATTCTGGCCGCCGGTGCAGAATGCGGCGGATCTCGGTGTGCCTAGTCTGCACCCGGTCCAGATCGGCGCTGGTGTAGCGATATCCGTAAGCGAGCAGTTGTTGATAGGCCAGAACCGGTGCGGCCAGATTCGTGTCGGTGAGGAACAGATCCTGGTCAAGGTTTGAATCATCGGCGCGGGTGAGCACCTGGAGTCGCTGTGAGCGGCTCCGTGCGTCGGCGGCTTGGCCAATCCGCTCCTCGGCCTCCGTCGGCTCGATGCCGTGCGGGATCGCGATATCCAGCAACATGCGGTATCGCTGCTCTTCGGCGGACGTTCGCAGTGCCTGCGACAACTCCCGCATATACGAGTTCTGCGGCTGCAGCCCGGCTAAAGCGAGTCGGACGAGTTTCGGTGAGCCCCAGGTGGGGTCCAGGTCGTGATACACCTTGAGGGAATCGGATGCCGCGGCAGCGGCGCGATCCGCCCGGTCCAGCCGCTCGAGGATCATGGCACGGTTGTAGAGCAGTGACCCCAGCACCCGCTGGTTCTGCGGGACGTCCGCGGCAGCGATCGCCGCCCGAACTGCGTGTTCGGCTGCCTCGTTCGCCGCCAGCGCTGCTGGCCACTGTCCGGCTGCGATCGCCCGGTCGCTGCGCCGGATAAGACGTTGTGCGTTCCGTCGATCCGAGCGCATCAGGTTGAACATCACGACCCTTTCCGACGTGGGCGTCGGACATATTACCGGGGCGATCGCCCGCCTCGGATAAATCTGGCTTCTCTGGTCGACTGGGTTGCCGCAACCCCGCCACCGATCCACCGGGTTTCCGGCAGGGTGCCCGGCTGGCATCCTGTGGCCATGGCAGACCTTCGACTTACCGCGAAGCAGTTCCAGGACGCCGGTGGCCTCGAGGATTGGCGTGTGCTCGCCGCCGGGGCCAGCAGCTGGTTCGATGCTCCGTCTCACGCTGCCGGTGCTGAGCTGATGCGCGGCATCGTTGACATGGTTGGAGATGGCGCACGGCGGCCGGACATCGACCTGCGCCGGGCCGGAATCCAGGTGCGGATTCCGTTCGGCCCAAGCGGCCTGACCGACGCCGATGTGTCGTTCGCCCGGGCGATCTCCGAGGTGGCCCGGGGTCTGCGGCTGAGGTCCGATTCGGCGGCGCTCCAGTCGGTGCAACTCGCGATCGATGCTGTCGACAAGTCAGCGGTGCTGCCCTTCTGGCGGACCGTCTTCGGTTACGAGGAGGAGGCGGACGATCTCACGGACGGCCTGCGCCGAGATCCGGGCATCTGGTTTCAGCAGGCCGATCAGCCACGTCCGCTGCGCAAGCGGATTCACGTCGATGTCGCGTGGGCGGACGACACCGCCAACACCCGACGGGCGGCGGTGCTGGTGAATGGCGGTCACGTGGTCAACGACGAGCGTCCGTGGGTGATCGACGACCCCGACGGAAATGAGGTCTGCCTCCCGCTCGGGCCACCCGCAGCCCTGGGCGACGGCCCCGAAACCGAGGACTGGCGGCAGATAGGCAGTGCGATCACCTGCTATCCAACGGCCTCGTTCCGCTTCGTTCCCGACGACCAGGCGCAGGCCCGCATCGGCGCCGCGCTGGCCGTCGGCGGCCGGATCACGTACGACGCGCAGGCGCCGGCGTGGTGGACGATGGCCGACCCCGAGGGCAACGAGGTGGACATCGCCGTCGCGGCTGGCCGCGAGGAGCTCTGGCAGGAATCCCGGTAACCGGAGATCCCGCATGAGCCCTGGTCCGTGAGAACGCAAACAGCATCACCGAGTGCGGGCCCACTC
>DATAVB010000095.1:0-1709 GCA_036267955.1 Mycobacteriales bacterium | reverse complement strand
CCCGCGCGCGGCTTCCCGGTCACCGCGGAACGGCGACACCAGCGCGACGATCACCACGAGCCCGGCGTCGAACAGCAGTCGCGCCACCTCGGCGACCCGACGGACGTTCTCGGCCCGGTCGGCGGGGGCGAATCCGAGATCGGAGTTCAGCCCGCTCCGCACATTATCCCCGTCGAGAACGTAGGTGTGCAGGCCGAGTTCGTACAGGCGGCGGTCCAGGGCGTCGGCGATGGTGGACTTGCCGGCTCCGGGCAACCCGGTTAGCCACAGGACGCGCGCCTGTTGGCCCTTCAGTCGACTCCGCGCATCGCGGTCCACGGCATAACCCTGCTCCGTGACGGCGCGCGTGCCGACCCTGTCCATTTCCGCTGGCATGTATTCCTATCAATCGGGCGGTCGAGATTCTCAGCGGATCCGATACGTTCCACGTAGGGCTTTCGCGGCCAGGTAATGGCGGCGTAGCTGCCGCAGTGCGGCGTTTTGCTGGCTGATCCGGATGGCCCTGCGGCGCCACCCGGGCTGTCGTTGCGGGGTGTGGTCACTGGCCCAATGCAGCATGCCGACCAGCGCGTGGACGGCGGTGTCGAGCAGTTCAACATCGCTGACATCGTCCGGGTGCCGTCCCGCGTCCGGCGCCGCCGGTGGGACGAGGTCCGTCAGGTCGCCAATGATCTGATAATCCCGTCGGCTGATCGTGTCGACCATCTGCCGGGACCGCTCACGGACCCAGTCAGATTCGCTGTCGGGCAGCCGTAGGGGAGTGCTCGATTCACGTCCGCCCATTACCGAGAGGGCCAGGAAGTCTTTCACCAGTACGTCATAGGCTGGCCACTCGAGAGTGTCTCCCATGATGACGTTGAGCCGCCGGAGCAGATTTGTCTCGGCAATTCCCATTGACCGGTTGGACTCAACTGGCTCTTCGAGCGCGCACGTATTCGCGCCGATACCGGTCGCCCGGCTGAAGCGTGCCCACAACTCGCCGGCCGGTGCGCCGCTCGGCGGCACGGTCACCAGATGGACCCGGTCGGCGGGGAGCTCGGTGGTCCAGGTGTCGAGTACCCGGGGCACGTCCTGCATCCGCCAGAAGAGGTTGGCGAGATAGTGCGCCGCCGGGCCGGGCGCGGACAGCTCGCGGGTGAACTCGGCGAAGGTGAGTACCTGGCGGTTCTTGATGTCTTCCTGCCACACGGCGGGGAGCTGGCGGGTCAGGTCGCGAGCGGTGAGCACGACGTGTACGTCTGCCCAGGACAGGTGCTCGAGTGCGGTACGCGCCACCGGCCCGTCGACCATGCTGAACAGCTCGTGGGACAGCACCACGTCACCGCGCCAGGCCCTGGCCTGGCCGACCAGCCGCTCCCAGGCGCCGGGGACCGCCGGGTTGAGATGCTCCTGGAAATTCGAGCGCTGCAGATCCATCACCGCGTGGAACTGTGCGTCCTTGCTCAGTCCCGGATAGAGCACGCCGGCCCGGCGCAGCGCCTCCCTGTTATTCCATAACACGTCCTGCAGATACGTGGTTCCGGTCTTCGGCGCCCCGACGTGGAGATAAACCCGCGGTCGGCGCGTGCTTACCTCTGACACAGTCGGCAGATTCCAATAGGCGTCGGACGACGCGGGTGCATCGGGAGCTCCCTCCAACACTAAGAAGGCCCTCAGGGTCAACCCGGGCACGCTACCAAACCGTCCGATCCGACGCCGAACCTGGAATG
>DATAVB010000094.1:0-17037 GCA_036267955.1 Mycobacteriales bacterium | reverse complement strand
CTGTGCCAGTTCGGGGTCGAACACGAGTACGTCGTCTATCCCAGAGAGCCGCACTCGATTCGCGAACGCAACCACCAACTCGACGTACTCCGGCGGACCCGCGACTGGTTCGACCGCTGGCTTTCCCCCTGAAACCGGGCGGCCAGTGAATGACTCGAACCTGCCATGCCGAAGTGAGGAGTCGATGTGACCCGAGCAGAAACCACGGAAACGCTGGCGGCGGGCGCGGCGGACTGGCTCGTCGCTTCGGGGACAAGCACCGAGACCGGATTGACCTGGCCGATCATCCGGAATCCTCCGCGAGTTGCTGCGGTTCGCCCGGGTGAGCAGCGGGGCGGACCCGACCTACGCCACCAGCTGGCCGGACCACCTGACGACGAAGCCGGCATAGCGGGACGTGCAGCAGGCTGGGAACGGCCCGGCTCGGGCTGAGCCGGGTGCGGTCCGATCGTGCTCGCGGGCGGCTGGCCTGTTGATCCCGCCGCGACACGCCGACGACACGCTGATCGTTCCGTAGCCAACTTCATGATCAACAGCCTGGTGGCGGGTCCTAGACGCCCAACTCCAGGTCGATCAGGGACATGCCGACGCTGATCGCGCCGAGCAGTACGGCGACGAGGAGAAGGCTGAGGTGGTGGGTGCCGAGCGCGAAGCCGATGGCGAGATTGTCGACGCTGAGGGCCACTCCAATGACGGCGAGGCGGTTCGCGGAGGGGCCCGTCAAGGTGAGATCCCGGTTGGGCTGGTTGCGCAGGACCTCGGCCAGGAGGTAGACACCGCTGACCGCCAGCAGGACGGCACCGATCCAGCGGGTCGCACCGCCGAGCGGGTGGGCGAGGTCCCGACCCAGGAGCAGGCCGACGATGGGCATGCCGACCTCCAGCCCGGCAAAGACGATAGCCACCTTGAGCCGGACACGGCGGTCGATGCCGGACAGGCCGATCCCGAGGGCAGCGCCGAAGTTGGAGAGACCCAGGGCGAGTGCGACCAGTAGCAGCGCGAACACGAAGCGACGTTATCCGACAAATCCGAGATCCGCTCCCGGTCGCCGGGGGAGCAGCCGCGGGCCGGCGCCGGCTCGGGAGATCAATGGGGACCCGCGGTGGGCGGTGCTCTTACTGGCGGTCGCCGCCGTGTTGGCGGCGGCGCGGCACCCGCTGATGGTGCGGTCGGCCCGCGGGACCCTCAGAGACTGGGTACTCGGTATCGCCCGGCGTCGACACCTGCATTTACCGGGATACGTACTACGAGCTACCAGGCCGAGTAGATGGCGGACCGTTCGGGTTGTTGAGCACACGCTAATAGGTAGCGGTTGGACGCGATCAAGGGCGTGATTTATCGAATTGGGTAATTATCCGACGAGGTAATCGAACACCGCCAACGAGCGTCCTGAAATACGCTGGGTCAGCATTTCGGCCAAGGTATGTGGCAGCATGGCTGGCATGGCGTACCCGGCGATCGAGCCCTACGACTGCGGTCGGCTCGACGTCGGCGACGGCCACTCCATTTACTGGGAAACGGTCGGTTCGCCGGCGGGAACTCCGGCGGTGTGGCTGCACGGCGGGCCGGGAGGTGGGTCCGGGCCGGGCCATCGGCGTAATTTCGATCCGTCCCGGTACCGAGCGGTCATTTTCGATCAGCGCGGGTGTGGCCGTAGCCGGCCCCTGGCAAGCGACCTCGACGCCGACCTATCGACCAACACCACCGATCATCTGGTCCGCGATCTCGAGCGGCTGCGCGTCCACCTCGGCATCGATCGGTGGGTCGTGGCAGGAGTCTCGTGGGGCGTGACCCTCGGCCTGGTTTATGCCGAGCGGCATCCCGAACGAATCCTCGGTATGGCGTTGGCCGCCGTGGGGGCCGGTACGCGCCGAGGGACGCAGTGGGTCACACGGGACATGGGGCGGGTGTTTCCCCGGGAGTGGGACCACTTCGTGGACCTGGTGCCCGAAGCGGAGCGCGCGGGTGACCTGGCCGCCGCCTACGCCCGGCTGCTGGCCAACCCCGACCCGGCCCTGCGGGAGGAGGCCGCCCGGCGCTGGTGCGCATGGGAGGACACCCACATTTCTCTAGCGCCCGGACACAAGCCGGAGCTCAGTGTGGCGGATCCATCCACGCAGCAGGTCCTCGCCCGACTGGTCACCCACTATTGGGGCCACGGCTGCTTTCTGGCCGACAACGAGGTGATGGCCAACCTGCACCGCATCACCCACACCCCGGCTGTGCTGATCCACGGCCGGTATGACATTTCCGGCCCACTCGACACGGCCTGGGAATTGCACAAGGCCTGGCCCGCCAGCCGCTTGGTGGTCGTCGACGATGCCGGACACTTCACCGGCAGTATGGGCCGGGAATTGGTCGCAGCCATCGACTCGATGAGCGGCGCCGCACCCCTCGGTTAGCTATCTCGGCAGGTGCTGCGTGCCACCTGGCCGGGGCGGCATGGGCTGCTGGGAGGCGGTCGCCTGGGCGTTCACGTTGGCCAGTCTGACGTTGGGGTCGAACTCCGTGTTGGTCGGAGCAGGGTGCGGGCCCGGGCGCAGCGCACTGGTGAAATCGGTGAACGTCTTGCGTCGCCATTGGCTGATCGGGGTGAATGTGACGGGGCCGTGGTCGGACAGGCCGCCGGCGGCGGTGACCGCCTCGAGGAACTGCAGGCAGGATGAATGATCGGAGATCTCGGAGAAGATGTGTCCGCCGACGGTCCACGGTGAGACGACGATGGCCGGGACCCGGAATCCCGCTCCGACCGGCAGGCCACCGCCAGGGGTGCCCTTTGGCGACGGAATGGTGACGTACTCCTCCGGATACAGTCGCTTGTCCGGGATCGGCGGCGGGACGTGGTCGAAGAATCCGTCGTTCTCGTCGTAGTTCAAGATGAACACGGTGGAATTCCACAGATCATCATTGGCGGCGATTGCCTCGAGTTTGGACGCGAGGAAATAGGCCCCGGCGGCCGGCGTGTGCGGCGGATGCTCGTCGGAGTCGTACGGACCGTCCGGAAACAGCCAGGTGACGTCGGCGAGAACGCCGTTCGCGCAGTCCTCCTCGAAGCCGAGGTAGTTGACGTTCGCCATGGTTGGATTGGTCGGATCGCCTATCCCACCAGGTGATCCGTTGCCGAACAGGGTGCCGGGCAGTCTGATCGGGTTGTACAGGTCAGCCGGCAGGATGCCGGACGCCTTGAAGTTCGTCCACCAGTTGAAGTAGTTGTACGAGCCCGAACCGCTGTAGGTCTTTACGCTGTAGCCGGCCTTGTAGAGGATTTCCGGTGCGGTCGGCCAGGTCAGCGCATTGGGCACCACGGTCTCCAGAATCGGTCCACCGTTCAGGCCCCGCGGGTCGTTGGTGCCCGACATCCACACCGCGCGATTTGCGAACGTCGGGCCGAGGATCGAGCAGTGGTAGTTGTCCAGCAGGGTGAACGATTCGGCCAGGGCCCAGTGAAACGGGACGTCGTCCTTCGTCAGGTAGCCCATCGTGAACGGACCCCGGAAGTCACCGTCGGAGGCGACGTGGGTGGTCAGCCAGCCGTCCATGCTGCCGTTGTTCCACGCGCCGTGCTGGTCACGCCAGTCGTGCGACAGCGACGGGACTGCGGCAGCGCCGGTGGTGACGGTGGACATGTGATAGGGCTCCAGATACCCGTCCGGGTTGGACGGGTCGGGCTGCTGGAACACCGACCGGCCGTTCGGCAGCTGGACCGCGGTCGGGTCGTTGAATCCGCGGGCGCCGGGGAAAGTCCCGAAGTAGTGGTCGAACGAGCGGTTCTCCATCATCACGAACACCACGTGCTTGACCTGCGACAGGTCGAAATGCTGGGGCTTGGCGGTTGCGGCTCGGGCCAGGTGGTCCGGCAGGACGCCGGCCAGCCCGGCCGCACCAGCCAGGGCGGCTGCGCCGGTGACGAATTGGCGGCGCGACACCGACCGGCGTAGCGGGTTCGTGCGGTTGTCGGTCATTGCTTGCCTCTCCGTCTGATAATGGCCGGTGTCAGTGGCTTGCCGGCGCCGTCGGTCCGGCCGCCGTGCCGGTCTTGGCGATACCGAGCACCTCGGCGATCGAGCTGTTGCTGGTGTCGGCGATATAGAGCGTGCTGGTCGACGGGTCGATCGCGATCGCGTGTGGGGTGTTGAGCCGTGAGGCCGACGGGGCCTGGCCGCTGCTCTCCCCACCGGCCGGCGGGATCGTGCCGCCGGCGCCGGCGGCGTTGACGACGGTCGAGATCGTCCCGTTCGGGCTGACCTCACGGATCGCGTTGTCGAACGTGTCGGCGATAAACAGATCGCCGGCCCCGTCCACAGCCACGCCCTGCGGATCGTTGAGCTGCGCACTGGTCGCCGCGCCGCCGTCGCCGGAGAATGCGCCGAGACCGTCGTTTGCCTTGTCCGCGGCGTAATTGCCGGCGACGGTCGTGATGATCTGGGTCTTTGTGTCAACGCGGCGGATGACATTGTTGGCCGCGTCGGCGATATAGAGATTGCCCTTGGCGTCCAGCGCGACGCCGGTCGGCTGGGTCAGCGATGCTGATGTCGCCCGGCCGCGGTCACCGGAGTAGCCGGCGCGGCCGGTGCCCGCGACGGCGAACATCTGCCCGTGTGGCGCCACGCGGACGACGCGGTTGTTATTGGTGTCGGCGATGAACACATTGCCGTGGGAATCGACGGCGACCGAGTCGGGATGATTCAACGGTGTGCGGGTGGCGGAAACACCGGAGGCATTCAGATGGCCGGCCCCGGCGGCACCCGTACCCGCGATCCGCGTGATGACGCCGTCCGGATCTATTTCCCGTACGACATTGTCGCCGCTGTCCGCGACGACAATGTCGCCGCCCGCGTCCTGCGCGGTGCCGGCTGGCTGGTACAACGTCGCGTCCGCCGCTTTGCCGCCGTCGCCGTGCTCGCCGTAGCCCTCCAGCGATCCGGCGATCACCGCGCTCTGCCCGTTCTGCAGCGCGGCCACCACATTGTCGCCGGTATTCGACGCGTACACCACACTGTTGCTCGCCGAGACGCCGGTCGGCCGATAAAGGCCACCGGCAGGGGGCAGCGGCAGACCAGATGTCGGGTCGATCTGCACGTCTCCGCCGGCGGAGGCGTCATAGGGCACGGTCTGCAGGATCGGACCCGCGGGCTTCGTGCTGTCGCCAATGGTCAGGCTCAGGTCATCGGCTTCACCGTTGTTGTCGTTGCCGCTGTTGACTGCCGTTATCGCGACCGTGACGACCACCGTGGCCGCACCACTCGGGATCGTGCCGTACCAGGCCTGCGGGACGAGGCTGGAGACGCTGCCGCGCTCGCCGGCCGTCACCGGGCCGATGGTCGCGATGTTCAGCGTTTTACCGGCAGTGTCCTGGAACGTCGCTGACACAACAGCGTTGTCGTTCTGGGTCGCATAGCCGCCGAGCAAGGCGGAAAGCTTGAACGGCTGCCCGCCCAGATCGCCAGTCGCGAGCGATGTCAGATCGATAACCTGCGTGGCCTTGGTGGTGACTCCGGCGATGCCGCCGCCCGGGTTGGTGCCGCCCCAGAACACCCGGCTGCCGGGGCGAACCGGCGGGTAGCTGGACGAGGACTGCGCATAGGATTCCGCCGTCGCATCGGGCACGGGCTGGGCCGAGGAGCTGATCCAACAGTCTGGCAGCGGGACCGAGTCGTCGCCGGGGGCGCCCAACCAGATACTCGGGGTGTAGTCCTCGGCACCCGGGTTCTCAATCAGGTTGGTGTTCAAGGTCGGCGTCACCTGGTCGGTCGCCGGGCAGTTGGCGATGCCGTCGTGCGTACCGGTCGTCAGGTCGTAGCTCTGGCCGTGCACCCCGCTCGTCGTGGGGTCGATCGTGAAATTCAGATCGTCGGCAACGCCATTGCTGTCATTGCCCGAAGAAATGGCGGTGAACGAAACCGCGACCAGCACCTTGGCCGTGCCGCTCGGGAGCTTTCCGAAGGCTTGGGCCGGAAGCAGGCCGGTGTCGGCCGACGGATCCGTGGCCGAGTATTTGTGGGCCAGGTAGGCAAGGTAGTCAGCGGCGGCGACCCGCTCGGGCTCGGTGATCGGGCCGATATTTGCAGTGCCGAGCGTGCTGCCGTCGGCAGCCTCGAACGTGGCGGTGACCGCGCCGAAGTCGCCCTGCGTCGAATAGCCGCCGAGCAGACCGGACAGTTCGAAACTGTGGCCGCCGGGGTCGAGCGAGCTCACGTCAATCTGCTGCGTCGCAGTGGTCGTTGTGCCCTGGACATTGTTGGTAAAACCGGCCGGAGGGTTCGGAACGGTGGCACTCGAATTCGTACCACCGAAGAACAGTCGGGTGCCGTCGACTCCCGGATCGGTGGTCGGAGTTGCCGCATACGAGTCGACGACCGCATCGGGAGCAGGCAGATCGTCGTGGCTGAGCCAGCAGTCCGGGACGGCTACCGTCGTCGATGGGGTGCCGGGGTTCGTCGCGGCGCCACCCGTTGCGTAGGGGATGGCGACCTGCGTGTAGTCCTCCGCGCCGGGGTTCGAGATGAGGTTCGTCCCGCTGGCGACTGCCGCGGAATTCGGGCAGACCGCGGTCTCGTCGTGGTTCTGTGGCGTCGGCTGCACTGCACTCGAGCCGACGATCAGGCTCAGGTTGTCGGCGTTGGCGTCGTTGTTGCCGGCCGCGGCCATAGTGAACGTGAGGGTGACAATCACCTGCGCGGCGCCGGCCGGGACCGTGCCGTAGGCACTGCGCGGCAGGTCCGAGGAGACCTCCCCGCGTGCCGCGGCGAGGACCGGGCCGAGCGTAGTGACAACCGCGTGTCCAGCACTGTCCGTGATGGCTTTTCCGCTGCTGTCCTGCCACGCGGCAGCCAGTACGGCATTGTCGTCCTGGTTCGCATAGCCGCCGAGCGCGGCGGTCAAGGCGAACGGCAGGCCCGCGGGCCCGCTGGTGCCGGCCGTTGCGTTGTCGAGCGAACTCAGCGGAATCACCTGCGACGCCGTGGTCACGGTGCCAGCTGGCGCTGCGTCGTTGGCGCTCTTCCCGCCGTAGAAATTCTGCGTTCCGGCGGTGCCGGGGTATCCGGTCGCCACGACGCTCGCGATCTCGTTGGCCGGGGCCGAGCCGGCAATGGTGGAGGTGACGGCCCAGCAATCGGGGAGAAGGACGCTGTCGGGATCGGGAACCGTGCTGCCGCTCGCCGTCCCGGCCCCGCCGGGAATCACGCCCCGCTCCGTCGTGTATTCGGCGCCGGGGTTCGAAATCAGGTTGGTGTCCAACGCCGACGTCGCACCGCCCTGCGTACAGGGCACGGTGTAGCCCTGACCCGAGCTGGGTGCCGCGGCCGACCCCCGATCCGTGGATGTCACAGCGACCAGGGACAGCGCTCCGACACTTGCCGCCGCAATCACTGCCCAATGTCGTCGGGCCAATATGCGCAGGATCGAATGCTTCGCATTCTCGGCTGAGGTCATGAAATGTCGGCGTACTGCCACGCAACTCACCTCACGGGGGACGGAAGCGCATCCAGCCTGCGAACGCTAGCATTCCGACTCAAACGAACGCAATGGATCAGCAAGCCCCAAATTCCCAGCCATTGCTCGACTTCAGCCGAGATATGACCCGCGATGAGGCGGGGCGATCTGCGTGGCCTGGCCGATACCGGTCACGCAAGTGGCGCGCTTAGCGGCCGGCATGTCGGCCCGGGTGCGGCCGAGTAACTGGTACTGGGCTGCCACGGTGATCTTGGACGGTGTGCTCTCGTAGGGTGAGGGATGTATCGAGACGATCGAGACCACATCGCTCGATCTGTATCAGGACACGCCGACGCGGGAGCGGGGACCATACGGGGGCGACCAGTACGTGAACCAGCTGGGCCAGTACGCTATTGGCGGTGGATACGCGCTCGCCCGCTATTCTCATCGCTATCTGACCTATAATCCGACCTGGCCGACCGAGTACCGGCTCATGGCGAAGATCAGGGCCTCGGCCGAGACATCGTCGACTGGCCGCCGGCGAATCGAGACGGCTACGAGTTCACCCGGGTCAACACGGTGGTCAATGCCTTCCAATGCGCCGCATACAAGGCGTTGAGCCGTATGGCCCACGTCATCGGACGAACAAATGACCACACCCGCTCTCGGGCTGGCCCCAACGGAGCTTCGACCAGCGATAGGCGACAAGCTGGCCGATCAGGGAATCAGAACCAGCATCTACGCCGTCCAATTCCTGCTCGATGCGCTCTACGAAACCGACCATGCGAAGCGGCGCTGCGGCTCATGACCGGCCGGCACATGCCCGGGTGGATTGACGCTATGGACCGCCTCGGCGCGACGCTCACTCCAGAAGCCTGGGATCCGGCCGTAAAGCCAAACATGTCGTTCTCACACGCCTGGGGCACGGCACCAATCAATGTCATCAACCGACAGGTGATCGGGCTGAGTGTCGTGAAACCCGGCGCCAGCCACGTACTTATCCGCCCGCAGCCGGGAGGTCTCACCTGGTTCCGAGCAAAGGTGCCAACAATCAAGGGGCCCATCAGCATCGTCTGGGATATGCGTTCGTCGGCCCGCCACTGCACCGTCGAATTGCCGGGCAATATGACCGCCGAGCTCGATCTTCCGGCGGTGCCGTCGCTGCGCCCGACAGTCGCCGAATCTCCCGGCCCACTCCCACCCCCGTTGGAACGCAACGGGCGCCTGCGCTGGGAGCCGATACGGCCTGGCCGACGAGCATCGTGTTCACCGCTCCGGAAGTACGAGTGTGACAGTGGGGAGCGATATGCCTGAGGCGACAATCGACCGGCGAGCGCTGGTGGAGCGGCATCGAGTTGTGCAGCGGGAGCCTGATCCGCGATCGCCGCTCTCGGTCGGCAACGGTGAATTCTGTTTCACGGCCGATCTGACCGGTCTGCAGACATTTCCATCCGCCTATCCGGTCGAATCGCAGGATCAGGACAAGACGGACGGCACGCTGCTCGGCACCTATACCCAATGGGGCTGGCACACCGAGCCGGTCGATCCTGAACCGTTGCTGGCCGAGACATTGGTCAGCTACGCGGCGCCACGCGGCCCGGTCGATTACGTCGACCTGACGGCACCAATCGACGGTGGCGCGCCGGACGGTGCAAATGTGGTTGCGAGGCAACCCCCATCGGCTGCACCTCGGGTTGCTCGGGTTTGCCGAGCGCGCGCGATCGGCGTCGAACCGTGGACCATCCGCACCGATCACCCGTCGATGCTGTGCGCGCTGGGCATGCTGCCACAGACGACCATGATCGACGCCGCGACCATGTCGGCAATGTTGGAGAACGTGCTGGCCGACTGGGACTGATCATCGACGTGGGGTTGGGACTACCCGGTGATCGCCATGTGTGCCGCCCGACTTGGGCGCCCGGAACAGGCCGTCGATGCCCTGCTGATGGCCGAAGGCAAGAACACCGTGCTGCCCAACGGCCACAACCGACAGACCGCGCGCCTCCCGCTGTATCTGCCCGGCAACGGTGGCCTGCTCGCGGCGGTCGCGTTGATGGCTGGTGGTTGGGACGGCGGTCCACTGCGCACTGCCCCCGGATTCCCGGCCGACTGGCCGGTCCGGGTCGAGGGTTTCGTCAGAGCGCCGTGACCTACCCGAGGACGTTCATGGGTAGCCGGCATCGCCCGGCGCCGTCCGGCTGGTCATAAGCTTCGCACCATGAGGTATGCGATCGCAGTTCCGCAGTTCTACTCGGACGGTTCCTTCGATCCGGGTGCTTTCCGGGAGTATCTGGTGCGGGCGGAGGAGGCGGGATACCACAGTGCATGGACGCAGGAGGCCGTATTCGGCCGGCACCCGCAGCTGAGCCCCATGGAGGCGATGACCTTCGCCGCCGCGTGCACCGACACGCTGCGCCTGGGCTGCACCGTGTTCGTGTCCACGCTGCACATCCCCGCGCAACTGGCGAAGAGCACCAGCAGCCTGGACCAGCTGTCGCGGGGACGCCTGGAGGTCGGGGTCGGGTCCGGAGGCAAGAAGCGGCCGTACCCGGCGTTCGGCATGCAGCCAGACCACTATCTGACCCGGTTCACCGAAGGCGTCGAGCTGATCAAGAAGCTGTGGACGCAGGAGAACATCGACCACGCCGGCCAGTTCTGGCAGCTGTCCGGCGCCACCATCACACCCCGCCCGTTCCAGAAACCTCACCCACCACTGTGGTTCGGCGGCAGCGGCCCCAAGGCACTGCGCCGCGCCCTCGACCTGGGCACCGGGTTCTTTGGCGCGGGCTCGACACCGACGGTCGCGTTCGCCGACCAGGTGCGGTTCGTCCGGTCGCAGAACACCAAGCCGGACTTCGAGATCGCCAAGCGGGTCTATATAGCGGTCGACGCTGATGCCGCCCGCGCCCGCGAGCGGGTCAATGCCGAGCTGACCGCGCTGTACGGCACCCTGTCACCGGCCGTCGAAGCCGCCGCAATCGCCGGCACGCCCGACGACTGCGTCCGCGCCGTACGCGAAGTGATCAACGCCGGGGCGGAACTCGTGCTGTTCACCCCGTTGTACAACCAGGCCGAACACGCGGACCTGATCGCCAACGAAATCATCCCCGCGCTGGGCTGACCGGGTGCTGTCAACGAAGAAGTACCTGAGCCGTAATACGGCGCGGAGTTATGAGACAAATATTCACCACCGCAAAGCCACTGTGGACAGACGGTAAAGGTCGTAGAAACCACAAAACCGCAGGTCAGCGGCTATGCCGACCTGCGGTGAAGGGTGCGCCGCCAGGGACTCGAACCCCGAACCCGCTGATTAAGAGTCAGCTGCTCTGCCAGTTGAGCTAGCGGCGCATGTCACCCGAGGGCAACGGTTCGGAAGCATAGCAGCCCTCGGACCGTGCGGTTGACACCCCATCCCCAACGAGCACCGCCGAGGGTTGGTGCCTGCTGTGATAGGGAAGAATGGGACGTCTCCGTTGAAGGAAGGGATCATGCGCGCGTCACGTTCGGGGGTCTTGCGGGCCGTAGCGGCCGCTACGAGTGTGCTCTGTCTTGCCGCCTGTTCGAGCACGCAGGCGCCGGGCAAGGGCACCTGGTCGGCATCGTCGTCCCATGCCCCCAGCACCTCGCCGAGCAAAACCGCCAAGCCGAAGCCCGCCGCCCGGATCTCCGTCACGCCGTACGACAAGCAGAAGAGCGTCGGGCCGCGAGCCAGAGTCAACGTCAAGGTCACCCACGGCCGGCTCAGCCATGTCACCGTGACGGACAGCCACGGCCACAAGCTCGTCGGTGTCGCCAACAAAACCGACACGCTCTGGGTGACCCGCAGCAACCTCGCGTACAAGGCGGTCTACACCGTCCGGGCGACGGCGAAGGACGCGCACGGCCTGGTGACCCGCTCCGTGACGACGTTCCACAGCGCCTGGCCGCGCAAGCAGGTCTATCCGGCGATCAGCCCGCTCGGCGCCTCGACGGTCGGCGTCGGGATGCCCGTCGTCGTCTACTTCCCGCACCCGGTCTCGGACACCAAGACCGTCCAGGAGCACATGTCGGTCGGCGGCTCGCCCAAGCAGGCCGGCACCTGGCACTGGTTCGGCGACAACCGCGAGGCGCACTGGCGGCCGAAGAACTACTGGACGGCCCACACCCGGGTGACGGTCAAGGTCAACCTCTTCGGCGTCAACCTCGGCGACGGCTACTGGGGCAAGACCAACCGCACGGTCATCTTCCACATCGGCGACAAGCACATCAGCATCGCCAACTCGATCACCCACAAGATGCGCGTCTACAACGGCTCCAAGCTGGTCGAGAACTTCCCGGTCAGCATGGGCAAGGAGGTCACGGGCCGCTGGACCCACAGCGGCATCCATGTCGTCAACGCGCGCAACGCGGTCAAGCACATGGACTCCAGCACCTTCGGGCTCGCCCTGGACGCCCCCGGCGGGTACAAGGCGACCGTGCGGTGGGCGACCCGGATTTCGAACAACGGCGAATTCGTACATTCGGCCCCGTGGTCGGTCAAACAGCAGGGGCACAGCAACGCCTCGCACGGCTGCATCAACCTGACCCCGAAGCGGGCGAAGTGGTTCTACAACTTCTCCCGCATCGGCGATGTGGTCCAGGTCATCGGGACGCCGGTGCAGCTGAAACCGTCCGACGGCGACATCTACGACTGGACCATCCCCTGGGACGAGTGGCGTCGCTGACGGCTCAAAACCCTTCGGGGCACCACGGCTCGCGGTCACCGAGGAAGGCCCGCGACGCGGCGATGAGCGCGCCGTCCCGCAGCTCCCGCACCTGACTGGCAGCGGCGAGCTCGGTGAGCCTGGTGCCGCCGAGATAGACCGCACCCAGCGCGGCGGCGTCCAGGCTGAGGTCGGGTTCGTCAGCGGTCGCGACGCACTTCGCCCCGTCCGGACCGCCGGTCAGCCGCCAGCGGCCGGCGTTCCATGGGCAGAAGGTGTCCTCGACCTCGAGCACCACGTCGATCTCGCCGCTGTACGTCCGGCTCGACAGCGCCCGGTCGACGTCGACCAGCCGCACCCACAGGCCGTCGTTGGCCCGCAGTTCGGCGCCCCGACGATCGACGAGCAGATGCTGCAGGGCGTCGTCCGCGGCCAGGTGCCACTTCTTGATCCGACCGACGAGGTCCAGCTCGGTGAGGAACCGCCAGAGCGCCGCCGTCGCCTCCGGGTTGGTGGCCGCGAGGTCGTGCACGTCCACCTGCCGGGCGCCGTCTACGGTCCGCAGCCGGTAGACGACGTAGCCATCCGGCGTGCCGTCCGTCCCGTCGTGCACGGCGAAGCGCAGCGCGGTCGCGCCCTCCCGGCTGTCCTCGGCGTCGTACAGCAGGTAGTCCCACCAGACGCTGGGCCGGTCCAACCAGCCGACCTCGGCCGGCCGGGCCGCCTCGTAGATGCGGACCAGATCGGGGCGCGCCTCCTCGGGTGTGACGAGCCGCATCTGGCCGGTCGCGCCCAGCCCGGGTCGCACGTTGAGCCGGTGGGTTTCGCCGGTCAGGCCCAGGTTGCGGGCGGCCACGCCATACCCGAACCGGCCGTAGATCGTCGCCTCGGATGCCCACAGCGCCGCGATGGGTTCGCGGCCGGCGTCGTGGATGTCGGTGAGCAACCGGCGCATCATCGCGGTGAGGATGCCGCGCCGGCGATGGGTCGGGGAGACGGTCACCATCGTCACCGCGCCGAACGGGACCTCGCCACCGGGAACCGTTATCTGGCGGGAGAAGAGCGCCGAAGTGGCCACCACCCGGTCGCCGTCGAATGCGGCGAGACTGCGGTCGAACTCGAAGACGGTGCGATCCGATTCGCGTTCGCTGTCGCGGACGTCATTGCCGAAGGTCTCGACGAGGCTCTTGAAGTACGCGGGGAATTCGCTGGCCTCGATCGGCCGGAGCGTGGGGAAGTCAGTCACGGTCCGAGTGTGGACCCGGCGGCGGGCTCAGCGCGACAGACTTTCCGCTTTCTGATTTCGCGGAATTGCCTTGTTTGGCGCAACTAGACTTCTGTCCACTGTGTAATCCAGGCCCTGAGTCCGTCGAGAGCGTGCGGATTGTCCTGATAGCGGGGGCTCAGATCGGCGAGCATCACCGACGCCGCCCAGACCTTCGCCCACGGTGGGATATCGATGGCCTCCGGTCCGTAACCGTCAGCCCAGCCGCGGGCGAACATCGCCGCTATGGTCCGCCGCTCGGCGGGGAGGGTATTGAGGGTCGGCTCGATACTCAGGAGCGTGTACGTCCGGGCGATGTCGAGGATCGGCGCGCCGCGGCGGGCGTTCTCCCAGTCGAGTACGCCGGTCACGGCGGTGCCGTCGACGAGGACGTTGAGCCAGTGATAGTCCAGATGCAGCAGGGCATCCCCGGGTGGCAGCGCGATGCCCGGCACGGTCATCCAGCGGTCCGGCCGGGCGACGTCGGCCGGGGCGGTGACCTCGTGCAGCTTCCGCTGCGTGGCTCCCACGACGTGGCCGAGCCGCTCGGCGCCGGACGGGTCCCGCAGCAGCGCGTCGATAAGCGTCACGCCCGGCACCCAGCTCAACAGCATCGCCGTACCGTCCGGGACCGCTGCGGACCGCAGCACCTCCGGCACCGGAATTCCGGCCTGCCCGGCGGCGCTCATGGCGGCCAGTTCACTGCGGCCGTAGGTCAGGCGCAGCGCGAGCGGGCCGTCGGCGGTCTCGACCCGCCAGAGTCGTCCGGTCGCTCCACCGGCGGTGACGGTCGGGGTGGCCGGATCGAGCCCGACCGCCTCCAACGGTGGGGCGATCATCGCTTGAAGAGGCGACGGC
The DNA here is from genome assembly GCA_036267955.1 of Mycobacteriales bacterium. Lineage (GTDB taxonomy): Bacteria > Actinomycetota > Actinomycetes > Mycobacteriales > QHCD01 > DATAVB01. The sequence continues at coordinate 2,799 of DATAVB010000094.1, read as the reverse complement.
GGCACTTGACCCGAAGCGAGCCGGCCGTACCGCTGATCCGCAGAACGGCATCCCGACGCGGCTCGGAGGGTTCGACGGTCATGGCGTCATCGTAGGGGACCGGGGTTAGCTATCGAACGGTTTGCCGTCCAAACCCCATGCCGGATCGAGGTCCACGCCGAGCGAGGTGAGCAGGTGCGGATGGATGTCCTTGTGCCCCAGCGATTCCGGTGCGGTCGTCGGGATGGTCGGACCGCAGGCGGCGACCCAGGCGGTGCGCTCGAATTCGGAATCCCCGCCGTGACCGCCGCCGTCGATATGCCCGTGATCGGTGACGGCGATGACGACCCAATCCCCTTTGAGAGCGTCAAGGACGGTGCCGACCATGATGTCGGCGCCCTCCACCGTCTCGAGGTATTCCGGGCCGGTGCCGGACTGGTGAGCGACCTCGTCCGGTGCGCCGAGATAGACGAATGCCGCGGAGACATCGCCGCTGCCTAAGGCTTTGGCGGCGTGCTCCGCGATCTGCCGGTCGGCCTGCCGCCAGCTGGGGCCGTCGTGGGAGTCCATCGCGGGCTGGAAACCGCCGCCGAGGAATACCGGCCCGCCCGAATCGCTGCTGAGCAATGGTTGCCAGGCGGCCGCGGCATAGGTGCCGAATCCGAGCTGCGACAGCCGGGTGAGGAAGTCCGGATATGTGTGCAGCGCATTGCCAGCGAGATCGTTGCCATAGATCTGATGCTTGGGTGCGAGTACGCCGGTCGCGACGGTCGCCCAGCCTGGGCCGGAAATGGTGGGGGCCGCGTCGTCGACCCGGATCGGGCGGATGAATCCGGCGGCCGCGATGGCATCCAGATGGGGCGTCCGGACCTGCTGGAGCGCGTCGTAACGGACGCCGTCAATCCCGAGAACGAGGACCTTGTGTGTCATGGTCATAGCCTGGCGTGCGGAGTACGGTCGCGCAATGACTCGGGTATCCGCGGTCAGAATGGCGGCGGTTCGTCGTCCGGTGGATTTCGTACGTTGGGCGGCTCTGCAGTGGGAACTCGGTACGCCTGCGTGGTGTAGTCGCGTCCGGTGGGGCTGGTCCAGGTGATGGTGCCGTCGTCGGTCTGCGACATTTTCCAGCCGGTCTTATGGTTTTCGCCGCGGGTTTTGCTGCGGTGGTGTCGACGGCACAGGCAGGCGAGGTTGTCGGCCACGGTCTTGCCGGCGGGGAAGTGTCGGGTGTGGTCGATGTCGCACCGGTGGGCGGGCTGCTCGCAGCCCTTCCACCGGCAGGTCCGGTCGCGTCCGCGGATGAGCCGGGCGAGCGCGGCGGACGGGCGGTACAGCCGCTGTCCGATGCCGGTGATAACGCCGGTGGAGTCGGCGTGGAGCGCTTGCCAGACGCCATCGGCGGCGATATCGCGGGCCGTCTGCGCGGCAATAGGACCGTAGCCGTCCAGCTCGGCCGGTGTCTCGTTCTGGCCGGTCAGGGTGGTGTCGGTCAGCACGACGCGCACCAATGGTGCCCCGGCCGGTCCGGCGTTGTCCCAGACGAGGTCGGTCAGGGCATCGGCGCGGAGCTGCTCCATTGACCGGTCGTCGTTACCTCGATTGTCGCGGGCGAGCTCGCTGATCCGGGCGTAGAGGCCGAGGGCGTCCGCCGCGGGAAGCACGGCCCAGAAGGTAGCCATGCCGTCGCGTGCGGGATCGACTCCCACCCGGCGTTGCGCCCGCGCCTTCTCGGCTCGTTGCTTCGCGGAATCGGCGTCGACGGCCAGGACGGCCTTTTTCACGTCTCGCCGCAACTGCCCAGGTGTTTTCTGCTCGGCGTCGGGCAGCGCCCGCCGCTCCACCAGCGCGGCCGTCTGCTGCGGCAGGTGATTCGTCTCCTCGGCGAGCACTTTTGCTTTGGCGTAGGTGATTTCACCACGGATCATCGCGGCCAGCGTGGCCGGGAGTCGCCCGGACAAATCCACGGCCCAGTCCAACCGTCCACGTCCCGTCATCGGCGCGATATTCAGCACCGCGGCGATCTCATCGCCCGCGAACTCGTCGACTTTCGACCCGTTACTCAACGGACCGTTGCGATCCCGTACGAATGGACGCCTGCTGGCGAATTCGGCCATCAACCGGTATTGCACCGCCGCGACCCAGGACGCCACCCGTTCCAGACCGGCAATCCCGGCGAGGACCTCGTCATCCTCGAGTAGCTCCAATGGATAGGAGGCGATCGCATCGGCCACCAGACCTCCGGGTGGCACTGACTCCCACCGCTGCGGCGCCGGCGGCTCGATGTCCCACAGGGCGCCGTCGCCCGCCGGGCCCCCATCCACGCTGACCGCAACCACCCGAGCCTCCGATCCGAACGTATGTTCGAATTATAGCTCAGCGCCAACGAGAAGTCGAGATTTCTGAATGGCCGGATTCCCTTACGCAGAAGCCGATACGGCTTCCCGGGTCAGCTTGCCGGTGTGCCGTCTGCTGGGTCGAGCTTCGCGCGAATATGCTTTTCCAGCTCGGTCATGTCGCGCTGGAATTCGCTCTCCAGATCGATGTCGTACACGCTGGCCAGAATGAGTACGGACCACAGACAATCGGCAAGTTCGTGCCCCAGCGCCGCGCGACCGCCGGGGATCTCCCGGGCGCCCTCCTGGGCCATCACGAGTTTGGCCAGATCGCCGATGTCGCCGGTGAAGCCCAGCATGAATTCCTCGCGGGTCCAGGTGCGGCCGCGTTCCTGTTGATTCAGGTCGTCATAGAGGTCGCGGATCCGGAGTGCGCTGGCCTGCAGCTGATCGAGTCGCATGGCGGCCGATTCTAGCTGCCTTAAGG
>DATAVB010000093.1:0-40452 GCA_036267955.1 Mycobacteriales bacterium | reverse complement strand
CCCATTAAAGCGGTACGCGAGCTGGGTTTAGAACGTCGTGAGACAGTTCGGTCCCTATCCGCCGCGCGCGCAGGAGACTTGAGAAGGGCTGTCCCTAGTACGAGAGGACCGGGACGGACGAACCTCTGGTGTGCCAGTTGTTCCGCCAGGAGCACTGCTGGTTGGCTACGTTCGGTAGGGATAACCGCTGAAAGCATCTAAGCGGGAAGCTCGCTTCAAGATGAGGTCTCCCATCCTTAATGGAGTAAGGCCCCCGGCTAGACGACCGGGTTGATAGGCCGGAAGTGGAAGTGCGGTAACGCATGCAGCTGACCGGTACTAATAGGCCGAGGACTTGACCACAAAAACGCTACGCGTCCACTGTGCGGTTCCCGAGGTGCGGTCGTTATACGACCACATCTCCATAGAGTTACGGCGGCCATGGCGAAAGGGAAACGCCCGGTCCCATTCCGAACCCGGAAGCTAAGCCTTTCTGCGCCGATGGTACTGCAAGGGGGACCTTGTGGGAGAGTAGGGCGCCGCCGGACATTCTTCCCGATGGGGGTCACTTAGGTGGCCCCCATCGGCTTGTTTGGACGGAGCCGAGAACATGCCAGCCAGCCGTGACAACGAGGGCGCAGAGCCCGATCGACGAGACAACCCCCGGGCCGGAGCCTCTGGTTCTGGGGCACCGCGTTCCGGCGGTGCTCGCTCCGGTGCACCGCGTTCGGGAGCTCCCCGTTCTGGTGGACCGCGTTCGGGAGCACCGCGTTCTGGTGGAGCCCGTTCGGGAGCGCCACGTTCGGATGCCGGTCGCGGCGGAGCCCCACGTTCAGGCGGTGCTTCCGACGGTCGGCGCGATAACTCCGCGGACCGTCGCGGCAACCCGGCTGGCCGAGGTGGCTCCAGCCGGGACTACCGGTCCGATAGCAGATCTGGCGGCGACCGCCGCGACTCGCGTCCAACTGGCAGTAGCTACGGCGGATCGTCCAGGGGAGGATCCACCGGTAGCGGCTCAGGTAATTCCTACGGATCCCAGCGGTCGTCCGGCGGCGACCGTCGTACCGGTGGATCGTCGGATCGATCCGCCTCATCCGGCGGCTACAACGCTGCGCGCCGTGATGACTCCCGCCGTAATGATTACCGATACGGCGGTGCTCCGCGCGCCGGCGGGCGATCCGTAGATGCGCCCCGATATGACAACCGCGCTGGAGGTCCGTCCGGCGGCTCCTCGTATTCGAGATCGTCCGGTGAAGGCAGGTCCAGCGACGGTCCGCGCCGCGACGCATCGAGTTTCCGCTCCACCGACAGACCGACAGGTGCCGGCCGTGACTCGCGAAGTTACGGACAGGCACCGCAGCGGGACCGGTCCGCGGGACCGAGCGGCCGTCCGAGCCGCGCCAATGATTCGCGTTCGCACGACTCGGGCGAACGTCGCGATCGGGACCGGCCGAGCCGGGACGACCGTGGATCGCGGGATCAGCGGCCGCACGGGCCGGGTGAGCGCGCGGGCGGTCCGCGGACTTCGGGTGACCGGAATTTCGGTGACCGGACTTCTGGCGGGCGAAGCTCCTCATCCGGCGACCGGCGCCCGGACGGCGACCGCGCCGGCGGCGCCGGACGCAGAGATGACGACCGCCGGAGCAGCGCGGGTCGCCCGGACAGCGATCGCAGAGCCAGCGACCGTGGGCGTCCCGACCGGGATAGCCGTACCTACGACCGTTCCAGCTCCGATCGTGCGCGACCGGACCGGGACAGCCGCGGTTCGGATCGTGCGCGACCGGACCGGGACAGCCGCGGTTCGGATCGGCGCGGTGCAGATCCGCGTGGCTCGGATCGTGGGCGTCCCGACCGGGACGGCCGCACGTACGACCGTTCAAGTTCGGATCGTGGGCGTCCAGATCGGGGCCGACCCGACCGGGACAGCCGCGGCTCTGATCGCCGCGGTTCCGATCGCCGCGGTTCCGATTGGGGCAGCGCGGGCCGCAGCGACCGGCCGAGTTGGCAGAACCGGGGCGATGCGCCGGATCGCGGCCGTCGAGAGGATTCGGGTCCGAGCTATCCGAGGTCGGCCCGCCGCGAGGAGCGGATCCCTGACCCGGTGCTGCCCGATGACGTAGACCCGCGGCTGCTGGACCCGGAGGTCCGTCAGGCGCTGCGGAGTCTGACACCACCGGTGGCAGATCGGGTGGCCAAGCACCTCGTCGTGGCCGGACAGCTCGCGGACGAGGACCCGGTCGCGGCACTGGCCCACGCACGGGCCGCCCGGCGGCTCGGAGGCCGGTTGGCGCTGGTACGCGAAGCGGCCGGCATCACCGCCTACCTGGCGGGCGAATGGGCCGAGGCTCTGAACGAGCTGCGGGCCGCCCGGCGAATGGGCGGCGAAGACACGCTGCTGCACGTGATGGCCGACTGCGAACGCGCGCTCGGCCGACCCGAGCGGGCCGTCGACATCGCCCGGGGGCCGGAAATCGCCGAACTGCCGCAGGAGCTGCGGGTCGAGATGGCCATTGTGGAGGCCGGCGCCCGTCGCGATCTCGGCCAGCTCGACGCGGCCCTGCTCGTGCTGCAGGGGCAGGGCCTGGCCAAGGTCGACATCCATCCGTGGACACCGCGGCTCTGGTACGCCTACGCCGATGCGCTGGCTGACGCGGGACGTGCCGAGGACGCTGTCGAGTGGTTCACGTCTGTCAGCCAGATCGACGGCGACGAGACCACCGATGCCGAGGAACGGTTGGCGGACCTGGTGTCCGGCGGATCTACGGCGGAGCCCTACGACGAGACCGACGCCGAGTTGGCGGTCGAACCGCCTGCCGTGTCCACCGTGCAGAACGAGCCCCGGCCCATCGAGGTCGAGCCGGTCATCGAAGCAGACATCGAACCAGCGATTGAAGGACACATCGAACCAGCGCAGGAGCTGGCTGATGGGCTGCCTGAGGCACCCATCGGTGGCCGGGTGAGCTTCCGGGAGCCGCCCGCGGTGCAGGACCCGGCCGAGTAGGAGGACCCCTCGGGGGTAGCGTCGCCGACGGGAGCCGATATGGCGGCCCCGACCGGTTGACGTTCAGGAAAGGCTGCTGACTTCGATGAAGGCGATCCGGCAACACGAGTTCGGCGATCCGGACGTGCTGCGGCTCGAGGACGTGCCGCGGCCGGATCCGATCCCGACCGAGATCCGGGTCCGGGTGCGGGCGACCAGCGTCAACCCGGTGGATTTCAAGACCAGGCGCGGGCATGGCCCGCTGCAGAAGCTGCCCTTCACGGTGGGTTGGGATGTGGCGGGCGTGGTCGACGAGGTCGGCGGCGGCGTCACCCGGTTCGTCGCCGGCGACGAGGTGCTCGGCATGCCGTGGTTTCCGCGGCCAGCGGCCACCTATGCCGAGTACGTGACCGCGCCGTCCCGGCAGTTCGTACGCAAGCCCGCCGCCCTCAGCTTTGCCGAGGCTGCGGCGCTGCCGCTGGCCGGCCTCACCGCCTGGCAGATCCTGGTCGACACGGCACGGGTCCGGCCCGGTCAGCGAGTGCTGGTCCACGCCGCCGCCGGCGGGGTGGGCCACCTGGCGGTCCAGATCGCCAAGGCTCGCGGCGCGCACGTCGTTGGGACTGCACGGGCGGTCAACCACGACCTGGTCCGCGAACTCGGCGCGGACGAGCTCATCGACTACCGGACAACGCGTTTCGAGGATGCCACCGGCGACATCGATGTCGTCGTCGACCTGATCGGCGGCGAGAATTCGGTGCGTTCCCTGGACGTCATGCATCCCGACGGTCTGCTCATCTCGGTGCCGTCCAGCGCGGGCCCGGGTGTGCACGAGGCCGCTGCCAAGCGCGGGCTGCGGTCCACCGGCTTTCTGGTCGAACCGGACCAGGTCGGCCTGGACGGGCTGGTAGCGCTCATCGAAAGTGGGAAGCTGCGGATCATCGTCGGCGCCGAATTTCCGCTCGCCGAGGCGGCCGCGGCGCACGAGGCGGCGCAGAACGGACACTCGGTCGGCAAGATCGCGATCGTCGTACCCTGATGGCACGGGCTGCGGTCAGGCGGGGCGGGTCAGCATCGCCGATTTGGCCGCCGCGTACCAACTCTGCGGGCCGTCCGAGCCAAGGGAATTGAAGTATTCCCAGCCCGCGACGCCGGCAAATGAATGGTACTTCGCGGCGAGTGCGGAAATGGTCGTGCTGAGGGTCGCGGGGTCGATGTATCCGCCGCAGTTGGCCGGATTCGTCACCGTGCCGGCGACGACGCGGGACGGACCGAAACCATGGGCGACGACCGCGTCGTAGTCGGTGGTGCTCGCCAGATCGCCCCAGCCGCAGTAGAACTGCGCGTTGTACCAGTCGACGTCCCGGCCGACCTGGTGCTCGAGCGTCGAGTAGTCGAACCCACCGGAAAAGGTCGACTGTCCACTGAGATCGGACGCAACGGGCGCCATCGCGATCACAAAATGCGGCCCGAAATCATGGCGCAGTTGACGGATCAGATGCTCGGTGTCGGCGAGTGAGAACGGCTCCTCGATATCGAGGTCGACACCGTCGAAATGATAGGTGCGCAGCGTCTGGCGCAACAGGCCGTAGTACTTCGGAAAATCGGCGTGCAGATTTGCAAACGAGCCCACCCCGGCTCCGCCGAGCATTGCCTCGACCCGGGTCCCGGAATGGCGCAGCAGCGCCAGGTCGGCCCACATCTGGCGGAACTTGGCCGCGGACGGCGGGTCGTCGTTGAGGTGCACGCTGCCGTCGCTGTTCAGGTGCAGCGCTGCGACGTCGATATCGGTGGCGATCCCGCGCAACGGCAACGGAGACACGTACTGCTGGTTGCCGTCGGCGCCGGTCACGTACTGGGTCTGGTAGTACGCCACGACCCGGTGCCGGTCCGCCGTGCGGGGCCCGGCCGACGCGGTGGTCGCGCCGGCAAAGACCAGCAGTGCGGCGATCACGACGGGTAACGCGCGACGCGCCACAGACAGCATGACAATCCTCCCGAGCCACGATGAATGAGCCGGTGAATGGTATCGCGCAGCGCCCGGAATCGCGCCGGTCAGATTTCTGGGCTTTCCAATCCCGTAGGCTCGGCCGGGACCGTGCAATCTAGGAGGAACCAGTGCCGAAGCCACCCCTTCCCGAAAAGCTCAGCCAGCTGCTGGCCAAGCCCAATCCGTCGGTGATCACCGCGCTGCGGCAGGACGGCCAGCCGGTTTCGGTGGCCACCTGGTACCTGTGGGAAGACGGCAAGGTCCTGGTCAACCTGGATGAGAGCCGCAAGCGGCTGGACTACCTGCGTAACGACCCGCGGATCAGCATCACCGTGCTGGACGGGGACGACTGGGGCACCCATGTCAGCATGCAGGGGCGGGTGATCTCGATAGCGGAGGATCCCGAGCTGGTCGACATCGACCGGATCTCCCGGCACTACGGCGGCGGCGCGTACCCGAACCGGACCGGCAAGCGGATCAGTGCCTGGATCGAGATCGACCGCTACCACGGCTGGGGCGCCGCCGCCTGAGCGCGCCGGCGCGCCAGGAGCCGACCTTCAGGAATCCCTCAGGTCGGCGGTCCACAATCAGCGTGCCATGACATCCGCGCCGCCTCAGATTCTGGTCGCCGACGACGACCCGGAGTTGCGCGCGGCCCTGCGCCGGGCGCTGCAGTTGGACGGCTTCGTCGTCCAGACCGCCGAACACGGTGGGCAGGCACTGGAGATGGCGGTCGACCAGCCGCCGGACGCCCTGGTGCTGGACATCATGATGCCCACCCTCGACGGGCTCGAGGTCTGTCGCCGGCTCCGCACATTCGGCGACCGGATGCCGATCCTGGTGCTCACCGCGCGCGACCAGATCAGTGACCGGGTGGCCGGTCTCGACGCCGGCGCCGACGACTACCTGCCCAAGCCGTTCGCGTTGGAGGAGCTCACCGCCCGGCTGCGAGCGTTGCTGCGCCGGGTGGCTCCCTGCGATACCGAGACGCTGCGATACGGCGATCTCGTCATCGACACCGCCACCCGTGAGGTGCGCCGGGACGATCGGCTCATCTCGCTGACCCGGACCGAATTCGCCATCGCCGAGCTGTTCATCCGAAATGCCGGGCAGGTGCTCACCCGCGAGCTGATCATCGGCCGCATCTGGGGTTACGAGATGGAGCCGGCGTCCAATTCGCTGGAGGTCTTCATCGGCTATCTGCGCCGCAAGACCGAGGTGGGCGGAGCCGGTCGGCTGCTGCACACCGTCCGCGGCGTCGGTTACGTGCTGCGGTGATCGGATGCGGTCCATCGCGGGTTGGCGACGGTCGCGGTCGCTGCTGAGCCGGTTCGTCCTGGCCGCCGGCCTGGCGGTGGCGATCGGGATCGGCGTGGTCGTTCTGGTTGCCTATTTCGCCGTACGCCACCAGCTGGTGGGGCAGGTTGACGGTCAGCTGCGGCGCCAGGCGCGGGACATCACGCACGCGCAGAATTCCGGTCTGCTGCCGTTGCGCCTGCGCCGGTCGGCGTCCCACTTCGGGGTGACCGGCAACTACGTGCAGATCATCGGACCGGCGGGCGTGCTGCAGCACCCGACCGACCAGCAGGCGACGCTGCCCGTGGCGGCCTCGGATCGAGCGGTCGCACAATCCGGTGCGGGCACCGAAATCCGGAACGGCACCCTGGACGGTGCGCCGGTCCGGTTGCTCACCACGCCGCTGCCCGGCGAACGCGCCGTCCAGGTGGCCCTCCCGTTGTCCACTGTGGATAGTCAGCTGCACCGGTTGGCATTCATCTTCGGTGGCGTCGGTCTCGGTGGACTCGCCGTCGCCGGTGGGCTCGCCTTTCTCTTTGGCCGCAGGACATTGACACCGGTGGCCCGGCTGACTGCAGCGGCCGAGCAGGTGGCCGCGACCCGCGACCTGGCGCACCGCATCGTGGAGGACCGCGGCGACGAACTCGGCCGGCTGGCGATCAGCTTCAACACCATGCTGGGCGCGCTGCAGAAGTCGCAGTCCGCCCAGCGGCAACTGGTCGCCGACGCTTCACACGAACTGCGCACCCCGCTGGCGAGTCTGCGTACCAATGTCGAGGTGCTCAATCGGGTCGCCGAACTCGACCCGGCCGACCGAACCGCGGTGCTGCGGTCGATCCTCACCCAGCTCGACGAACTGGCCAGCCTGGTCGGCGACGTGGTGGAACTCGCCCGGGGTGATGAGCCGGCGCCGGAGTTCGTCGACATCCGTTTCGATCTGCTGGTCAGCCACGCGGTTGAACGGGCCGAGCGGCACTGGCCGGCTCTGACGTTCGTGGGCGGCCAGGCGCCGGTGCTGGTGCGTGGCGTGCCGGCCCGACTCGACCGCGCGATCGCCAACCTGCTGGACAATGCGGCGAAATTCAGCCCGGCCGGCGCCACCGTCACGGTCGAGCTGCGGTCCGACGGGACGTTGACGATCACCGATCACGGCCCGGGGATCGCGGCCGCGGATCTGGCCTTCGTCTTCGACCGTTTCTACCGTGCCGCCGATGCCCGCCGACTGCCCGGATCGGGCCTGGGACTGGCAATCGTCAAGCAGGTGGCCGATGTCCACCAGGCTGCGGTGGACCTGCGGAACGCGCCGGGCGGCGGCACCCGGGCGACCTTCGCGTTGCCCGTCATACCGGTCGAGCTGAGCGCGGCCTCCGCCCGGCCGGAAGTGCTGCCCGCCTCCTGACCCGGCAGCGCCGGAATAGCCCACGGACCGACCCGGTTTGGACCGGCGAGCCGGACTGAGGCGGTCGCCGTCTCCCGGAGCGAGCACGAAGGAGCGAACTTGCGGGAGCATCTTGAGTCCACCCGGCAGCACACGCTGGACAACCCGGTCTGGGCGGCACTGTCCGGCCCGCACAGGCGGGTGGCCGAGATCCACCGGCAGGCCGCCCGCTATCAGCCGGAGGTAGCCCCGTTCGTGGCGATGGCCGACGACGCCGACGAGACGGCCTGGACCGACCTCGCCAAGCTGGCCGGGCCGGGTGTCCGGCTCCGGGTGACCATGGGCGGCGGCGTGCCGATCCCCGCCGGTTGGCGGGTGCAGGCCCAGATTGCCGGCGTCCAGTTGGTGGATGTCGGACTCGAGGCTGTGCCCGACGAGGAGGCGCAGGTCCTTGGTCCGGCGGACGTGCCGGAGATGCTGGCGCTGGTGGAGCGTACGAAGCCCGGTCCGTTCCGGCAGCGCACCATCGAACTCGGGACGTACCTGGGGATCCGCCGCGACGGCGCGCTCGTGGCGATGGCCGGTGAGCGGGTGCACCCGCCCGGCTGGACCGAAATCAGCGCCGTCTGCACCGACGACGCGTACCGCGGTCAGGGGCTGGCGTCGCGGCTGATCCGGGCCGTTGCGGCGGGCATCAGGGAACGTGGCGACGTGCCGTTCCTGCACGCGTCCGCGGAGAACACAACGGCGATCAGGCTGTACGAGGCGCTCGGGTTCGAGTTGCGTCGAGAGGTCACGTTCGAGGCGATCGAGGTGCCCGCTCAGCCGTGATCAGTTGCTCTCCTGCTCGACCACGGTGAACTGGTATGGGTAGAGCGTCGCGGTCTGGACGGTCTTGTCGTCGACCTTGAGCTCGACCCGGTATCCGCCGAGCGGATCGGTGAACACCTCGCGTACGACCCCCGTGCTGCCGGCGGGGATGGGTTTCTGGTTGTCGTCGCTCCGGCACGGGACGTCGGTGCGGATAGTCGAGCCTGTGGTGACCTGCATGCCTGGATCAGTCCTCTCGCTGCGCCTTTGTGCTCCTCCGGTCATGACCCGTTCGTTGGCCTTTTGATCTCGGTTGGGCCAAAGTTGGGCCGGATTACCCGGATCGGTTAGGCCGACCGGGTGACGCTGGCGGTGTGGGGTTACAGAGTCGGCGGAAGGCCGAACGAGGCGAACGGACCCGGGTCGAGAAACGCGCTGATCCGGACGATGTCGGAACCGGCGACGGTGAGCAGATGGATCGCGTGCGGCCGGAACCTGCCGTCCGCCTCGCGTTGGTAGAGCCCGGCCGCCGGCTGACCGCCGTTGGCCCCGACCGGGACGAGCCGCATGTCGCCCGGCGGAGCGATCCGCGGCGCCAGGAAGCGCCCGATGGTCTCGCGTCCCTGGAACCACGTCCGGTGTGGCGGCATCTCCAGGATCGCGTCGGACCGCAGGAGCCGGGTGAGCGCTCCGACGTCGCCGTTCTCGAAGGCATGGACGTACCGGTCGAGCGCCGCCCGCTGCCCGACGTCGGCCGGTTCGGCCAGCAGATCCGCGACGGGTGCGACGGTGGCCAGTTGGGCGCGCGCCCGCTGCAGGGCGCTGTTGACCGCGGCGACCGTCATGTCGAGCAGCTCGGCGGCCTCCGCCGCCCGCCAGGCAAGCACGTCGCGCAGGATCAGCACCGCGCGCTGCCGCGCGGGCAGCAATTGCAGCGCGGCGACCAACGCCAGTCGAAGGTGTGACCGGGACGCGGCGGCGGCGGCCGGATCGACCGGATCGGCGGCGAACAACACGTCCGGGATCGGCTGCAGCCAGGGCACTTCGCTGCCGCCGACCACCGGGGCGCCCGGATCGTTGCTCGGGGCGCCGAGCCCGGACGGCAACGGCCGCCGGTGTCGCTGTTCCAGCGCGCGCAGGCAGGCGTTGGTGGCAATCCGGTAGAGCCAGGTGCGGATCGAGGATCGGCCCTCGAACCCGCCGTAGGACCGCCAGGCCCGCAGGTACGTCTCCTGCACGAGATCCTCGGCGTCCGTGACTGATCCGAGCATCCGGTAACAGTGCGCCAACAACTCGCGCCGGAACGGATCGGTACGGAGTTCGAAGTCCGTGCCGTTCACCGGAGCCGAGACGCTCGCTGACATCGCCGTCCTCCACTGTCGATTCGCCTTACCGGTATGGACTCGGCCGCGGTCGGAAACTCATCGGTCGATTGTCGGTCTATCGCAGGTCCGTTCGCCGCGATGAGTTCCGCCGATCCGGCGGATCCATTTGATCGAGGCGCACGAGAGCGCCTCTGATCAGGAGGAAGAATGCGTACGGACGGCAACACGAGCGGCGAACGGATGACCGGCCGGCAGAAGTGGGCGTTGGTCCTGACTTCGGTGGCGGCATTGATGGTGGCCTTGGATGCGCTGGTCGTCTCGACCGCGCTGAGCACCATCCGGGTGGATCTGTCCGCCTCGGTGGAGCAGCTGGAATGGACGGTCAATGCCTACAGCCTGAGCTTCGCCGTGCTGTTGATGACCGGCGCGGTGCTCGGTGACCGGTTTGGCCGGCGGCGGGTCTTCGCGTGTGGATTAGCGGTGTTCACCGTGGCGTCAGCGGCGTGCGCGCTGGCACCCGGCATCGGTTGGTTGATCGCCGCCCGGGCGGTGCAGGGAGCCGGTGCGGCGGTCGTGATGCCACTGTCGCTGACCTTGTTGACCGCCGCGTTCCCACCGGACCGGCGGGGCCGGGCGATGGGGATCTTCAGCGGAATCACCGGGCTCGCCGTGCTCGGTGGGCCGTTGGTCGGCGGCGCGGTGGCACAGGGCCTGGCCTGGCAGTGGATCTTCTGGCTCAACGTGCCGATCGGGGTGCTGGCCATCCCATTCGTGCTGCGTCGCCTGGCGGAGAGCACCGGCGCCCGGTCCAGGCCGGATGTCGGCGGTCTCATCCTGGTGATGGGCGGGGCATTCGGCCTGGTGTGGGGGCTGGTCCGGAGCGACAGCGCGGGCTGGGGCAGCGCCGAGGTCGTCGGCTCCCTGGCCGGTGGCGCCGTGCTGGTCGCGGCGTTCGTCGGCTGGGAGTCGCGAGTCCAGGCGCCGATGCTGCCGCTGCGGTTGTTCCGTTCCAGGGCCTTCTCCGCCGCCAACGCGGTCGGTTTCTTCCTGACCGCGTCATTGTTCGGCGCGGTTTTCTTCATGGCCCAGTTCCTGCAGACCGCCCAGGGGTACGGCCCACTGGAGTCCGGGCTGCGGCTGCTGCCCTGGACCGCGACCCTGTTCATCGTGGCACCGGTGGCGGGCACGCTCGTCAACCGGTTCGGCGAGCGGCCGTTCACCGTCGGCGGGTTGCTGCTGCAGGCGGTGGGCATGGCGTGGATCGGGTTGATCGCCACGCCGCACCTCGCCTTCGCGGCGACGGTGGCGCCGCTCGTCGTGGCCGGATGCGGGGTCTCGATGGTATTTCCGGCCGCGCAGAACGCGGTCGTCGGTGCGGTCGCGCCGACGGAGATCGGCAAGGCGTCCGGTTCGTACAACATGATGCGCCAACTGGGCGGAGTGTTCGGCGTGGCCATTCTGGTGGCGATATTCGCCGGCAGTGGTGGATACGCATCGGCGCAGGCGTTCTCGGACGGATTCACCGCCGCGATCGGCGTCTCGGCCGGGCTTGCTTTCCTCGGCGCGCTGGCCGGTCTCGGAATGCCGGCCAAGCGTGTCAGCACGACCGTCGAGCCATCGGAGCCGGCTGCCCCGGCCCTGGTGGAGTGATCCGGCTCGGCTGATACCCGAAGAGAGGACATTCATCGGTTCGTACCGATTCTTCATGACTGTCACCGACGTGGCCGGAACTCACCCGATGCTGTACTAGAGTCCGCGCAATAGTCTTCTGACCCTAATGTGGGGAGTTCTTTAGATGCGGCACCTATCGTTCTGGTCCGTCGCGTGCGGCGTCGCGGTGCTGGCGTTGGCTGGTTGTGGTGATGACAAGACGACAGCGGAGCACGACAAGTCGGTGACCAAATCGTCGTCGGTGCCCAGTGCGCCGGCGACGAGCGACCCGGCAATGAACGTTAAGCGTGTCCCGGGGCAGGCCGGTCAGGTGGAGCAGACACTGACCGCGGCCGGCTTCGAATGCACGCGGCACGCCGACCATGCGATCGACCTGCGGCTGTGTTCGAAGGGCTACAAACAGCCCGAACGCGGGCAGTTCGGTGGTCCCAGCCTGGTAGGGGGCAATCTGCGTTTCTACGCCGCCCCGGACGGCACCGTGCTGTTCGCCAAGGTCGAGGCGACCGGCGACACCGGTGCGCAGGAATGGACGCAGATGCGGCTGCAGATGCTGAAGAGCGTGCTGCCCGCGCAGGACGCGTCGGTCGTGGCGGCTGACGGCGACAAGCTCACCTGGGGCGCCTACGTCGCCGACCCGTCCCACTCGACGTCGGACGGATGGTTGATGGCGAAGGGTTTCGAGCCGACTCGGCCGCAGCCGGTCGAAAAGCCGATGTCGATCACGAAGGAGCAGGCACTGACCAAGTTCAGCGCCGCGCAGTTCAAGCTCAAGTGCTCATTCGGCGACCCGGCCTCCTATCAGAGCGAGGACCACATTCTGAGCTGCTATGACAATTCGTCCGACAGCAGTACGACGGAGAAGCCCTCCGCCACCATCGAGGTCGAGGACACCGGATCGGGTATCACCGGGATCATCCTGCAGGCCAGACAGGACAAGACCGCGACGAACCTGCAGGGGATCAAGAACACCGCGCCGAAACTCGCCGCCTTGGGCGATACGACGCTCGTACCCGCCTTCCGGGACTGGCTCGGCAAGCACCTGGACGGTCTGCCGCACACGGCCTACGTCGGCGACCACGTCGCGTCGGTCAGCGTCACCGACCAGTCGCTCACCGGCCCCCAGGTGTACGTCGGCGCGGCGTTCGAGCAGCCCTTGCTCGGCTATGACCCGAGCAAGATCGACGGCAACTGACCAACCCCACCCTCACGATCATGAGGCAATTCCGCCGCCAATCGCCGACGATATTGCCTCATGATCGTGGCCGAGATTGTGGACGGCCGCGTAGGCCGGTCCTGGCCGGAACGACCGGCTGATTCCGGCGGAAATGGCAGTAGAGTCACCGACCATGAGCGAATACGTCGACGGCAGCGATTCTTCCGCGATAGCGCGCATTCTGGTCGTCACCGCACATCCAGACGACCTTGATTTCGGCGCGGCCGGCACGATCGCGTCCTGGACCCAGGCCGGCATCGAGGTCGCCTATTGCATCGCCACCTACGGCGACGCCGGCCAGTCCGGTGACACACCCCGGGAGCAGGTCGCCGAACTGCGCGCCACCGAAGCACGGGCGGCGGCCGCCGCGGTCGGCGTGCACGACGTGACGTTCCTGGGTTATCCGGACAGCCGGGTCCTGGTGACGTTGGAGCTGCGCAAGGACATCTCGCGGCAGATCCGGCGAGTGCGGCCCGATCGGGTCCTGACGCTGTCCCCGGACCGGACCTGGGAGCGCGTCGTCCACAACCATCCCGATCACCTGGCCGTCGGCGAGGCGACGCTGTGTGCGGTCTACCCCGATGCGGCGAATCGGTTCATCCACCCCGAGCTCTTCACCGACGAAGGGCTGGAGTCGTGGCGGGCCAACGAGGTGTGGATGATCGCGGCGCCGAATTCGACGACGTACGTCGATGTGACGGACACCTTCGATGCGAAGGTCGCCGCGCTGCACGCGCACACCAGCCAGACCTCGCACATGAGCGGGTTGGTCGACCGGCTGCGCGGCGAGCTGGCGGACAATGCCAGGGCCATTGGCCTGCCGGAGGGTCGGCTCGCGGAGCTGTTCCGTTCCTTCCACACCGGTCGGATCTGACCTGGCGTGGTCGCCGAACAGGCCTCAGATCAGTCGGCGCGGCCGGGACCTGATCTCGAAAATGCTGGGGTTCATGGTACGGATGGTGTGTCGGTCGATTACTCGGAAAGCCTGCCGAATGCGGCGGGTCATCGATCTCCCAGGTGGTAGGTAACGGGACAACTCCGATGGTAGGTAGCGCACGGGTCCGTCGCCACGTGAGCGCTTGTGAATGCACTCACGGTCGCCGGTTTGAGGCTGGTTTGATCGGCTTCTGGTATCGGTCAATGTGCTCGAGTGACGCGCCGTCGTCTCGAGCGGCGGGCCGTCGACGATGGGGTTAGCGTTGTCCAGTGGTGGAAATTGATCGTCGAAATCCCGGCAACAGGACCGATAGCCGTCGTTACCGGCTCGACGCGGTCGTGACGGCACAGCTGTCGGACCCATCGATCCGGTGGGGGATCGGCCAGGCGGTCTGGGTGGTATTCGGCTTCTTCGCCTCGCTGGCGGTAATCCTGTTCATTGTCGCGGTTGCCGGACTTCCGGGCCCGATCTTCACGATTGCCGGCTATGTCGCGGAGACGGGCATCATCGTCCTGGCAGCCGGTCCGGTGGCCCGGCACGCCGGGGGTTGGGGTGCCGCGTTCGGGTGGGGCGCGCCGCGGTGGGCCGACGGCGGTCTCGTCCTGCTGTGGCTGGTCATTTCGTACGCCGCGAAGCTGATCATCGCCGTCGTGCTCGTGCTTGCCATTCCGCAGCTGCACCACGAATTCGTGTCCAACGTGCGGATCGACGGCGCGACGACGGCGGCACTCGTCGTCGCCGGCGTATTCAGCATTCTGGTCGCGCCGCCGATCGAGGAGTTGGCGTTTCGCGGTGTGGCACTGCGAGCCGTGATGCGCCGGTACGGTTTCACGGCGGCCGCGATATCCACGTCTGTCCTTTTCGGACTCGGGCATGCCTGGCAGGAGCCCACGCCGGCGGCCGCGCTCTTGATCACGGTGACGCTGGCCGGCTTCGGGTATGCGCAATGCTGGCTGGTGCGTTACACGGCGCGGCTCGGGCCCGCTATTGCGGTGCACGCGTTGAGTAACGCGCTGGCATTCTTTCTCGCGTTGCGTACCGCCGGAATTCTCGGATAGACCGGCGTCAGGCCGGCGGCGGACCGACTGTCCTCGTCAGCTCCAGGCGGCAGGAGAGCGTGCTCTGCAGCGGGGCGGCGGCCGGATCATCCAGCAGCTTCAGGAGGAGTTGTACGGCCTGCCGGCCCATGTCCCGTCTCGGCAGCACGAGCGTCGAGATGTCCGGGGTCTCCAGCGGCGATACCGCGCCGCCGAGATCGAGCAGGGACAGTTGCCGCGGAATGGCGAGTTTCGCCCGCCGCGCGGCCATCCGTACGGCCCGGGCCAGCGAGGTCGACTCGGTGACGACGGCGGTGACCCCGGCGGCGGCGAGTTGATCGGCCAGCGGTGCGGTCGGCACGTCGTCCTGCAATCGCCAGATCGGCGTGTCATCGGCGGCCAGGCCGCATTCCCGGCGGCCCCTGAGAAAGCCGGTGTAACGGTCGATCGCGGACTCATGGTCGCCCATTCCACGGGCCAGGGCGATCCGGCGGTGTCCGCGCTCGAATAGCGCGTGTACCGCATCGCGCGCGCCGCCGGCGTAGTCGGCCGCCGCGAAGGACACGTCGGCGCCGGGGAAGTCGCGCCGGCCGACGATGACGAACGGGTATTTCTCGCCGGCCAGCTGGACGATTTCGTCGTGCCGTTCGTGGGAGCCGACAAGGACGGCGCCGTCCGCGAGTTGCAGTGAGTTGACGCCGTCGGCGTACACGGAACGGGCGCCGCCGTTCCGTTTGGCGGCGGTGAACATCAGCAGGTTGTAGCCGGCGGACTCGGCCTCCTCCTCGATGCCGACCAGAAACTCGTGGTAGAAGTTGACGCTCTCCAGCGGAAATACCGGCTCATAGCTGAATACCCCGAGAATGTGGTTTCGGCCGTGCGCGAGATTTCGGGCGGCGATGTTGGGCACGTAGCCGAGTTGCCGGACGGCCGCCCGGACTCGTTGCCGGGTCGCGTCACTGACCCGGATGTTGCCCGCCGGGCGTTCGTTGACGACCGCCGAGACAATCGCCGGCGAGACCCGGGCGAGATTGGCGACGTCGGCCTGGGTGGGTTTGCGCTGGCGCTGCGTCGCGCCGTCCCGGGTTGTGCCGGCCATGCAGGCTCCTCTTCGTGACTCTTGACACGCAGCCTAGCCGCCCATACTTTGTACCGCATCAGGTGATGCGCTTAATCATTCGGCCGATCCGGCGAGGAGAATGTTGCATGCGCTGGTACGAGACTGATGTCCTGGTTGTCGGCGGCGGCCTGGGGGGAGTCGCCGCGGCCTTGGCCGCGTTGCGGCTCGGCCGCCGGGTGGTGCTGACCGAGGAATCGTCGTGGCTGGGCGGGCAACTGACGTCGCAGGCGGTGCCGCCGGACGAGCATCCATGGATCGAGGATTCCGGTTGCAGCCGCAGTTATCGGGAGCTGCGTAACGGTATCCGCGACTATTACCGGCGGCATTACCCGCTCACGGCGGACGCCGCGGCCGCGGCGCTGTTGAATCCCGGAAATGGCTCGGTCAGCCGGCTCTGTCACGAGCCGCGGGTGGCGGTGGCCGTGATCGAAGAGATGCTCGCGCCCTATCGCGGCGATCTGCGCCTGCAGGTGTTGATGCGGCACGAGCCCCGGGCGGCGCAGGCCGATGGCGATACGGTGGCAACGGTGTCCTTTGTGGATACTGAGGCCGGCGACGACGTCGCGGTGAACGCCTCGTACGTCCTGGACGCAACCGAGCTCGGCGATCTCCTGGACCTCGCTGGCGTCGAGCACGTCGTCGGGACCGAGAGCCGTTCGGAGACCGGTGAGCCGCACGCGCCGGAGGGGCCGGCCCAGCCGCTGGACCAGCAGGCGTTCACTTGGTGCTTCGCAGTGGATTACTTCCCCGAGGCTGACCACACCATCGAACGGCCGGCGGACTACGACTTTTGGCGCTCGTACCGGCCCGACTTCTGGCCCGGCAACCTGCTGTCCTGGCAGGACGTTTCGCCGACCACCCTCAAGCACCGGGACCAGCCGATCTTCGCCGACCCGGGGTCGGCTCGAGGGGTGCGGGCCGGCGACCGGTGGACCTACCGCCGGATCCTGACGACGGCCAATCACGAGCCCGGCCGGTACGCCAGTGATATCTCGCTGGTGAACTGGCCGCAGAACGACTACTGGCTGGGTCCGCTGATCGGGGTGGACCGGGCCGAGGCGGACCGGCACCTGAGCGCGTCCCGGCAGCTCGCGCTGTCGTTTCTCTACTGGATGCAGACCGAGGCGCCGCGCCTGGACGGCGGGACCGGATATCGCGGACTGCGTCCGCGCGGCGATGTGCTCGGCACCCACGACGGGCTGGCGATGCGGCCGTATATCCGCGAATCGCGGCGTATCCGGTCCGAATTCACCGTGTTGGAGCAGCATGTGGGAGTGCAGAGCCGATCCGATGCCGGGCTGCCGGCCGGGTCGGCGATCTTCCATGACAGCGTCGGCATCGGCTCCTACCGTATCGACCTGCATCCGAGCACAGGTGGACCGGCCGGGCCACGTACCTATGTGGACATTCCCAGCTATCCGTTCCAGATTCCGCTCGGGTCGCTGATCCCGCAGCGGGTCGACAACCTGCTGCCGGCCAACAAGAACCTCGGCACCACGCATATCTCCAACGGCTGCTACCGGCTGCACCCGGTGGAGTGGAACATCGGCGAGGCCGCGGGCGCACTTGCCGCTCATTGCCTGCAGATCGGCGCCACCCCACGGAAGGTCCGCAACGATCGCGCCCTGTTGGCCGATTTCCAGGACCTGTTGCAGGGAACGCTCGGGTTCCAACTCGGGTGGCCGGACTCGATCCGCGCGACACCACGGTGATCGCCACGTCCTTCTGAGGAGGCTCGTCATGCCAGTCTCACGCCGCCGGTTCATGGCCGCAGGCGCCGCAACGGCCGCTGGTGTCGTTCCGCTGCTTGATGGCTGCTCCTCGAAACACACCAAGAAGAATTCCGCGGCGCAGAATGCCCGGACGAAGTTGCCGACCTATGTGCCGTATTCGGCGGTCCGGCCGGATCTCGCGGGCAACGCGGCCGGAGCGATGCCGGGATATTTCAGCTATCCACGCAATCCGAAGAAAGCGGTGTCCACGCCTCCGGCGGCCGGGCTGGACAAGGTGTCGCTGTCGAGCGTCACCTTCACCTCGCCGCCGCCGGGAATGAACAAGAACCAGTTCTGGCAGGAGATCAACAAGCGGTTGGGAACGACGTTCGCGCTCGCGCTGACCCCGTCGGACAGCTACGACCAGAAGTTCCAGACGGTCATCGCCGGTGGGAACGTGGCCGACGTGGTCGATTTTTCGCTGGGCACCCTCAACCAGCCGGCCATTCTCGGCAGTTTGTTCGCCGACCTCAGCGAATTCCTCGCCGGCGAGAAGGTCAAGGACTATCCGTTCCTGGCCAACATGCCGACCCGGTCATGGCTTTACACGATCGCCAACGGTGGGATCTACGGGATCCCGCAGCCGAGGGCGGTCTCGGGCGCCACCACCTTCTACCGGGCCGACCTGGTGAAGAGCGCCGGGGCGAATCCGGAGCCGGCGAACTATGACGAGTTCTTCGCGATGTTGCAGGCGGTCACCGATCCGAGGCACAACCACTGGGCGTTCGCCAACGCGGCCAACATGTTCCGGATGGTGCAGGAGATGCGTGGCGTACCCAACAACTGGTCGGTCAAGGACGGCGAATTCTCCAGCTACATCACCGACGACCGTACGAAACAGGCGCTCAGCGATGTCCGGTCCATGGTCAAGGCCGGCGTATTTCACCCGGACTCGTTCGCCACCTCCTACACCGGATTTCGCGAGCTGTTCTTCCAGGGCCGGACGGCGTTCATCAACGACGGCTACGCGGCGTGGGACCTGTTTGCGGCACAGGTCGGCGACGCCAATCTGAGCGCGATCGTGGAGCCGAAACGGGACGGCGGTGGCGATGCGCCGAAATATGCCGGCGCGTCGGTCCAGGCGATCACCGCGATCAAGAAGGGGCTCGGCGCTGCGACGACGAAGAAAATCTTGGGCGTGCTCAATTGGTTGGCCGCCCCGATCGGCACCGATGAGTATCTGTTCCGGAAATTCGGCATCGAGGGACGGGATTTCACCTGGAAGAACGGCGTGCCCACCCTGACCGACACCGGGACGAGCGAGACGCAGCTGGCGTTGCAGTACGTCACCGACGCGCCGACGATCCTCGGGCCCGGCCCGCGCAACCGGGTGACCGCGCAGCACGATTGGCACGTCCGGGTCACCAGGAACATGGTGTACGACCCGAGCGCGGGTCTCTTCTCGGACACCCAGCAGACCTCGGGCCCCAAGCTGACCAAGATCATCACCGATGTGCAGAGCGATGTCATGCAGGGCCGGAAGCCGCTGTCCGCGTGGGACGACGGGGTGAAGAAGTGGCGGTCCAGCGGTGGCGACAAGGTGGCGCACGAGTACGCGAAGGCCTATGCGGAGAAGCATCCGTAGCCGCGTCTGCCGGTAGTGGTCGCCCATCTGGACGCGGTCTGTCCTACGGTAGGACTCGTGACTGAGTCTGCCAATCGCCTTGATGACCCGTTCGCCCAGCTGACCGGCTCGCTGGCCACCGCCTCGCACTGGCCGCTGAAGGTTGTGTCCCTGCGCCAGCTGAGCCCGAATGTGCGCCGCGTCGAGCTGACGGCGCCGGAGCTGGGCACGTTGGAGTATCAGCCGGGTCAGGACCTCATGCTGCTCGTCGGCGTCGAGGGCAACCGACCGGTGCGGCGTCGCTACACGATCCGTTCTCTGGACCGCGAGCGTCACGTGGCCGTGATCGATGTCGTGATGCACGGCGGCGGTCCGGGTGAGGACTGGATCGCGGCCGCGAAGCCGGGCGACACGGTGCAGGGCATCGCGCCGCGCGGCAAGATCTTCCCGGCCCAGGACGTCGACTGGCACCTCTTCGTCGGTGATGAATCGGCGATCCCGATGGTGTCGGCGATGATTGAGTCACTGCCGGCGACGGTGGCGGCCGTGGTGGTGCTGGAGGTGCCCGAATCGGCGGATCAGCAGCCGATCGAGGGCGCCGGCCCGGTGTACACGACATGGCTGCCACGGGACGGCCAGGCCCCCGGGGATGCGAAGGCGCTGGTGAAAGCGGCCTCCGAGGTGGACCTGCCGACCGGTCGCGGCCACGCCTATCTGTGTGCGGAGGCGAAGGTCGTGCTGGCACTGCGGGACGTCCTGCAGACCCGAGGCCTGGAACCGCAGCAGATCTCACCGAAGGCCTACTGGGGCCTCGGCCGGAGCAATGCCAACCACGGCGAGCCGGCGAAGGACTGAGATCTGCGCGTCCGGCTTCGGCCGTACAAGCGACCCGGAGCGGGCCCGGGCGGCGGATAAGGTGGCGGTATGACGTCGTCACACGCTTGGAACGCCCCGGTTTCCGCCGCACGTATGCGCACTGCCGCTGCCGAATTCGTGATCTCGCTGAGCCCGGAACAGCGGTCCGCCGCGGTTGCCGCCTTCGACGTGGCCGACCACCAGGAGTGGACGTATCTGCCCGGTCCGCGTCCGGGACTCGCCCTCGCCGACATGAGCGATGCGCAGCGCGCGCTCGCGATGCGGCTGCTGGACACCGGCTTGAGCGACCGCGGTCAGGCGGACGCACGGCGGGTCATGGAGTTGGAGGCGACGCTGCGCCAACTTGAACAGGACGCGGGCGAATCGGGCTGGACCGGTCGCGACCCGCACTTTTTCTGGTTCCGCATCTTGGGTGATCCGGGCAACGGATCGCCGTGGGCCTGGCGGGCCAACGGGCATCACCTCGCGGTGCACGTCACGCTGGTCGGTGACGAGCTCGCCGCAACACCGCAGTTTTTCGGCGCCAATCCGGCGAAGGTGCCCCACACCGGATTTCGTACCCTGCCGATCGAGGAGGACTTCGCCCGGGACCTACTGGCCACCTTCGACCGCGAGCAGGCTGCGATCGCGGTGAGCGGCCCGATCGCGCCGGGCGACATCCTGACCAGGCGCGACCCGGTGGCCGATCCGGCGCTGATTCCGGTCGGCCTGACGCA
The DNA here is from genome assembly GCA_036267955.1 of Mycobacteriales bacterium. Taxonomy (GTDB): domain Bacteria; phylum Actinomycetota; class Actinomycetes; order Mycobacteriales; family QHCD01; genus DATAVB01. The sequence goes on along the minus strand of DATAVB010000093.1, from coordinate 19,788 downwards.
TGCGCAGATGCGGGCGCCGCAGCGTGATCTCCTGGGCCAACTGGTGCGCCAGTATCTCGAGCGCGTGACACCAGAAGTGTCCGACCTGTCCTGGCGGACCGTCACCGAGGCCGGGTTGGACACGGTCCGGTTCACCTGGGCCGGATCGGACCGGCGGGGTGAAGGGCACTACTACGCCGTGACCGGGCCGACCTTCCTCTTGGAATACGACAACACCCAGAGCAACGCCAATCACGTGCACACCGTCTGGCGAGATCTCCGGAACGACTGGGGTGCGGACGTTCTGGCGCAGCACTACGCGGCTCATCAACACGGCTGACTTTCTTTGTAGTGGTCAATTTGGCGAGGAGTTGGTCCGTTCTCGTCGCATCGTGGGTGGGGCGGGTTTCGGGATTGTGTGGGGTTGCGTGACATAGGCGCGGCCGGTGGGGCTGGTCCAGGTGATGGCCCCGCTGGGCTCCTGGGTCATCTTCCAGCCGGTTTTGCGGTTTTCGTCGCGGGTTTTGACGCGGTGGTGCCTGCGGCAGAGGCAGGCGAGGTTGCAGGTCACGGTTTTGCCGGCGGGGTAGTGCAGGGTGTGGTCGATGTCGCAGGTCCGGGCGGGATGTCGACAGCCGAACCAGCGGCACGTACGGTCGCGGGCCCTGATCAGTCGGGCGAGCGCCGCCGAGGGCCGGTAGGTTTTCTGTCCGACACCGGTGATAGCGCCAGTGAAGTCGGCGTGCAGGGCTTGCCAGACACCATCGGCGGCAATGCGGCGGGCGGTTTGGGCGGTGATCGGCCCGTAGCCGAGGAGCTCGGCGGGTGTGTCGTCCTGTCCGGTCAACGTCGCTTCGGTCACGACGATCTGTACGAGTGGTGCGGCAGCGGAGCCGGCGTTTTCCCAGACCAGGTCGACGAGCGCGTCGGCGCGGAGTTGATCCATGGACCGGTCGTCGGCGCCGCGATTGGTGTGGGCGAGATCGCTGAGCCGGGCGTACAGACCGAGTGCATCCGCGGCGGGCAGCACAGCCCAGAACGTGGCCATCCCGTCAGCGCCGGCATCGACGCCGACGCGGCGTTCGGTCCGGGCTTTCTCGGCGCGTTTCTGTGCCGAATCGGCGTCGACGTCCAGGACGGCCTGTTTCACGATCCGGCGCAACTGACCTGGCGTCTTGTCCGCTGCGCCGGGCAGGATCTTCCGTTCCACCCCCGCGAGGGCGTCCGTGGGAAGGTGGCTGGTTTCTTCGTGGATGGCCAGAGCCTTGGCGTAGGTGACCTCGCCCCGTTCCATCGCGGTCAAGGTCCGGGGCAGCCGTTCGGCCAGGGTCAGCGCCCAGTCCAGCCGGCGGCGCCCGGTGGAGGGTGCGAGGGTCAGGGCGGCTGCGATCTCCTCGCCGGCAAACTCGTCCACGGTCGAGCCGTTGCTCAACCGGCCGTGCGGGTCGCGCCGGTGCGGGCGTCGGGTGGCGAATTCCGCCATCAGCCGGGTCTGGGTCGCGGTGACCCAGGACGCGATCCGCTCCAGCCCGGCGATCCCGGCGAGGACTTCGTCGTCGGTGAGCAGGTCGGCGGGGTGGGTCGCGATCCCATCAGCCAACCGGCCATCGGGGGCCAGCCGTTCCCATCCGTCCGGGGCCGGCAGCGCGATCGCGTCCAGCCACGGTTGCAGGCCGTCCTCGAAGCCGGTCGAGAGCACGCTGACCACGCCCGGCGGCAGTTGTCTGTCGTCCACGCTTCACCCCCGGCAGCTTCGATCCGACTAGAACGTATGTTCGAACCTACTCGCCGGGGGTGGGTCGTGTCCAGCTATCCACAGGATCAATTTTCCCTTACGTGGTGGTACTTTCCGTCACCAACACCTCAGCGTGGCGGCTACCTGCGACACCCGACACCGGGGTGCCAATCGCCGGGTGCGGGCAAAGGTGTCGCGGCGTGGAGCGCAAACACGACGTCGCCCTCCAGCCTGAGCGTTGGGAGAGGACGGCGGCCGATTGGGGCTTGTCAGGGCCGTACGGCTGACCGGACCGGAAAGCTCGCCAGCCCGCGAATGGTGACCGAACGGCGTCTGGTCAGCCGGCCGGCCCGGGTGAGGTCGGGCATTCGCTCGGCCAGCGCGCGAAATGCGACGTCGCCCTCGAGTCGGGCGAGCGGCGCACCGAGGCAGTAATGCACGCCACCGGAAAAGGTCAGGTGTTCGGCCGCCGACTCACGTCGGATATCGAATGTCGCCGGCTCGGAGAATACCGACGGATCGCGGTTTGCCGCGCCAAGCAGGGTCACCACCCAGTCGTTGCGGGCGATGGGTACGCCGCCCACCTCGACATCCTCGTGTGCGATCCGTCCGGTGCTCTGCACCGGCCCGTCGTACCGCAATGTCTCCTCGACAACCTGCGGCGCCAGCCCGGGGTCCGCGCGCAACGCGGCCCACTGGTCCGGATTCCGCAGCAGGGCCAGGGTGCCGTTGCCGATGAGATTGACCGTCGTCTCGAATCCGGCGATCAGCAGCAGCCGGCACATATTTGTCATTTCGTACCCGGTGAGTTTGTCGCCGGCCGCGACGAGTTGGCTGATCACGTCGTCGCGCGGATCGGTTGTACGGGCCGCGATCAGGTCGGTGAAGATCCGCTGCAGATCGCGATCGGCGGCCATCAGGTTTCGGGCGTGCCGGACCGACTGAATTCCGTCGAGCGCGGAGCCGACCACCGCACCGTACCGGGAGAAGTCGTCGACGTCGGCGTCGGGAATTCCGAGCAGGTCGGTGATCACGGCGATCGGAAGGGCGGCGGCAAAGCCCGATATGAGGTCGAATTCGCCCTGCCGCTGCGCCTCGTCGAGCAGCCGGTGGGTGGTTTCCTCGATGCGTGGGCGGTAGCTGCCGATCATCTTCGGGCTGAATGCGGGCATGGCGAGTCGGCGCAACCGGGTGTGATCCGGCGGATTGCGGTCCAGCATGGACAGGTCGACACCGGTCACGTCGCCGCTCGGCGCGGTCGGCGCCGGGTCGTCGAACGCCCGGACGCCGAAGCGCCGATCCCGCAGCACCTGGTTGCACAGCTGGTGGTTGGTCGTCACCCATTCCCCGTTGCGGGCCCGGGTGATCGGTCCACCGGCGCGCAGTTGCTCGTAGACCGGGTACGGATCGCGACGCCCGGATCGCAGCCGCAGCGCCGCCAGTCCGTCGCGGTGCAGGCGGCCCGCGCGCCAGAGGTTGGTGCGTTCGCGGCTCAATTGGGTGGCGAGCCGGACGGTCATCCCCGCGCTACTCACGGCCGGTTCCGAGGCCGTCGACCAGCGTGCCGAGCACCAGCTCGGTCGCGTCCAGCGGCGCGAGCCGACCCTTCGCGATGCCCTCCCACGCGACATAGACGAGCGCGTACAGGCTGGAGACGAACCACCATTCCGGCCGGTCCCGGCGCAACTCGCCCGCCTGTTGGGCGGCCCGGACCGCCCGGTTGACGGGTTGGTCGAGGTCGTCGAACCGCCGGTCGATGGCGGGCTCGGCATCCAGGCTCGGCTGCCGGAAGAGGAACGCCAGCTGCGGCCCGACCGGGATCAGCGCATCGACCAGCCGACGCAATGCGCCGATCTCGTCCGCGACCGCGTGCCGGGCGGCCTCGATGCACAGATCGAGGGACCGGTGCGCCACCGCGAGCAACAGGTCGTCCCGGGTCGCGTACTGCTTGTGCAGGGTGGTCCGGCCGATCCCGGCGGCCTGCGCTACGACGGCGAGCGGCGCGGCCGGATTGGCCACGAGGACCTCGGCGGCGACGTCGAGCAGCGATCGGGGGGCGGGTCTACCGCCCGGCGACGTGCGGGTCGTTGACAGGGCGGCGTGAACACTCATGTTCATAACCGTACGGCACTGTTCGCGACAACGCCAGGTGTTCTACCGCTCCCGGAAGCCGTTGAGGAATCGGCGGAATACCCCGCCCTCGCGGGTCAGCGGCGCGGTCGGCGGCGGCGCCGTGGGCCGTTCCCGGGCGATCGGCGCGTCGTAATCGGTCCGCACGATGGCGTCGACCGTCGCGGCCTCGTCGAAGTCCGCGGAGCCCTCGATCTCCGGGACGAAGCCGACCAGCATCCCGTCCCGCATGACCTGCGCCTCAAGGCTGGCGGTGCCGTCGGAGTCCCAGATCGCCTCCCGGCCGTCACCCAACACGATCCGGATGCCGAACTGGTAAACACCGACCCGCGCCATATGGGCGTCGGTGCCCCGCTCGCGCAGCGCGTCAACGACTCGTCGTGCCTCGTTTTCCTCCATCGTTGCCACATTAGCGGGGACCGGTTACAACTGCCCGTATGCGTCCTGAACCAGGCGAGGTCCTGCATTTTTCCGAAGACCCGACCATCACGATCTTCCGTCCGCACGTCGCCCGGACCGCGGCCCAGACCGAGTCGTACGTGTGGGCGGTGGATGCCGGCCGCGCGCAGGACTACTGGTTTCCGCGACAGTGCCCGCGGGCGATGACCTGGGTCGGCCCGAAGACCCGACCGGCCGACGCCGAACGGATCCTCGGCCCGGGCACGTCCCGGGTGCATGCGGTCGAGTACGGCTGGCTGGAGGCGATGCGGACCGTCGAGCTCTACGCCTACCGGTTGCCGGCCGGGCCATTCCGCCCGTTCGGCGAGCACGAGACGCATGCGCAGGTCGCCACCGAGATGGTCCGGCCGCTCGGTCCACCGGAACGGGTGGGTGACATTTTCGCGTTGCACGACGAGGCCGGCATCCAACTGCGGGTGCTCCACAGCCTCTGGACGTTCTGGGATGCGGTGATCGCCAGTTCGCTGTCGTTCAGCGGGATCCGGTTGCGCAATGCCCGGCCGCGCAATTCAGAACAATGATTTCGCGTACGTCAGGTCCGGGCCGATGAGCTCGTTCACTCCGCCACCAGCGGAATATTCCGCGGTCAGGCAGATGGTGCCTGCGTACGAACGGGAATCAAGGTATGCCGCGATTCGCGGCCAGTCAGCGAGGCCCTGCGGTCCGGTCGTGAAATAGGTGCGCCACTCCGCGCTGGATTCCGGGCCGCTGGTGCGCAGATAGAAACCGTTCTTGAGATTCACCATGGCGAGGTGTGGCCAGAGCAGCTCAAGCGAATACTCCGGCTGCTGCCCGGCCAGCGCGTCGTGCGCCGCGTCCCAGACCGCGCCGACGTACCGGCTCGGATAGTCGGCGATCAGGGCGCGCAGGCCGGTGGCATCGGAAATATAGCGGCCGTGGTGCGGCTGGATCCCGACCTGCACGCCATAGCGTTCGCACAGCGGAACGGTGTCGTCCAGCCACTGGCGGGTCGTCTTTTCGGTGGCCAGATATCCCGATTCGCCGACCGGCAGCATGACCCGGATGATCGGCACGCCCACCTCGGCGCAGGCCGCGAATACTGGCTCGGCGGTCGAACTCGCCACGCTCTGAATGCCGACGCCCCGGTCGGCGAGCGCCGCCGCGAAAGTGGGCAGGTCGCGCTCGATCCGGTCCGGGGTGATCTGGAATCCCTCCCGCACCGGCAACTCGACGGCACTGAAGCCGAGGCCCGCGACTCTGTCGCCCAATTCGGCGGCGGACAGCGACGGCCACGGTTTGGTGAAGACCGACCACGTGATATTCGACGGCACCTGCTCGCCTCGGCTCTGGCTCGACGACATGTCCACGCCGACTCTAGCGGACGCGGGTAAGCGCTTTCCAGTATGGATCGCTGGATCCGAGTTGGTGATCATGCAGAAAAGGTCCGCGACGCGCCGATAAAAGGAGCCATTTCTGCATGATCAACTGGCGCGGTGAGCGGGCACCTTCGCGGTCCGAAGCTGTTGCTAGTCCTTGCGGCCGGTGAAGGCAAGCCGGGTCCCGAGGCCGATCATCGCTAGCCCGCCGGCGCCACCGATCATGGCCAGCCGTTTCGGCGAACGGGCGAACCAGGCCCGTGCCGTCCCGGCGACATAGGCCCACACGCTGTCGGAGACGAGGGCGATCGCCGGAAAGATAGCGCCGACGATGAGCAACTGCAGCGGCACATCACCGGCGCCGCGGTCGATGAATTGCGGCAACAATGCCACGAAAAAGACCGTCGTCTTGGGGTTCGTCATGCCCACAACGACGCCGTCGCGCAGCATGCGGCCGGTCCTGGCCGGCGGCACCGCGACGGCCATGGCCTCGGTCAGCGAACGACGGTGCCGGATCGCCTGGATGCCGAGATAGGCGAGGTAGGCCGCGCCGACGAGCTTGACGACCGTGAAGACCTCGGCCGAGCGCTGAACCAGAACGCCCACCCCGCAGGCGACCGCGATGACCTGCAGATAACAGCCGGCGGCATTGCCGAGCACGCTCAGGAAGGCGCCCCGCCGGCCGAATGTCAGCGCGCGGCTGACGGTGAACAGGACGCTCGGCCCGGGGATGACGATCAGGACGAACGAGGTGAGCGCGAAGGCGAGTAAATGAGAGGTCGGCACCATGCGATCAGCCTAGAGGAGGCCGCATGGTGCCGACTGTTGGTTTTCCGGTACTTCAGCCGGCCGCGCCGGTGAAGGCGGGCAGATATCCGCTCTGCTGGCCGGCCGAGGTCGGGTGGTAGGAATTGCCGATCGGCCAGGTGATCGAGTGCAGCCATTCATCGGAGTCGCACAGCTCGTGGTCGGCGAAATTGCCGCGCACATCGACGAATGCGGCGTTGTCTCGGCCGGCGGCGGCGGAAATTGTCGAGTCGAGATCGTCCGCGGCGCCGTTCAGGGCGACGTGGTCCGCGCTGGACAGGCCGATGCAGCCGGACGCCGAGGTGTCGTAGAAATCCGGGTAGCCGATGATCTTGATTGCGGCCCCGGGTGCGGCTGTGTGGATTGCCTGGAGGGTGGCGTCGAGTTTCGCCGGAAGTTGGGTTTCCACGAAGGTCTTGGCTGTATTCACCGCGGCCACGCAGGAATCGGTGGACTCCAGCACGCAGGTCTCCATGATGTTGCTGAATCCGGCGTCGTTGCCGCCGATCGTGATGCTGACCAGCGACGTGTTTGCGGTGACCGACGAGAGTTGGCTGTTCAGCACGTCGGCGGTGGTGGCTCCGGAACAGGCCGCGAAGGTGAACGACGTGGGCGAGTTGGCGGCAGCCCACAGTGCCGGATAGGCGTTGGTGCTGCGGTCGCAGTCACCGCCGCTGGTCGTGCCGCCGGCGCCGACGCCGGCCGAGTAGGAATCGCCGAGCGCGACGTACGCGGCCCCGGCCGCGCTGGCGGACGTCGCCAGGGCGAAGGTTAAGAGGCAGGTACCGAACACGGCGACAGCGAGGGCGAACAGGCGGCGCATAGCTCCTCCACATGGCGTAGGCAGCGTGACCGAACGGCTCTCCGTCTGGTCTACCATCCGGAGGCCGTGCCGTGAAGGGCTGACGATGCTGTTCACGTAGATGTCAACAATTTCCCGTCGCGGAGGGTTCGCCTGCGAGCGATCGTCCAGGCTGCCGCGCCGGCGAGGCAACAACCGTCGATCACGAATAGCGACCGGCCGCCGGCGGCATCGGCCAGCGCGCCCCCGGCCGCGCTGCCACCGGAGCCGCTGAGCAGCCCGACGCAGACCAGCAGGGCGTACGACCTGGTGATGGCGTCGCTGGGTACGACCGAGTCCAGCAGCGCGGAGGTCGAGATGCCGGCCGGCGCGCCGACCGCGCCGGCGAGCAGGATCGCCGCGAACAGCAGGACGAGCCAGCCGCTGACCATGGCTATCACGACGGCCGCCACCGATCCGCAGCACAGCGCGAGAATCAGTTGTGAGCTCTTCGGCCGTCGGGACGGATGGGCGCCGTAGCCGAAACCACCGGCCAGATCGCCGATCGAGGCGGTCGCGAACAGGAGCGCAGCCAGGGACGCCGATCCGTGCTCCAACGCGATCGCCGGAATTCCCACGCTGATCAGTCCGGCGCCGAAGCCGGTGCCGGTCGCGCCGACCAGCAGGGTGGACAGGCCGCTGCTCGGTGTCCGGCCTGCCGGTCGCGGTGCCGGCCGCCAGGTCCGGGAGGCGCCGGTCGAGGCGAAGACCGTCCCGGCGATGGCGGCCAGTGCCGCCGCGCAGAGAATTGCAATACCCGGCCCGGTTATCGCCAGCAGGGCCGAGACGACCAACGGTCCAAGCACCATGGTCAGCTGGAAGCTGACCGCCAACAGGGCGTATCCGGTGGTCCGGTGCCGGTCGTCGGCGACCAGCGCCGGCAGCAGCGCCCGCATGCTGGTGGTGGTGGCCGGCAGCGCCATTCCGGCTGCGCCGGCGAATACCGCTTCAGTGACAGGGTTAGCCGACGCCGCGAAAACCAGCAGCACCAGCGACGTGGCGCAGATCAGCCCGGCCGGAATGAGCACCACCGGCTGGCCGTGCCGGTCGATCAGCCTGCCCTGCAGCGCGAGTCCGACGGCATTTCCCGCCCCGTAGGCACCGGCGACCGCTCCGGCCGCTGTGAGTGATCCGGTTTCGGTTCGTACGAAGAGCAGGATTCCGACGGTGAGCATTCCGATCGGAAGGGCACCGAGAATGCCGGCGAGCATTGGCAACGCGACACCAGGGGTGCGCAGCACGGCGAGATAGGGGCGCAGCACAGCATGCCTCCGTGAAGAGGATGCCCACCCACCCGGGAGCCGTACTCCCAATAGCCAGAACCTACGTCGCGACCGTCCGGTCGGTCAATGTCCCCCGCGGGTCAATGCCGGAACAGCCGCAGCCCGGTGCGGACCAGCGTGACGCCCAGCTCCCGGCAGGCCCGCTCGACGTCGTCGGACCGGATCGATCCACCCGGCTCGGCGACAAATCGCGCTCCGTGCCGGTGGGCATGGTCGATGTTGTCGCGGAACGGCAGCGCGCCGTCGGAGACGAAGCTGATGTCGTTCAGTCGCTCCAGCCAGTCGGCCCGGTCGGTGAAGGGCGCTGGTTCCTCGAGCAGGGCGGCGCGGAATCCAATTACCTCGTTCGGGGTCAGATCTCCTTCCAGATAGCGGATCCGCCAGTTGAGCCGATCCTGTTTCCGGATCCCGTCGCGGAATCGCAGGCCGCGTACGGCGGGGTGGCGGCGCAGCCACCAGCTGTCAGCCTTCGCTCCGGCGAGACGAGTGCAGTCCACTCTGGACTGTTGGCCGGCGCCGATGCCGACCGTCTTCCCAGCACGCAGATAGGCCACCGAATTCGACTGGGTGTAACGCAGCACGATGAGTCCCAACAACAGATCGGCCCGGGCCTGGTCGGTCAGCGCGCCACAGCGGATGTCGGTCAGCACCTGACCGGTGATGGGCTGGTCGTCGGTCCGTTCGGTCAGCCGGAGCCCGAAGACCTCTCGGGATTCACTTGCCGGCGGCGAGAATCCGGGATCTGCCTGTACGACGAGGAACCGGCCGCCTTTCTTCGCCGACAGGGCGCCCACCACCCCCGGCTCGAAATCGGGCGCGATTATCCCGTCGCTGATGACACCGCGCAGCAGGTCGGCCAGCTCGGCGTCGACCGGCTGGGAGACGGCGATGAAGTCCCCGTACGACGATTTCGGGTCGGCGTCGCGGGCGCGCAGGTAAGCGCTCGTTAAAGCGCCGGGGGAGGCGTCCACGCCGTAGGTCTCGGCGATCACCTCGTCGATGGCGCCGGCAATGGCGGCGCCGGCCGGCGAGACGTGTTTGACCGACGCCGCGGCGGGTTTCGCCAACGCGGCGCCGGCCTCGCGCACCAGCCGCCAACCGGCGAGCGCGTCCAGCAGGTTGATGTACGACGGCTCACCGGAAAGCACGCGGATCGGCTGGTGCGTTAACGGTTCGGCGCGGGCCGGACGCTGATGCGGGTTGGTGCCGTAGCGAAGCTCCATGACTCCTCCTCAACAGGTGACCTGTTGACGGAGGTGCCCAGGCGATCGGCACTCTCATCCCAGCTTCGGCCGCTCCCCGATGGTGATCCATCCGCGCCAGTCGCGAGCCGCCGTCAGTCTAACCCGGCCGATTTATGGCGTGGCCGGCTCGGCCTGGCTGGCGAATTGGGTGCGGTAGAGGTCGGCGTAGACACCGCCGCTGGCGAGCAGTTCCTCGTGCCGGCCGCGTTGCACGATCCGGCCGCCGACCACGACGAGAATCTGGTCGGCGTCGCGCACGGTCGACAGGCGGTGGGCGATCACGATCGAGGTCCGGCCCACCAGCGCCGTAGCCAAAGCCTGCTGAATTGCCGCCTCCGACTCCGAGTCCAGGTGCGCCGTCGCCTCGTCCAGCACCACCACGTCGGGCGCCTTCAACAGCAGCCGGGCCAACGCCAGTCGTTGTTTCTCCCCGCCCGACAGCCGGTAGCCCCGGTCACCGACCACGGTGTCGAGGCCGTCGGGCAGCGAGTCGACCAGACCGGCGATCTGGGCGGCGACCAGCGCGTCGCGCAGTTCCTCCTCGGTCGCCTCGGGACGGGCGAAGAGCAGGTTCTCCTTGATCGTCTGGTGGAACAGGTGCGAATCCTGCGACACCACGCCGATCGTGTCCCGCAGAGACTCCAGCGTCGCGTCCCGCACGTCGACCCCGCCGACCCGGATCGAGCCGGTGTCGACGTCGTAGAGCCGGGGTACGAGACTGCTGATCGTGGTCTTTCCGGCGCCGGACGGGCCGACCAGCGCCACCATCTGGCCGGGCTGGATCTGGAAGCTGACGTCCCGCAACACCTGCTGGGACGGCGACTGGTCGAGCACCGCGACGGACTCCAGCGAGGCCAGGGAAACCTGCGCGGCGGTGGGATAGGCGAAATCGACGTGCTCGAATTCGATGCCCACGGTGCCACGCGGAATTGCCCGTGCATCGGGCTTCTCGTCGATCATCGGGGGCAGGTCGAGCACCTCGAAGACCCGGTCGAACGAAACCAGGGCGGTCATGATGTCGACGTTCATCGTGGACAGCGCCGTCAGCGGCCCGTACAGCCGGTTGAGCAGCGCCGTCAGGGCGACCACGGTGCCGACGTTGAAGGTGCCGTGCACCGCGAGAACGCCGCCCCAGCCGTAAACCAGCGCGGTGGCCAGCGACGAGGTGAGCAGCAGGGAGACGAAGAAAACCCGGCCGTACATGGCGGTCTGCACGCCGATGTCGCGTACCCGGCCGGCCTTGTCGGCGAACTGGTCGTGCTCGGTCTGCGGTCGGCCGAACAGTTTCACCAGGAGTGCGCCGGAGACGTTGAACCGCTCGGTCATCGTCGTGTTCATCGTGGCGTTGAGGTTGTAGCTCTCCCGGGTCAATTGGGCCAGCCGGCGCCCGATCCGGCGGGCCGGCAGCAGGAAGACCGGCAGCAGGGCCAGCGCCACGAGGGTGATCGGCCAGGACAGGAAAGCCATGGTCGCGACGGTGAGAAGGACGGTGAGCAGGTTGCTCACCACCGAGGAGAGGGTGTTGGTGAATGCCTGCTGCGCGCCCTGCACGTCGTTGTTGAGCCGGGAAATCAGCGCACCGGTCTGCGTCCGGGTGAAAAAGGCGATCGGCATGCGCTGGATATGGGAGAAAACCCTGGTGCGCATGTCATAGATGAGGCCCTCGCCGACGGTGGAGGAGATGAACCGCTGGCCCAGCGACAGCAGCGCGTCGAAGATCGCCAGGATAGCCACCAGCACGGCGAGCTCGACGACGACGTGGGCGTTCTTGGGGAGGATGCCGCGGTTGATGATGTCCCGGTAGATCAACGGATTCAGCACGCCGAGCAACGAGTCGATGATGATGACGACCACGAAGATGGCGAGGATTTTCTTGTACGGGGCGGCGAAGCGCGCGATGCGGCGCAACGTGCCCGGTGGGAGTTTCTTTTTCGGTAGGTCTTCGCTACGCATAAAGGAACGCGCCATTGCGCGTCCGCCACCGCTGCCGCGGCCCATTCCGCTCACATTCGGCCTTTCTTCGGGCAGCAGTGCCCGCTGATCGTGGACAGCAGACGGAGCAGCTCGCGGCGCTCGTCGTCGCTGAGGGGGTTGAGGACGGAATCGGCCGCGCGCAGCCTGGCCGCGGCCAGCTGCTCGCGCAGCTGACGTCCCTTCGGTGTGAGGCTGACCAGAATGGCGCGTCGATCTGCCCTGTCGGCGCCCCGGGAGACCAGGCCGGCCTCCTCGAGCGCATCGACCACCGTGGTCGCCGCGCGCGGCACAATGTCCAGCGCCACGGCGATGTCGGCCATCCGGATCGGACCATCGGCCCGGGACACGATCCGCAGCGCCCGGCTTTGCGCGTGGGTCAGCCCGACGGGCGCCAGCTCGGCGGTCGAACTGACCCGGATCCGCCGGGTCGCGTGCATCAGGAGATCGGCGATCTGACCGGTTGTCTCATCTGGTTCGGGCACGAACACACCAACTTACTGATCAAAGCTCACTATGAGCCTCGATCATATATCAGGAACGAGGATCGGCAACCGTGCGGTGTGTCATAGGGTGAACGCCGAGCTCACGCCTGCCTGGAGGATTCGTTGACCGACACCACAGAGCGATCGACCGGCCGCATCCGTCATGTGAACCCGCTGCAGGGGACCGATTCGGTCTTCGAGTTCTCCTCCGGCAACACGCTTCCGCTGGTGTGCCGGCCGTTCGGCATGGCGAGCTGGACGCCGCAGACCACCGGCGAGGGGGAGCGGTGGTTCTTCCACCCGTCGCACCGCTGGTTCTACGGGCTGCGGCTGACCCACCAACCGAGTCCTTGGATCGCCGACTACGGCCGGTTCACCCTCATGCCGACAACCGGGCCGCTGCGCGTCTCGCCGCGGGACCGGGCCTCGTCCTTCGACCGCGACGGGATGGTGGTCGAGCCGGGCTACCTCAGGGTTGACCTGCTCCGGTCGCGGACCACGCTGGAGTTGACCCCGACCACGCGCTGCGCCGCGGTCCGGCTGACCTACCGGGACCGCGACGAGCCGCGGCTGATCCTGGGCACGTTCCCGGGGGAGTCATCGATCACGATCTCCGACCGCCGGATCAGCGGCTTCACCCGGTCGGCCAACAGCGGCGCCCCGGACAACTTCGCGCAGTACTTCGTCGTCGAACTCGACTGCGACCTCGACGGGACTGCCAGCGGCACGTTCGGACCCGATTTCCAGCCGCATCCTGATCTGGCCGGATCCGGCGAGCAGATCGGTGGCTACGTAGGGCTTTTGCTGCCGGAGTCGGGGATCGTGACGGCGCGGGTGGCGACCTCGTTCATCAGCGTCGAGCAGGCCGAACGCAACCTGGCCACCGAGTTGGCCGACACCGATTTCGACGCGGTCCGCGCCGCCGCCGATGCGGAGTGGGAGGACCGGCTCGGCTGCATCGAGGTCGATGAATCCGGCGAGAACGTCGACACGATCCGCACCTTCTACACCTGCCTCTACCGCACCATGCTCTTTCCGCACACCTTCCACGAGTACGACGCCGGCGGCGCCCAGGTCCACTACAGCCCGGGAAACGGCCAGGTCGCGCCCGGGCCGATGTACTCCGACGTGGGGTTCTGGGACGTCTTCCGGACCAGCCTGCCGCTCTATACGGTGCTCTTCCCGGAGTTGCTCGGCGAGATGATCGAGGGCTGGGTCAACTTCTACCGGGAGAGCGGCTTCCTGCCGCGCTGGCTGTCCCCGGGCGAGCGCTATGCGATGCCGGGCACGTTGATCGATGTGGTGATCGCGGACGCCTGCGCGAAGGGCATCGACAATTTCGATGTGCAGACCGCCTATCAGGGGCTGCGGGCGCACGCGTTCGCGGACCGTCCCGGCACGGAAGCCTATCTGCAGCGCGGTTATCTGCCGCATGACAAATTCGGCGAGAGCGTCAACAACACGCTGGACTATCTTTACGGCGATTTCTGTGTCGCCCGCCTGGCCGGATTGTTGGGTCATTCCGATGATCAGGCGGCATTGGCGAAACGGGCGGAGAACTATCAACTCCTGTTCGACCGGTCGATCGGATTCATGCGCGGGCGCAACGAGGACGGCAGCTGGCAGGAGCCGTTCGACCCGCTGCAGTGGGGCGATCCGTTCTGCGAGGGGAGCGCCTGGCAGTGCAGTTGGGCGGTGCCGTACGACGTGCGCGGCCTCGCCGAATTGATGGGCGGTCCGGACGCGCTGGTGGCCAAGCTGGACAAGCTGATGTCGATGCCGGCGGACTTCAAGGTCGGCAGCTACGGCTACGAGATCCACGAGATGTCGGAAATGGCGGCCGGCGGGCTCGGCCAGTTCGCCATCAGCAACCAGCCGAGTTTCCACATTCCGTTCATGTACGCGGCCGTCGGCCGGCCCGACCGTACCCAGTACTGGGTACGCCGGACGCTGGAGAATTCCTTCAGCGCCGAGCCGGACGGACTGCCCGGCGATGAGGACAACGGCAGCCTCGCCGCCTGGTACATCTGGGGCGCGCTGGGTCTCTATCCACTGTGCCCAGGCGTACCGGAGTACGTCTTCGGCTCGCCGCTGTTCCGCCGCGTGACGGTGCATCTCGGCACCGGCAAGGATCTGGTGATCGAGGCCGACGCGCCACAACATCCCTACTGGAGCGGGGTTTCGGTGAACGGCGAGGCGCACGGGCAGCTCGTACTCGCGCACGACACCGTGATGAGCGGCGGCACCGTCTCGTTCACCATGTCCGCCGAGCCGGCCGGGACGACCTACCCGGCCGACGCCCTCCCGTACTCACTGACCCAGCCGTAACTCGCCGCCCCGGCCAGGAATACCCCGCCGATCTTGAAGTTAGAGCCCATCGATATCCGATTTGTGGGGCGTTAACTTCAAGATCGGCGAGAGATAGCGGGGACGCGCGCCAAGCAGGGGTGGCGCCGAAGCAGGGTCAGCCGTCGTAGTAGACCTCGAGTTCGGCGACCGAGGTGAAGAACGAGGAGCCGCCGGGGTTTCCGATGATCCGGATCCCGTCACCCCAGGTGTCGGCGAACCGGAACGTGTAGGTCGTGTTGCTGCCGGCACTGGAGTCGTACGGGTAATCCGGGCTGACCCGCAGCTGGTCTACGTCGATCCAGGTGAAATTCTGCCGGACCTGCACCCGAAGGCCACCGTCGTACGCGGTGAACCAGCCGCCGTCCGGGAACATCGTGCCGGTCGTATAGGCGACGCGGTTCAGCCTGTACTGCCGGGAGAACGTGTAACCCCAGTAGTCGACCTGCTTGTTGGTGTTGTCGAGGCTGTCCTCGCTCTTGGTCTTGTCGCCGTCGCTGAGGTATTTCCAGTTCGCGAAGTGGCAGCAGACCTGGATGGTGGTCACGTCGGCGCCGCTGCGGGCCAGATTGTCCTTCGGCGCGGGCTTGTTCGTCGGCGGGCGCCAGCGGTACGGGGTGACCCGCAGCCGGCGCAGGTTGAAGTTGTAGTTGTCAGCTGGGGTTGGGCCGCTGCCGGTCCACCAGTTGCTCTGCACCCACATGTCCTGGCCGTCCGCGCTGACGAACTTGGCCGGGATGGTGGTGCCATAACCGCCGTTCTTCGGGGTGTGCGTCGCGTCCGTCAGCCGGTACCACGGCACCAGGCCCTCGTTGAAATAGAGGAACCGCTTCCACGGACCCCACGGAGTTGGCGATTCGTAGAATTCGAAACTCGGGTCCGTCCAGGAGGTATAGAGATAACGCTTGAGCGCCTTGTTGTAGATGACCCCGCCCTGTGAGATCACCGGCAGATTGCCCGACTGGCCGGGTCGCAGATCGAGATAGCGGCGGGTCGCGTCGTGCAGCACCGCCTGCTTGTCCTCGATCCGCGGACTCCACTGCGGCTGCCCATGGTTCATGCCGGTGTAGAAGGTCCACTTGGCGCGGTCCTGCACCGAGGCCGCCGGGACGCGGGCGAGATACATGTCCACCGGGTCCGGCACGGTGCCGGCGCCGGAGCTGCGCCAGTTCCAGTCCAACCCGTACGCGTAGACGTAGCCGCCGTCCGCGCGACCGAGAGCGGGCACCGCGTTCTCCGAGTTCTTCCCGAAATCCAGGAAGAAGATGGTGGTGAACCGGTAATCCGGGAACATCGCCGTGCTGGTGATCTTCCACGTCTTGCCGTGGTCGTCGGACCGGGAAATGCTGGCGTTCGGGACGTCGTCGAATGCGTTCGTCCCGGATTTGAGGTCTTGGACGGCGAGGTAGAGAACGCCGTCGACGCAGACCATTCCGGTCGGCTTACGGTTGTATTCCTTCGGGTCGGCCCAGACATTGGCGACCTGTTCGGATTCGGCCAGCTTCACGCCGGTGAGCCCGGTCGCCGGGGTGCCGTCGATCCGGTTGACGACGACATCCTTGAAGGGCTGGTCGGAGAATCCCCGCCCGTCGCCGTTTGCGGCATAGGTGGCGTCGTCGTCCGCCCAGCAGTTCGGCCACAGATCTCCGTCGCTGGTGGTGACGGCGAGACTGCCGGCATGCTCGATGAATACGGTGGAGAAGAAGGTGCTGTCGACGCCGTCGCCGGTGGGATCCGGCTGCGTGCCGGGCACCGAGCCGGCTGCGACGTCCGCCGAGGCCCGCCCGCCCGCGCCCGCTACGGTCGCGGCCACGACGCCCGCCACGGCAGTCCGGCCGAGAAAGCCGCGCCGAGACACTCCGGAACTGGAGTCGTCACCGAAGCCATCCGGCTGCGCTGCGCTTTCTTCCATACCGACCTCCGCAAGTTGGTTTCGTTTCGGCGAGGTAAAGCCTCCAGCAGTATCGCCACGGAGTTGGAACGGCACAATAGTCTTGAGAGAACGATTTCCGAGAACCCCGGGTGACACCGGTTGAATTCGGTCAAAGAGCGCGAGACTGGCGGCAATCCGGACCAAACGCGATCCGGCCCCGATTCGCCGTGGTGACTGGCCCCGGTCCTGAGTCAGGCAGTACGGTGGTGGCTGGCCGATCACGCCGGCCTGACTCCGAGCCGCGCTCCCGCCCACGCAGTGGGACGGCAACGAGGACAAGGGTCACCGACTCGCGTGTCGCGGCCCGCTTTGGATTCTGTTCTCGTCTCCTGAGCCGATGGGCGTGGGGCATCGGCTGAATGGGATGACGGCATGACACAGAACAAAGCCACCAAGCGCGCGATCCGCGATCGCGCCGCGACCACCGGCGAGTCGTACACCCGGGCCCGTCGCGAGATCGGCAGCGTGCCGCGGACGCCGCGCAACATCGCTGTCTTCGGCGCGGGCTATATCGGCCTGGTCACCGGCGCCTGCTTCGCCGAGCTGGGCCACCGCGTCGTGGTGCGCGACATCCAACCGGAGAAGATCGCGCAGCTGCAGGCGGGCGAGGTTCCCATTTACGAGCCCGGCCTGGCCGATCTACTGGCCAGAAACGCCGAGCGGCTCACCTTCACGCTGGACGCGCGAGCGGCGGCCGATCACGCCGAGGTCGTATACGTATGCGTGGACACCCCGCCGACGGTCTCCGGCGACGCGGATCTCTCCCGGGTGTGGGCCGTGGTTAATGCACTCCGGGACGCGTCGCACCTGACCGCGTTGGTCGTCAAAAGCACGGTCCCGGTGGGCACCGGCACCCGCATCCGCTCGTTTCTCGACGACTCCGGTCTCGGGCACGTCGGTTACGCGGCGAATCCGGAATTCACCGCGGAAGGAAAGGCAGTGACCGACTTCCTGAAACCCGACCGGATCGTGGTCGGCACCGAGGAACGCGCAACCGCCGAACTGGTCACCGAGTTGCACCAGGGCGTGCAGGGCCCCCTTCATCAACGAGATTGCGAACGTCTGTCAGGCCACCGGAGCCGACATCACGCACGTCGCCAATGCGGTCGGACTGGACCGCCGACTCGGGCCACATTTCCTGAATGCCGGGCTCGGTTACGGCGGATCCTGTTTCCCGAAGGATTCATTGGCGCTGAAGCAGCTCGCCAGTAGGCCGGAACATGCTCGACCCGCGGGCGATGGCGGCGGCCGGCTTCACCTACCTGGGGGTGGGCCGGGCCCGCAGGGCGAGCCGCAGACAGCCGGCAACGACGTAGCTGGTTCACAGCTTCCGCACAGGAAGGTCTCAGGCTCGGCACAGGAAGCGGTACGACGATGCTGACATGACCGTGCAGACCACCGCGGACCGTCAGCCGGCCGCCGAGCTCGCGTCGACCGAGGGCTCGGCCGTCAGGGTGCTCGTCGTGGATGACGAGCCGACGCTCACCGAACTGCTTGCCATGGCATTGCGCTACGAGGGTTGGCAGGTGCGGATAGCCGCGGACGGGCTCTCGGCCGTGCGGCTGGCCCGGGAATTCGCCCCGGACGTCGTGGTGCTCGACGTGATGCTGCCGGATGTGAACGGCCTGGAGGTGCTGCACCGGTTGCGGGCCACCAGTCCCGAACTGCCGGTGCTGTTCCTGACTGCGAAGGACGCCGTCGAGGACCGGATCGCCGGTCTCACGGCTGGCGGCGACGACTACGTGACCAAGCCGTTCAGCCTGGAGGAGGTGGTGGCGCGGCTGCGGGGGCTGATGCGCCGCGCCCACCGGGCCATGACCCGGCCGGACGCGCTGCTCGTCGTCGGCGACCTGACGATGGACGAGGACAGCCATGAGGTCTACCGGTCGGGCGAGCCGATCGAGCTCACCGCCACCGAATTCGAACTGTTGCGCTTCCTGATGCGAAATCCGCGCCGCGTCCTCAGCAAGGCGCAGATCCTCGACCGGGTCTGGAATTACGACTTCGGCGGGCAGGCCAATGTCGTCGAGCTCTACATTTCCTATCTGCGCAAGAAGATCGACGCCGGCCGGGAGCCGATGATCCACACCCGGCGCGGTGCCGGCTACGTCCTCAAGCCGGTGTGATGAGGCTGCACCGCCCGAATATCGCGGGCTGGTCGCTGCAGGCCCGGCTGATGGCCGGGCTGGTCGCGCTGCTGGCCGCCGTCTGTCTGGTCGTCGGCGTCGTTACCGAAATTGCGCTGCACCGTTTCCTGCTCGGGCAGCTGGACACCCGCTTGCTCGCGGCCAGCGGGCGGGCGGCCAGCCATGGCCCGCCGCCGCCCGGCGGTCTGGGGCAGTCGAACGGGTTCCCGTTGGGACAGTCCGCCGGCACCCTGGCGGCCCGGATCTCCAGCGGGCAGGTCACAGACTTCGGCGTGCTGGACGGCAGCTCCACGCTGCCGTCGAAGGTCGCATCGCTGTTGCTGAAGGTGCCCGCGGACAACCACACGCGCACGCTTCACCTCGCCAGCCTGGGCGACTACCGCGTCATTGCCGACCGCCTCGGCAACGGGGACATCCTGATCACCGGGTTGCCCGAGCACGACGTCGCGGCGACCCTGATGCGGCTCGGCATCGTGGTGGCCTGCGTCGCCGGTGCCGCGCTGATCCTCGCCGCCGTGGTGGGCGCAATTATCGTGCGGCGGACCATGCGGCCGCTGAGCCGGGTGGGTGCCACCGCTGTGCGGGTCTCGGAGTTGCCGCTGGATCGGGGTGAGGTGGCGCTGTCCGTCCGGGTGCCGGACGAGGATGCCGATCCGCGCACCGAGGTCGGCCAGGTCGGCGCCGCGATCAACCGGATGCTCGGCCACGTAGCCGATGCGCTGCGGGCGCGACATGCCAGCGAAACCAGAGTCCGGCAGTTCGTCGCCGACGCGAGCCACGAATTGCGTACGCCGCTGGCCGCGATCCGCGGTTACGCCGAATTGACCAGACGAAGCCGCGACGCCGTGCCGCCGGATATCGCGCACGCCATGCGCCGGGTGGAATCGGAGTCGATCCGGATGACCGCGCTGGTGGAGGATCTGTTGCTGCTCGCCCGACTCGACTCCGGTCGCCCGCTGGAGCGGGAGCCGGTCGATCTGTCGCGTCTCGTGGTCGACGTGGTGAGCGATGCTCATGTCGCCGGCCCCGGTCACACCTGGAAGCTGGATATCCCGCAGCGGTCCTTTATCACCGTCGGAGACAGCGCGCGG
>DATAVB010000092.1:0-126073 GCA_036267955.1 Mycobacteriales bacterium | reverse complement strand
GGAAGCCGGTGAGCGGTGGCGGGCCGAGCAGCCCGGGCCGGCCGAGCCGGACTGGAGTGCGATCCCGGCCCGGCCCGGCCGACGCTGGTGGCTGGCGGCCACAGCCGCCGCGGTCGTCATCGCGGTCGTCATAGTGGTCGCAGTGAACCCGCTCCCGGCCGACAAGCACGCGCCGGCCACGCACCAACCGGCGCCCACAGCTCAGCTGTTGGTGCCCTATGCGACCGGCGCCGTCGTCCCGGCCCCATTCGTTCGCATGATCGGTCGACCGGCGCAGATCTCGTACTGTGCAGCCGACGCACTGACCGGCACCTTCGCCTTCCACCGCACCGCCGGTCAGCTGACCGGCGACCTGCGACTGCGACTGAAGACCTCGGCGACATCGTGCTCGCTGCCCGGCATGCTCGCCGACGGCTCCAATGCGCTGCGGTTCGTGGACCGGTCCGGCACGGTGCGAGGTCGCGGTCTGGATCCGCGGCCGGAATTCCCGACCAACGTGCCGGAGTTCGTCCCGGTCCTGCTCAGGCCTGGCCAGACTGCGACGATGTACGTCCGACCGAAGACCGAGCCGTCCTGTCCCGCACCCGGTCTCCGGGCGCAGCTCCGGTCCGGACAAGGAACGCTGACCCTGCCTGTCACCGGGCTCGGCGCCTGTCGGGCAGGAAGCGGTGTCACCGCATATTGGTACGGGCCGTTCAGCACCCCGGGCCATCCGGTGGCGTTCCAGCCCGGCTCATGGAGCGACCTGTTCGCGACCCTCGATTTCCCGGCGACGACGCCGCGCGGCCAGTCCACGACGTTCCACGTCACCCTCGCCAATCACGGCACGGAGGCCGTCGTCCTGGCACCCTGCCCGAGTTTCGGCATCGTGCTGGACGGCGCGCACGCAACGACCGTCACCGGCGGATCGATCAACTGCCCGCCCACCCCTCGGATCATCCAGCCGGGGAAGAGCAGCAGGCTCACCATGACCGTGGACGGGGCCTTGTCGCCCGGCCGGTATTCGGTGCGCTGGGCTATCGCGGGCGTCGGCACCGCCACCGCCGACACCGCAGTCCGCTGATCGGCCGGAGCCGCCTTGGGGGCTTGTGGTGTGAGCGCTTTCGCGCATACTGATAACCCACCAAATGACCGCGGGGTAGGAGGAACGCGTGGCTGACGCGTCTGGGCACCCGACGCTGGAGACCGTGGCGGAGGTCGCCGGGGTGTCCCGGGCCACGGTCTCGCGGGTCATCAACAACTTCCCCAAGGTCAGCCCGCAGGCGCGCCGCCTGGTCGACGAGGCGATCGCCCGCACCGGCTACGTGCCCAATCGCGCCGCCCGCAGCCTGGTGACCCGGCGCACCGATTCGATCGCGCTGGTCGTGCCCGAGTCGGACGCCCGGTTCTTCTCCGATCCCTATCTGTTAGGCATCATGCGCGCGGTCTCCGACGAACTGGCGACGACCGATCTGCAACTGGTACTCACCCTCGCCCGTTCGCCCGAGCGGCTGGAGCGGTTGGTCAGCTACCTGCGCGGGGGCCACGTCGACGGCGCACTGCTGGTCTCGGCCCACGGCACCGACGTGTTGGAGAACACCGGAGTCCTGACCGTCGTCGGCGGCCGACCGTTGACCGAGGGCAGTCAGGCGATCTATGTCGACAATGACAATGTCGCCGGCGCGCGGGATGCGGTCGAGCATCTTGTCGACCGCGGCCGGCAGCACATCGCCACCATCGCCGGACCACCGGACATGTGCGCCGGCGTCGACCGGCTCGCCGGCTACCGCAAGGCCCTCCCTGCCGGTCAGCCGGAACTCGTTGCGTACGGGGATTTCAGTCGGCTGTCCGGCGAACGGGCGATGTTGAAGTTGCTCGCCCACAACCCCGAGCTGGACGCGGTGTTCGTCGCCTCCGACATGATGGCCGAGGGGGCGCTGGCCGCCCTGCGCTCGGCCGGTCGGCGGGTCCCGGACGACGTGGCCATCGTCGGCTTCGACGATGTGGACGCCGCCCAGTACACCGATCCCCCGCTGAGCACAGTGCGTCAGCCGCTGGACGAACAGGGCCGGCTGATGACCCAGCTGCTGCTGCGCCGGATCGAGGGCGAGCAGGTCGCCTCGGCGACGTTGCCGACCACCCTGGTGGTCCGCAAATCCAGCTGAGCGGACTCTTCGCGGCGGCCCCGCCGCCCAAGTCCCCCGCCGATCTTGACCTTATGGCTGCCTGATGCCGGCTTTGTCCAGCCATACGGTCAGGATCGGCAAAAAGACCGGGCTCAGACCGTCAGGACGGTCGGGATGATCATCGGACGTCGGCGGTAGGTGTCCGACACCCAGCGGCCGACGACCCGGCGGACCATCTGCGCCAGCCGGTGCGCGTCGCTGATGCCGTCGGCAGCCGCCCGGTCCAGCTCCGCCTCAATCAGCGGTACGACGGCCGCGATCGCTCCCGGCTCGTCGGAGAACCCGCGCCCGGAGACGTGCGGCGGTCCGGTCGATTTGCCGGTGACCGAGTCGACGATGATCGTGATCGCGATGAAGCCCTCGTCACCGAGGATCCGCCGGTCGCGCAGCGTCTCCTCGCCGACGTCGCCGACCTCGAGGCCGTCGACGTAGACGAAGCCGCAGTCGACCGCGCCGGTGATCTCGGCCAATCCGTCGACCAGGTCGACGACGACGCCGTCCTCGGCGAGCACCACCCGCTCCGGTGCCAGCCCGGTCAGTTCGGCCAACCGGCCGTGCGCCCGCAGGTGTCGCCACTCGCCGTGCACCGGCATCAGGTTGCTCGGCCGGGTCGCGTTCAGGACGTAGAGGAGCTCACCGGCCGGCGCATGTCCGGAGACGTGCACCTTGGCGACCTCCTTGTGTACGACGGTGGCGCCGAGCCGGGCCAGTCCGTTGATCACGCCGTAGACCGCGGTCTCGTTGCCGGGCACCAGGGACGAGGCCAGGATGACGGTGTCGCCCGGTCGCACGCTGATCTGCCGATGCTCGTGGTTGGCCATCCGGGCCAGCGCGGAGAGCGGCTCGCCCTGCGACCCGGTGGAGACCAGCACCACCCGTTCGTCGGGCATCGAGGCGGCCTCGTCCATGCTGACCATCAGGCCCGGCGGCACGGTGAGCAGCCCCAGATCCCTTGCCACACCCATGTTCCGCACCATCGAGCGACCGACGAAGGCCACGTTGCGGTTGTGCGCGGCGGCCGTGTCGAGCACCTGCTGGACCCGGTGCACGTGCGAGGAGAAACAGGCGACGATGACCTTGCGTTTGGCATCCCGTACGACGCCGTCCAGGACCGGGCCGATCTCCCGTTCAGAGGTGACGAAGCCGGGCACCTCGGCGTTGGTCGAGTCGGCGAGCAACAGGTCGACGCCCTCGGCGCCGAGCCGGGCGAAGCCGCCGAGGTCGGTCAGCCGGCCGTCGAGCGGCAGCTGGTCCATCTTGAAGTCGCCGGTGTGCAGCACGAGCCCGGCCTCGGTGCGGATCGCGACGGCGAGGGCATCGGGGATCGAGTGATTGACCGACAGGAATTCCAGGTCGAACGGGCCGAGCCGCTCGCGCTGTCCCTCCGCAACGGTCAGCGAGTACGGCTTGATCCGGTGCTCGCGCAGCTTTGCCTCGACCAGCGCCAGGGTGAAGGTGGAGCCGACCAGCGGCAGGTCCGGCGCCTCCCGCAGGAGGTACGGCACCGCGCCGATGTGGTCCTCGTGGCCGTGCGTGAGCACGACGCCGACGACGTCCTCGTACCGGTCCCGCAGGTAACTGAAGTCCGGCAGGATCAGGTCGACGCCGGGCTGGTGCTCTTCGGGGAACAGCACTCCGCAGTCGACGATGAGCAGCTTGCCGGCGTGCTCGAAGACCGTCATGTTGCGGCCGATTTCGCCGATCCCGCCCAGCGGGATGACCCGCAGGCCGTGCTGGGGAAGCTCCGGCGGCGCGGTCAGGTCGCGGTGCGGTCTACTCATGAGGCGCCCACGCCGGCATCGGCGAGATCCTTCCGCAGTTGGGTGATCTGGTCGGGTGTGGCATCGACGAGCGGCGAACGCACCGGACCGCCGGGCAGTCCGAGCAGCCGCAGCGCGGCCTTGGTGAGAATGACGCCCTGGGTACGGAAGAAGCCGCTGTAAACCGGCAACATCCCGCGATGCAGCGCCAGCGCGCCGGCGACGTCGCCGTTCTCGTACGCCCGGATCATCTGGCCGGTGCGGACCCCTACGACGTGGGTCGGGACGCCGACGACGCCGACACCGCCGACGGACAGCAGCGGCAGGGTGACCTTGTCATCGCCCGAGTAGTAGGCGAGCCCGGTGCGGGCCAGCACCCAGGCGCTGGCTTCCAGGTCTCCCTTGGCGTCCTTCACCGCGACGATCCGCGGATGCTCGGCGAGGGCGACCAGTGTCTCGGTCTCGATCGGTACGCCGGTCCGCCCGGGGATGTCGTAGAGCAGGCAGGGCAACCCGGTGGCGTCCGCGACGGTCCGGAAATGGGCGAGCAGGCCGGCCTGCGGCGGCTTGCTGTAGTACGGACTGACGACCAGAAGTCCTTGCGCACCAGCCTTTTCGGCGGCTTGGGCCAGGTGGACGGTATGTGCGGTGTCGTTGGTGCCGACCCCGGCGATCACCGACGCGCGGTCACCGACGGCCTCGACGACCGCACGCAGCAGGTGCTCTTTCTCCTCGTCAGTGGTGGTCGGCGACTCGCCGGTCGTACCGCTGATGACCAGGCCGTCGTTGCCACCCTCGTCCACGAGGTGGGTCGCCAGGCGCTGGGCGCCAGCGAGGTCGAGACCGCCGTCGGAGGTGAACGGGGTGATCATCGCCGTGAGCACGCGACCGAAGGGGCGTGCGTCAGTCGCCCGGACGTTGGGATCTGCAGACATGCCCCAACGCTACCGCCCGCGCCGATCGCACCACGACGCGCAGCCGACCGCGGCGCGTCCACCACCACGACATGCCTGCGGCCCAGCACAACCGCGAGACAGAGCGCAACCCGAGACACAGCGCAACCCCGAGACACAGCGCAACCCGAGACACAGCGCAGCCCCGTGACGCGCCAGTCGGGGGTCCAGAGCGTCACGGGGCTACACCACAGTTATCGAGCGAGCCCCAGCACGCGTTACGGGGCGCTTTCGCTTTTTTTCCGGAACGGCCGGAAAAGCCTCAGCCCTCGGTGACAAACGGGCTGGACGCCACCGAGGTGCCATCGGGAAGCTGCGAGATGTCGAAATCGGCGAATACGTTCGGCGCGACCCGCTGCAGCTCGCGGAGGCAGGCGACCGCGCAGTCCCGGATCTCCACGTCGGCGTGCTCGGAGGCCCGCATGGCCACGAAATGCCGCCAGGCACGGTAATTCCCGGTCACCACGATCCGCGTCTCGGTCGCGTTCGGCAGGACCGCGCGCGCGGCCTGGCGGGCCTGCTTGCGCCGGAGGGTTGCGTTTTCCACATCGGCGAACCGCTTCTGCAGGCCCTCGAGCAGCTCGGTGTAGGCGGCCAGTGATGCCTCGGTCGCGGCGATGAACTTGGCGTGCAGGTCGGGATCGGACGCGATCGCCTCTGGCTCCACCATCGCCGCGTTCCGCTCCGGCACGTAGCGCTGGGAGAGCTGGCTGTAGGAGAAGTGTCGGTGCCGGATCAGCTCGTGGGTCAGCGACCGGGAGATGCCGGACAGGTACATCGTCACCGTGCCGTGCTCGAGAACGGAGAGGTGGCCGACCTCGAGAATGTGCCGCAGATAGCCGGCGTTGGTCGCCGTCGCCGGATTCGGCTTCTTCCAGGACTGGTAACACGCTCGGCCGGCGAACTCGGCGAGCGCCTCTCCCCCGTCGGTGTCGGTCTCCCACGGCACCTCGGCCGGCGGCTCGAAATGGGTGTAGGCGATGACCTGAACCGAAAGCGGCACGATCTCGGGCACGAGCGGACTCCTCTACTGGCGGCGCCTCAGGTGGTGACGGCGCCGACTCTAACCCGACCCGCCGACAGAACCTGATTCCGCGACGGACTTGACTGATGTCGTGGATGACGTCATAGTGACGTCATGGAGCTGTCACCGTATCTGGACACCGTACGAGAAAGCCTCGCTGCCGCCGTCGCGGCCGTGGGCGAGCCGGCACAGCGGCTGGGCATGCAACTCACCACCGCCGTCGAGCCGGCCACCCGGCTGGCCCTGATGGAGGCGATCAGCGCTGCCGCCGCCGAGATCACCGCGGCGTTGGACGACGCCACGGTCGAGGTGCACCTGCGCGGCCGCGAGCCACAGCTGGTCGTCACCCCGCTGGCGCCGACGCCACCTCCCCCACCACCGCCGCCGGCGCCCGACGCCGACGTCGGGATATCCCGCATCACCCTGCGGCTGCCCGAACACCTCAAGACCCAGGCCGAGGAGGCCGCCGCGGCACAGGGTGTCTCGGTGAACTCCTGGTTGGTCGGAGCCGTGAGCCGGGCACTGCAGCCGGCCCCACGCAAACACCGCGGGCCTGGACAACGGCTCTCCGGGTTCGTCCAGGGCTGATCGAATCCCACCCACTCCGAACATCATTCGAAAGAGGCAGGTCATGCATCAGGAAACCCGCAACTTCCCCGCCACGGCGCCGATCTTCGTCGACATCAGCGATGGCTCGGGCTCGGTAGAACTCCGGGCCAGCGCGGTCGATCAGGTGACGGTCGAGGTCAGCGGCCACAACGAACGCACCGTCCGGGAGGCGACCATCGAGTTCACCGACAACGTGCTGCGGGTCAGCCCACCGCCGCAGAGTTCCGGGTCGTCGCACGGTCTGGACATCCGGGTCACGGTGCCGGAGCGTTCGTCGGCGAAGATCCGGTCCGGCTCGGCGGACGTGCACTGCGCCGGCACGCTGCAGGAGCTGCGGATCGGCACCGGCAGCGGCGAGATCCAGGCCGAACATGTCACCGGCGACGCCGAGCTCAAGAGCGGCAGCGGCGACATCGAGATCGACACCGTCGGCGGGACCGCCAAGCTGAACAGCGCGTCCGGTGACGTCCGGGTCAGCAGCGCCATCCGGGCCGAACTCGGCACCGCCAGCGGCGACATCTCGGCGCGTCGGGTCGAATCGTCGGTCCACGCAACCACGGCCTCGGGCAGCATCGACATCAGCTCACTGTCCGGCAGCGCGGCCCTGCGCGGCGTCTCCGGCGACGTGCACGTCGGTCTGGCCCCTGGCCTCGCGGCCCGGCTCGACGTCTCCTCACTCACCGGTGAGGTCAGCTCCGAGCTCGCCGTCTCCGACGAAGCGGCCGCCGGCGACCCGGTCGACATCGCCGCCAGCACGGTCAGCGGCGACATCTCGATCCGCCGCGCCGCCGCGGTCTCACACCAGTAACGCCGCCGCTGCCTCCGGCTCCCCGACAACCCTTTGTAAAACCACTCCGCGCGAGAGGCACCGCCATGCGAAAGCGCAGAAACCGGGCCCAGCTGAACGAGCTGACCGGCGAAGCCAGAATGCACGCGCTGCTGGACGAGCAGCAGGTGGGCCGGGGCTGGGCCCGGCGCGGCCACGGCTACCAGCCAGGGCGCCTCGGCCACGAGATCAAGCTGGCCCTACGAAGGCTCGCGTGAACTCCGGCCAGCGGTCGGGCGGCCGCTAGGCCTGCCGCAGCTCGGCACTCAGTGGGGCGGCCAGGTCGCCCCGGCCGGCAACCGCGACACCGTCGAGGTCGAGCCACTGCGCCATCAGGGTCAGCTCGGCCGCCAACGGGCCGACGATCTCGTCAGGTTGATGACCGTCCTCCGCGTAGACGCCCTGCACCCGGAGCAGTCGATCGCCCCGGTCGGCCTTCAGGTCAACCCGGGCGACCAGGGCGTCACCGAGCAGGAACGGCAGCACGTAGTAGCCGTGGATCCGTTTGTGGGCCGGGGTGTAGATCTCGATCCGGTAGTGAAAGTCGAACAGCCGCTCGGCCCTGGCCCGCTCCCAGACCAGTGAGTCGAACGGCGACAGCAGCGCCCTGGCCCGCACCCAGCGCGGCAACCGGGCCTCGGCCCAGAGATAGGCCGGCTGTTTCCAACTCTGCACCGAGACCGGCTGCAACTCGCCGGACTCGACCAACTCCGCCACCGCGACCCGGGAATCGGCCGCCTTGAGCCGAAAGTAGTCACGCAGGTCGGACTCGGTGGCCACTCCGTGACCGCGGGCGGCGATCCGGATCAGCTCCCGGTGGGCGTCCGCCCGGCTGGGCGTCGGCCGGGCCAGGACGTCGGCCGGCAGCACCCGCTCGGTCAGGTCGTACAGGCGCTGGAAGTTCGGCCGGGAGGCCGTGGTGACCTCGCCGGAGTAGAACAACCATTCCAACGCGATCTTGCCGTCGTGCCAGTTCCACATGGCGCCGGGACTGCGCTCCGGACGCTCCACCTCGATCGCCCCGGCGCCGATCGGACCCTCCTCGGCCACCAGATCCCGGACGGCCTTGACGAACCCCGGCCGCTCGCGCGCGATCCGCACCATCGATCCCCAGGCCGAATCGTGCGCCTCCTGCATCCGCCAGCGCAGCAGCGGTTGTGCCTCCAGCGGCAACAGCGACGCCTCGTGGGCCCAGTACTCGAACATGCCTCGTCGGCGCCGGGTGCCCCAACACAGCTGGTCCAGAGCGGCCCGCGGGTACGGACCGAGCCGGGCGAACACCGGCAGGTAGTGCGAGCGGGACAGCACATTCACCGAGTCGATCTGCAACAGGCCGACCCGGTCGATCACCCGGCGCAGGTGCCGCGCGTCGACCCGTCCGGCCGGGCGTGGATCGGCGAAACCCTGTGCGGTCAGCGCGATCCGGCGGGCCTGGGCGAGGGACAGCCGTTCTCTGGGTTCGCCGGCAACGGCCGGGGCGACGGTGGACACCTCAGGATCCTGGCACGACCCACCGACAGCATCGTCCTCGTGGAACCGACCTGAATCGTGCCGGCGGTCCGGTCCGTACGACGTTCCCGCCAGCCCCGCTGACCGACTCAGGCACTATGGGCAGGTGACCGAGTTCCTCAAACACATCGGCGAGCACGTCGGCATCTGGCTCTATGTGATCGCGGGCGGGTTCGCATTCGGCGAGGCGGCCATTCTGATCGGGCTGGTGCTGCCCGGCGAGACGGCGTTGCTCGTCGCCGGATACTTCTGCCACGAAGGCGTTCTGAACCTCCCGATCATGATGGTGGTCGCGGTGGTCTGCGCCGTCGTCGGCGACTCCGTCGGATACGAGTTCGGCCGCTGGTTCGGCCCACGACTCAAGACCACCAGGCTCGGCCTGTTCGTCGGGGCCAGCCGCTGGGACAAGGCCGAGGGATTCCTGCGCAGGCACGGCGGCAAGGCGGTCCTGCTCGGTCGCTCGGTCGCGGTGTTGCGGGCTCTGGTGCCGAGCATGGCCGGCATGGCCCGCATGCCCTATCGCACGTTCCTCCCGTGGAACGCGGCCGGCGGCACCATCTGGGGCGCCGGCTGCGTACTCCTCGGTTACGCGTTCGCCAACGCACTCGGCGCCGTCGAGAAGTACCTCACCTGGGCGCCGATCCCTGTCATCGTGTTGCTCATCGCCTTCCTCGTCTTCCGTGAAATCACCAAGCGACGCAAGGAAAAGGCCGAAGCCGTCGACGCGGAGCAACCCGCACCGGCATCCGAGAAGCTGTGACGCTCGGGTCCGTCGCCGGCCCGGCCGACGCGACGGTGACCTGCCGGCCGGCCCGCCGGGACGACCTGCGCGCGGTCACCACCGTGCACGTCCGGGCGTGGCAGCGGGCCTACCGCGGCATCCTGCCCCAGCACCACCTCGACTCACTCGACATCGACGAGGCGGTCAACCGCCGGGCCGAGCGGTGGCCGTGGCCGGGCAGCCACATTGCCGAACTCGACGGCGCCGTCGCCGGCTGGCTGGCGATCGGCCCGTACCGCGGCGCGGACGCGCCGCCGGGCAGTGGCGAGATCTACGCGCTGTACGTCGATCCGGACCATTGGGCACGCGGGGTCGGTACGGCGCTGATGAGCTACGGTCTCCCGCTGCTGGCGGCGATGGGCCTGCGGCCGGTGTTCCTCTGGGTGCTGCGCGACAACGCCCGGGCCCAGCGTTTCTACCTGCACCACGGCTTCGTCGCCGACGGCGCCGAGGAGGGTTACGAAGCCGGCGGCGCCACCGTGCCGGAGGTCCGCTATCGGCATGACGTGCCCACCGACCTGTTAGAGCCTGCGGTCGGCCCGTCGTAGGGTGTCGGGATGTCCGCGCCCCGAAGAGCCCGCAGCCTGCTCTGTGTGGCGGTCGTGCTGACGGCGTTGGCCGCGTGCGGCGCGGCGCCGCAGAAGCTGTCCCCGCAGGCGCTCGCAGCCCGCTCCGCCGCGAATGCCTCGGGGCACCCGACCACCGCACCACCGAGTGCCCGGCCGACGACGCTGCCGCCCCCCGCACCGACCCCCACTCCACACCGGCACCCGCCGCGCCCGGCCCGCACGTCGGCGCCGGCACCCACGACCACGGCGTCGAGCACCGTCCGGCCGAGCGCCACACCGACCACGCCGAAGCCGACGGAGAGCCACCCCGTGACGCCCCGACCCACCGCCGCGCCCAAGCTCTTTCCGGACCTGATGGCCGACACCCGCGGCGCCGGCCAGCTCGTCGTCGTCACCAACGACGGCACCGGCACCGACGCGACGCTGCGGGCATACCAACGCTCCGGCGACCACTGGACACCGGTGTTCGGCCCGTTCGCGGTGAAGATCGGCGCCGGCGGATTCAGCCACTCCGTCAGCGAGCAGACGGTCGCCTCGCCGATCGGTTTCTTCAGCCTGACCCAGGCGTTCGGCAACGACCCCGACCCGGGCACGAAGCTGCCCTACCACCACGTGGCGTACGGCGACGTGTGGGTCGACCAGAGCGCCTCACCGCACTACAACACCCTGCAGACCGACGATGCGGACGGCTCGAAGGGAACCGGCGAGAAGCTGTGGGAGGTCGTTCCGCTCTACAACTACGGCGTCGTCATCGACTACAACCGCAGCCCGATCCAGGCCGGCGCCGGATCGGCGTTCTTCGTGCACGTCACCGACGGCAAGCCGACCGCAGGCTGCGTCTCCATGCCGGTCGGCAACCTGCTGCCGCTGCTGCGCTGGCTCGATCCGGCCCGGTCCCCGCGGATCGCGATGGGGCCGGAGGGCGACGTCCTCGGCATGTGACCGGGCTCGGGTCGTAGGCTCCTGATCATGCCTGCGCCCGGAGACTCTGTACCCGAGTCGGGTCGACTCATCGTCCGACCTGCTCGCCCTGCCGACGTCGACGAGGTCGCCCGGATCCAGTTGGACACCTGGCGGATCGGGTACGAACGGTTCCTTCCGCCGGCCGTGCTGGATCAGTTGACCCTCGAGCTGGCCCGGTCGAGTTGGGCCGCGGCGATCGGCGCTCCGCCGTCGCCACGGCACCACGTGCTGGTCGCCCAGGAACACGACTGGACCGTCGGATTCGCCGCACTCGGTCCGGACGACGATGACGACGACGACTCGATCGGGACCATCGCCACCCTGCTGGTGGAGCCGCGCTGGGGCCGGCGCGGGCACGGCAGCCGGTTGCTCGCCGCCGCCACCGATCACCTGCGTGGCGACGGTTTCGGCACGGTGACAACCTGGATCTACGACCGGGACCAGCCATCCCGGAATTTCTTCACCTCGGCCGGCTGGGCGCCGGACGGGCTGGCCCGGACCCTGGATGCCGACGGCTCGGAGCTGCGCGAGATCCGACTGCACACCGAACTCTGAGCGACAGAGTCGGACGTCCCCTGCTCCGCCGTGATCATGCAGCAATGGTCCGTCGGCACGGCGTGTCGCGGACCCTTTCTGCATGATCACGACGGAGGGGTGGTGCCGGTCACGTCGGTGGGGTGGCCCGGTCGATGGGCGTCCAGCCGGTGTCGTGCGCCTTCTCCGCCAATTCGTACGCGTTGCCGCCGCGCAATCCGAAGAGCCGTTTCGCCAGCAGCAGGTAGATCGCGATGCCCAGGTTGATCAGCAGCGTGATGATCTTCAGTGCCGAGATCTTGCCGGTCAGCTCGTAGATCTCGACCGGCAGTAACAGGATCGTGGCCAGGAAGGTGAGGTACTCCGCCCACCGGCGGGCGTTCCAGAGCCCCACCATCTCCACGGCCTCCAGCACCGCATAGCCGATCGCCGCGCCGCCCAGCGCATACAGCGAGCCGTGCGACAGCGAGAACGCCTTCTGGATCTCGCCGAGGAAGCCGTGCTGGTGCGCCGAAGCCGGCCCGCTGCCCTCCAGATCGGTGATGACCCGGGTGAAATCCGCGCGCAGCGTTGCCTCGTGCGCGGCGACGACGAAGACCACGATCGCCAGAATCGCCAGCACCACCACATGAATCGCCCGGTCCACCGCGATCAGCCGCAGGACGTACCGGTCGCGCAGTGGTCGACCGCGCAACGGCAACTCGATCTCGGTACGGGACGGCAGCCCGTCCGAGGTCGCCGGATCCGGCGGCGGCACGGAGAGCCAGGCGTCACAGCGCAGGCAGCGGTGCCAGCGCCGCGGGCCGTCGAGCCGGGCGAGCGCCGCGTCGCCCGGCCGGATTTCGGCCGCGTCCAGACCGACCAGCGCGTGGCCGTGCAGCGCGCAGCCGATCAGCTCGTACCGGAGGGTGATCCGATGCCGGCGGCCCGGCGCGATACCCGGCGCCAACGCAGGCGCCGACCCGTCGTCCGATGTCAACGCCGACCCCCTCCGAGAGCTGCTGCGGGTGTGTCGCCATCGTGCCCGGCACGGGCTCGGCTGTCCTGCCGACGCGCTGCCGGCGCGTGCCGCCGGTCAGGGCCTAAGCTCGGGGCACATCGGCGAGCCGGCCGAGCGGGAGGGGTGCAGATGAGCGAGCGCATCCGCGTCGTCATGGCCAAGCCCGGGCTGGACGGACACGACCGCGGGGTCAAGATCGTCGCGCGGGCGCTGCGCGACGCGGGTATGGAAGTCATCTACACCGGCCTGCACCAGACCCCGGAACAGATCGTGGCCACAGCCATCGCCGAGGACGCCGACTGCGTCGGGCTCTCCGTGCTCTCCGGCGCCCACATGACGCTGTTCGCCCGGGTGATCGAGCTGCTGCGCGAGCAGGACGCCGCCGACATCGTTGTTTTCGGCGGCGGGATCATCCCCGAGGAGGACATCCCGGCGCTGCGCGAACTCGGCGTGGCCACCGTCTTCACGCCGGGTGCGACCACTGCGGCGATCGTGGCGTGGGTCAACGAGCACATCGGTTCACTGACCAGATAATTGACCCGCCGGCTGTGCGGAGTGCGGAATCTCACCGGCTCCCGGTTCGGCACCGCGTTGGCGGCTGACTAGGCTCAGGCCGGGTCACACCTGTTTGTAGCGGCTGTTTTCGTACCTACACGTTTTCGACGATGAGGACGACCGATAGTGGATCTGTACGAGTACCAGGCCAAGGAGTTGTTCGCCAAGCACGGAGTGCCGGTGCTGCCGGGTGAGGTCGCCACGACCCCCGACGAGGCGCAGGCGATCGCCGCGAAGATCGGTACGGCGGTGGTGGTGAAGGCGCAGGTGAAGACCGGCGGCCGTGGCAAGGCCGGCGGCGTCAAGCTCGCCGAGACGCCGACCGAGGCCCGGGAGAAGGCCGAGGCCATCCTCGGCATGGACATCAAGGGCCACACCGCGCACCGGGTGCTCGTCACCGAGGCCAGCGACATCGCCGCGGAGTACTACTTCTCCTTCCTGCTCGACCGGTCCAACCGGACCTTCCTGGCAATGGGCTCGGTCGAGGGCGGCGTCGAGATCGAGGAGGTCGCGCGCACCAACCCCGGCGCGCTGGCCCGGATCCCGATCGACGCACTCGTCGGAGTCGACAGCGCCAAGGCGGCCGAGATCGTCGCTGCCTCGAACTTCCCGGCCGAGATCGCCGATCAGGCCGCGGTTGTCGTGGAGAAGCTGTGGCAGGTCTTCGTCGCCGAGGACGCCACCCTGGTCGAGGTCAACCCGCTGGTCAAGACGCCCGACGGCAAGGTCGTCGCGCTCGACGGCAAGGTGACCGTCGACGACAACGCCGACTTCCGGCAGCCCGACCACGCGGCATTTGCCGACACCAGCGCCACCGACCCGCTGGAGTCGCGGGCCAAGGAAAAGCACCTCAACTACGTCAAGCTCGACGGCGAGGTCGGCATCATCGGCAACGGCGCC
This sequence comes from Mycobacteriales bacterium, assembly GCA_036267955.1. Taxonomy (GTDB): domain Bacteria; phylum Actinomycetota; class Actinomycetes; order Mycobacteriales; family QHCD01; genus DATAVB01. The sequence goes on along the minus strand of DATAVB010000092.1, from coordinate 111,925 downwards.
GGGCTGGTCATGTCCACTCTGGACGTCGTCGCGTACGCCGGTGAGCGGCACGCCAACGTGAAGCCGGCCAACTTCCTCGACATCGGCGGCGGCGCCAGCGCCGAGGTGATGGCCGATGGCCTGGAGATCGTGCTCTCGGACCCGGCCGTACGCAGCGTTTTCGTCAACGTCTTCGGCGGGATCACCGCCTGCGACGCGGTCGCCGACGGCATCGTGCAGGCCTTCGGCCTGCTGGAGAGCAAGGGCGAGAAGGTCACCAAACCGCTGGTCGTACGGCTGGACGGCAACAACGCCGAGGCCGGTCGGCGGATCCTGACCGAGGCGGCCCTGCCCGGGGTCAGCCAGGTCGAAACGATGGACGGCGCGGCCGAGAAGGCCGCCGAGCTCGCAGCGCAGGGAGCGTAATAACGATGGCCATTTTCCTGACCGAGAACAGCAAGGTCATCGTGCAGGGCCTCACCGGCTCGGAGGGCATGAAGCATGGCGCCCGCATGCTGCGCGCCGGCACCAATCTCGTCGGCGGCGTCAACGCCCGCAAGGCCGGGCAGAAGGCCGAACTGAACGACACCAGCGTGCCGGTGTTCGGCACCGTCGCCGAGGCGATGCGGGAGACCGGCGCCGATGTCAGCGTGCAGTTCGTCCCGCCGCGGTTCTCCAAGGACGCGATGATCGAGGCAATCGACGCGGAGATCCCGCTGGTCATCGTGATCACCGAGAACATCCCGGTGCACGACTCGACCGCGGCCTGGGCCCACGCCGTCGCGACGGGGAACAAGACCCGCATCGTCGGGCCGAACTGCCCCGGGGTCGCCAGCCCCGGCAAGTCCAACGCCGGCATCATCCCGGCCGACATCACCCGCCCCGGCCGGATTGGCCTCGTCAGCAAATCCGGAACGCTGACCTACCAGATGATGTACGAACTGCGCGACATCGGCTTCTCCACCTGCGTGGGCATCGGCGGCGACCCGGTCGTCGGCACCACTCACATCGACTGCCTGCAGGCGTTCCAGGACGACCCCGAGACCGACGCGATCGTGATGATCGGCGAGATCGGCGGCGACGCCGAGGAGCGGGCCGCGGACTACATCAAGGCCCACGTCACCAAGCCTGTTGTCGGTTATGTCGCCGGTTTCACCGCACCAGAAGGCAAGACAATGGGCCACGCCGGCGCCATCGTCTCCGGCTCGTCCGGCACCGCCGCCGCCAAGGCCGAGGCGCTCGAGGCGGCCGGTGTCCGGGTCGGCAAGACCCCGAGCGAAACCGCGCGCCTGATGCACGACATCATCACCGCCTGACATTTTCGGCCCCGCCGGCCGGCCCCGCCATGCAATGACCGGGCCGGCACGGTAGCGTGCCCGCGTCGCCTCGCACCGCGGGCGGCGCAATTGGGCGGATGGGGCATAATGCCTCGCAACGCCCGCACGGGTGCGGGTGCAAGGTGCACACCTCAGCTGGTCGGTGGCGGATTCGCCACGACGGGAAGGTCCTTTCAATGTCAGAGCAGACGGGTGGTTACCCGGGCCAGGGTGGCTATGCCGGACAGGGCGGACAGGGCGGACCTCCGCCCGGTTACGGCCAGCCCGGTCAGCCAGGCCAGCCGCAGTACGGGCAGCAGCCGCCGCCGGGCTATGGACAGCCGCCGGCCGGTCAGCCGCCGCAGGGTTACGGTCAGCCTCCCGCGGGGCAGCAGCCGCCGCCGGGATACGGCCAGCCGCAGCAGCAGTACCCGCCGCAGCAGCAGGGTTACGGCCAGCAGCCGTACGGCCAGCCCGGGTACGGACCGCCGGCCAAGTCCGGTCCGGCGATCAACTTCGACCTGCAGTCGATCATGCCCGGTGGCGTCATCGCCGCCGGTGGTGCGTTGCTGCTGTTCGTCATCAGTTTCTTCAAGTGGTACGGCCCGAACGCCGGGAAGATCTGTAAGGACAACGGCGGTTCCGGGGGTCTGAGCCTCGGCGGCTCGGGCAGCTGTGAGGACCAGGTCAACAGCCAGGCCGGGCACCTCAACGCCTGGCACGGCGCGCTGACCGTCATCCCGATCCTGATCCTCCTGATCGTGCTGGTCTACTTCGTGGTCAAGGCCCTGAAGCTGATCCCGGCGAAGATCCCCGGCGAGGTCGTCGCCATGGGTCTCACGGTCATCGCGGACATTCTTTTCCTGATCGCGATCTTCACCAAGCCCGGCCTGGGTGGTGCGCCCGGTAAGTACATCTCGCACAGCTGGGGATTCTGGGTCGGCCTCGTTCTGGTCGTCGCCGCGACCGTCGGTGTCGTGCTGGAGTTCATGAAGGCTGGTGGCCCTGCCTCCGTGCAGAAGGTGGTCGGCGGCCTGCAGTCCAAGCAGGGTGCCGCGCCGCAGGGTTACGGTCAGCAGGGTTATGGTCAGCAGGGTTATGGCCAGCAGCCCGGTTACGGGCAGCAGCCGCCGGCGGGCTACGGCCAGCCTGGTCAGCCGCAGCAGCCCGGTCAGCCGCAGCAGCCCGGTCAGCCTGGTTACGGGCAGCAGCCGCCGGCGGGTTACGGCCAGCCGCAGCAGCCTCCTTATGGCCAGCAGCCCGGTTACGGGCAGCAGCCGCCGGCGGGTTACGGCCAGCCCGGTCAGCCGCAGGACCCGAACAGTGGTCAGTACCCGGCCCAGGGTGCGCCGAGTGGTCAGCACGCGGCGGCTCCGCCGGACCCGAACAGTGGCCAGTACCCAGCCCAGGGCGCACCGAGCGGGCACCACGCCGCGTCACCGGAGTACCCGAACAGTGGCCAGTACCCGGCCCAGCCCGACCAGCAGGACAACGGTGGCCAGCCGCCGCAGGGTGGATACCCGCCCCAGCAGTAGTTCCGTACCAACTGCATGTCGTACTGACCGACAGGCGCGTCGAGCCAAGGCTCGGCGCGCCTGTCGGCGTCTGGGCGGAGGCGCTGAGAGAGTCGGAATGATGACTGATCTGGCCGCTCCGTCCCGCGCCGCGGGCCCCGCCCGGGACGAGGCGGACGGCACACCGCCGCGGTACACCGGAATCGTCGGCCTCTACACCGCGATGATGGTGGCGATCGGCGCGGCGGCGGTCGGACTCGTCGTCATCACCGCGCTCGTGCTGGTCGCCTGGGGCGCGGATTCCGGCGACCAGATCTCGGCGGTGACCGCATTGCGGGCCGCCTGCCAGGCCTGGCTGCTGGCGCACCACAGCCCGATCGGGACCGACTCGGGCACGATCGGGCTGGTGCCGATCGGGCTGATGGCGCTGCCCGTCGGACTGCTCGCCCGGGCCGGCATCCTGCTTGGCCGGGCCAACGCCCCGATCGGGCTGCTCGAAGCGGCCCGGCTGGTGCTGGCGTTGTCCGCCACGTACGGACTTGTCGCCGCACTGCTGAGTTTCGGCACCGGGTCGTCCGTCGCCGAGGTCGGGTCGCTGTCCGCCGTGCTCGGCGCGGTCGTGGTCGCAGCCGTCGCGGCTGGGGTCGGCGTGCTGCACGGCGCCGAGCTGACCGGCCCGCTGCTGGCCAGACTGCCCGGCGCGACGCCCGTCGTACTGCGGGCCGCCGCGCTCGCGGTTGCCGTTCTGCTGTCCGCGGGCGCGCTGCTGGTCGGCGCCGCGCTGGCGATGCACGGCGGCCAGGCCGTCGCACTGGCGCATGCGCTGGGCGGTGGCGTGGTCGGCGGCGTGATGGTGTGCCTGCTCTGTGTTCTCTACGCGCCGAACGCCGTGGTCTGTGGGCTCGCGTACGCGGTCGGCCCGGGTTTCGCGGTCGGCTCCGGGACGTCGGTGACCGCGTTCGGCGCCCACCTCGGCCCGGTGCCGGCGTTCCCGCTGCTCGGCGCGCTGCCGGCCGGGACCAGGGCAGCGCCGACAAGCTGGCCGATCCTGCTCGCTCCGCTGCTGGCCGGGGTGCTCGCCGGCCTCGTTCTGGGCCGTAGCCCGCGCGGCGGTGCGCGGGCTGTCTTCGGTTGTGCCGCACTGTCCGGGTTGGGCATCGCCGCATTGGCCGCGCTGGCGGGCGGACCGTTGGGGGCCGGCCGGCTCGCGGCGGTCGGGCCGTCGCCGTTGCGGGTCGGTGGCGCGGTCTTCGTGGAGATTGCCGTGGTGGCGTTGGTGACAGCGCTGTTCGTACGCCGGAGGGCCGAGCCGACAGAGCTGCTGGCCGCGCTCCCGGTGCCGCGCGCCGGCACGACCGATGTTGCAGCACAGGCAGACGGGACCGAGCCCCATGACGGGACCGAGATCGATGACGGGACCGAGATCGATGACGGGACCGAGATCGACGACGGGACCGACGACGGGACCGAGACAGCGGCTGAGCCCGCCGAGGCTGATGGCGGCAAGAAGCCAACGGTGACGCTCACCGTGAAGTCAGCCGCCGTGGCGACAGGACAGACGCCGGCCGATGTAAAGAAGATCGAGCCGGAGAGGGCCGATCCGAAAGAGGCTGGCCCGGCCGAGAAATCCGAAAAAGCCGCCGAGGCCCACGCCGAGTCCGAGCCAGCGGCCGAATCGGATACAGAGGCCGAAACCGAGGCCGACTAACCGCCGCACGGTCGTGATCATGAAGTTCCCGACGGCCCGGTCAGCGTGGCGGCGGCGTGTCGGGTCGGAAACTTCATGATCACGGCGGGTGGACGGTCGGGCGGGGTGGACGGTCGGGCGGGGTGGACGGGCACGGCGGGGCGGACGGGCACGGCGGGGTGGACGGGCGGAGCGGAGGTCGTGTCGGGCGTGACCCGGTGCAGTAGACCGGGCTGCGCGCCAGCTAAGGTGCGCTACGTGGCCGTACCTTCCGGATCCAGCGTGGAGCCGGCCCGTGTCGTGGTGCTGGTTTCCGGCACCGGCACCCTGCTGCAGGCGCTGCTCGAAGTGGAACAGGAGCCGGCCTTCGGCGCCCGGGTGGTGGCCGTCGGAGCCGACCGCGGCGGCATCGAGGGACTGGCCCGTGCGGAGCGGGCCGGACTGCCGACCTTCGCGCTCAAGGTCGGGGACTTCGCCGACCGGGCCGACTGGGACCGCGCGCTCGCCGATGCGGTCGACGCGCACCGCCCCGACGTGGTGGTCTCGGCGGGCTTCATGAAACTGGTCGGACCCGAATTCCTGCGCCGCTTCGGCGGGCGGGTCATCAACACCCATCCCGCGCTGCTGCCGTCCTTTCCGGGCATGCACGGCCCGCGCGACGCGCTCGAGCATGGCGTCAAATTGTCCGGTTGCACGGTGTTCATCGTCGATGAGGGCATCGACGCCGGGCCGATCATCGCGCAGGCCGCTGTCCCGGTGCTCGACGGCGACGACGTCGATTCGCTGCACGAGCGGATCAAGAGTGTCGAGCGCACGCTGCTGGTCGCCACGCTCGGCCGAATGTGCCGGGACGGCTGGACCGTGCACGGCCGCAAAGTGACGATTCCTTAAATAGGTCCCCTTAAATAGATTCCTAGTCGTACACCCGTTTTAAGGAGTTCCGTTGTCCGATCGGATCGCCGTCCGTCGCGCGCTGGTCAGCGTGTACGACAAGACCGGCCTCGATGAGCTGGCCCGCGGCCTGCACGCGGCCGGAGTGCAGATCGTGTCGACCGGCAACAGTGCGCGGGCCATCACCGCCGCCGGCGTGCCGGTCACCCCGATCGAGGAGGTCACCGGCTTTCCGGAGATGCTCGACGGCCGGGTCAAGACGCTGCACCCGCACGTGCACGCCGGACTGCTGGCCGACAGCCGCAAGCCCGAGCACGTGGCGGCGCTGGCCGACCGGGGGATCGAGCCGTTCGACCTGGTGATCTCCAACCTCTACCCGTTCCGGGAGACCGTGGCGGCAGGGGTCAGCGAGGACGAGACGGTCGAGCAGATCGACATCGGCGGTCCGTCGATGGTCCGCGCGGCCGCGAAGAACCACCCCAGCGTCGCGGTCGTCGTCGACCCGACCTCGTACGGCGAGGTGCTGGAAGCCGTACAGGCCGGCGGTTTCGACCTCGCGGCCCGCCGAGCTCTGGCGGCCAAAGCCTTTGCGCACACCGCCGCGTACGACGTCGCGGTCGCCTCCTGGTTCGCCAACCCGGACGACTTCCCGCCATTCGTCGGACTGGCGCTGGAGCGCGCGGAAATCCTGCGGTACGGGGAAAATCCGCACCAGTCGGCGGCGCTGTATGTCGACCACGACGCACCGCCCGGGTTGGCCCAGGCCGAGCAGCTGCACGGCAAGGCGATGTCGTACAACAACTACGTCGACACCGACGCGGCTCGCCGGGCGGCCTTCGATTTCGCCGACCCGTGTGTGGCCATCGTGAAGCACGCCAATCCCTGCGGAATCGCCGTGGCCGCGGATGTCGCCGACGCGCACCGCAAGGCGCACGCCTGCGACCCGGTCTCCGCTTTCGGTGGCGTGATCGCCACCAACTGCCCGGTGTCGGCGGAAATGGCCGGCCAGGTCGCGGATATCTTCACCGAGGTCATCGTCGCTCCGTCCTATGAGGACGGTGCCGTGGAAATTCTGTCGAAGAAGAAGAACATCCGAATTCTCACCTGCCCGCCCCCGACCGATCGGGCTGCCGATGGCTCCGCTCCCAAGTCGCTTCGCGGCCAGACCGAGTTGCGTCAGGTGACCGGCGGTCTGCTCGTGCAGCACGTCGACCGGATCGACGCACCCGGGGATGACCCGGCGGCCTGGCAGTTGGCGGCCGGCGAGGCCGTCGACGACGCGACGCTCGCCGACCTGGCCTTCGGATGGCGCGCGGTCCGCGCGGTGAAGTCGAACGCCATTCTGTTGGCGCACGACCGGGCGACGGTCGGCTGCGGCATGGGTCAGGTCAACCGGGTCGACGCGGCCCGGCTCGCGGTGTCCCGGGCCGCAGACCGGGCCACCGGTGCGGTCGCGGCCAGCGATGCGTTCTTCCCGTTCGCCGACGGGCTTGAGGTGCTGATCGAGGCCGGCGTCCGCGCGGTGGTGGAGCCCGGCGGTTCGGTCCGGGACGAGGAGGTCATCGCGGCGGCGAAAGCGGCCGGCGTGTCACTGTATTTCACCGGTACCCGGCATTTCTTCCACTGACCCGACAGGCGCGGGCCGGAGGATGCGATGAGCGACGAATTCAGCGGCGACGATTTCTCCGACGTACGTTGGTCCGGCCGCGAACTGGCGGGAGAGTCCTATATGGACTGCAAATTCCAGGACGCGGATCTGACCAAGATCGTGACGCACGGCTGCACCTTCACCAATTGTGATTTCACCGGCGCGGACCTTGATGTCTCACGGCACACGGTCTCCGCGTTCATCGGCTGCCGGTTCGAGAAGACGGGCTGGCGGGCGGCCGCATTGACGGGCTGCAAGCTCATCGGCTCGGTCTTCATCGACTGCCGGTGCACACCGTGGAATGTCCGGGACTGCGATCTGAGCATGGTCTCCTTCGGTGGCGCCGGTCTGAAGGCGGTGGATTTCTCCGGGCTGCGTATGCGAGAGGCCAACCTGGTCGACGCCGACCTGTCGCATGCGGACCTGCGCGGCGCCGATCTGCGTGGCGCCCGGATGGCGAACACGAGACTTTTCCAGGCCGACCTGCGTGGCGCCGAACTGGACGCGACGGCCTGGCAGTCCGCCATACTCACCGGCGCCCGCATCGACGTACAGCAGGCCGTGGGCTACGCGCTGGCGCACGGTCTGGTGTTCGAGAATTCGCGATAGGACAGTCGGCGCGGCCGCGGGTCGAGCCGGTCGCGGAGTCCGGTCGGGGAGTACGGTGACCCAGATGTCCGGCAAGCTCGAATCGGTGCGCGCTCAGGGCCCGGAGGGTCCGCGGTGAGCGCCCGGCACCGCGCGCAGCCGGCGGCCCAGCAACGGCGCCAGTCGGGACGGTCCGAGCCGCCGTCATCCCACCAGTCAGCTCAGCAGCCAGCCCAGCAGCCACCCCCGCAAGCCCCATCGCCGCGGCCTCCGCAACGACAGCCGACCCGGCCGGCCGGGTCGCATACGAGTTCCGATGCGTCCCGCTGGTGGCGGCGGGAATGGCGGGGTGCGCCCGCGATCATCGTGCTGGTGCTCGCCGGCCTGGGCCTGGTCTACGTCGCCGCGGCGCCGCGGCACTGGTTGCGCGGCGTACTGCTGATGGCGCTGGCGATGGGGGTGGCCGCGGTGTTCCGGACCGTCCTGCCCGCCCGTGCGGCCGGCCTGCTCGTCGTACGCAGCAGGGCGATCGACGCGATCTGGTACGCCGCAGTGGCCGCCGCCATGCTCACCCTCGGCCTGTGGCTGCGGGCCAGCGGCCGGGTCTAGCAATTCGCCAGGCTGTGTCGCCCGTCTGTCCAACAGTTGCCGTCACATTGACCGTCAGTTTGACCGTCACAGTTACCGTCACAGTGACGCACGCCATGTGGCCCGGCGGCCCGCAGCGCTCCGTGCTCGGATAGCCTCCGGAATGGTGCGCGTTCAGGCTCTCGCGAATTTCTGGGGCCTCCGATCTGACCTGGGAGTGACATTCCATGGCTGCTAAGCAGCGAAGCGGCAAAGTCACCGTTGTCGGGGCCGGTTTCTACGGCTCCACCACCGCGCAGCGGCTGGCCGAGTACGACATATTCGAAACCGTCGTCCTCACCGACATCCTCGAGGGGCGTCCCCAGGGGATCGCGCTGGACATGAACCAGTCGCGTTCCATCGAGGGGTTCGAGACTGAGGTCGTCGGTGTGACTACGGGCAAGAACGGCGAGGGCTACGAGGCCATCGCCGGGTCGTCCATCGTGGTCGTCACCGCGGGTCTGCCCCGTAAGCCCGGTATGAGCCGGATGGACCTGCTGGAGACCAACGCCGGCATCGTCCGCCAGGTCGCCGAGCAGGTTGCCAAGCATGCGCCCGAGGCCGTCGTCATCGTGGTCTCCAACCCGCTCGACGAGATGACGGCGCTGGCCCAGCTCGCCACCCAGTTCCCGAAGAATCGAGTGCTCGGCCAGGCCGGAATGCTGGACACGGCGCGCTTTGTCACTTTTGTCGCCGAGGCGCTGAGCGTCCCGATCGGCTCAGTCTCCTGCCTGACGCTCGGCTCGCACGGCGACACCATGGTGCCGGTGCCGTCGCTGTGCTCGGTGGACGGCAAGCCGCTGACCGAGTTGCTCTCGGCCGACAAGATCGAGGAGCTTGTCGTCCGCACCCGCAACGGCGGCGCCGAGGTCAACAACCTGCTCAAGACCGGCTCGGCGTACTACGCCCCGTCCGCCGCCGCGGCCCGGATGGCAAAGGCCGTCGCCGAGGACACCGGCGACAGCTACCCGGTCTGTGCCTGGGTCGACGGCGAGTACGGCATTTCCGGGGTCTACCTGGGCGTGGTCGCGCAGATCGGCGCCGGCGGCGTGAAGAAGGTCGTAGAGGTCGAGCTGACCGACACCGAGCTGGCCGCGCTGAAGGAGGCCGCCGACGCGGTCCGCAGCAAGCAGGCCGACGTCGCCAGCCTGTAATTCGTTTTCGATTTCGAGAAAAGGATGAGCATGGCCAAGATCAAGGTCGCGAACCCCGTCGTAGAGCTCGACGGTGACGAGATGACTCGCATCATCTGGGCATTTATCAAGGAAAAGCTGATCCTGCCGTACCTCGACGTCGACCTGAAGTATTACGACCTGGGCATCGAGTCGCGGGATGCGACCGACGACCAGATCACGATCGATTCGGCGAACGCGATCAAGCAGTACGGCGTCGGCGTGAAATGCGCGACGATCACGCCGGACGAGGCGCGGGTCGAGGAATTCGGCCTGAAGAAGATGTGGCGCTCGCCGAACGGCACGATCCGTAACATTCTCGGCGGCGTCATCTTCCGTGAGCCGATCGTGCTGAGCAACGTGCCGCGACTCGTGCCGGGCTGGACGAAGCCGATCATCATCGGCCGGCACGCGCATGGCGACCAGTACAAGGCAACCGACTTCGTCGTTCCCGGGCCGGGCAAGGTCACCGTCACCTACACGCCGTCCGGCGAAGGTGAGCCGATGGAGTTCGAGATCGCCGACTTTCCCGGCGGCGGCGTCGCGATGGGGATGTACAACTACGACGACTCGATCCGCGATTTCGCGCGCGCCTCGATGCGTTATGGCCTCGACCGCGGCTACCCGGTCTACCTGTCCACCAAGAACACGATCCTCAAGGCGTACGACGGTCGTTTCAAGGACATCTTCGCCGAGGTTTTCGAGACCGAATTCAAGTCAGAGTTCGAGGCGGCCGGGATTACGTACGAACACCGGCTGATCGACGACATGGTGGCCGCGGCGCTCAAGTGGGAGGGCGGCTACGTCTGGGCCTGCAAGAACTACGACGGTGACGTGCAGTCCGACACAGTGGCGCAGGGCTTCGGTTCGCTTGGTCTGATGACCTCGGTGCTGATGACCCCGGACGGCAAGACCGTGGAGGCCGAGGCGGCGCACGGCACGGTGACCCGGCACTTCCGGCAGCACCAGCAGGGCAAGCCGACCTCGACCAACCCGATCGCGTCGATCTTCGCCTGGACTCAGGGCCTGTCGCACCGCGGCAAGCTGGACAACACCCCTGAGGTGACGGCGTTCGCCGAGACGCTGGAGAAGGTCTGCGTCGAGACCGTCGAGGGCGGCAAGATGACGAAGGACCTGGCCCTGCTGATCGGCGGCGACGCGGAATTCCTCAACACCGAGGACTTCCTGGCCGCGATCGACGACAACCTGTCGGCGAAGCTCGCCTGATTTCGCTTCCGCCTGGGGCGGCCGGGACCGGTTTCTGACCGGACCCGGCCGCCTTTTTCGCGCCCTTTTCCATGATCGTGATCGGTTCTTGGTTGCTATGGCCCTAAAATCCGATCACGATCATGGAAATCGGGGGTGTGCGACCCCCGCCGCCGCGACGACAGGCAGTGATGTGCTGAATTACGCGCACCGGGGCGCCTCCGCGTACCGCCCGGAAAATACGCTCGCCGCATTCGACCGGGCGGCCGATCTTGGCGCGCAGTATGTGGAGTTGGATGTCCAGCGCACCGCGGACGGCGTGCTGGTCGTGCTGCACGACGACACGCTCCTGCGGACCACCAACGCCGCGAGCGCATTTCCTGATCGTCCATCATGGACGGTCGCAGATTTCACGGTGGCCGAGTTGCAAACGCTCGACGCCGGCAGCTGGTTCGACATCAGATACGGCGGGGAGCCGATCCCGACCCTGGCCGAGGTGCTGGACCTGCTGCGGCGTAGGGATCTCGGGCTCTTGCTGGAGGCGAAATCGCCGGACAAATTCCCCGGGATCGCCACCCAGATCGCCGATGAGCTGTTGACGCAGCGCTGGATGTTTCGGGCCGGCGCCGCGCGACTCGTGGTGGAGAGTTTCGACGCTGACTTCATCCGGGAATTCCGTACCGTATTGCCGCGGGTGACGCTCGGGCTGCTCGGCTCACCGGAGATCGCCCAATTGGAGTCCTGGTCCCGGGTCGCCGATCAGATCAATCCGCACCACCTGGGCCTGACCCAGGATTACGTCGACGCGATCCACGAGCACGGGATGACCGTCAACCCGTGGACCGCCGACGACCCGGCCGACATCGCCCGGCTGACCGCGCTCGGGGTCGAGGGCATCATCACCAACACCCCCGACCGCATCTGACCCATTCTCGCGCCACAACGTTTCGCGCCAATGTGGCGTTGGGGTGACTAGATTGCCCCAATGCCACATTGGCGGGAAATGGGAGCGGGGATCAACGGGTGGAGTTGTAGAACCGCCGCACCGAGAGTGGTACGAAGACCGCCAGAATCAGGGCCGACCAGAGGATCGTCGTCAGCACCGCGTGTTGCAACGGCAGGGCGGAGTTGGCGGTTGGCGCACCGGGGTTGCCGAAGAGCTTCCGGCTGGCCGCCACCAGCGCGCTGACCGGATTCCAGTCGGAGATGAAGCGCAGCCAGCCCGGCATGCCACCGGTTGGTACGAAGGTGTTGGCGAGCATCGAGATCGGCATGAACAGCATGCCCAGTCGGTCGGCGGTCTCCTCGTTCTTCACCGACAGTCCCATGTAGACGCCGACCCAGGAAATCGCGTACCGCAGCAGGATCAGCAGGCCGAATCCGGCCAGCCCGTGCAACAGTCCGGTGTGGACCCGCCACCCGACCACGAGGCCGCACAGCGCCATGCAGACCAGCCCGAGCGTGCCGGTGATGATGTCGACGCCGGTCTGTCCGAACGCGACCGCGGAACGGGCCATCGGCATGGAACGGAAGCGGTCCATCACGCCGCGTTGCACGTCCCCGGCGATGATCTGGCCGGTCGCCGCCACCGAGCTCACCGCCGTCATCGCGAAAAGCCCGGGCATCAGGAATTCCCGGTAATTGCCACCGCCAGGCACATGAATCGCGCTGCCGAAGACGTAACCGAAGAGCAGCACCATGATGATGGGGAAGATCAGTTCGGCGATGAGTTGGCCCGGTGCGCGACGCAGGTGGTTGAGGTTGCGGACGACGATGGTGACACCGTCGGCGAACGCCCAACGCAGGCGCTCGGCCGTCGTCCGGGGCGGCGCGGGGAGCGCGAGGGTGGTCATTTGGCCTCTCCTGTGGTGTGGCCGGTCAACTGCAGGAACACATCGTCAAGGGTCGGCCGGCGCAACGTGATGTCCTCGATCGCGACGCCGGCCCGGTCGAGCTCGCGGACCGCCGCGGCGAGGATGCCGGCACCCTCGGCCGTCGGCGCACTGATGCGGCGGATCTCGGCCCGGGTTTGCGGATCGGCGCCGGTGATCCGGTGCAGCACGCCCTGTGCCGCCGGGAGATCGGCCATGTTCACTACGACGATGTCGAGATGGTCGCCGCCGATCCGGGACTTCAGCTGCGCCGCTGTTCCGGACGCGATCACCCGGCCGGTGTCGATGACCGCGATCCGGTCTGCCAACTGGTCCGCCTCGTCGAGGTATTGCGTGGTCAGTAGCACCGTGGTGCCGTCGGTGACCAACTCGCGGATGGAATCCCAGACCCCGTTGCGGGAGCGCGGATCCAGACCGGTGGTGGGCTCGTCCAGGAACAGCACCGGCGGCGCGATGACGAGACTGGCCGCGAGGTCGAGCCGCCGCCGCATTCCGCCGGAGTACGTCTTCACTATCCGGTCCGCGGCGTCGCTCAGCCCGAACCGGTCCAGCAGGTCGTCTGCCCGGGTGCGGGCGACCCGCGGCGCCAGATGGTAGAGCCGGCCGAACATCCGCAGGTTGTCCCGGCCGGTGAGCTTCTCATCGAGCGCGGCACTCTGCCCGGCCAGCCCGATCCGGTAGCGGACCGCATCGGCGTCCTTGACGACGTCATATCCGGCCACCCTCGCGTACCCCTCGTCGGGCCGCAGCAGAGTGGTCAGAATCCTTACCGCAGTGGTCTTTCCGGCGCCATTGGGGCCAAGGATCCCGCAGATCGTGCCGGTGGCGACCGACAGATCGAGTCCGTCGAGCGCCCTGGTCGGGCCGAATCGTCTGGTCAGCCCCTCGGTGACGACCGCACGCTCACCGAGCGACACCTCCCGGCTCGGTGGCGCCGCCACAGTCTGGGTTCCAGGCATACCGACCTCCTTTGGTGAGTACGTCGTACGCACAATGCGTACACCGTACCCATCAAGTACGGTGTACGCAACGGGAGGTGGAATGGCCAGCGACGGACTACCGGTATGGGCCCGCCCGGAGCGCAGGACGGGCCGGGCTACCGGATCGGCGCTGTCCCGGGAGCAGATCGTTGGCGCGGCGAGCAGGATCGCCGACGCGGACGGCATCGACGCGGTGTCCATGCGCCGGATCGCCGCCGAGTTGGGCGCCGGCACGATGTCGCTCTACCGGCATGTGGCCACAAAGGACGATCTCTTCGATCTGATGCTCGATGCCGCTATCGGCGAACCGTTCGGCAAAAAGACCGGGGAATGGCTCGCCTTCAAGCGGGCGGACACCCTGCGCGGCAACCTGCTGATGATGGGCCACGGGCTGCGTACGATCGTGCATCGCCATCCCTGGGTCTCCCAGGTGATGGCCGGCCGGCCGTCCTTCGGGCCGAACATGGTCCGGTCCATCGACGCCGCACTGAGTTTCTTCGACGACCTGAATCTCGACGCCGACACCATGATGAATGCAATTGGCGCGATAAACGCCTTCGTCTTCGGTTTCGTGCAGGAGGAACTCGCGGAAAAGGAGATGCAGCGCCGGACCGGGCTGTCGGAGCAGGAATGGCGGGCCCGGATGGCTCCGTACATCAGGAGTCTGCTGGAGACCGGCCAGTATCCCCGGCTGCGCAAGGTGATTGTCGAAGGCAGCGACCCCGAGGACCACGGGGTGGAATTCGACGCTCAGTTGGCACTCGTTGTCGGCGGGATCATCGGGTCGCTGCCGGCGCGGGCCCGCAGGGCCTGAGCATTAACGGTTGAAGACCATCTCCGGGTATTCCGCCGAGGGGCCGGCCAACAGTCCGTTGTCGCAGTGGCGCGCAGCCATTTGTCGAAGAACGCGGTGACGTAGCCCGGTTCGCCGATACCGCCTGCGCGGAATTGGCGGTGCCGATGTCAGCGGTGGCCTGCTTCTGGTCGATGACGCGCTGTGCCAGCAGTTGCGGGACTATCGCCTCGGCGTCGGTATAGGACGCGTGCGCCGATCCGGTCAGGTAGAGGTCGCGGTGCCAGCCCGCGACTGTGCAACCACAACTGATTCCACGAAAGGTTTTCCGGGCTGTTGTGGCCGTCCGGCGTGCTGCCCATCAGCATGAAGGGACGGCGCAGTCCGTTGGCCGCGACCGGGAAGAGCGGTTCGCCGGGCGTGTTGTCCTGCTGGCCGTAGGCGAGCTGGCCGTCCATATTGCTTGACAGTGCGTCGCCAGGGCGGTTCGATGAAGCACCGCGATCGAGATCCGGAAGGGAGGCGCGCGCCGATGAAGTTCCCCATCTTCCTGGTGCCGCAGTCCCGCCCGGCGTCCCGCTGAGCGGCTGGGGCGCACACAGCCGCTTGGAGCATGAGATGAGTCAGTCGCAAGAAACCGCGATCACCCGACCGGTCCGACCACCGCAGGGCGACGAACGTACCCTGCTCGGCGCCTTTCTGGATTGGCACCGGGTGACCGTCCGGGTCAAATGCGAGGGCCTGGTCGAGCCGGCGGCCCACCGCTCGTTCATTCCGGGATCGCCGCTGATGACGATCGCCGGAATGGTGAGTCACCTGCGCTGGGTCGAGCATTCCTGGTTCGAGACCTGCCTGCTGGGTGAGCCGGACCGCGGGCCGTGGACCGACGACGATCCGGACGCTGAGATGCGGGTCGACGACGTGCCGTTGGCCCGGTTGCTCGACGAGTACGACGAACAGTGCGCCCGGTCCCGGGAAATCGTCGCTGGGCTCGACCTGGCAACACTGGAGCAGCCCAACGAGGGTGAGCAGGTGTCGCTGCGCTGGATCCTGCTGCACATGATCGAGGAGACCGCTCGACACAACGGTCATATCGATCTGCTGCGAGAACTTGCCGACGGCGTGACCGGCATGTAGGTCTGAGGGTCGACCGCCGGTTCCAGGACCGATTTCGGCAACCAGCCGGGATCGGCTCCTGGAACTGCCGAAATCGTTTACTCTCGCCGCATGATGATCGACAACATCGCGGTGGCACGCAAGGGTCAGACCCGCTCGATCAGCGCGGAGAACCCGCGCGGTGAAAAGGGTCGCGGCGGCATGGCCGTCGAGGGCGACGCGTTGCCCGCGGCCAGGGAGCTCGGTCAGGGTTGGAAGGTTTCGCCCTGTACGACGTTGTCGCCGGGACAGACCACCACGTTGGCCGAGATCACCGGCCCGGGGACCATCCAGCACATCTGGATCACCGTCGAGCCTTCGACCTGGCGACAGCTGGTGCTGCGGATGTACTGGGACGGCGAGGAGTCCCCGAGCGTGGAGGTGCCGCTCGGCGATTTCTTCTGCAACGGCTGGACCGAGCCGACCGGCATCAATTCGCTGCCGATCTCGGTGAATCCCAAGGGGGGATTCAATTCGTACTGGCCGATGCCGTTCCGCCAATCGGCGCGGATCACGGTGGAGAACCTGGCCGAGGAGGAACGGCCGGGTTTCTTCTACCAGATCGACTATCAATTGGCCGATGTGCCGCAGGATGCGGTCTATCTGCACGCGCAATGGCGGCGCAGCAATCCGGTGCCGTACGGCGAGGTGCACACGCTGCTGGACGGCGTGCGCGGCTCGGGCCACTACGTCGGCACCTACCTGGCCTGGCAGTCCAACAGCAGCGGCTGGTGGGGCGAGGGTGAGGTCAAATTCTTTCTCGATGGCGACGAGGAGTTCCCGACCATCTGCGGCACCGGCACCGAGGACTATTTCGGTGGCGCCTGGGGGTTCGAGAGCAAACCGGGTGAGTACGAGACCTTCTCCACACCGTACCTCGGTATGCCGCAGGTCCTGACGGGCGCGGATTTCCAACGGTCGCAGCGCCGATTCGGCTTGTACCGCTGGCATGTCGCCGACCCGATCAGTTTCTCCGAGGACCTGAAGGTCACCGTGCAGGCACTCGGCTGGCGATCCGGCGGCCGGTTCCTGCTGTTGCAGGACGACATCGCCTCGACCAGTTTCTGGTATCAGGCCGAGCCGCACGCACCGTTCCCGACCCTGCCCGACCGCGACGGCCTCGAGGTCATCTGACTCAGCCGCGTAGCCGGGTGAAGAAATCGATGAATATCTGATTGCGGTCCAACCACTGAACCACCGGGATCGACCGGTTCGTCGAGCCGGCCACCCAATGAGCCGTGCCGTCGAGCAGTGGAATATCCACATCGGACACCTGGACGGCACCGGGGAGCAGCAGGCAGGCGACCGCGGCCATGTCCCAGATCGGCCGGGCCAACCCGGGGGTCAACGCATTCTGGTCGCGGTAGACGTCGAGCAGGTGCGTGTCGACGGCGGACGTCCCGAGCCCGGCCTGCAGCTCGGCATACGTGGTGAAGAGGAGTTCGGCGACCCCGCGACACGGGACGAGCAGCAGGTCCACCTCGGACTCCAGCACGATGCGGGTCGCGGCCGGGTCGGAGGAGAAATTGAATTCCGCGGGGTCGTCCGACCACAGCGGTTGCCCGCCCAACCAGACGACGGTGAGGCGCCCGGCGATCGTCGGGTCGGCCTGCAGCGCGAGCGCGATATTCGTGATGGCGCCGATGGCGATAACGGTGACCGGCCCGGATCCGGCGCGGCGCAGCAGATCCCGTACCGCGGCCGGTCGGCGGTCGGTGGCGGTGTCGAGATATCCGGCGCTGCCCTCGTACACCGGAATGTCCCGGCCGGCCGCCGCGGTCAACCGGCGCAGCTGCTCGGCGGACTGCACCATCCCGGCTCCCGCGTCGGACGACCGGTCGTTGGCGAACGGCGCCGCGTGCAACGCGACCAGATCCAGGTCCGCGGCCGCCAATGCCCACGCCACCGCGAAGTGGTCGTCGATCTCGTTGTCGGCGTCACTGTCCAGAACCACCGGATTGCCGGTGGCCCGGGCCAGCCAAGAATGCTGATCAAGCGTCTGTGTCATGGAATATCTCCTTCATCTCGCGCCCCACTGATCATGGAAGGGGGCCGGGCTGGACGGGTGCAGCGGTGGCTTCTTCGCGGGCCCGGTCGGTGTCCGCGGTGCTCAGCAATACCAGGCCGACCACGAATAGCGCGATCAGCGAGAGGATCGCCTGCCGGAACGAGCCGGTGATGTTGACGACCACGGTGAACAGCAACGGCGCCAGCCAGGAGGTGCCCCGGTCGCAGATCTCGTACAGGCCGAAGAAGGTGGCTTCCCGGCCGCGCGGCACCATCTGCGAATACAGCGAGCGGGACAGCGCCTGCGAGCCGCCGAGCACCAGGGCCAACACGACGCCCATCACCACGGCCTCGGTCCGGGAATGCAGGGCCAGATAGGCGTAGACAATGACGAAACACCAGATCACCAGGGTCACCATGATCGTGCGCTTCGTGCCGAGCGAGCGGGCCACCCGGGCGAAAAGCAGCGAGCCGCCAATGGCGATGAACTGGATCAACAGAATCAATTCGAAAAGAAAAGAGGAGGCCTTGGTGGCGTTGTCGTTGTAGAGCTCGTGGGTGATGTAGGTCGACGACAGCCCGATGACCGCGGATATCGCGTCGGAGAAGAACAGATACGCGATCAGATAACGGAATGCGTTCGGCATTCCACGCAGGACCCGCAGGGTGTCGCGCAGCTCCCGCAGTCCGTGCGCCGCTCGGCCGGCGCCGGCAGCGCCGCGTTCGCGCAGTCCGGCGATGGCGTAGAAACCAAAGATCGCCCACCAGATGCCCGCCTCGACATAACAGATCCGAACGGCGGTGGCCTGCGAGATCCCGAGCGAGCCGTGCAGTTTCAACAGGGCCAGGTTGATGGCGAGCAACAGCCCGGAGCCGAGATAGCCGATCGCGAAACCGCGGCTGGACGCGTGATCGCGCCGCTCGGCCGAGGTCAGTTGAGGCAGGAAGGCGTTGTAGACGACGTCGCTCGCGCCGAAGACGATATTCCCGGCGACGAAAACCAGGCCGGCGTAGAGCCACTGCGATCCGCCGGTGGTGGCGAGCAGGGCCGTGATGAATGAACCCAGGCCACAGGTGAACGCCAGAATGCGTTTCTTCGCCGCCAGCGCGTCGGCCGAGGCGCCGAGCGCGGGCAACACCAGCACCTGCACCAGCGCGGCAACGGCCAGGACGAACGACGGGTACGCCGCCGCCGACAGGTGCCAACCGAAGATCGAGAACAGCGTCGCGTGGCTGGACCCGGCCGCCGACTTCGCCAATGCCAGCAGCCATGGTCCGATCAGGACGGTGCCGACGGTGGTGACCCACGCGTGGTTGGCGAACGAATACATCGCCCAGCGTGAGAGCTCCCGCCGGTCGTCCACCAGCGCTAGAGGCGGTGCGCGCCGGCGCTCGGCACGACCGTGAAGAACCCCGGCTCGCCGAAGTCGCGCGCGGCATAGGTGCGCTGGACGGCGGCCTGCAGCTGCTCGACCGCGTCGGCGTCGGCCAGCGCGATCACGCAGCCGCCGAAGCCGCCGCCGGTGATCCGGGCGCCGTACGCGCCGGCGTCCAGAGCCGCGTCGACGGCCGCGTCGATCCGTGGCACCGACACCTCGTAATCGTCGCGCAGCGAGGCGTGCGACGCGGTCAGCATGGGGCCGATCTCGCGGACCCGGCCGTCCTCGAGCAGGTCGACGGTCCGCAGCACCCGCGCGTTCTCGGTCACCACGTGCCGCACCCGCCGATAGCTTGTCTCCTCCAGCGCCGCCACGGCCGGGGACCGCAGGTCGGCCTCGGTCAATTCCCGCAGGGAGGCGACACCGAGCGTGCGGGCCGCCTCCTCGCAACTGCGTCGGCGGGCCGCGTACTCGCCGTCGACGTGCGCATGCGGTGAGCGGGAGTCGATGACCAGCAACGCCAGCCCCTCGCGCCGCAGATCGAACGGGACCTGGGTCGCCTCCAGGGTGCGGGCGTCCAGCAACAGCGCGTGCCGGTCGGTGCAGCGCAGCGACGCGGTCTGGTCCATGATCCCGGTCGGCGCGCCGACGAACTCGTTCTCCGACCGCTGCGCCAGCCGGGCCAGGGTGGCCCGCTCGGAATCGGCCGAGATGTCCCAGCCGGTGAGCTCGGCGATGGCGGCGCCGACCGCGCATTCCAGGGCGGCGGACGACGACAGGCCGGCGCCCTCGGGCACGTCGCTGCTGATCAGCACGTCCAGCCCGCCGGCGTCGTGCCCGGCCTCGCGCAGAGCCCACACGATGCCCGCGACGTAACCGGCCCAGCCGGTCACCTTGCCCGGCTGGGCATCGGAGATGGTAACGATCTCACCCGGCCGCTGCCGCGAACCGACGTGCAGCGCCGCGTCGTCCCGCCGGGCCACCGCGGCGACCGTGCGTAGCGGCAGGGCCATCGGCAAGGAGAATCCGTCGTTGTAATCGGTGTGTTCGCCAATCACATTCACCCGGCCCGGAGCCGCCCAGACCGTGTCGGGCGCGCGGCCGAAAGCGGTGTGGAAATCGTCGACTGCGGAGTGATCCACAGTGAAGCCCCCCAAAGCGTTCACCATTGCTGCTATCTGCTCCGGCGTATTCGGGCCCGGTTTACCGGGCGAATTCGTGGTTGATCCTGCATGATCATCCACTTTCCTGAAGATAATGCCAGGCATCGGCCGCCATTTCTTCGACCGACGGCCGGTTCGGCGCCCATCCGAGCTCGTCCCGGATGCGCGCGCTCGACGCGATGAGAGTGGCCGGATCGCCCGCCCGGCGGGCTCCACTCGTCACCGGGATGGGGTGACCGGTCGCGGTCCGCACCGCCTCGACCACCTGGCGCACCGAGAAACCGGCGCCGTTTCCCAGGTTGTAAATGCGATGCCGCCCTGGTTTGGCGGATTCCAGGGCGAGCAGGTGGGCCCGGGCCAGGTCGTCGACGTGGATGTAGTCCCGGATGCAGGTGCCGTCCGGCGTCGGGTAGTCCTCGCCGTAGATCGTCAGCGACTCGCGCTGGCCGGCGGCGACCTGCAGCGCGATCGGGATGAGGTGCGTCTCGGTGGCGTGTCGCTCGCCCTGCCGGCCGACCGCGCCGGCGACGTTGAAGTAACGGAGGCTGACCGCGCCCAGACCGTGCGCGGCGGACTCGGCGGCCAGCATCATGTCGATCGCCAGCTTGCTGGCGCCGTACGGATTGGTCGGCGCGGTCGGCGCCGTCTCGGTGATCGGCACCTGCGTCGGCTCGCCGTACGTGGCGGCGGTGGAGGAGAAGACCATCCGGGGCACGCCGGCGTCGCGGATCGCGTCGAGCAGTGCGAGCGTCGCGACGATGTTGCCCCGCCAGTAGCGCTCGGGATGCTCGACCGACTCGCCCACCAGGGATTTGGCCGCGAAGTGCAGCACCCCGTCGAAGCCGCCGCCGGCAAGCAGCGGGCCGACCGCGTCGATCCCGGTCTGTACGAATTGAGCGCCGGCCGGCACAGCGTCGGCGTGGCCGGTCGACAGATCGTCGACGACGGTGACCTCGTGGCCGGCGTCGAGCAGGTGCACGGCAACCACACTGCCGATGTAACCCGCGCCGCCGGTGACAAGCAGCCGCACGTCGCTCCTCCCGGATCAACCAAGATCGACAACAGCCGCCAGGACTGTAGCGATGATCGGCATGATGGTGTGTGAAACATCATTATGCGGCCGCTCGTACACTGACCGCGTGAGCGACCCTCCGAGTACCATCTCGCGGCCATGAGCGAGCTGATTGGCAGTATCGCACTGGTTGGTGTGTTCATCCTGTTCGGCGGAGTCTTCGCCGCCGCCGAGATGGCGCTGGTCACGCTGCGTGAAAGCCAGATCAAGGGGATGGCCGCGAAGAGCGTCCGCGGCCAGAAGGTCGCGACGTTGGCCATGAACCCCAACCGGTTCCTCGCCGCCGTGCAGATCGGCGTAACGCTGGCCGGATTCTTCTCCGCCGCCTTCGGTGAGGCGACACTGTCCAGTCACCTGAAGCCGGTCTTCACCGGATGGGGCCTGTCCAAGGGCCTTGCCGACGTCGTCTCACTCGTGATCATCACCCTGATCGTGTCCTACTTCGCCCTCGTCTTCGGCGAGCTCACCCCGAAACGGATCGCGCTGCAGCGGGCCG
Source organism: Mycobacteriales bacterium (assembly GCA_036267955.1). GTDB lineage: Bacteria > Actinomycetota > Actinomycetes > Mycobacteriales > QHCD01 > DATAVB01. The sequence continues at coordinate 90,360 of DATAVB010000092.1, read as the reverse complement.
AGAGCATCGCCATGGCGGTAGCCCGTCCGCTGGACCGGATCGCCCGGCTGCTGCGCCCGGCGATCTGGCTGCTGTCGCACAGCACCGACGTGGTGGTCCGGCTGCTCGGCGGCGACCCGAACCGCAACCGGGACGGCATCACCGAGGAGGAGCTGCGCGGCCTGGTCGCCGCGCACGAGGCCCTGTCGGTGGACGAGCGCACCCTCATCGACGACGTCTTCGCCGCCGGGGAACGCCAGGTCAGCGAGGTGATGATCCACCGCACCGAGGTCGACTTCCTCGAGGCCGGCATGACGGTGAGCCGGGCGGCGAAGATCGTCGCCGCCTCCTCGTACTCCCGGTACCCGGTGACGGGCGACGGACAGGACGACGTCATCGGGTTCGTCCACATCCGCGATCTGCTCGCACCGCTCGGCCCGCACGGGCACCCGGACGGCCGGGCCGCGACCGTCGGCGGGCTGGCCCGTCCGGTGAAGCGGCTGCCCGGCTCGAAGCAGGTGCTCGCCGCGTTGTCGGAGATGCGCCGCGAGGGCCACCACGTGGCGATCGTGCTGGACGAGTACGGCGGCACCGACGGCATCGTGACGTTGGAGGACCTGATCGAGGAGATCATCGGCGACATCCGGGACGAGTACGACGCCGAGGACCGGCCGGAGAGCCGGGCCGACCGCACCGTGGTCGACGGGCTGGTGAACCTGGACGAGTTCGGCGAGGCGACCGGCGTCGAGCTTCCGGAGGGCCCGTACGAGACCGCGGCCGGGTTCGTGATGAGCGCGCTCGGCCGGCTCCCGGTCGTCGGGGACACCGTGGACGTCGGCGACCGCAGGCTGTCCGTGCTGTCCCTGGAGGGACGTCGGATCGCCCGGCTGCGGATCGGACCGGTGCCGAGTCCGGACGGTGTTACGCAGACCACCGTGCAGATGGGGGAACAGATCGGGGAGGTTGGCAGCGAGGCGGACCGGGCCTGACAGAATGCGATTCATGCCCGACGTCGACCGCCCCCGTGTCCTATCCGGCATCCAGCCGACCGCCGATTCGTTCCATTTCGGCAATTACCTGGGGGCGATCCGGCAGTGGGTGACGCTGCAGGACACCTATGACGCGTTCTACTGCGTGGTCGACCTGCACGCCATCACCGTCGAGCACGACCCGGCCCTGCTGCGCCAGCGCACCCGGGTCGCCGCCGCCCAGTTGCTGGCCCTGGGGCTGGATCCGCAGCGCTGCACGCTTTTCGTACAGAGCCACGTTCCGGAGCACCCGCAGCTGGCCTGGGTGCTGGGCTGCATCACCGGCTTCGGCGAGGCCAGCCGGATGACCCAGTTCAAGGACAAGTCGGCCAGGGCGCAGCAGGTCAGTGTCGGGTTGTTCACCTATCCGGTGCTGCAGGCCGCGGACATCCTGCTCTACAACGCCGCCCGCGTGCCGGTCGGCGAGGACCAGCGCCAGCATTTGGAGCTCTCCCGCGACCTGGCGCAGCGCTTCAACACCCGCTTCGGCACGACCTTCACCGTGCCCGAGCCGCACATCGTGGAAGGCGCGGCGCGGATCTACGACCTGCAGGACCCGACCGCCAAGATGAGCAAGTCCGCCTCCACCGCGGGCGGGCTGATCGACCTGCTCGAGGAGCCGAAGGCGCTGAGCAAGAAGATCCGCAGCGCGGTCACCGACACCGAGCGGGAGATCCGGTACGACCCGGAGCACAAGCCCGGGATCAGCAACCTGCTGAGCATCTACTCGGCGCTGTCCGGTCGTCCGGTCGCGGAGTTGGAAGCCGAGTACGTCGGCCACGGCTACGGCGACCTGAAGAAGGACCTCGCCGAGGTCGTCGTCGCCTTCGCCGAGCCGGTGCGGAAGCAGACCGAGGCCTATCTCGCCGACCCGGCCGAGCTGGATCGGGTGCTGGCGCTGGGCGCCGAGCGGGCCCGGACGGTCGCCGCCGCGACGCTGTCCGACGTCTATGACCGCATCGGCTTCCTGCCGGCGCAGAAGGCATGACCCAGCCACCTCCGACGATCGTCATCGGTGTGGTGATCGGCCTGCCCGAGCCGTTCCACAGCGAACTGCGGGACCTGCGGGCGGCGGCCGGCGATTCGCAGGCGGCGATCGTGCCGCCGCACGTCACCCTGCTCCCGCCCACCGAGATCAACGCCGAGGCGCTGCCGGCGGTCGAGGACCACCTGGCCCGGGTCGCCGGCGCGCACCGGCCGTTCGAGATCCACCTCTCCGGGCCCGGCACCTTCCGGCCGGTCTCGCAGGTGGTGTTCGTACAGGTCGCGGCCGGGCTCGCGGCCTGCGAACAGATCGAGACCGACGTGCGGTCCGGACCGCTCTACCGGGCGACGCCGTTCCCGTACCACCCGCACGTGACCGTCGCGCACGACGTCCCCGCCGAGGCGCTCGATTCGGCGTACGACGAGCTGCGCGGGTACGACGCGGGCTTCACCGTCACCGCGTTCACGATGTTCGAGCAGGACCGGGCCGGGGTATGGCAACCGCAACGACAGTTCACATTGGACGGTGCGCGGAGGGATTGAAACGGTGGGTATTCGGGATCGGCTTCGGCAGGAACGGGCCCGCCGACCGTGGCTGGATCACCTGGCCAGGGCCGGTTCGGACTACAAGTCCAAGAACGGCGACCATATGGCTGCCGCCGTCACGTACTTCAGTTTCCTGGCGCTGTTCCCGCTCATCCTGGTCGCGTTCGCCGTGCTCGGCCTGGTCCTGAAGCATCAGCCGAGTCTCTTGACCGACATTCAGAAGCAGGTGGACAAGAGTGCGCCGGCCGGGCTCGGCGGCAAAAATGGCCTGCTGCACAAGGCGATGGCCTCGGCCGTGGACCACTGGCGCTCGGTCGGGATCATCGGTCTGCTGGGTGCGCTCTATGCCGGGCTGGGTTGGATCGGCAACCTGCGCACCGCGATCCAGGAGATCTGGGAGCACGACACCGACAAGGAAAACTTCCTGATGGCGAAGGTGCGTGACCTGCTCGCGCTCCTCGGCCTCGGCCTCGCCGTGGTCATCTCGCTGGGCCTGACCGCGGCGGGCACCGGTGCGACCACCGCGCTGGTCAGGCTGGTGAACCTCGATGGCGTCACCGGGGTCAGCGTCGTCACCCGGATCATCGGCATCGCGATCGCCGTCCTGGCCGACACCGTGATCTTCGGCTGGATGTTCGTCCGGCTGCCACGCAGCCCACTGACGATGCGCGCGGTGTTCCGCGGCTCGCTGTTCGCCGCGGTCGGTTTCGAGATCCTCAAGGTGGTCGGCACGTACTACATCGCGCAGGTGGGGAAGAGCCCGGCGGCCGGTGTGTTCGGCAGCGTGATCGGTCTGCTGGTGTTCATCAACCTGGTATCGCGTTTTCTCCTGTTCTCGACCGCGTGGACCGCCTCGTCGCCGTCGATTCGGGCGCTGTACAAGGAATCCGGGCGTACCTCGAAGAAGGCGCTGACCTCGCAGGCGGCGACCCAGCCGCAGGCAGCCGCGTTGGCCGGGCGGCCGGCCCGCGCTGCGGCGGCTCCCAACGGGGCGGCGATCGCGGCCGGGCTGGTCGGAGTGGGCATGGTCTCCGGCGCCACCCTCGCCCGGGTGAGCCGGCACTCGCACCGCCCCCGCGCCCGCCCCCGCCGCTAGCACCACCCCTGCCGCCCGTCGCCCGCCTCCGATCAAAGCGCGCTTTACCCGGCCTGGATGCCGCAGCGCCGGGTAAAGCGCGCTTTGATCGGAGAAGAACGGCCGAACGGCTTCGATCGGGGCGGGCGCCGGTCGGCGGCCCTGGTTCATGATCATGATCGCGACATGCCGGTTGGCCAGACTCGTGATCATGATCGCGACATGCCGGTTGGCCAGACTCGTGATCGTGATCGCGATGCGCCGGCCATAGCCGGCTCAACGCAAACATCATCACCGAGCAGCGGCCGGCCTTCACCCATCGGGAGGCGACCGGGTGCTGTGGGATGAAAGCGCGCTTCGATCGGGAGGGGTCGGGTGAATCACGGGTAAAGCGCGCTTCGATCGGGCGCTCGGGTCAGGCATGGTCAGGCTGCGGACGCGGGCAGTTAGCGGACGCGGGCAGTTAGCGGACGCGGGCGGGGGGCTCCTGTAGCAGCGGGGAGCGGGACAGTACCGAGGTCCCGACCGCGGCCAGGGCCAGCCCGGCCAGGATCCCGACGAGCACGGCCAACGCGCCGCTGCTGAGCCGTTCGTGCCAGGCCAGCATTCCCATCAACGTGGCGGCGACCGGGTTGAGCAGGGTCACCGGCAGCATGACGGTGGCCAGCGGCGCCCCGGCGAAGGCCGCCTGCTCCAGACCGACCCCCGCGACGGCCGCCACCACCAGCCCGTACAGCGGCCAGTTGGCGAGGGCGTGCCCGATTCCGCCGTCGGCCAGGTCGCTGGTGGTCGCCTTGGTCAGTGCGGCGGTGAGACCGAGCGCCAGCGCCGCAGCGGAGCCGAGCAACAACCCGCGGGTGCTGGCGATCGCCTTCTCCCCGGCGATCCAGAACAGCGCGACGAGCCCGGTGACGACGAGCGCCACCAGCAGCAGCAGACCGCGGGAGCGGGGCGGGCCGTCATGCGGCGCGGAGATGACGAGGAAGACGGCGACGCCACCGCAGAGGCTGGCGATGCCCAGCCAGTCCACCCGGGCGATCCGGTGTGCGCGGGCACCGGCGATCAGCAGGCTGGCCGGCAGGGTGAGGGTCTGGATCGGTTGTACGACGGCAAGTGAGCCGGCATGCAGCGCGGTGGCGTGAATTCCGAAACCGCAGAGCGCCAGGCCCGCACCGGCCAGCCAGGTGGGCGACCCGAGCAGCAGATTGGCCAGTCGCAGGCCTTTGCGCCTGCGGTGCGGCAGCACGAGTCGGGCCGACGCGTGGGCGCCGCGTTGCTGTAGCACCGATCCGACGGCGAAGACGAGCGCCGCGATGACGGCGAGGACGAGAACGCTCACCGCACCACTGTGCACCATCGCCGGCGGTCGGCGCGGTGGTGCTGGCTCCCCCTTCCAGTTGCCTGATCGGGAAATTCCGGTCGGCCGGTCGGGGCCGGCACGGTCAGGCCGATCGGCGGCGGTAGGCGATGCCGCCCGCGGCCGCGAGCAGGACCAGCACGACGACCCCGATGATCACCGGAAGGTGCCAGCCGCCGGAGTCGCCCGATTCCGCCGTGGCAGTTGCGGCTTTCTGGTCGGCGGCCGGCTTCGAGGTGGAGGCGGTGGCACTCGGCGTCGGTCGCCGGGCCGGCCGCGGTTTCGGCGCACTGACCAGCGTGCCGACCGGTTTGATCTTGCCGTCGACCGCGAAACCCCAGTCCAGCAGGCGGATCGCCTGGTCCTGGGTATCGACCGGATAGCGCTCGGCGTGCATCAGCGTGACGATGAGCGTACGACTGCCGTGCCGGACCGCGGCGACGAATTCGTGCCGCGCGGCATCGGTGTATCCGTTCTTCGCCGCGATGATCCCGGGATAATGCGCGGCACGCAGCCGGTCGTCATTGGCGAATCCGAAGCGCTTGTATTTCTTTCCCTGCGCCGGCACGTATCCGGTCAGCTTGCTGTTGTACCGGGTGAAATCGGGGATCTTGATATCCGCGCGCAGAATCATCGCCAGGTCGTACGCGGAGGATGCCTGCCCCGGCGCGTCCAGCCCGGACGGGGTCCCGGCGTGCGTGTCCAGCGCCTGCATCGAACGGGCCTTGGCATTCATCGCGGCCAGTGATTTCCGTACGCTGCCGTGCCCGGCGGTGTACGCAAGTGCTGTGGCGCAGTCGTTTCCCGACATCATCAGCATGCATTCGAAGAGCAATTCGACCGAATAACGGCCGTGCGGCACGAGACCTACGCGGGTGCCGTCGACGTTCGTCTCCTCCGGTACGGCGGTGACGACCTGCCGGCGGTCGGGCAGCGCCGGCAGGAGGGTCAGTGCGGTCAGGGTTTTCAGGGTGCTGGCCGGAAGGTATTTCCCGTGCGGGTCGTGCGCCGCCAGCACCTCGCCGGTGCCGGCGTCGGCGACCAGCCAGCCGCGCGCGTCGATACCCTGCGGCAGGCGCGGCGCATTCGCGGCCACCACGGTCGCGTGGCTGGCCATTCGGGCACCGCCGATCGGCGGCGCCACCGGTGCGGCCGAGGCCCCGATCGGCCCGGAGGTCGCCACCGAAACACCCAGCAGTGCGGATGCGGCGACAATCGTTGCGATTCTGGTCCTGGCGCGCATGGCCGCCGAGGGTATCGGACAGCACCGCGGCATCCCCGCACCCGGAGCCGCCGATGGCATCGCCATCAGCTCTCGGCCGACGAAACCTTCATGATCGACATCGACTAAGTGCTGCTATAGCGACACTTAGCCGATGTCGATCATGGAAATCGTTGGTGGATCAGGGCCCAGAAGTCGGCGGCGCGGGTTTGGCCGGGTTAGTGGGCGTGCGTTGCGGTACGGGTCCGGCCGGCCTCGGCGACGCTGCCGCTCGGAGTCGGCGGGCCGGCGCGGTGTCCGGTGAGCCGACCGGTGTGGCCGCCGAGACGATCGGTGCCGGGGAGGTGCACGTTCGCCTTGTCGAGGGTGGACTGCCGGTGGTTCGCCAGCGTTGGCCGGCCCCCGGCGTGTCTGCTGTGGACACTCGGGCCGGCCGCCGACCCGGTCGCGGTGGTGACCGTCTCGCCGTGGCTCGGTCGCAGCGCCGGCGCGAGCGGGCCGCCGTACCGTTGCCCGATCCAGTCCAGCGCGATCGGCAGCTCCTGCCGCCACGGTGCCCAGTCGTGGCCGCCGTTCGGCACCACGATCCCGATGCCCGACGCCGGGGTCCGCAGTTCACCGAGCAACTGGTTCAGCTGCCCGGGCGGACCGTGCTCGAGCGACCCGGCCTCCAGGAAGAAGGCGGTCGCCGGCTGCACCTTTTCCCGGTGCAGGATCTGCAGCGGCGAATTGGCCGCCCGGACGGCCTTGTCGCCGTGGTAGAGGTTGCCCGTGGTGGGGTCGGTGATCGGATAGAAGTAGCCGGAGAAGCTCGCCGCCGCCGCGTAGTACTCGGGATGGCGTACGGCCAGGTTGACGGCGCAGTAGCCGCCGGTCGAATAGCCCATCAGCGACCAGGCGTTGCGGCCGGTCTGCACCCGGAAGTCGCGGATCATGTCGGTACGGATGTCGGTCGTGAGGTAGGTGTCGTCCTGCTGCCCGCCGACCGCGTTGACGCACTCATCGTCGCGCAGCGGGCTCGGATTCGTCGTCGGGATGACGGCGATCGTCGGCGGCATCCGGTGGGCGTGGATCTCCTCGTCCAGGAACTGGGCGATCCGCAGCTTGCGCAGCTCGCCGGCCGGGTCGCCCGGCGAGCCGGAGAGCAGCTCGATCACCGGAAACTCCAGGTTGTCGCTGTGCCGGCGGAAGTACGCGGCCGGAATGTAGACCGCGCCCGGCCTGGTCCCGATGTGGCTCCTCGGGCCGGCGAAGTCCTCGCGGATCACCACGCCGTTCCCGCTGCGGGTCAGGGCCGCGTACTTTTCCAGCCGGGCCTGTACGACGGTGCGGCCGTGCACCTGACCGAGGTCACCCTGCACCCCGTCGGATCCCGCGACCAGGCCGGAGGAGTCGCCGCCGACGAGGCTGGACCAGGTCGGGAAGAAGTCACCCTGGGTGTTGACCAGGACGCCGCCGGCGAAGAGCGCCAGGACGGCGGCCAGCAGGACATTGACCGACCGGAACGTCCTGCGCCAGGTCCAGCGGTCCCAGAGCACCGGCACGGCGATGATCGCGAGCACCGCCACCACGCTGATCGTGATGACGAAGCTCTGGCTCGTGATCTGCATCGGTGCTTGCTCCCCGTACCTGCGGCGACCGTGTGCCGCCACTCCCTATAGACGTCCGCGGTGTGCCTATCCGTTGACGCCCGAATTTCGTAACACGTGACACGCCGGTCATACCGCGCAAAATGCTCTTTACCTCGCCATGGGTCGTGCCGGGTCCGTCGCCGCGTGGGTAACGGCTCGGTGTCGGCTGGAGCGACGCTCGTCATATCGGAATCTTGAGGACTAGCCTTCGCTGCGACCCGCAGCACCTATGCTCTCTGTTCGTCGCCCCCGCGGGACGGCCGCACCGGCCGGTCGGGCGCCAACGAGGAGGAACCGTGAGTTTTGCAGTGCGTGCGGTGGCGGTGCTCGGCGCCGTTGCCCTGACCGGGGCGGTCGCCACGGCCTGCGGCAGCAAGCCGTCGAGCGACAAGGGCAAGTCCAGCGCCAGTAGCTTCAAGGGATGTCTGGTGACAGACACCGGTGGTGTGGACGACCAGTCGTTCAACCAGTCGGCACACCAGGGCCTGTTGGACGCGAAGCAGGACGCCGGTATCCAGGACGTCTACCAGGAATCCAAGCAGTCCAGCGACTACACCCCGAACATCACGGCGTATGCCCAGGGCAAGTGCGGCATCATCGTCACCGTTGGCTTCCTGATGGGAGACGCGACCCAGCAGGCCGCCAAGAAGTACCCGAAGCAGAAGTTCGCGATCGTCGACTTCTCCTATCCCAAGGTGCTGCCGAACGTGCAGGGCCTGATCTACAACACCGCGCAGGCCGGCTTTCTCGGCGGCTACCTCGCGGCCGGGATGAGCAAGACCGGCAAGGTCGCCACGTTCGGCGGGCAGAAACTGCCTACCGTCACGATCTACATGGACGGATACGCCGACGGCGTCGCCTACTACAACCAGGTACACAAGAAGAGCGTGCAGGTTCTGGGGTGGAACGTGAAGAGCCAGAATGGCTCGTTCACCAATGACTTCACCGACCAGACCAAGGGAAAGACGGTGACCGAGCAGTTCATGCAGGCCGGCGCCGATGTGATCTTCCCGGTGGCCGGCAACGTCGGCCGTGGCGCTGCCGCTGCGGTCAAGGCGGACGGCAAGGGCAAGGTGAACATGTTGTGGGTGGACAGTGACGGCTGCGTGCAGGCGAAGCAGTACTGCAGCCTGTTCATCTCCAGTGTCGTCAAGGGTGTCGAGCCGTCGGTGAAGAAGGCCGCGCTGGACGCCAAGAACGGCAGCTTCAAGGGCGGCAACTACGTGGGCACGCTGGCCAACGGCGGCGTCGGACTGGCTCCGTACCACGACTTCCAGAGCAAGGTGCCGGCCGCGTTGCAGAAGGAGATCACCCAGCTCAAGGCCGACATCATCTCCGGCAAGGTCAAGGTCGCGTCGAAGAGCCAGCCGTCCAGCTGACGGGACCGGGCCCGGTCGCCCGGCGGACCGAGCCCTTCTTCAACTCGCATTGTCGCGATGGACCGGGAGAGCACCCTGAAGCTCGAATTGCGTGGGATCACGAAGCGGTTCGGTCCGCTCGTGGCCAACGACCACATCGATCTGACCGTCGAACCGGGTCAGATCCACGCGCTGTTGGGCGAGAACGGCGCGGGCAAGTCCACGTTGATGAATATCCTGTATGGACTGTCCGCACCGGACGAGGGCGAGGTCCTGCTCGACGGTGAGCCGGTGCACTTCCGCGGACCGGGCGATGCGATCAGGGCCGGCATCGGCATGGTGCATCAGCATTTCATGCTGGTGCCGGTCTTCACCGTCGCGGAGAATGTCGTGCTGGGAGCCGAACGGGTCGGGCGCCTCGGCTGGCTGGATCGACGCAATACCCGCAAAGAGGTGCTCGAGCTCTCCGTCCGGTATGGACTGGAGGTCGATCCGGACGCGGTCGTCGAGGACCTCCCGGTCGGTGTGCAGCAACGGGTCGAGATCATCAAGTCGCTGCTGCGCGACGCGGAGGTGCTCATCCTCGACGAGCCAACCGCCGTGTTGATCCCGCAGGAGATCGACGAGTTGATGAAGGTGATGCGCGCACTGCGGGAGGCGGGGAAATCCATCGTCTTCATCACCCACAAGCTCAAAGAGGTCAAGGCCGTCGCCGACACGATCACGGTGATCCGGCGCGGCAAGGTGGTCGGGTCCGCCGAGCCGGGGGCGACCGAGGCAGAGCTGGCGTCCCTGATGGTCGGGCGCAGCGTCGTGTTGCGGGTCGACAAGGAGCCCGCGCACCCGGCCGGGCAGGTTTTGGAAATCTCCCACCTGACCGTGGACGGCGAGCTCGGCCAGCGGGTCCTGGACGATGTCTCGTTGGACGTCCACGCCGGCGAGATCCTCGCCATCGCCGGTGTGCAGGGCAACGGGCAGAACGAACTGGCCGAGACCCTGTTGGGGCTGCGTACCCCGGTGAAGGGCTCGATCGGGCTGGACGGCCAGGAAATCACCGGCCTGAGCACCAAGGAGATCCTGCGGGCCGGTGTGGGTTTCGTACCCGAGGACCGCCAGCATGACGGCCTGGTCTCGTCGTTCTCGGTGGCCGAGAATCTCGTCCTGGACCAGTACGACCGGCCGCCGTTCGCCAACGGGATCTCCATGCAGCGCGCCGCTGTCCGCGCCAACGCTGAGACGCAGGTCGAGGAATTCGACATCCGGACCGGCTCGATCGAGTCGTCGGTCGGCACGCTGTCCGGCGGCAATCAGCAGAAGGTCGTGGTGGCGCGGGAATTGGCCCGCGACCTGAAGCTGATGGTGGTCTCGCAGCCGACCCGTGGCGTCGATGTCGGCTCCACCGAGGCGATCCACCGGCGGATCGTGCAGGCCCGGGACGACGGGGTCGCGGTTGTCATTGTCTCCTCCGAGTTGGACGAGGTGTTGTCCCTCGCCGACCGGACCGCGGTCATGTACGGCGGTCGGATCGTCGGCGTGCTCGGCGCCGATGCCTCCCGCGACGAGATCGGCCTGATGATGGCCGGGGTCGTCGCCGAGGAGGCGCACGCCGAGAGCGTGGCCCATCCGACCGTGATCTCCCATATCGAGGACGGGGCCGAATGAGCGAGACATCGACATCGGCCGACCCGGGAGATTCCACTGTGGAGTCGCTGGGGCCGGAAGACGGGGCACCGCAGCGCGGATCTGGCCTAGGCCGCGCCGTGCTGGACGGGATCGTGCGCGGCAACTCCGCCGTCGTGACGCTGCTCGCGATCGTGATCGCTCTCGTCCTGGGTGGACTGTTGATTGCCCTGTCCGACCCGGACGTGCAGTCCAAGTTCGGCTATTTCTTCGCCGATCCGGGCTCGGCACTTGGTGCGGTCTGGGATTCCGCCCGAGCGGCCTATGTCGCCCTCTTCGAGGGCTCCATCATCGATCCGAGCCTGGTCAGTGCGTACAACTCCGGCCAGGGCTCGCTGTCGCAGGTCTTCTACCCGATCTCCGAGACGATCGTCCAGGCCACGCCGTTGATCCTCGCGGGTCTTTCGGTGTCGCTGGCTTTCCGAGCCGGGCTGTTCAACATCGGCGCCCAGGGCCAGATCATCATGGGCGCGATTCTCGCCGGCTACCTTGGCTTCGGCATACACCTGCCGGTCGTCCTGCACCTGATCGTCGCGCTGGCCGGCGGTTTCGCGGGCGGCGCGGTCTGGGGGGTCGTGGTCGGCTGGTTGAAGGCGCGCACCGGCGCGCACGAGGTCATCACGACCATCATGCTGAATTACGTCGCCGGCCTGTTTCTGCTGTATGTGCTGCAGGAGTCGGTTTTCCAGCGACCCGGCCGTACGGACCTGGTCAGCCGGTTCGTGCCGGGCAACGCGCGGCTTCCCCTGCTCGCCGGCACCGGATTGCGGTTGCATGCCGGGATCATCGTGGCGCTGCTGGCGGCGCTGGGCTGTGCCTGGCTGCTCAACCGCAGCACGCTCGGGTTTGAATTCCGGGCGGTCGGTGCGAATGCCGAAGCCGCCCGTACGGCCGGAATGAGCGTCGGGCGCACATACATCCTGGTGATGCTGATCGCCGGTGGGCTGGCCGGTCTGGCCAGCACGGCGCAGGTGCTCGGCACGGACTACTTCCTTTCGACCGGGGTGAATTCCGAGTTGGGATTCAACGCGATCACCGTCGCGTTGCTCGGCCGCGCGAAGCCCTGGGGCACGGTGCTGGCCGGATTGCTCTTCGGTGCGCTGCAGGCCGGTGGCACCGTGATGTCGGCGCAGACCTCGACCCCGATCGACGTGGTGACGGTGATCCAGTCGCTGATCGTGGTGTTCATCGCGGCTCCGCCGCTGGTACGGGCCATATTCCGGCTGCGCGGCAACCGGCAGGGCGCCGAGGGACAGAGCCTGTCGAAGGGATGGAACGGGTGACCACAACCACTCCGGCGCTGCGGCTGCCCACTCTCGCGGTCACCACCCGGGAACGCGCCCTCGCCATCACCGGCGTCGTGCTCGGGCTGCTGATGCTTTTCCTGCTGGGGGTGAAATCCCGGGCCGGCGAGCACGCCCGGTTCGTGTTGGCGCCGAGCGGTGCGGCCGTGCACGTCCCGACGGTGAGCGTGTCGGCCCGCTGGACCTGCTGGGTGCTCGGCGTGATTGTGCTCGCGCTCAGCGGCTGGCTGCTCGTCGGCCGGCCGGGCCGCCGGCAGCGCGCCGCGGGGCTCGGTGTGATCGTGACGCTATTTCTGATCAGCTTCCTCGCCTGGGCCTCGGTCGCCGGTCACAACAGCGCGCTTTCTCTTGTACAGCTGGGAAACCAGACGCTCGTGCAGTCGGTGCCGATCATTCTGGGTGCGCTGTGCGGCGTGCTCTGTGAGCGGTCCGGCGTCATCAACATCGCCATCGAAGGGCAGTTCCTGCTCGGTGCCTTCACCGGGGCGATCGTCGGGGCGGCCGCCTCCAGCCTGTGGCTGGGCCTTTTCGGCGCGGCGCTTGCCGGCGGATTGTTGAGCCTGGTGCTGGCATTCCTGGCGATCCGGTATTTCGTCGACCAGGTCATTCTCGGCGTGGTGCTGAACGTGTTCGCGCTCGGCCTGACCAACTTCCTCTATGACCGGATCCTGGTCCCGCACCAGAACCTGAACTCGCCGAAGATCTTCGGTGACATCAAGGTCCCCGGATTGTCGTCGATTCCGATCATCGGCCCGATCTTCTTCGACGCCAACGTCTTTCTCTACATCACCTACGCATTACTGATCGTGCTGCACCTCGGTCTGTTCCGGACCAGGTGGGGACTGCGGCTGCGGGCCGTCGGTGAGCACCCGACCGCCGCGGACACCGTCGGGATCAACGTGCGGGCCACCCGATATCGGGCGGTCGTTCTCGGCGGGCTCATCGCCGGCATCGCGGGGGCCTCGTTCACCATCGGGTCGGTCGGCGGATTCGGGAAGGACATCACGTCCGGCAAGGGTTACATCGCCCTGGCCGCGCTGATTTTCGGTCGGTGGAGCCCGGGCGGTGCGCTCGCCGCGGCGCTGGTGTTCGGTTTCGCTGACGCGTTGCAGAGCAATCTGGGTGTGATCGGGACACCGATTCCGTCCGAATTCCTCGGGATGCTTCCGTACCTGGTGACTGTGTTGGCCGTGGCAGGTCTGGTGGGCAAGGTCCGGGCGCCGGGCGCCGACGGAAAGCCGTACGTGAAATCGTGAAATCGTGACGGAGATCGGCTGGGCGGGGCTGCGCGCGGCGGCGCGTTCGATCATGGAGCGGGCGTACGCGCCCTACTCGCACTTTCCGGTCGGCGCGGCCGCGTTGGTCGACGACGGCCGGATCGTTGCCGGCTGCAATGTCGAGAATGCGTCGTACGGCGTGACGCTGTGCGCGGAGTGCGGGCTGGTGTCCGCGCTGCACGCCAGCGGTGGCGGCCGGCTGGTGGCGTTCAGCTGCTGTGACGGGGCCGGCGCGGTGCTGATGCCGTGCGGCCGGTGCCGCCAGCTGCTGTGGGAACACGGCGGCGCCGACCTGCTGGTGGACACGCCGGAGGGCATCCTGCGGATGGACCAGGTGCTACCCCAGGCCTTCGGCCCGGCCAACCTCGCATGACTCGCGGTCGGCCCAGATATCGCTTGTGCACATGCTCAAACCCAGGCCCCGGTCCATGATCATGATCGGTTTTTGGTTGCTATAGCCCCAATCACCGATCACGATCATGGAAATTGAGCTGCTCGAGTCTCGGAGGAATGCAACGGTGAGTATCGCGATGGTCGACGTCATCCGGGCCAAGCGGGACGGCGGCGAACTCAGCGACGAGCAGATCGACTTCGCCATCGATGCCTACACCCGGGGCACCATCGCCGACGAACAGATGTCGGCCCTGCTGATGGCGATCTTCCTACGCGGAATGCAGCCGGCCGAGTTGGCCCGGTGGACCGCCGCGATGATCGACTCCGGCGTGCGCAGCGATCTGTCTACATTGGATAAACCGACCGTCGACAAGCATTCGACCGGTGGCGTCGGCGACAAGATCACCCTGCCGCTGGCGCCGTTGGTGGCGGCCTGTGGCGCGATCGTGCCGCAGCTGTCCGGTCGCGGCCTCGGCCACACGGGTGGCACGCTGGACAAGCTGGAGTCCATTCCGGGCTGGCGGGCGCAACTGTCCGATGTGGAATACCGCCGGCAACTCGACGAGGTCGGCGCGGTCGTCTGCGCCGCCGGGAACGAGTTGGCGCCGGCCGACCGCAAGCTCTATGCACTGCGCGACGTGACCGGCACGGTCGAGTCGATTCCCCTGATCGCCAGCTCGATCATGAGCAAGAAGATCGCCGAGGGCGCCGCCGGACTGGTGCTCGACGTCAAGGTCGGTTCGGGCGCGTTCATGAAGGACGCCGACTCCGCCCGGGAACTGGCCCGCACGATGGTCGAAATCGGCGCCGCCAACAACGTCCGTACGGTGGCGCTGCTGACCGCGATGGACCGCCCACTGGGCCGCGCCGTCGGCAATGCGCTCGAGGTGACCGAGTCGGTCGAGGTGCTCGCCGGCGGTGGCCCGGCCGACGTGGTGGAGCTGACCCTCCTGCTCGCCCGGGAAATGCTGACCCTGGCCGGACTGTCCGATGTGGACCCCGAGGCCGCGCTGCGGGACGGCCGGGCGATGGACGTCTGGCGCCGGATGATCCGGGCCCAGGGCGGCGATCCTGACGCCGCATTGCCGGTCGCGCCGGAGACCCACACCATCACCGCCTCGGCCGGCGGCCGGGTGACCAGGCTGGATGCGTACGCCGTGGGGGTGGCGGCCTGGCGGCTCGGCGCGGGCCGGGCCCGTAAGGAGGATCCGGTCTCCGCCGTTGCCGGCGTGCGCTGCCTGGTCGACGTCGGCGACGACGTACGGCCCGGACAGCCGCTGCTGGAGTTGCACACCGACGACGCCGGCCGGCTGCCGGACGTCATTGCCGGGCTGGACGGCGCGGTCACCCTCGACGGCCCGCAGGTCCCGCTTCCGTTGCTGGTGGAGCGCGTCGGCTGAGATGGAGCCGACCCGCTGGTGGATGGCTGCGCTCCCAAGTCGCTCCGCTGGTGGATGGCTGCGCTCCCAAGTCGCTCCGCTAGAGTGCGGCCATGTCGACACCTTTGTCCGCCGAAACCATCCGCAGCGCCCCGAAAGTCCTGCTGCATGACCATCTCGACGGAGGACTGCGCGCGGCGACGGTTGTCGACCTCGCGGCGGCAACGGGCTACTCTGCCCTTCCCACGACCGATCCGGTGGAGCTGGGCAGTTGGTTTCTCGGCGCCGCCCACTCCGGTTCGCTGGAGCGCTACCTCGACACCTTCGCGCACACCGTCGGGGTGATGCAGACCGAGGAGGCCCTGATCAGGGTTGCCGAGGAATGTATCGAGGACCTGTCCAATGACGGCGTCGTCTACGCCGAGGTGAAATTCGCGCCCGAGTTGCACGTCGAACGTGGTCTGACCCATGAGCAGGCGATCGACGCCGTGCTGGAGGGATTCCGCCGCGGTACGGCGGCGGCCGAGGCGGCCGGCCGGACGATCCGGGTCGGCCTGCTGGTCACCGCGATGCGGCACGCGGCGCAGTCGATGGAGATCGCCGAGCTGGCGGTGAAATATCGGGATTCGGGCGCGGTGGGATTCGACATCGCCGGCGCCGAGGCGGGTCACCCGCCGACCCGGCACCTGGACGCCTTCGAATACCTGCACCGGGAAAATGCGCATTTCACTATTCACGCCGGTGAGGGCTTCGGGTTGCCGTCGATCTGGGAGGCCATCCAGTGGTGCGGCGCCGACCGGCTCGGCCACGGCGTGCGGATCATCGACGACGTCACCGTCCACGATGACGGCCGGGTCGAGCTGGGCCGGCTCGCCGCCTACGTCCGGGACACCAGAATTCCGCTGGAAATGTGCCCGACCTCGAATGTCCAGACCGGCGCGGCCAAATCCATTGCCGAGCACCCGATCGGGCTGCTGCGCAAGCTCTATTTCCGGGTCACCGTCAACACCGACAACCGGTTGATGAGCGGCTGCACGATGACCTCGGAGATGGCGGCGCTGGTGGAGGCATTCGGTTACGGCTGGAGCGATCTGCAGTGGCTCACGCTGAACGCGATGAAGTCCGCGTTCATCCCGTTCGACGAGCGGCTGGTGCTGATCAACGAGGTGATCAAGCCCGCCTACGCCGCCCTCGCCGCCTGATCCCGGGCTATTTCTTGGTGGCGATGGTGATCGCGGCGATGACCAGCGCAACCGCAACGGCCCCGGCGCCGTAGGCCAGACGGTGCCGGCGTAGCACCGGAATGCCTCTGTCAACGGCGAATCGGCCCGGGCCGGTCAGCGCGAGCGCGCCGGCGGCGATGGCCAGCAGGAGCTCGTATTCGAAACCGGTGCCGCCGAAGAAACCGCCGGACCATTTCACCGAGGTTGCATTGAGCATGTCGCCGAGAATCGCGGCGCCAACCAGTGGGGTGCAGAATCCCGCGACAAGCGCCAGCCCGCCGCCGAATTCGATGAGCCCGCCGATCACGGCGAAGAACTTCCCCGGGTCGTAGCCGACCGACTCGAAGAACTTCGCGGTGCCGCCGATCCCGGGTCCGGAGAACCAGCCGAAAAGCTTCTGCGCGCCGTGCGCGGCGATAAAGAGACCGACGGTGGCGCGGAGTACGAAGAGCCCCGCGTCCACGGTGGACTGCTCCGCCGATGGATAGCTCTCGCCTGCAGCGACGGACGTGACGCGATCGGTGTCGGTGGCCATGCAGGCGGCTCCAGGAATCGGCGGATAGTTGAGCGTTCCACAAGTTACCGGCTCACTGGCAACCAGGCAAACGACCCCTAACCGGACCCTCCCTCGCCGATCTTGATCTTCTGGCTGGACAAACCGGGCAGCAGCCAGCCACCAGGTCAAGATCGGCGCGGAAGGGCGGTAGGCAGGGGCGTTCGGACGGCTCGGTCTACGAGACCGGCGGCCGTTCCGCGGCGAAGTGGCAGGCCGCCGGGTGCGGCACGCCGGGCCGCTCGGTCAGCGCCGGTTCCTCGGTGGCACAGCGGTCCTCGGCCAACCAGCAACGGGTGCGGAATCGGCAGCCGGACGGCGGATCGGCCGGGCTCGGCACGTCACCCTCCAGCACGATGGTGGCCCGCTGACCGCGCAGTTCCGGATCGGGCTCGGGCACCGCGGAGAGCAGCGCCTGGCTGTACGGATGGGCGGCGTGGTCGTAAATGTCGCCGTGCCCGCCGGTCTCCACCACCTTGCCGAGATACATCACCGCGACCCGGTCGGACACGTGCCGCACCACCGAGAGGTCGTGCGCGATGAACAGGTACGAGAGCGAGAATTCCTGCTGCAGCGAGACGAGCAGGTTGACGACCTGCGCCTGCACCGAGACGTCGAGCGCCGAAACCGGCTCGTCACAGATCACCACCTCCGGCCGCAGCGCCAGGGCGCGGGCGATGCCGATGCGCTGCCGTTGCCCGCCGGAGAATTGGTGCGGATATCGGTTGGCGTGTTCCGGATCGAGGCCGACGACCTCGAGCAGTTCGCCGACCCGGGTGCGTTTCGAGCCGGCCGGCGCGGCGTCGGGGTGAATGTCGAACGGCTCGCCGACGAGGTCGCCGACGGTCATCCGCGGATTGAGCGAGGTGTACGGGTCCTGCAGGATGATCTGGATCCGGCGGCGCAGCGCCCGCAGCCGGGACCGGGACAGCGCGTGAATATCCTCGCCGCGGAAGGTCACCGTGCCGGCCGTCGGGCGTTCCAGCGCCATCAGCAATCGGGCGAGCGTCGATTTGCCGCAGCCGGATTCGCCGACCAGGCCGAGGGTTTCGCCCTGCCGAAGCTGCAGATCGACGCCGTCCACCGCCTTGATGGCGCCGGTCCCGCGTCGTATTATCCCGCGCCGCACCGGATAATGCTTCACCAGATTCTGTACGTCGAGAATGGTCTCAGCCATCGCTGACCTCCTCGGCGAAATGGCACGCGCTGACCCGACCATTCCCGAGTTGCCTTGGCTCCGGGCGTTCCGTCGAGCACACCGGTGCCGCCAGCGGGCAGCGCGGGTGGAACGCGCAGCCGGACGGAATGGCGGCCAGGCTCGGCGGGCTGCCCTTGATCGGCAGCAGGGCCTGCCCCTTCCGGTTCGCCCGGGGGATCGAGGCGAGCAGCCCGGCCGTGTACGGATGGGCCGGCGCCCGGTAGAGCTCGGCGGCGGTCGCGGTCTCCACGATGCGACCCGCGTACATCACCGCGACCCGGTCGGCCACATCCGCGGCGAGCCCGAGATCGTGGGTGATCAGCAGCATCGCCATCGAGGTGTCCTGGCGCAGCTCGGACAGCAGCGCCACGATCTGGGCCTGTACGGTCACATCCAGCGCCGTGGTCGGTTCGTCGGCGATGAGAATGTCCGGGCTCAGGGCGAGTGCCATCGCGATCATGATGCGCTGCCGCATTCCGCCGGAGAATTCGTGCGGATAGTCGCCGAACCGCTTGGCCGCAGCCGGAATCCGTACCCGGTCCATCAATGCGACCGCTCTGGTGCGGGCGTCCGACCGCGACAGTCCCTCGTGGACCCGCATCATTTCGGCGATCTGGAATCCCACGCTGAGCACCGGATTCAGTGCCGACAGGGCGTCCTGGAAGATCATCGCGATCTTCCGGCCGCGGTATTCACGTTGCCGTTTCGCCGGCAGCCGCAGCAGGTCGTCCCCGGCGAACCGGATCTCGCCGCCGGTGATCACCGCGGGCGGCCGCTCCAGCAGCCCCATCACGGTCAGCGCCGACACGCTCTTGCCGGAGCCGGATTCGCCGAGCAGCACGAGGGTCTGGCCGGCCGAGAGCGAATAGTTCAGCTCGTCGACGGCCCTGATCACCTGGCCGCGGACCCGGAATTCGACGGACAGGCCGTCGACCTCGAGCAGTGGCGCGCTCATCGCAGCCTCGGGTCGAGGGCGTCGCGGATGACGTCGCCGAGCAGGATGAAGCTCAGCACGGTGACGGACAGGAAGATCGACGGATAGAGCAGCAGGTGCGGGTGGGTCTGGAAATTGTTCTGCGCATTCGCGAGCTGCAGCCCCCAGGAGATGGCCGGCGCCTGCAGCCCGACCCCGAGGAAGGTCAGTGACGCCTCGGCCACGATGACACTGCCGATGGTGATGGTGGCGATCACGATCACCGGCGCGATCGCGTTGGGCAGGATGTGTTTGCGGATGATCCGCCAGTCACTGGCGCCGAGCCCGCGGGCCGCGGTGACATAGTCCATCTGTTTCACCGACAGCACGGTCGAACGCATCAGCCGGGTCATCGTCGGCCACCCAAAAAGCGCGAGTACGAGCGATACCGTCCACACGTTGCGGGTGTCGAAGCTGGTTAGCACCACCAGAGCGCCGAGGATGAAAGGGAATCCGAAAAAGATGTCAGTGAGCCGGGACAGCAGGGTGTCGATGAGCTTCCCGTAGAAACCGGCGATGCTGCCCAGGGTCATCGCCAGCGCCAGACTCATCGCGGTGACGAGCACGCCGACGCTCACCGAGGCGCGGGCGCCGTAGATGACGTTGGCGTAGACGTCGCAGCCCTGCATGTCGAAACCGAACGGGTGCCCGCCGGAGGACGGGTCGCCGCTGCGTCCCAGCACGCAGACCCGCGGGTCGCCGTGCCCGAACCAGCCGGCGAAGAGCCCGGGAAAGGCCGCCACCGCGAGCATGACGAGCACGATGAAACCGCCGATCAGGAAGATCGGGTTTCGCCGCAGGTCGTGCCAGGCGTCGGCGAGCAGGGTGGCCTGGCGCCCGGTCGGCTCGACCTCCGCGGCGACGCCGGCCTCGCTGCTCATCAGGCTGTCACTCATAGCGGATCCTCGGGTCGAGCACGCCGTAGAGCAGGTCCACGATCAAATTGGCCAGCAGGAAGATGAGGACCAGCGCGGTCGAGACACCGACCACGACGGCGCCTTCGTGGGTCTGGATCGAGGTGAAGAGCAGTTGGCCGACGCCCGGCAGGTTGAAGATCCCCTCGATGATCACCGTGCCGCCGAGCAGGTATCCGAGGTCGATGGCCAGATAGGTCATCGCGGCGATCAGCGAATTGCGCAGGACGTGCCGGACAATGATGCGCGGGGTGGAAAGCCCTTTGGCGACGGCGGTACGGACATAGTCGGCGCGGAGATTCTCCAACACACTGGTCCTGGTCAACCGGGCCACCGAGGCCAGCCCGAACGCGGCCAGGATTACCGCGGGCAGGATATAGCTGACCGGCCAGCCGTCGGCGACACCGGAGACCGGCAGGATGTGCGTCTTGACGCCGAGCAGGAGTTGCGCCGTATAGCCGAGCACGA
Source organism: Mycobacteriales bacterium (assembly GCA_036267955.1). Taxonomy (GTDB): domain Bacteria; phylum Actinomycetota; class Actinomycetes; order Mycobacteriales; family QHCD01; genus DATAVB01. The sequence goes on along the minus strand of DATAVB010000092.1, from coordinate 69,818 downwards.
AGATCGGCACCGAAATGACCGCGATCGTGAATACCAGGACGGTGTGGTCGAGCCACCGGCCGCGGCGCAGCGCGGCGATGATGCCCAGCACGATCCCGAAGATCACCTCGATGACCCAGGCAGTCAGCGCCAGGCTGATCGTCACCGGCCACCGCTGACTCATCAGCGTCGAGACATTGTTGCCGTTGAAATCCTGGCCGAGGTCGCCGTGCAGCAGCCCCCAGACGTATTTCCCGTACTGTACGAAGAACGGGTCGTTGAGGTGATACCGCTCCTGTAATGCGTGTACGACGCTGGGCGAGAGTGGGCGGTCGCCGGCCATACCGCGGATCGGATCGCCGGGCAGGGCATAGACCATCCCGTAGATCAGCAGCGTCACGCCGATGAAGACCAGGATCAGCTGGAGGATGCGGCGGACGACGTACCGGCCCAAGGCTATTCCTCCGAACGGATATGCGTGGCGGTGGCCAAGATAGCGCCGAACTGGACGGCCACGAGCTTACCGATCGGAATGGTCTCGGCCGGGGTGGCTTTCCGCGCCTCGTCGCACCATTGCTGGTAGGTCTCCGCCAGCGCCGCGTGCTGCTCGCGGATCGCCGGAGTCCCGTTGCCGACCGCCAACTCGCCGTCCAGCGCCCGGAGCAGCATTCCGCCGTAGCGCAGCCGGAAACAATGCACCAGGTCGGCGCAGGCGAACCGTTCCGCTACCGTGGCGGGTCGGTCGTTCTCGGCCGCGGCGGCGCGACCCGCGTCCTGCCGGGCGGTCCGCGAAATACTCGGAATGAAGGCCCTGCTGGCCCGCAGATAGGGCGATTCGGTCGAGAGGTCGGGGCTGACCGCCGCCAGGATTTCGGCGAGCCGGTCCGTCATGTCCGTCAATCCGGCGCCGCGTCGGCGGAGCACATCGGAATAGCGGTCGGCGGTCTCGGTCTGGTCGTCGATGTCGGGATGAGACCAGTAGGGCACCTCGGTCACCAGCGTCATCGTGCCGTATTTCTCGGCGTAGGACGCGCTGGACTCACCGCAGTCCCGATCGGCCGCCTCCAACCCGAGGCTCTCGGCGAAGTCGTACTGGTCGGAGCTGCGGATCATGTGGAAGATCGCCGGCGCAAACCGCTCCACATAAGGGACTTCGGGCTCGCCGGTGTCCAGCGGAAGACCGAGTGCGGCCGGAATGGCGTGCAGCGTGTCATAGAGCTGCGGCGCCGACCGGGACAGGTAGTAGTAGATGCCGCCCAACTCGCCATTGTGCAACGAACACATGAAGGCCGGTTTGGTGTCGTCGATCAGCCGCATCAGCGCCTGGGTCTCCGACATCATCCGGTCGAAATAGGCGTCCTTGTAGGCGAACGGGAAGGTCCACTCGACCTGCTCGTTCGGCGCCGGCCGGTAGAAATTCCGGCCGTAGTGGGCCCGGTCGAACGGGCCGGCGAACCAGCCCTCGTTCAACCGGGTCCCGTCCGGGTCGATGCAGGGAATGATGTGCCAGGTGTAACCCAACTCGGCCCGCAGTTCCGCGTCGGCGCAGAGCGTCTCGGCGAGGTGCAGGGCGGTGAGATTGCCGATCGGCTCATTCGGATGCACGCTGCCGAACACGACTGCGTGGGCATCGCCGCCCTGGATCGTCAGACACCGCAGTGCTTCGCCGAGTCGCGACGTGCCAATCCGGCGGGTGCTGGCGATGTCCGGGTGATTTTCGGCGATGCGCTCGCACCGGCTGACCAGCTCGTCGACGGTCGGGAATTCGGTGAATTCCGGCACGTCGGCCAGCCTGGCGATCGGGTCGATGAGCACTGTTCTCCCTACTTGGGGGTGACCTGGTCCAGCTCGATCTGGTTGACGTCGATGATCACGTTTGAGACGTTCTTGCTGTGCACGTAGACGTATTTGGCGAAGAACAGGGGCACCACCGGGAAGTCCTTCAGGACCTGTTCCTGCGCCTGGTTGTAGAGCGCGGTGGCGGCGTCACCGCTGGCCGCGTTGGCCTGAGCCAGCAGCGAATCCACCTTCGGACTGGAATACCAGGTCTCGTTGTGCCCGTCGCCGGTCGCGGTGAACAGCGCCGTCAGGGTGTTCTGCATGCTGGGGTACAGCGCGCCCCAGTGGCCGCGGTAGGGGCCGTCGATCTTCTTGTCCAGCTGCTCCTGCGAGTACTGCACGAAGCCGGGCAGGCCCTTGAGCTTGACGTCCTTGATGCCGAGGTTCTGCCGGATCTGGTTGGCGATCGCGGCGAACGTCTGGTCGTATCCGACGCCGGCCGGATACCAGATCTGCAGCGGGCCCTTCCAGCCACCGGCCGCGGCCAGCAACTGCTTCGCCTTGGTCGGGTCGAACGTGCAGAAGTCGCAGATCCCGGTCTTGGCGCCGATCTCGGCCGGCGGGGTCAGGGACGTCGCCGGTGAATACATCCCGCCGAAGATCGCCTTGTTGACCGCATTGCGGTCGATGGCCAGCGAAATCGCCTGGCGCAGGCGGATGTCGGAGAACCGCTTGTCGTAGAGCGGGAATCCCAGGTAGTCGATCGCCGGTGCGTTGTAGGCGATGTTGGCGTCCGGGAAATCGGTCTTGACCTGGCCGTACTTGTCCTGCGGGACGTTGACGATGTCGACGTTGCCGCCCTGCGCGTCGGTGTAGGCGGTGTGCAGGTCGCTGTAGATCTTGAAGACGATCTTGTCGGCCTTGGGTTTGGTGCCCTTGTACTTGTCGTACCGCTTCACCGTGATCGACGTGTTGTGCTTCCAGGTGCCGTCCATCTCGAACGCGCCGTCGCCGACCGGTGCCTGGTCGTACGCCTTGAGGTCCTTGAATGCCACCTTCGGCAACGGCTCGAACGCCGGTTGGCCGGCGGTGAGTTCCAACGGGAACTGGCTGTCCTGCTTGATGAGGGTGACCTTGAGGGTGGTCGGGTTGACGACAGTCACGCCGGACAGCGTCTTCGTCGTGGGCTTTCCCTTGGCCGGGTTGAGGGCCGGGTAGCCGGCGACGTTGGACAGCTCACCGTTGTTTCCCCAGGCATTGGGGCCGTAGGCGGTGGCATTCCACCCGTCGGCGTAGCTCTGCGCCGTGACCTTTTCTCCATTGTGGAAGGTCCAGCCAGGCTTGATCTTCACCGTCCACGTCTGGTTGTCCGACGACGTGATCGACTGCGCCTGCACCATCACCAGCTTGCCGTTCTGGTCCACTTTGGCCAGTGGTGCGAAGAGCGCGTGCACCTCGTCGTACGCGCCGGTGGCCTGACCGGGGTTGAGGTGGTCGGGCTCGTCGTCGCCGATCGAGAACGAGCCGCTGCCGCTGCCGCCGGAGGAGGAGGTCGAGCCACCGCTCGAGCCGCAGCCGGCCACGCCCAGCACCATGGCCATGGCGGCCGGTGCGATCAACCTTTTGTTCATGAGAATGTCCAATGCTTGCCAGTGCCAATGATTTGCCAGTGATAGCCAGGTACTTGCCAGGGCAGGCAGAAAGTGCGGCAGGCCGGTTCTTCGGCGATCGCGTTGGGATCTGGGTTGCTTCAGGCCCCCGGTCCGGGAGCCTGAAGCTGGACAGAGCGTACCCCCGATGAGTCCAACTCCGTGAAGTTTCAATGTAAATTGAATGTTGCGAACCTGTGATTGGCTAGGCTGCACCTGCCGGTTGCCACGAAGTTCGGCGGCACGGCAGGGGCATAGGGCACGATATGAGCACCGGGGAGGGTGGATGGCACAGCGGCAGGACACGGCAGTGGGTATCAGTGACGAGGAGCGGGGCCGGCTGGTCGAGGAGATGGGCCTGGTCTGGACGGCGCTCGGCGCCCCCCGGATGGAGGGCCGCATAGTCGGCTACCTGATGTTCAGCAACGCTCCGCATGTGTCCACCGCCGAGCTGTCCGAGCAGCTGCACGCCAGCGCCGGGTCGATCTCCACCACCACCCGCCGGTTGGCCGAGATCGGGTTCATCAAGCAGGTGGCCATCCCCGGCGAGCGCAGCTACTACTTCAAAGCCGAGGACGATGTCTGGGGCACCTTCCTGGCCGGCGAGCGGCAGTATCTGCGCCGTCGGGTCACCTTCGCCGAGGACGCGCTGGCGAAGTTGGGAAAGCGCGATGAGGCGCCCCGCCGCCGGTTGGCGAACATGCGCGACTACATGACCTGGCTCGAGACCTACCACCGCAAGATGCTCGAGGACTGGGAAGAGTTCAAGCGGCAGCGGGACGCGAACGGAGAAGCATGACCGGCTACCCCGGCCGCCGCCTTCGCTCCGCTCCTTGCTCGCTGGCGCTCGCTGCGATGCTCACTCCGGAGGCTGCCTCATGACCGGCCTGCTGCGCAACGCGCGGATCGGGGCCGGCGGACCGGTCCGCGACATCGCCGTCGCCGAGGGCCGGATAGTCCACATCGGACAGTCGCTGCCGTCAGGTGCGGAATCACTGGACCTGGATGGCCGGACGGTCCTGCCCGGGCTGTGGGATGCGCACGTGCATTCCGTGCAGTGGGCCGCCGCGCGCCGCCGGATCGACGTGTCGGCTGCGGGTTCGGCGGCGGAGGCGGTCGAGATAATCGGCAAGAATGCTCCCAGCGGGGTGATTTTCGGTGGAGGCTTCCGGGACGGACTGTGGTCGGACTCCCCACACAAGGACATGCTCGAAGCGGCGCTGCCCGGCCGGCAGGTGCTGATCACCAGCAACGACCTGCACACGGCATGGCTGAGTCCGGCCGCGCTGGCGGTTGTCGGCGCCGGCGGACATTCGACCGGAGTGGTCCGTGAGGAGGAGTGCTTCGCCATCACCGCGGCATTTCCGCAGGCCTCGGTCGAGGAATTGGACCAGTGGGTGGTCGAGGCGAGCGCCGCCGCGGCGGCGCGCGGAGTCGTCGGCATTCTGGATTTCGAAATGGCCGACAACGTCGTGGACTGGCAGCGGCGCTTCGGTGCCGGCGGCGTGCAGGTGCGGGTGCGCTGCTCGATTCCGGTGGCCCGGCTGGAGGAGGCGATCGCGCGTGGTCTGCGTAATGGCGACGTCGTCGAGGGCACCGCCGGACTGGCGACGGTCGGGCCGGTGAAGATGTTCGTCGACGGCTCGCTCAACACCCGGTCGGCCTACTGCCACGATCCCTATCCGGGCGGCCGTTCGTACGGTCAGCTGGTAACGCCGCCCGATCAGCTGCGGATGCGGATGGCCGCGGCCGCCCGGGCCGGGCTGCATCCGGCGGTGCACGCCATCGGCGATCACGCCAACGACATCGCGCTGACCGCGTTCGAGCAGGTCGACTGCCCGGGCCGGATCGAGCACGCGCAGTTGCTGGAACGACGCGACCTGGCCCGATTCGCCCGGCCCGGGCTGATCACCGGCGTACAACCGGCGCACCAGCCCGACGACCGTGATGTGGCCGAGTTGCACTGGGTCGGTCGGACCGATCGCGCGTTCCCTTATGCGGAGTTGATCGCGGCCGGCGCTGAGTTGCAGATCGGCTCGGACGCCCCGGTGGCGCCGCTGGATCCGTGGGACGGCATCGCCGCGGCCGTGGCCCGCACGGACGACGACCGGCCCGCCTGGCATCCCGAACAGGCGATCACCCTGCGCCAGGCGTTGGCGGCAGCCGCGCTCGGCCGGACCGGGATCGCGGGCGGCGACCAGGCCGATCTGGTGGTCACCGACGGTGACCCGGAGAGCGCGGAAGTGGCGCAGCTGCGGGATATGCCGGTCTACGGCACCATGCTCGCCGGTCGCTGGACCCACCGCGCCTGAGTCGGGCCAGCGCCGGCGCCGGGTCAGAGGGCGGCGCGGAGGATGGTGGCGAAGGATTCGACGGCGGCCGGGAAACTGTGCTGCGGCGGGGTTCCGTAGCCGATGACCAGGCCGGCCCGGCCCGGCCGCTCCCGATAGTCCGCTAGCCCGTCGGCCGCGATCCCCGCAAGCCGCAATGCGTGCAGCACAGCGGTTTCCGAGCTGTCCGGCGGCAACAGGACGGTGGCGTGATAGCCGGCCGCGATCCCGGTCACCGTGATGCCCGGGATCCGCGACAGCGCCGCCAGCACGACCTCCCGCCGGCGCCGGTAGCGCAGCCGCATCCGGCGCAGATGCCGGTCGAGCTGCCCGGTTGTGATGAGCCGGGCCAGCGCCAACTGATCCAGGGTCGGGCTGTGCCGGTCAACCCGGTGCCGCAACCGGACCACCGGCTCGACCAGCCGCTCCGGCAACACCAGCCAGCCCAGCCGCAGCGCCGGGGCCAGCGACTTGCTCACCGTCCCGACATAGGCGACCGCCTCCGGCGAGAGGCCCTGGATCGCGCCGACCGGCTGCCGGTCGTACCGGAATTCGCCGTCGTAGTCGTCCTCCACCACCAGCCCCGAGGTGGCCGCGGCCCAGGCCAGCAGCTCGGTACGGCGTCCGGCGTCGAGCGACACCCCCAGCGGCAGTTGGTGCGCCGGGGTGACCAGGCACGCGTCGACCGCGCCGAGTTCGTCGACCCGCAGGCCGCGGTCGTCGATCGGCACCCCCACGGTCGCGAGGCCGGCGTGCTCGGCGGTGTCCCGGCTCGGCCGCAGGCTCGGATCCTCGACCGCGAGCGTCGTCGCCCCGGCCCGCGCCAACGCCTGGCAGAGCAGCGACAGGCCATGTGAAAAGCCGGCGCAGACGACGATCCGATCGGGTGTGGTCCGTACTCCGCGGGACCGCCCCAGGTACGTCGCGAGCGCGCCCCGCAGCTGCTCGTCGCCCTGCGAGTCGCCGTACCGCAGGGCGGTGTCCGGCGCCGTGGTCAGCGCGTGCCGGAGCGCGCCGAGCCAGGCCGTACGCGGGAAGCCGTTGACGTCGGCGGTGATCGGGCGCAGGTCGATCCGGATCGGGGCCGGATCGCGCCGTGGCGGTGCCGGCGCAGCGGCGGTCGCCACCGGGCCGGTCGCGACCTGGGTGCCGGAGCGGGCCCGGCTGCGCAGGTAGCCCTCGGCGGAGAGCTGGGCGTACGCCTCGACGACGGTGCCGCGGGCCAGCCCCAGATCGGCGGCCAGCGACCGGGACGACGGCAGCGCCGTGCCCGCGCTCAGCGCACCGGAGCGGATCGCCTGGCGCAGCGCGTTTTCCAGCGCCACCCGCCGGCCCACACCGGGGGTCAGGTCGAGGTGCAGGTCGTGCACTCTGGTCCAGGATTCTGGCATCATTCTGGATCATACGGCTGGTCCAGTTTGGCCGTAGCGTGTGAGCCATGAGTGATTACGTCGTTCCGCAACCCAGAATCTCCATCCCCGACCACGCCCCCGAGGCGTTCAAGGCGCTGTACGCCGTCAGCAGGGCGATCAATCCGCACCTCGACCCGGTGCTGGCCGAACTGGTGAAGCTTCGGTGCTCCCAGATCAACGGATGCGCCTACTGCGTGGACATGCACACCAGGGACGCACTCAAGGCGGGGGAGGACGAGCGTCGCCTGTTCGCCGTCTCGGCCTGGCGGGAGGCGCCGTTCTTCACCGCGAAGGAGCGGGCCGCGTTGGCTCTGGCCGAGTCGGTCACTCTGGTCGCGGAGACGCACGTGCCGGACGACGTGTGGGAAGGAGCGGAGAAGGAATTCACGCCCGAGGAACTGTCCTATCTGTTGCTCGCGATTACGACCATCAACACGTACAACCGGCTGCAGGTCAGCAGCAGAGCGCTTCCGCGGCCGTGACCGATCCCGCCGCGCAGGCCGCCGCTCTGAAAGGCTTGCACCACAATGGATCCCCGCTGATCCTGCCGAATGCCTGGGACGCCGCCAGTGCCCGGCTCGTCGCCGAGCACGGCTTCCCGGCCGTGGCGACGACCAGTGCGGGCGTCGCCGCGGCGCTGGGTTATGACGACGGCGAAAACGTGCCGGTCGCTGAAATGCTCGCGGCGGTACGGCGCATATCCCGGCGGGTCGAGGTGCCGGTGACCGCCGATCTGGAGAGCGGCTACGGCCTCGCTCCCACGGACCTCGTCGAGGCGTTGCTGGAGGCCGGGGCCGTCGGGCTGAACGTCGAGGACACCGACCACGCCGCGGGCGGCCTGCGGGATGCCGGCGAGCAGGCGGACCGGATCGCCGCGATCAAGGCGGCCGGTCGTACGGCCGGGGTCGACATCGTGCTGAACGCGCGGGTCGACGTCTTCCTGAGCGGCGGTGCGGTCGAGGACGGGTTGGCCCGGGCCCGGCGGTACGCGGCGGCCGGCGCCGACTGCGTCTACCCGATCTTCCTCGCCGACGCCGCCGCCATCGGCCGGTTCGTCGCCGAGGCAGGCGTTCCGGTCAATGTGATGCTGCATCCCAAGGCGCCGGACCTGGCCCGGCTCGCCGAGCTGCGGGTGGCCAGGGTCAGCCTCGGCCGCGGCCTGGAGCAGGCGGGGGCGGCCGGTATCACCGCGAAACTGGAGACGCTGAAGCTGTAGATCCTGTTGTGACCTGCGTTGTGACCTGTGCTGTGACCTGGACCACATCTTCCAACGGCTGCGTCATGTCCGGACTCGGACGGAGTGTCACTAGCGGAAACACCCGCTGACACCGTTTGGGAGGTACGGCCATGAACCGCACCCTGAGGGCCGGCCTGGCAGTCACAGCCACTGTCGCCGCCGGAGCCGCCATCCTCGTCGTCCTCACCGGCGGCACCTCGCGCCACAACGTGCCGGCACCGGTCAGCGTCCGCACCGTCCCCGCCGCGGCCGAGCAGCCGGTGGTCGTCTCGGCCCACCGGTCGCCGTACGCCGGGACGACCGTGACCGGCTATCTCACCGGCTACGCCGACGGTGCGATCCGGTTCCGGACGGCCAGTTGGGTCGGCGGTGGCCTCGACGACGGCCACTTCGAGGTCGGGAAGCTGACCCACTCGCTGCCGCTGGCGGCGACGCCAACCGTCCGCAGCGCCGTGAGCATCTGCTCAGGCGGGCAGGTCACCCTCGACCGGAACGCCAACCCCACCAAGGCCTGCACCACCGCCCAATTGGTCAAGGCGTTGCGCAGCGGTATCCACCCGTACGCCTCGCTGCGGGTCGACGGCAGCGGCCGGATCTCCGCGGTCCTCGAGCGGTACGTTCCGTGATTTTATCAATCCTTTATGGACCCGCGGTCTTTCATTAGCCATTCGTTCGGCTGGAACCCAGGTGTAATTTCGCGAGCAAACCTTGCGTTCCATACCGGTTTGGGTGTCTGCTCCTAGGGCTGTCGATATGGCCCAAGGAAAGGGACTCGGATCGCATGCCGCAGATTTCTCGCCGTCGCCTGTTGGGCTCGGCCGCCGGAGTTGCCGGAGCTACCGCGATTTCCTCGGTGCTGCCACCCAATCTGCGGCGCGCGCTCGCCTCGCCGGTCAAGCCGGGTTCGCTGCGCAATATCGAGCATGTGGTGATTCTGATGCAGGAGAACCGCTCGTTCGACCACTACTTCGGGGCCATGAAGGGCGTCCGTGGCTTCGACGACCCGGACGCGATCACCCTTTCCACCGGGAAGTCGGTCTTCTACCAGCCGGACGCGAAGAACCCGGACGGCTACCTGCTGCCCTTCCATCTCGACACCAAAACCACCAGTTCACAGGCGATTCCGTCGACCAGCCATGCCTGGGCGGTGCAGCACTCGGCCTGGAACGACGGCAAGATGGACAACTGGCTGCCCGCGCATCGCAAGGCGGACGGCGACGCCCACGGCCCGTACACAATGGGTTATTACACCCGCGACGACCTTCCATTCCAGTACGCGCTGGCCGAGTCGTTCACCATTCTCGACGGCTATCACTGCTCGCTGCTCGGGCCGACGTGGCCCAACCGGTTCTACCACTGGACCGGAATGATCGACCCGGACGGCACCGGCGGCGGCCCGGTGACCAGCAATGTGGTCCCCTCGCCGTACACCTGGACGACCTATCCGGAGCGGCTCACCGAGGCCGGAATCTCCTGGCACGTCTACCAGGAGGAGGACGACTACGGGTGCAACCCGTTGGAGTTCTTCAAGGCGTACCAGGATGCCGACTCGAAATCCCCACTCTACAAGCACGGCCTGGCGATCAGTGCCTCCGACCAGTTCGAGTACGACGCGGCGCACGGCAAACTGCCGACCGTCTCCTGGATCGTCCCGACCTCGCCGCAGTGTGAGCACCCGGACTACATTCCGGCCTCCGGCGCGGATTTCGTATCCCGCAAACTCGAGGCGGTGGCGGCGAATCCGGAGCTGTGGGCCAAGACGGTATTCATTCTGAATTACGACGAGAACGACGGCCTATTCGATCACGTCGTGCCGCCCACTCCGCCAGCCGGCACCGCCGCGGAATTCGTCGACGGACTGCCGATCGGCGCCGGAATCCGAGTGCCGGCCATCATCGTCTCGCCGTGGACGCAGGGCGGGTTCGTCTGCAGCGACAATTTCGACCACACCTCGGTATTGCAGTTCCTGGAGCGCATCACCGGGGTCCGCGAGACGAACATCAGCGACTGGCGGCGCCAGACCTTCGGCGACCTGACTTCCGCGTTGGGGTTCCCGTCGCACCGGCCCGCGCCACAGCTTCCGCCGACCGAAAAGGCGCTGTGGCAGGCAGAATACGACGTGGCGAACCTGCCCCCGGCCCAGTTGCCCGGCGCCGACCAGACGCCGCCGCACCAGAATTCCGGCAGCCCGGTCAAGGCGACCGCGGTGCCGCAGACCCTCGGTGGCGCGCACCCGTACACGATGAGCCGGCTCACCGAGACCGCCACCACGCACCGCGACGACTTCCCCAACGGCGTCGCCGGCACGTCGTTCCCGGGAATTCTGGCCGCTGTCTCCGGCAGGGCGGTGCCCGCCACCAGCGCTCCATTGGCCTACGTGCCGACGATCGTCTCGTACTCCATTGCCGTGATCGACACCTCGACCAACAAACTGGTGACGAGCATCGACGGCGGTTCCAACCCGTACGGGATCGCGGCGACGCCGGACGGCAGGAAGATCTACGTCACCAACTCCGGCGCGAGTGACGTGTCGGTGCTCGATGTGGCGAGCAAGAAGATCACCGGGGACATCACGGTCGGCCTTTATCCGCACGGCATCGCGATGGCGCCGGACGGAAAACTGGCCTACGTCGCAAATACCGGTCCGGACACCGGAGCCGGCGGTTCGCACACGGTTTCGGTGATCGACACCGCGACGGACAAGGTCGTCGGCCAGATCGACGTCGGCCTTGCCCCGCAGACGATCGCGATCACGCCGGACGGTTCGTCGATCTACGTTGCCTGCTACGACGGCGTTTCGGTGATCGACGCCCGCACCCAGCGGGTCCGTGCGCGGATCACCGATAACGGCCGGGCCCATGGCGTCGGGATCAGCCCGGACGGGAAGCACGCCTATGTGGTGGAATCCCGCCGCAATGCCGTCTCGGTCATCGACACCAGGCGGCACGCCAGGGTTGGGACGATCAAGGTTGGCAATTACCCCTGGAATGTCGCGTTCCACCCGGACGGCTCGGCCGCCTATGTCACGAATGCCAATGCCGACACGATTTCAGTGATTGACCCGAAACGGCTGCGGGTCACCGCGACCGTGGAGACGGGGCACGTGCCGACCGGCATCAATGCCACCGCCGATTCGATCTGGGTCACCAACAATGCGGCCAGCACGGTGCAGGCGATCAGCACGAAGACGCTGAAGGTGACCGGCACCGTCGAGTTGGGACTGTCGTCCGAGCCCAGCGGCGTGGTCGTCATCTAACGTTCCGAACGTCGTCCGTCGATTGGAAATCGTTCTCTCCCGCCGATCTTGACCTTGGCGGTCTGGTGTCCGGTTTGTCCAGCCATAAGGTCAAGATCGACGAGCCGCCACACCGCGCGAGAGACGGGATCCCCGCCGGACTGGTGTCCGACGGGGATCCCGGTTTTCTATAGGTGTCAGGCCATTTCGAGTTCCAGCTCCGGCACCTCGTCGACCTCGGGCTCGGGCCGCTGGCGCCGAATGGCCAGCGCGACGATGGCGCCGAGAGCGACCACCACTGCTCCCACGGCGACGGCCGGCTTGAGCCCGTCCATGAAGGACTGTGCGGTCGCGTAGCTGCCGCCGGAGGCGAAGATGCTCGAGAGCACCGCGACTCCGAAGACGCCGCCGACCTCGCGGATCGCGTTGTTGGCGCCGGAAGCGACACCCTGCTCGTCCCGGCGTACTGCGCCGAGCACCACGGTCCCGACCGGCACGAAGAACATGCTCATGCCGGCTCCGGCCAGAACGAAGGCCGGCACCATCGACGCGTACGAGGCGGTCGGGGAGAGCACCAGGGTGAGCCAGCCGAGGCCCGCGGCCATCATCGCCAGGCCGCCGGCGATCAGCGGCCGACCGCCGATCCTGTCGGCCAGCGGTCCGACGATCGGGGCCAGCAGAATCGGCATTCCGGTCCACGGCAGGGTCCGGATCCCGGCCTGCAGCGGCGAGTAGTGCTGCACGATCTGCAGCGATTGGGCCAGCAGGAAGATCGCGCCGAACATCCCGAAGCTGAACAGAATGCTCGCGATGTTGACCGCGGTGAAGGTGCGGTTGGCGAAGAACCGCAGCGGCAGCATCGGTGTCTCGGTGCGCCTCTCCCACAGGCCGAAGCCGACGAGGAGCAGGCCGCCGAGGATCAGGCCGGACAGCACGCTCGAACTGGTCCAACCGTGGGTGTTGCCGCGCACCACGCCGAACACGACGCCGAAGAGTCCCGCACTGGCCAGGACGACACCGGGCAGGTCGAGCCGCCGGCTCGGGCCGTGCGTTTCGGTCAGTTTGGTCCAGGCGGCCGGGATGATGAGCAGGCCGACCGGGACGTTCAGCCAGAAGATCCACTGCCATGCGGCACCCTCGACCACCGCGCCGCCGACGACCGGGCCGATCGCGACGCCGAGGCCGGAGACCGCACCCCAGATGCCCAGGGCGGCGCCCCGCCGGTTGGCCGGGACGGCAGCAGACAGGATTGTCATGGACAGCGGCAGGATCGTGGCGGCGCCCAGGCCCTGGATCGCCCGGGCGGCGACGAGCATGTCGACGTTGGGCGCCAGTGCGGCGGCGGCGCTGGCGAGGGTGAAGACCGCCAGCCCGGCGGTGAAGACCCGGCGGCGGCCGAATCGGTCGCCGAGGGCCGCGCCGGTGAGCAGGAAGACGGCGAAGGTCAGCGTGTAGGCGTTGACCGTCCATTCCAGCCCGGACAGGCCGGCATGCAGGTTCTCCCGGATCGAGGGCAGCGCCATCGTCACCACAAGGTTGTCGAGGCTGCCCATGAACGCGGCGACCGAGGTCACCACGAAGGTCCAGATCAGGCGATTGCGGGTCATCGCGAGACTCCTAAGTAGTAATTGGTCACTAACAAGTCGGAACAGGTGTAATGCAGGGTGCTGCGCTAAAAAGGGGCTAGTTCTTGGTGTCGATCGTCGGGGTCATGCTCTTGCTCGAGGGGGAGGCCAGCTTGGCCCAGCGCTCGTTGACCTCGTCCAGTTGCATCGCCGCTACGACGTTGCACAGCATCCCGGTGGCGTAGAACATCCGGACCGTGTCGGGATCGGCCCCGGATAACCGTTCGACCGCGTACCAGACGTCGCGGAAACAGCGCCGCGTCGCGTTCTGTACGTCCTCGTCGTCGCAACCGGCAAAACCCTGCAGCGCCAGCAGAAGGAAGGTCCGGTCGGCGATGAGTTCGGTGTAGGACACGGCCATGGCCTGCAGCGCCTCGTCGCCGGTGGCGTCGCCGACCGCGGCCTCGAACCGCTCCACGACCTGGCGGTAGGCGTCCTGCAGGACGGCGATGAACAGCGCCTTCTTGTTGGGGAACAGTCGGAAGAGGTACGGCTGGCTGATCCCGGCCCGGGCCGCTATCGCCTGAGTGCTGGTGCCGTTGAGGCCGCCGTGGGCGAACTCCTCGATCGCGGCCCGCAGGACGGTCTCCCGTCGCTGGTCGGCGGTCTGGCGGGTGACGCTGGTCGGTGGCATGCAGATGAAGTTAGTGATTGACCAATCACATGTCAAGTCCCTTGTCTGGTGCTGCTCGCTGGCTCACGTCGCCGGCACCGATCGAAGCGCGCCCGCCCCGCTTCCGGGGACCGCCCGGCACCGATCGAAGCGCGCTTTACCCGTCACCGAGTGCCTCCGCGCCGGGTAAAGCGCGCTTTGATCGGGGCGGGTGCGGGTTGTGATCGGGTAAAGCGCGCTTCGGGTAGAGCACGCTTTGATCGGGTGGGGTGCGGGTTGTGATCGGGTAGAGCACGCTTTGATCGGGGCTGGTGCGGGTTGTGATCGGGTAAAGCACGCTTCGGTCGGGTGGGGGCGCCCGCCGGGATGGGCGAGCCCAAGCCCCTACCGCGAGCCGGCGGCGAGCCGGGCCTCCTCGGCGACCTTCATCGCCTGCTGGCGCCGGACCCGCTCGGGCACCAGCCGCTCCCGGGCCGCGGTCGCCCTGAATTCGTACCGGTCGACCCCGAGCGCCCGCAATACGGACTGCTCGACCAGCGAATGCTCGGCCGGGTCCTCCCGGTCGAAGCGCATCGGCTCGGTCAGGTGGATCGGCGGGTTGGTGATCAGCCGCGGCAGTCGCCGGACGTTCTGCGCCTTGGCGTGCAGGATGAACGGGTGCAGCAGGAAGACGTCGCCGATCCGGCCGGTGCCCTCGACGAACTCGTCGCAATCCTCGATCAGGTCGGAGAAACCGCCCGGCAGCACGCCCTCGGGGTGGGCGGCGAGCCGGCGGGCGACCGGCCCGACCGAGTCGGCGGCGACGAAAGTGGCGCCGCCCTGATGCTCGACGTCCGACCAGAGGACCAGGGTCAGCAGGCCCTGCTCGGGGGAGTCCAGGAAATGTCGGAAGAAGTCGCCGTCCTTGTGCCAGCCACCTGAGCGCGGTGAGGCCGGGGCCCACGGCTCGTCGGCGCCCATCCGGAGGTTGACGATGAACCCGTCGCCCCAGGTGTACGGCTTGGCGACGCGGTCCTCGCCGCCGACCAGGTCGCACGCCGCCTGCCACGCCTTCGGCGCGAACGTCGATACGTCCAACGTGCGGTGGCCCGGCATGTGGATGGACGGCTCGGCCCAGGTGCTCTGGTCGTCCGGGTCGTAGCCGAGGCGGGTCCACACCGACGAGGTCAGCTCGGCCGCGGCCTCCCGGGAAAAGCAGTCGTGAATAACGACGTATCCCTTGTCCAGGAAATGCTGCGCCTGTTCCTCGGTGAGGGCCTGATAGCGCTTCGCTGAATCCGACATGCTCGCCGCCGTTTCGCTTTCGTCGTGCGCAGTCGTTGTTGAGCCCATGCTACTGCGGTCGCCCGGAGGTGGTGGGCCGACGATGATGCGCTTTCCTTATAGTGCGCCGGTTTTGGTGGCCGGATCCGGCCCGCGGGTGTGATTCATAATGGTCGCGACCCGAACGCTCTGGATGGAGTGCCGCATGAAAATCGCCAGGATCGAAACATTTCTGGTCCCGCCGCGCTGGTTGTTTCTCCGTATCGAGACCGACGACGGTGTGGTCGGCTGGGGCGAGCCGATCGTGGAGGGTAAGGCCGATTCGGTCCGGGCCGCGGTGGCCGAGATGTCGGAGGTGCTGCTCGGCGCGGATCCGCTGCGAATCGAGGACCACTGGCAGATGCTGGCCAAGGGCGGGTTCTACCGCGGCGGGCCGGTGCTCTCCAGTGCGTTGGCCGGCATCGACCAGGCGCTCTGGGACATCGCCGGCAAGGTGCGGGGCGCGCCGGTGCACGAACTGCTGGGCGGCCCGGTGCGGGACAAGGTCCGGGTGTACGGCTGGATCGGCGGGGACAGTCCGAGCGCGGTGGCCGAGGACGCCGCCCGGCTGGTCGGCACCGGCATGACGGCGGTGAAGATGAACGGCGCCGGCGTGCTCAATCCGATCGACACCCATCGCGAGGCCACCGCGGTCGCCGAGCGGGTGGCGGCGGTACGTGAGGCGATCGGTCCGGACCGGGACGTGGCGGTCGACTTCCACGGCCGGTTCTCGGTACCCATGGCACGCCGGGTGATCCCGCTGCTGGCGCCGTACGGGCCGCTTTTCGTGGAGGAGCCGGTGCTGCCGGAGTACGGGCACGCGCTGGGTCGGGTCGTCGCCGACACCACGGTGCCGATCGCCACCGGCGAGCGGCTCTTCTCCCGTACCGATTTCCTGCCCGCACTGCAGGCCGGAATCGCCGTGGCGCAGCCGGATCTGTCGCACGCCGGCGGTATCTCCGAGACCCGTCGCATCGCCGCGCTGGCCGAGACCTTCGGCGCGCTGGTGGCGCCGCACTGTCCACTGGGGCCGATCGCGCTCGCGTCGTCGCTGCAGATCGACTTCGCCACCCCCAACTTCCTGATCCAGGAACAGAGCATGAAGATGCACTACAACGTCGGCGCGGACCTGCTCGACTACGTCGCCGATACCTCCGTGCTGCGCATCGTTGACGGCCACATCGCGCGGTTGACCGGTCCCGGGCTCGGGATCGAGATTGACGAGGCCGCGGTGCGGAAGGCCGGTGCGGTGGGGCATTCGTGGCGCACGCCGACCTGGCGGCATACCGACGGGTCGTTCGCCGATTGGTGATACTGTTGCCTGAGTCAACGAATATGTTGACTCCGGCAATAAGGTGAGGTCGGCGATGAGCGAGTTACGTGATCAGGTCGTCGAGGTCCGCGAGTTCAACCGCTTCTACACCAGGCTTATCGGGGTCCTGCAGGACGGCCTGCTGGACACCCCGCACACGCTGGCCGAGGCGCGGATTATCTTCGAGCTGGCCCAGAGCCCGAGCGGTCAGGGCATCGAGGTCGCCGAATTGAAACGGCGGCTCGACCTGGATGCCGGGTATCTCAGCCGCATTCTGGGCAAGCTCGAGGTCGCCGACCTGGTGGGTCGGGAGCGGTCCGGAGCCGACGCGCGGCGTCAGGTGGTCGAGCTGACCCGGGCCGGTCGGGCGGCATTCCGGCAGCTCGACCGGCGGACGGTCAGCCAGCTCGAGGGCGTGCTCGGCGAGCTGGCGGGGGCGGACCGGCGGCGCCTGCTCGGCGCGATGCGGGCGATCCGTGGCCTGCTCGACGACTCCGCGGCGGAGCGGGCATCGGTGGTCCTGCGGGAGCCGCATCCCGGCGACCTCGGTTGGGTGATCAGCCGCAATGGCGCGCTGTATGCCGAGGAGTACGGCTGGGACGAGACGTACGAGGCGCTGGTGGCCCGGATCGTCGCCGACTTCGTCGGGAAGCGGGACCCGAAACGGGAGCGGGCCTGGATCGCGGAGGTGGACGGCGAGCCGGCCGGCTGCGTCTTCTGCGTACGGGCCGACGCGCGGACCGCGAAACTGCGGCTGCTGCTGGTGGATCCGCGGTTTCGCGGGATGGGCATCGGGGCACGGCTGGTCGATGAGGTGCTGGCTTTCGCCCGGCGCGCCGGCTATCGGCGCATCACGCTCTGGACCAACGACGTGCTGCGCAGTGCGCGGCGGATCTATCAGCGGGCCGGCTTCGATCTGGTCGCGCAGGAGCGGCACACCAGCTTCGGCAAGGACCTTGTCGGCCAGGACTGGGCCCGCGACCTCTGAGGCTGATCGGAACCCGAGCCCGGGACGCCGACTTTTGGGAACGTCCGGCTCTGGGTGCCGACCGCGAGATGCCGGCCATGGCGCCCTCTGCCCGGCGCAATGGCGGTGATGACGTCTGCGGTGTGCCGGCTACGGGCGGCATACCGCGATCTCGATCATGGGCGGTGGGATGAGAAGAGCAAGCCTGGGTTGGGGAGCCCGGGACACAGGACGGGGCAGTTAACGGACGAGGCGTTGGCGCAAAGCGATCCGGGCGTCGTGCACCCGCGACTTCACCGTGCCCACCGGCACCTGCAGCTGCGCGCCGATCTCGTCGTACGACAGCTCACCGAGGTCGCGCAGCACGAACGACGGGATCAGCTCGGGCCGGCGTACCTCCAGCTGCTCCAACGCCTCCAGTAGATCCAGCCGCGACCCGGCGATGACGGACGTGGTGCGCGGATCCGGCCGTTCCACCATCTGGTCGGTGACCGACTCGGAGAACCGACGCTTGAGCGAACGGTAGGTCTGGCGGCCGGAGTTGGAGGCGATCGTGTACATCCAGGTCGAGAACTTCGACCGGCCCTCGAACTTGTGCAGGTTGGAGGAGATGCGCAGCAGCGCGTCCTGGCACGCCTCCTCGGCGTCCTGGCGGTGCGGCAGGATGCGGACGCAGATCCGCATCACGTCCGGCTGGATCCGGCGCAGCAGCTCATCGCGCGCTCCGGCCTCGCCGTCCCTGGCCCGCGCGGCGAGAGCCTCCAGCGGCTCGGTGTCCGGTCCCGCTCCCATGCGCTGCCCCCATCAGGTGCCACCGACGTCGACTTGATGTCATTCCCGCCACGATCGCCGGTCCGACTTCGCCCGGCGCCGACGATCGGCAATGATACGGGTATGCCCGATCCCACGCTGTTCGGTCGTTATCGCTCCGACCGACGCATCGGTTCGGGGGCATTTGCCACGGTATGGCTGGCCCACGACGATCTGCTCGACTCCCCGGTCGCGGTGAAGGTGCTCGCCGAAAACTGGACCGACCGGCTCGACATCCGGGCCCGCTTCTCCGACGAGGCGCGCATCCTGCGCCGGGCCGACTCCGACCACGTCGTGCGGGTGCACGACATCGGTGAGCTGGACGACGGTCGGCCGTACTTCGTGATGACCTACGCCGACGCGGGCACCCTGGCCGAGCGGTTGTCCGGCCCGCTGGCCGAGCCGTTGGCGGTGCAGCACGGGCTCGGGGTCGCCGACGGACTGGCGGTGCTGCACCGGCTGGGTGTGGTGCACCGGGACGTGAAGCCGTCCAATGTGCTGTTCCATTCCGGGCGGGGCACCGAGCGGCTGTTGATCGCCGACCTGGGCCTGGCCCGCGCGGTGGCGCACGCCTCCGGGTTCACGCTCGCCGCCGGCACCCCGGGCTACATGGCGCCGGAGCAGGCGGTGATGGGCGGGTCGGTCGACGCCCGGGCCGACGTCTACGCGCTCGGCGCGCTGATCACCCACATGCTGTCCGGGCACACGCCCCGGATCGTGAGCGACGAGCGGTCGGCTGTGTTCGCCCGGCACGACGCCGACGGCATTCCGGGGCGGCTCGGCGAGATCGTCCGCCGCGCGCTCGCCCCGTATCCGGAGGAGCGTTATGCCTCCGCCGTCGAAATGGCCGCCGAACTGCGGCAGCTGAGCAATCCAGCGAAGGCTCCGGTACCCGAGGCGCACCACCAGCCAAGGCGCGAGGCGCCGAGACGCGAGCCGCAGCTCGAACGACCAGCCACGCCGCCGGTCGAACGGCCGGTGACCCAGGTGGACGACGGAGCCGAGCCGGCCCCGCTGCTCGGCCGCAGCCGGGTGTTCCGCAGTCGCGGCCGGCGCCGCCGGATCGCCGTCGCCGCAGCGGTTGTCGTGCTGGCCGGAGCGGCCGGCGGGGGATATGCCTACTGGAATTCCCGGGTCGGCACGAAGCTCGTGACCGGCGGCGACGTGTCGGTCCGGGTGCCGAAGAGTTGGGCCGGGCAGGTCAAGTCCGGCAGCTGGCAGTTGGACGGATTCGGGGTCAAGGGCCAGACCGGGCAGGGGGTCGAGGTCGCCAGTGACGTGCCGCGCTGGAATGTCGCCGATTCCACGACGCCGGGCGTATTCGTCGGCGTCAGTTCCAGACTGCACCAGGAATCCAACACTACGTTGCTGTCCCGGGTCAGCCATCCCGGTTGCACGAAGAAAGCGCGGGCCGTGCCGCACAACATCAACGGGGCGAGCCAGCACTGGAGCGGCTGTGCCGGCGACATGACCTTCGACGAGACCGTCGAACGTCGCGACGGCTACATCGTCTACGTACAGGTGAAACAGCCGTCGAACGAGCAGCACACCGATGCGATTCTGGAGAGCGTGCGGGTGTCGAACGCGACCTGAGGTCGTTCAGCCGCCGATTTTGATCGAGTTGGAGACGTGCTGAAAGATCTTGTACGCCTGTGCGAATTGCGGGGCTGAGGCGGACATATATACGGCGAAACCGACGTTGCCGACGACTATTGCGCGGTCGATGGCGTGTTTGGTGGTGCCGTTCGCCGTATCGGTGAAGGTGAATTCCCAGTCGGCGCAGTCGGTGGTCTGCCCGGTGCCGGTGGCCCCGTTCGGGCAGTTGATGCTGTGAATGTCGTTCACCAGTTTGTAGCCGGTGTGGGAGCTGGCGAAATCTGCTGCCTCTTCCTGCCAGTTCTGCAGGGCGGATCCGTGCGGCGTGCTGAAATCCAGCCGCAGCAGGGTGCCGCCGCTGGTGAAGTCGTACCGCGTGCCCGTCGGTGCCTTCGGCCAGCCCGTGGGCACCTCCAGCAGGACGTCGACGCCCGTGGTGTTGCCCTTGGCCTGGTCGTAGAGAAACGGCTCGTACTGAATGGTCGGTGCCGGGCTGCTGGTGGGCGTCGCGGAGGTGCTGACAGTGGTGCCGGTGATCGGGCCGACGGTGCCGGCCAACTGCTGCGGCGATCCACAGGCCGCCAGAACAACCAGCAGCGCGGCCGCGATCACACCGCAGCGGTTATTCCGTACTCCGGGCCGATCCCGCATAACTCAATCGTGCCAGCGCAGACAGCTGCTGAGCTCGGTGACCACCGAATCCCACCCGCCGACCTTGTCCGTGCCGTCCAGAATCTCCTGCACCCCGGCCAGCTGGCAGTAGTCGGCCAGATCGGTGGCGATTTCCCGGGCGGAGGAGGTGTCCGAGGTCAGGTTGTACCGCTCGCCGGAGGCCGGGCTGACGTCCAGAACGGCAGCATTGCGGACCGCGGTCCAGGTGTCGAGCTCGGCCAGGTCGTGCGCGTCGTCGGTGCGGCAGTACTCGATGAGCCCGCGCGGGCTGCGGAAAATGTCGACGGTGAGGTCGGAGCCGAGAAATATGGCGGAATCGTCGAGATAGCAGCGCAGTGTGTATCCGGTCCCAGCCGGCACCGTCACCGACAGCGGGAGTATGCCGATCTCGTCCCAGAAATTGGCCGGGCTGGTGCTGGTTGCCCCGTCCACCTCGCCGGCGGAATTCCAGTGCAGGCAGGCCTGCAGCCGAGCGGTCACCAGCGGCCACGCGCGGGCGATCGTGGTCTGCGCCTCTTCCCAGTCCTCGTCGTCGTAGGACGGCTCGTCATCGTCGATCAGCGTGGCGAAGATCGGGCCCTCGAGCATCCGCATCAACGGACCGTCGTCAACGCATTCGGCGATGCGCTGCACCATGTCGATGGTGTCGGCCAGCTCGCTGATGGCGTCGTCGGTCGGGCTGCCGTCGATCAGGTCGAGTACGGCGTCGAGGTCGAAGTGGTAGTCGTCCTCCGGCCGGAGCTGATCCGGCGGGAGGGTCTGCACCATGTCCCAGGCCGGATGGTCGACCAGGTCGTTGTCCCCGCTGCGGGCGATATAGGCGGCCAGGCCGGCGGAGTCGGCGAACAGCTCCAGCTTTTCACCGGAGCCGAGAAATGCCTGCCATTCGTCGCCGTCCTCTTCCCAGGGCGGCGCCCACAGCGTGACACCCCGTTTGCCGTCCAGCGTGATTTCGATCGGGACGATGGTCGCCTCGTTGGGGCCAGTCATCACGAACACCTCTCGTACGGGGCGGGAGCCCGCAGCCTAGCGGTCGGAAGCAGCAGATCAGATCCCGACCGGGTGCCACACGGTCTTTGTTTCCAGATAGGCGGTGAGCCGCGCCGTCCCGGGGCCAGCGGTCCAGTCCGGCTCGGCGCCATCGGGTCCACCGAATACCCGCTTCACATTGTCGGCGGCGAGGCGCCGCAATTCGGCCCGATCGGCGGTGCGGACGCCGGTCAGGTCGATCGCGTTGACATCCATGTGGCCGGCGAGCCATGGCGACAGCTCGGCGGTATGGCCGGAGAGCAGATTGACGACGCCGCCGGGCAGGTCGGAGGTGGCGAGCACCTCGGCGAGCGTGCCGGCCGGCAGGGGGCGGTCCTGCGAGGCGACCGCCACCACCGTGTTGCCGCCGGCGATCGCCGGCGCGAGCACACTCACCAGACCCAGCAGGGCCGATTTCTGCGGCGCCAGAATGGCCACGACACCGGTCGGTTCGGGCAGCGAGAAATTGAAATACGGCCCCGCCACCGGATTGCTCGAGCCGGAAATCTGCGCGATCTTGTCGGTCCACCCGGCGTACCAGACCCACCGGTCGATGGCGGAATCCACAGTGGACTCCGCCGTTCGGGCCGTGACACCCTCCGCGGCTGAGACCTCCTCGACGAACTGGGCGCGCCGTCCCTCCAGCATTTCGGCGACCCGGTAGAGCACCTGGCCCCGGTTGTACGCCGTGGCGCCGGACCAGCCGGCAAAGGCCTTGCGGGCGGCGACAACCGCGTCCCTTACATCCTTGCGTGAACCCTGGGCCGCATTGGCCAGGAAGGCGCCGCGCGGCGTGGTGACCGCATAGGACCGACCGGACTCCGAGCGCGGGAACTTGCCGCCGATAAAGAGCTTGTACGTCTTGCGTACGGCGAGCCGGCCGTCCGCTGGCTGTTTAGCTGGCTGTTTAGCTGGCAACGTAGGCCTCCAGGCCGTGCCGGCCGCCCTCGCGACCGAATCCCGATTCCTGGTATCCGCCGAACGGGGAGGCCGGGTCGAACCGGTTGAACGTGTTGGCCCAGATGACGCCCGCCCGCAGCCGGTTGGCCATCCAGAGAATGCGCGAACCCTTTTCGGTCCAGATGCCCGCCGACAGTCCGTACGGCGTGTTGTTCGCCTTGGCCAGCGCCTCGTCCGGGGTGCGGAAGGTGAGCACGGAAAGCACCGGGCCGAAGATCTCCTCGCGGGCGATCCGGTGCGCCTGGGAAACGCCGGTGAAGAGCGTCGGCGGGAACCAGAAACCACGCTCTGGAAGCTCGCACGGCGGCGACCACCGCTCGGCGCCCTCGGCCTCGCCGAACTGCGACAGGGACCGGATCTTCTCCAGCTGGGCGGCGGAGTTGATGGCGCCGATGTCGGTGTTCTTGTCCAGCGGGTCACCCAGGCGCAGGGTGCCGAGCCGCCGGCGCAGCGATTCCAGCAGCTCCTCAGCGATCGACTCCTGCACCAGCAACCGCGATCCGGCGCAGCAGACGTGGCCCTGGTTGAAGAAGATCCCGTTGACGATGCCCTCGACGGCCTGATCCATCGGGGCGTCGTCGAAGACGATGTTGGCCGCCTTGCCGCCGAGCTCCAGGGTCACCTTCTTCGGCGTGCCGGCGATCTGGCGCAGGATCTCCTTGCCCACATCGGTCGAGCCGGTGAACGCGACCTTGTCGACTCCCGGGTGGGCCACCACCGCGGCACCGGTGGCGCCGGCTCCGGGCAGCACGTTGACCACTCCGGCCGGCAGGTCGGCCTGCTGGCAGATCTCGGCCAGCACGAGAGCGGTGAGCGGGGTCGTCTCGGCCGGTTTCAGTACGCAGGTGTTCCCGGCGGCCAGCGCGGGGGCGAGTTTCCAGGCCGCCATCAGCAGCGGGAAATTCCACGGGATCACCTGGCCGGCGACACCGATCGGCCGCGGATCCGGGCCCAGGCCGGCATATTCGAGTTTGTCCGCCCAGCCCGCGTAATAGAAGAAATGTGCCGCCGCGAGCGGGATGTCGACGTCGCGGCTCTCCTTGATCGGCTTCCCGTTGTCCAGGCTCTCCAGAACGGCCAGCTCGCGGGATCGTTCCTGGATCAGCCGGGCGATGCGGTAGAGGTATTTGCTCCGCTCCCGCCCGGGCATCCGCCCCCAGCCACCGTCGAAGGCCCGCCGGGCCGCCCGGACGGCGGTGTCCACATCGGACTCGTTTGCTTCGGCAACCTCGGCGAGGACCGATTCGTCGGCCGGGTTGATCGACTTGAACGCCGTCCCGGAGCCGTCGACGAACTCGCCGTCGACGAACATCTGGTAGGACTCGCGCAGCCGGGCGGGGGCCCGTGATTCCGGTGCCGGCGCGTATTCCCAGCTTGGCACAGTTGCCATTTCCTCAATCCACCGTGAAGTAGTCGTTGCCGGAATAGACGCCGGTCTGCTCCTTGGTGCGCTGCATGAGCAGGTCGTTGACCAGGCTCGAGGCGCCGATCCGGAACAGGGTTGGCGACAGCCATTCCTCGCCCGCGGTCTCCTTGACCAGCACCAGATAGCGGATCGCGTCCTTGGCGGTGCGGATCCCACCCGCCAGCTTGACGCCGCGGCGCAAACCCGTGGTGGCGGCGAAATCCCGTACCGCCTCGAGCATCACCAACGCGACGGGCGGGGTTGCCGCGGGCGACACCTTGCCGGTCGAGGTTTTGATGAAATCGCCGCCGGCCAGCAGCGCCAGCCAGGATGCGCGCCGTACATTGTCCAATGTGGACAGCTCGCCGGTCTCCAGAATGACCTTCAGGTGCGCGTTACCGCAGGCCGCCTTCACCGCCACGATCTCGTCGTAGACCTGGCGGTAGTTGCCGGCCAGGAAGGCGCCCCGGTCGATGACCATGTCGATCTCGTCCGCGCCGGCCTCGACCGCGTCGGCGACATCTGCGAGTTTGGTCCGCAGCGACGCGCGGCCGGACGGGAAGGCGGTGGCCACGCTGGCCACCACGACCCCACTGCCGGCAAGTCCGGCGGCGGCAACGCCGACCAGGTCGGGATAGACGCAGATCGCGGCGACCGGCGGGCAGGTCGGGTCAGCCGGATCGGGCTGCCGGGCCTTGGCGCAGAGGCTGCGCACCTTGCCCGGGGTGTCGGCGCCCTCGAGGGTGGTGAGGTCGACCATCCCGATCGCGGCCTCCAGGGCCCATACCTTGGCGGCTTTCTTGATACTGCGGGTGAACAGTCCGGCGGCCCGGCCCTCGGCGCCGACCTGGTCGACACCGGGCAGGCCGTGCAGGAACCGGCGCAGCGACGTCGCGTCATGCACCGCATCCGCGAACGCCCGCGGTGGCGCCAGGGTTGTCACGTCCGGGAGTCTACGCGGAGCGCGCGGTCGGAATCTGCCGCTTCGCCCAGCCGATCGAGCGCGCATTGGATGGAAACCGCTACCGGCCAGATGCCGGCAAACGCTGGCGCGTGGGGTGCATACGCGGTAGGTTCGCCGGCACGTTCGGGGCGCCAGGTAACGCCGGCCGTCCGATCGAGCAAGCCAATGCAGTGGGCAGATCCGGTCGAGCAGGCTCAATGGGGGATTCATGCGCAGACGTGTTCTGGCGGCGCTCGGATTGATCGGGCCGTTAGTGGCTGCGGCCGGCGGGGTGGCCTCGGCGCATCAGCCCGCGGTATCTGCGATATCCGCGGGATCGGCGCGGACCGCCGCCTCGACGGTGCGGTTGATCACCGGCGACGTGCTCCGGGTCGGCACCGATGCGCGCGGGCGCTCGACGGTCCGGGCGCTGTCCGCGAGCCGGCGGGGCATCACCGGACAATTGCAGGTGACCCGCGCCGGAAAGCATCTCTACGCAATTCCGGGTGCGGCGAAGCGGTATCTGGGTGGCGCGATCGATCCCGGCGTCTTCGAGGTCGCCGACCTCGCCAAGGCGGGGCAGAGCGGTCGTACGCCGGTGCGGCTGAGTTTCGCCGCCGGTGCGCCGCATTCGGTGCCGGGCGTGACCGTGACCGGCGGCAGCGGGCGGGACGCGACGGGATACCTCACGCCGGCCTCAACGCGCGCCTTCGGGCGGGCCCTGGTGGCGCAGTGGAAAGCCGATTCCCGGGCCGGGGCCCATCCGTCCGGAAAGCTTTTCGGCGGTCTCACCCGGATCGGCCTGGACCGCCCAACGACACCGGTCGTCCGACCGAACTATCCACAGGTGACCCTGATCATCAAGGTCACCGACCAGGACGGAAAGCCGCTGTCTGACGGCGAGGTCGACGTCATCAACACCGACGATTCGACGCGCTTCACCGGATTCCTGCCGGTTGTCGACGGCGAGGCGCGGGCCAGCGTTCCGCTGGGCAACTACAGCGCCATCTCCTCGGTCGACAATTACGACGACAATGCCGGCACCGATATCAGCTATCTGCTGTCGGTCGGCGACTACAAGGTCACCCGGGATCGGCAGACGCTCACCATGTCGGCGCGCAACGCCACCAAGCTGTCGATCGCCACGCCCCGGCCGGCCGCCATCGTCGCGCAGACCGCGGAGTGGTTCCGCGCCGACAAGCAACAGGGCGGGCTGGACTCCAGCTTCGGCTACGGCACCGGAGCGACCGTCTACGTGACGCCGACCCCAGCGGTGCGGGTCGGTCAACTGCACTGGTTGACGGGGTGGTCCCAGGTCGGTGCGCCGGCCCACGGAATCCCGTACAGCTATGACGCCACGTTCCAGGAGACCGGGAAAATCGGCGCGGATCAGCATCACGTCGTGACCCGCGCGCAGGAGTCGGTGCTCGATGCGCGCTATTACACCGACGGTCCGAATTGGAATTCAGACTTCGTCCGCACGCCGATCTATCCGTTCCAGTTCCTGGTCTTCTCCAGTTTCAATCCGCAGCCTTCACCGCTGCACCGCACCGAATATGTGGTCGGCCCGAAGGAGGTTGTCTGGCAGGCATCCCTGCTGGCCACCTCGTCCGAGGAGAACCCGTTCGCCAGTGAGGTCGACGACGGAAGCCGGGCGTATTCGGCGGGTTCGACCGGGACGGTGGACTGGCTGCGCGGCGCGATTGCCCCCGGAGTGATGGCCGATACGCCGGGCAACGGGTTCTGGACGTGTGCGGTATGCCGGACGTCCGGCACCTTGAGCGTCGATCTGGCGCCGGCCCTGGACTCCACTCCAGGGCACGCCGGGTCGGTCACGATCCCGGCCAAGGGGCACGCGGCCCGGTTCCGCATCTACCGGAACGGGAAGCTGATCGATGACGAGAACGACGTCACCGGCGGCACGTTCACCGCTCCGGCCCGAACGGCGACGTACCGGTTGGTCGACACGGTCCAGCGGGCCCAGGACGGATTCGCCGGTTCGACAACCTCCACTGTGGACGTCTCGTTCTCGTCCGCGGCCGGCGTCGGCGGAAAGCTGCCGGCCGGCTGGGACTGCGGCGCCACCGGATCGGGCGCGTGCACGATTCCCGCGATGTTGCAGGCAAACGTTCCATTGGCCACCGATCTGACCGGGCACCTGCCGGCCGGCCCGTCGGTCACCAGTTTCACGGTCGGCCACATTCAGGGCGCACCGAGCTCGGCCATCCGGTCGGCGGCGCTGCAGCTCAGCTTCGACGGCGGCAGGACGTGGCATCCGGCCCCGACCTTTGCCGAGGGTGGTGGCCGATTCCGTGCGGTGCTGTCCAATCCCGAATCTCAGGTGGGTCACCGGGTCGGCGTGCGGGTCACGGCCACCGACACCCTCGGCGGCTCGCTCACGCAGACGGTGGCGAACGCCTACGCGGTTGTTTCCAGATAGTCGATTGTTTTCAGACAGTCGGCCGCTCCAGCCAGTCCCGGTCCAGGCCAGCGAACGAGGAGAACGAACGTGACTTCCTTACGTGCAGCGCTTGTCGCCGCGGCAGCGGCCGTCACGCTGGGGGCCGGGCTGCTTCCGGCCACCGCCGGAGCCAGTCCCGCGCCCGGGTCCGGCGCCGACATCGCGACCGGATCCGGTGCCGCGACACCGGCTTGCGGTGCGACGCCGGCTCGGGGGCACGCCCGCTGCCTCGCGCTCTACCGGACCCAGCGGCAGGCGGCCGCGCTGCCTCGAGCGGCTGGGGTGGCGGCGGCCCGTACCCCGGAGGGCCTGTGGCCGGCCGACATCGCCTCGGCGTACCTGCTGCCGACCAGCGACGGCGCCGGGCGGACCGTCGCGGTGGTCGACGCGTATGACAACCCGAAGGCGGAATCCGATCTCGCGGTGTACCGCAAGAAATTCGCCCTGCCGGCTTGTACGACCAAGAGCGGCTGCTTCCGCAAGGTCAACCAGCGCGGCGCGGCCAAGCCGCTGCCGGCCGGCGATGCCGACTGGGCCATCGAAACCTCGCTGGACCTCGACGCGGTCTCCGCGGCCTGCCCGAAATGCAAGATTCTTTTGGTGGAAAGCGATTCCGACGATCTCACCGCCCTCGGCAGTGCGGTGAACACGGCCGTCCGACTCGGCGCCAAGATCGTCTCGAACAGTTACGGCGCCACCGAATTCAACGGTATTTCCTCATACGGCAAGCGCTATTACACCCATAGCGGAGTGGCCATCATCGCGTCCACCGGAGACGAGGCGTTCGGTCCGGCCAATTTTCCCGCCGTGTGGCAGCGGGCCACCGCCGTCGGCGGCACCAGCCTGGTGAAGTCCGGCTCGAGTTGGAAGGAAACGGTCTGGGCCGGCGCCAGCAGCGGCTGCTCGGCCTACATCGCCAAACCGGCGTGGCAGAAGGACAAGCACTGCAAGATGCGTACGGTCGGGGACCTGTCGGCGGTCGCCGACCCCGACACCGGGCTCGCCGTCTACGACAGCTACGGCCTGGGCACGGACAACGGGTGGAACCTGATCGGCGGCACCAGCCTGGCGGCGCCGCTGATCGCCGGCATGATCGGGCTGGCCGGAAATGCGGCGTCGTTGGGCAACGCGTCGTACGTGTACGCGCACACCCGGGCGTTCCGGGACGTCGTCGGCGGCAGCAACGGGACGTGCGGCGGTGACTACCTGTGCACCGGACTGCGCGGCTACGACGCGCCCACCGGCGTCGGTACGCCGCTGGGAGTGGGTGGGCTGTAGCGGGCGGGGCGGGCGAGCGGGCAGAATGCGGCCCGTGCAGACGACTGTGGTGGACCACCCGCTCGCCCGGGCCCGACTCTCGACGATGCGCGACGCGCGTACCGATGCCGCCACGTTCCGGGCGGCGTTGCGCGAGTTGACGTTGATGTTGGTGTACGAGGCGACCCGCGACCTGCCGGTGGAGGAGTCGCCCATCCACACACCGGTGGCGCGTACCAGCGGCGCCCGGATTTCCAACCCACCGCTGCTGGTACCCGTTTTGCGGGCCGGGCTCGGGATGGCCGAGTCGGCGTTCGGGTTGCTGCCCGAGGCGCAGATGGGATTCGTCGGGCTGGCCCGAAATGAGGAGACGCATGAGCCGCGGGCCTATATGGAGTCGTTGCCGGAGTCGCTGACCGGCCGGCCGGTGTTCGTGCTCGACCCGATGTTGGCGACCGGCGGTTCGCTGCAGCACTGCTGCGGGCTGCTGACCGCGCGGGGCGCCGTCGATATCACCGTGCTCTGCGCCCTCGCCGCGCCGGAAGGGCTGCGCCGGCTGGAGGACAGCGGCCTGCCACTGCGGATATTCACCGCCAGCATCGACGAACGGCTCAACGACTCCGCCTACATCGTGCCCGGGCTGGGCGACGCCGGAGACCGCCAGTTCGGCGCCGTCTAGTTCCGGGCGGGCCGCCGCAGCGCGGTTCGAGCGGGCCGCGCGCGTAGGGTGCTGGCATGGCGGGATCCGATCAGCACGACCTGCAGGCGCTGAGCGATCTGCGTACGCCGTGGTGCATCAGGACGGTGGTGACGCTCGGCATCCCCCGGAATATCGCGGACGGAATGACCGACCTGAATTCCCTTGCGGAGAAGGCACAATGCGATGCCGGTGCATTGCACGCCGTGCTCGCTCACCTCGTGGCAAGCGGCCTGTTCACCGAACCGACGCCCGGCACATTTGGCCTGACCGACCTCGGCGCGGGCCTGCTCGATCCGCCGCCCGATCTGGATCTCACCGGTATCGGTGGCCGAATTTCCTATGCCTGGGGGACATTGCCGACCTTTGTCAGAACGGGGAAACCGGGTTACCACCAGCATTTCGGAAAGCCGTTCTGGGACGACCTGGCGGCCCATCCCGATATCGCGACCAGTTTCGACGACTTCATGGGATTGGTCGGGCACGGCGTGCCCGACCCGCACCTACCGATCGACTGGGACCCAGTGCGGACGGTCGTCGACGTCGGCGGCGGAACGGGCGCGATGCTCGCCGAGATCCTGCGCGCATACCCGGCCGTCCGCGGCACCCTGGTGGACCTGCCCGGCACGGTCGCCCGCGCCGGCCCGGTCTTCGACGCCGCTGGTGTCGCGGACCGGATCAGCCTTGTCGGGCAGAGTTTCTTCGACCCGTTGCCGACCGGCGCCGATGTCTATCTGCTCAACCGCGTGCTCAACGACTGGCCCGATGCGCAAACGTCCGCCATTCTCTCCCGGTGCGCCGCCGCGGCCGGACCGTTCGGTCGAATCGTCGTCGTCGGTGGAGTGACACCCGACGACACACCCGTCAGGTTGGAGATCGACATGGTTCTGGTGGGCGGCCGCACTGACTCGCTCACCGAATTCCGGGAACGCGCCGCCTCGGCCGGCCTCATGGTGGCCGCGGCCAGGTCGTACGCGAACGGCCGGTTCGTCGTCGAATGCCGCAGCCAGGTCAGTTGAGCAGCCTGGCGGTTTCGGCACGCAACCGGTCGAGTTTCGCCTGAGCGACCTCGCGCGCACTGGCGACGCTGTCGGTCACCGGCTCCACCACCTGCAGGTACGCCTTGAGTTTGGGCTCGGTGCCGCTGGGCCGGATCACCACCCGCACTCCGTCGGCCGTTATCCGCAGCACATCGGCCGCAGGCGCCAGATCATCCACAGTGGACACAGGTTGGTCCAGCAGCCGGGACGGCGGATCGGCGCGCAATTGCCGCATGAGCCGCGTTATCCGGGACAGATCCTCGACCCGCAGCGACACCTGGGCGGTGACGTGCACGCCATGCTCGGCGGAAATCTCGTCGAGCCGGTCGAGCAGGGTCTGTCCCTGCCGCCGCAGGGCCGCCGCCAACTCGGCGATCAGCAGCGCCGCGGAGATGCCGTCCTTGTCGCGCACCACCGACGGCGCCGCGGCGTACCCGAGCGCCTCCTCGTACCCGTACACCAGATCCTCGCCGGCCCGCACGATCCATTTGAACCCGGTCAGCGTCTCGGTGTACGGCAATTCGTGCGCGGCGCACAGCGCACCGAGCTGGGACGAGGAGACGATCGTGGTGGCGAACCGTCCCCGGATTCCGCGCCGGATCAGCTGATCGGCCAGCAGGACGCCCAGTTCGTCGCCGGTGAGCAGCCGCCCGCCACACGCGGCGGCGCAGCGGTCGGCGTCCGGGTCGTTGGCGATCACCAGGTCGGCGCCGGCGGTCCGGGCCAGGTCCAGCGCCAGGTCGAGGGTGCCGGGCTCCTCGGGATTGGGAAATGCGACGGTCGGGAAGTCTGGGTCCGGCTCGGCCTGCTCCGGCACCACCAACGGGGCGGCGAACCCGGCCCGTTGCAGCGCCGCTGACAAGACCGCGCCACCGACCCCGTGCAGCGGGGTGTACGCGATCCGCAGCTCGCGCGGGCCGTCCGGCCCGACGACGCCGCCGACCGCGTCGAGATAGGCCGTCACGATGTCCTCGCCGAGCCAGCTCCAGTCCGCCGACCGGGGCACGTCGACGAGCCGGTCCACAGCGGCGATCGCCGCCTCGATGTCGGCGTCGGCGGGCGGCACGATCTGTGCGCCGCGGCCGACGCCCGCGCCGCCGAGGTACACCTTGTAGCCGTTGTCCCGGGGCGGATTGTGGCTGGCGGTGACCATCACCCCGGCGCTGGCGTCCAGCTCCCGTACGGCGAAGGCCAGCACCGGGGTCGGCAGTGCGCGCGGCAGCACCTGGGCGCTCAGCCCGGCCCCGGCGACGATCTCGGCCGTGTCCCGGGCGAAGGTCGCGCTGCCGTGCCGCGCGTCGTACCCGATCACGACCGGCCCGGTCAGCCCCTGCGTAGTCAGGAAATGTGCCAGGCCGGCCGCGGCCCGGCCCACCACCGCCCGGTTCATCCCCATCGGGCCGGCCCGCAGCGGCCCGCGCAACCCGGCGGTGCCGAACCGCAGCCGGTCGGCGAATCGTCCGGCCAGTTCCGCCTCGTCGCCGGCTTCCAGCAGCGCCGCGAGTTCGGCCCGGCAGCGCGGGTCGGGGTCGTCCTCGATCCAGGCCCGGACCCGCTCAACCAGCCCGGCGGCCAGCGAGCTCATAGCCGGCCGACCGTCATCCGGCGGCTACCCGGCGATGTGGTCACAGCCGGCCGACCGTCATCCCGCGGCTACCCGGCGATGTGGTCATAGCCGGCCGACCGTCATCCCGCGGCCTAGTCATAGCCGGCCGACCACTGCCCCGAGCAGGGTGCCCATCCGGGTCGCGGCGGCCCGGCCGGCGGCGAGGACCTCGGTGTGGTTCAGCGGCTCGCCGGTCATTCCGGCCGCGAGGTTGGTGACCAGCGAAACGCCGAGCACCTCCGCGCCCTCCGCGCGGGCCGCGATCGCCTCGAGCACGGTGGACATGCCGACCAGGTCGGCGCCCTGGGTGCGCAAGGCCCGGATCTCGGCCGGTGTCTCGAACTGCGGCCCGGTCAGCCCGGCGTACACGCCCTCGGCCAGGCTCGGCTCGATGTCCCGGGCCAGGGTGCGCAGCCGGGTCGAGTAGAGGTCGGTGAGGTCGACGAACCGCGGACCGACCAGGGGGGTGCGGGCGGTGAGGTTCAGGTGGTCGCTGATCAGCACCGGATCGCCGACCTGCATGCCCTCGCGCAGCCCGCCGGCCGCGTTGGTCAGCACGATGACCCGGGCGCCGGCGGCGGTCGCGACCCGTACGCCGTGCACCACCGCGTCGACGCCGTGGCCCTCGTAGAAATGCGTCCGGCCGAGCAGCACCAGGACCCGCCGGCCGGCGACCTGCACCGAGCGGGCCAGGCCCACCTGCCCGGCGACGGTCGGCGGGATGAAGCCGGTGAGCTCGCTGACCGGGACTTCCGCGTCGGCGGTGCCGATGGCGTCCGCGGCGGGCGCCCAGCCCGAGCCGAGGATGATGGCGGCGTCGAAACTGGAGATGCCGGTGCGGTCGGCGAGGTCGCGGGCGGCCTGTTCGGCGAGGTCGGCTGTCGTCTGGTCGGTCACGGGCGGCACTGTAGTCACGGGCGGCACTGTACTAGCCCCGATGCCGTCGAGTTAGCCCGGTAACTCAGCGAGCGGCGAAGGTTTTGGCTGCTTCGTTGAACACCGGAAGGGTCGCCTGGTAGAGCGGTTCGGGGGCCGAGATGTAGATGCCGTACGTCTTGGAGTTGACCGTGAACGACCGGTACAGCACGTGCCGGGTCCCGCCGTCCTTGGCGTAGGTGAACTCCCAGTCGGCAGCCGGGTAGCCGCGATAGCTGACCTGGTGGATCGCGATCTGGTGGTAGTCCTGGTGCGCGCCGGTGAACTGCTGCTCGGCCGCCTTGAAGCCGCCGACGAGATCGCCGCTGGACTCGACGTTGCTCACGAACCGGATGAACCGGTCGTTGCTCGGGTCGTTGAAGTCCAGCACGCCGGTGCCCTGCGGGTCGGACTTCCAGCCGCTCGGGATGGACGCGGCGAAGCTGGACCCGCGGTACGGCGTGTAGTCGCCGGTGCGGGAGTTGGCCGGCTGGCTGCGGGTCGGCGTGTTCCGCGTCGGGGCGGTGCCGCTGGCCGAGTTGTGCGCCGAGGTCGGTGACGCCGCGGCCGGGTGGCCACTGCCGCCGGTGAGGTGCTGGGTCAGCCAGTAGCCGCCGTACCCGGCGATGCACAGCGCGACGAGAGCGACCAGCACGCCCGCGGCCCTGCCACCCGAGCGGCCCTTCTCGGTGGATTTGGGTCCGCGGCGCGGCGGATCGTCCAGCAGGGCCGGGATCTGGCGGGTGCCGGAGGACGAGCCGCCCAGGTCGAGGGCGGCCAGTCCGCCCTCGGCGGCGCCGTTCCGCTGCCCCGGCCGCGGCGCCGCGGCCGGCGGATTCAACGGGTACGGGTTGGGTCGAGCCGGCTCGAAGACGGGCTGGCTGCGCCACGGCTCGGTGCCGAAGTCGTCCTCCAGGTCGAAGCCGTCGCCCGAGGCCGGGTCGAATCCCTGCAGGTGCGCGAGCGGGTGGGCCTGCCGGCCGGATGCCGGTCGGGCGATCGGCATGGCACCAGCCACGGCCGGGCCGGGCTCATTGGACGGCACGCGCGGAATGACGGCGGTGTCGAAGTCGTGGCTGTTGGCACTGTCGGCACTGCTGGCGCTGTCGGGGGGTCTGGTCGGCGCGCCGGCCTGCTCGACATCGGCGTTCGCTGCGGCTGCCTCGGCGCTGTCGGCGCTGTCCGTGCCGGTGGCGGCCGGGTAGGGCGGTGCGTCGAAGTCCGCGGCCGGCGGACCGAAGTCGAAATCGGCGGCCGGTTCGGCGGCTCCGAAATCGAAACCCGGATCGCCGATCGGACGGCTGCCGATGGGGTCGCTGTGTGTGGAGTGGCTGTCTGTGGAGTGGCTGTCTGTGGAGTGGCTGGCGGCGGACTCGTCCGTGCCGACGTCCAGCGGGCGGCCCAGAGTTGTTCCGTTGAGCGTGCCGTTGACATATCCGTTGGTCGGTTGGCTGCCGTTGATCGGCTGGCTGCCGTTCAGCGCGCTGCCGTTGAGGGGTGTGCCGTTGATCGGTCCGGTGCCGTTCAGCCCGACCGGTGGGGCGAAGCCGTTGATCGGCCCGGTCCCGTTGAGCCCGTTGAGCGTGGCCTGCTGATGCGTGGCGCCGTCAGTGGACTGGTCGCCGGAGTACTGGCTGTCGGGCTGCTCGACGCCGGGGTCGGCATATCCGTCGGCGGTGAAATCGGTCGGCGGCCCGGCCGCGTCGGTTCCGGTCGGGTGGTCGGAGTCGTATCCGGTGCCCCTGTCGCCGGTGTAGTCGGCGCTGTAATCGGTGCCGTACTCGGCGCTTTCCCGATAACTGCCTTCCTGATGACTGCCTTCCTGATAACTGCCTTCCTGATAACCGCCTTCCTGATAACGGAAGTCGTACGGCGAGCCGGCGTCGAAGTCGG
The DNA here is from genome assembly GCA_036267955.1 of Mycobacteriales bacterium. Classification (GTDB taxonomy): domain Bacteria; phylum Actinomycetota; class Actinomycetes; order Mycobacteriales; family QHCD01; genus DATAVB01. Next base: position 35,094 of record DATAVB010000092.1, on the reverse strand, counting down.
CGACCGGCACGGCCCCGGCCAGCGGGGTCAGTCCGTTGACCGGCAGGGCGCCGTTGACCGGCGCACCATTCAATGGCGCGTCCGGGAAACCGTTGATCGGCAGCTCGACCGGTGCATCGACCACCGCGTCGACCGGGGGCAGCGGGGTCGCGGGCGCGGGCGGCGGCGGTGCGCTGGCGCGTTCACGGTCGAAGGCGCGCAGCGCATCCAGCAGCAGGTGCCGCGCCTTGACGGTGTCCAACCGGCGGCGCGGGTCCTTGCGGAGCAGGCCGTCGATCACCGGGGCGAGCGGTCCGGCCCGCCCGGTGGACGGCGTCGGATCGGAGACGACGGCGTGCAGCGTGGCCATCGGGTCGCCGGCGTCGAACGGCGCCCGGGCCTCGACCGCGGCGTACAGGGTGGCGCCGAGCCCCCACATGTCGGCCGGCGGACCGGCCTCGCCGCCCTGGATCACCTCGGGCGGAATGTACGAGGGCGAGCCGACGAGCATGCCGGCACCGGTGATGGGGGAGTCGCCGGCCGTACGGGCGATGCCGAAGTCGGTGAGCTTCACCCGACCGTCGTCGGTCAGCAGGATGTTGCTCGGCTTGACGTCACGGTGCGTGATTCCGGCGCGGTGCGCCGCCTCGAGTGCGCCGAGCACGGCCAGCGCGAGGGTGGCGATGCGCTGCTGCGGCATCGGGCCGTCGGACCGGATCTGGTCGGCGAGGCTGCGGGAATTGACCAGCTCCATCACCACCCACGGGTGACCGTGCTCCTCGACCAGGTCGTAGAACGCGATGACGTTGGGGTGGGCCAGCTGGGAGATGGCCCGCGCCTCGCGCTGGGCCCGTTCCCGGGAAACTTCCCGGTCGTGTTGCGACATGTCTGGCGGGAGAACGACCTCTTTGACCGCTACCTTGCGATGGACGGCCAGGTCGTAGGCCTCCCAGACGACGCCCATGGTGCCGCGGCCGAGCGGTGCGATCAGGTGGTAGCGGCGGGCAAGCACGCGAACGCCCCCGGACGGCGAGTTGTCGCCGGGTCCGGGACCTTGGCGCACAGTATCCGCGCCATGCCTGGGCGTAGTCATCGGCTTCCTTCTTACCCTAATGCGCTATGTGACCGGTTCTCCTCGGCTAATCTGACGACGTTGGACTCCCCCTATGACGCTGCTGCAGTGGGCCGCCTTCAGCGGCGGCCGTCGACGGCGCCCTGACAGCTTAAAGGCACTGGCGGGATGCTGTCGCCCGCGCAGCCCTCCAGCACCCGCAATGGACGGCTGCAGTGCGCCGGGAATCCGCAGAATTTGGCGAAGAATATTCCTAGATATCCGATTATTCGCCGCCGGCGGCCCGAGAATTCGGACATTTCGCGGGTAGTCGCGCCATCACAGACTGTTGCCGGATCCGGCTGATGATCGCGCATTCACGGACCCGGCGGCTATCGTCATGGCTCCAGCTTTCTCTCCAGCCACAGGCAGGGCGCGCACATGACCGATGCGGTCGTACGGCCCCGGCTCATCGGTCCCCGCACCATCGTGCGGCCCGGCGGCCCGGCGGATCTGATCGCTCTGCGGGCGATCCGGGCGGAGCCGTCGGTGACCCGGTGGTGGGGCGAGCCAGACCCGCCCGAGGAGATGGCCGCGGCGCTCCTGGAGCCGACGCCGACCGATGACGTACTACTCGTCGTCGAGGTGGCTGACGCCGTTGCCGGCGGCATCCAGTACGGCGAGGAGAAGGAGCCGGACTACCGGCACGCCTCGATCGACATCTACCTCTCCGAGTCCTGGCAGGGCCGCGGCATCGGGTCGGAGGCGGTCCGGCTGCTGGCCCGCTTCCTCGTCGCCGAGCGCCACCATCACCGGCTGACCATCGATCCGGCGGCGGACAACAAGCCGGCGATCCGGTGTTACGAACGGGTCGGTTTTCGGCCGGTCGGGATCATGCGGCAGTACGAACGGGGCCCGGACGGCACGTTCCACGACGGCCTGCTGATGGATCTGCTGGCCGCCGACCTCGACACCCGCTCCGACTGACCGTCAGCCGACCCAGCTATTTCCAGCCGAGCTCGCCGGCCGCATCGATCACGGCCGCCACCAGATCGGCGTCCGCGGCCAGCTCCGAATCCAGCACGGCCAGCGTGCGCGGCGCGGCATCGGCCAGCGGGCCGGCGATCAGCCCGGCCAGCTCGGCCGCGCGCGGGTCCCTGACCGCACTGCCGTCCCGCAGGTGCACCAGCCAGGCGGCCAGCGCCCGCACGCCTCCGCCCGGCAGCCGCCCGGCGGCCCGCTCGGCGCGCACCACCGGCACGATCCGGAATGTCAGTTTCTGCGAACCGTCGGCTGCGATCTGGGCCAGCAGATGCTGGATCCGCGGGTTGGCGAACCGGTCGAGCAGGGCCGCCCGGTAGGCGCTGATCTCCCCGGCCGGAATGGTCAGGTGCCGCGCCGCCTCGTCCCACCACTCGTCCATCCAGTCCCGGCAGACCTGATCCCCTACGGCCTCGGCGACGGTCCGGTGTCCGCGGGTCGGCCCGGCGTAAGCAAGCGTCGAGTGCGCGCCGTTGAGCAGCCAGAGCTTGCGCGTCTCGAATGGGGTGACGTCGGTGACGAACCTTGCGCCGGCGGCGTCCCAGGTCGGCCTGAGGCCGGGAAACGCATCGGCCAGCAGCCATTCGGTGAACGGCTCGGTGACTACCGGGGAGTGGTCCTGGAAACCGGTCAGCCGGCCGGCCGTGGCCCGGTCCTCGTCGGTCGTCGCCGGGGTGATGCGGTCCACCATCGTCGAGACGAAGCTGACGGTCTCCTTGACCCAGACCGCCAACGCCGGGTCGACCGCCTCGGCGAGACTCGCCAGGACCGCACTGGTCGCCTCGCCGTTGCCGGAGAGGTTGTCGCACGGTACGACCGCGATCGGGCCGGAATCGGCGTTGCGCCGGGCCGCGAGTCCGGCCAGCAGCCGGCCTGGCGCGGTGCCCGGCGTGCCGCCATTTCGGAGTGCCTCGATGTCGCCGGCCGCGGCGGTGCGGTCGATCGTGCCGTCCGGGCCGCGGTGGTAACCGGCCTCGGTGATGGTGAGCGTCACGACCGACACCGCCGGATCGGCGAGATATCCGGTCAGCGCGGCGATATCCGCACCGTCGTGCGCGGCGCTGATGCTGCGGATGATCTCCGCCTCATCGCCGCCCGCGCCGCGGACCAGCAGGGTGTAGAGACCGTCCTGCTCGGCCAGCGGTACGGCGGCGTCCGGGCGCCGGCCGGTGAACGCGGCGATGCCGCGCTCGTCGCCGGCGGCGTGCGCGTACCAGGCCTGATGGGCCCGGTGGAACGCACCGAGTCCCAGGTGGACAGTCCGAACCGGAAATGCCGGCAGGTTCGCGGTGGAGCGGGAGAGTCGGGCCATCAGAGCCGGAATACCTCTTTCGGAAGGGCGAATGCGAGGTCGCGGGCGATCTCGGTCGCCTCGTCCTCGCTGAGCCGGTGTTCCACGACGAGCCGGGCAAGGTAACTGCAGTCGACCCGGCGGGCGGCATTGTGCCGGGCCGGAATCGAGCAGAAAGCGCGGGTGTCGTCCACGAATCCCGACGTCCGGTAAAAGCCCACCGTGTCGGTCACGGCCTCGCGGAACCGCATCATCGTGTCGGGTGTATCGAGGTACCACCACGGCGCACCGACATAGACCGACGGATAGAAACCCGCCAGCGGCGCGATTTCCCGGGACCAGACGTCCTCGTCGACGGTGAAGAGCACCAGCCGGTAATTCGGGTGGGTGCCGTACCGCTCGAGCAGCGGCCGCAGTGATTTCGTGAATTCCGCGGCGACCGGAATGTCGTGGCCGACGTCCGCGCCGTATTTCCGGAATGCCGGGCCGTGGTAATTGCGCAATACCGAGGGGTGCAATTGCATGACCAGGCCGTCGTCGCAGGCCATCCGGGCCATCTCCGACAGCATGTGCCGGCGGAACGCGGTCCGTTCCGCCGGGGTGGCTGTGCCCGCAAGTGCCGCGGCGTAGACGCGTTGCGCCTCGGCCGGCTCCAGCGGCTGGCTGCCGGCATCGGCGGCGCCGTGGTCGGTGGCGGTGCCGCCGTTGGCGACGAAATGCGCGCGCCGCTGCTCCAGCGCGCTGATGTAGCCGGCGTACGTGCCGGTGTCGATGTCGGCCGAAACGCCCAGCAGGGCGACGTTTTCCGGCCAGCGCGGCAAATTCGGGTCGAGGTACGCGTCCGGCCGGAAGGTCGGCACGACGCGTCCCTCCCAGCTCGGGTCGTCATTCAGGGCCTTGTGGTGCGCCAGGGTGCTGCGCGGATCGTCCGTGGTGGCCAGCGAATGCAGGTTGAAGCGGGAGAACAGCGCCCGCGGCCGGAATTCCGGCGATTCGAGTTTGCTGCTCAGCGCGTCGAAGAGGGTGTCCGCCGTCTCCGGCGACGGCATCTCCTCGACGCCGAACACCTCGGCCAGCTCCGACTCGATCCAGTAACGCGACGGCGTGCCGCGGAAGTACTTCCAGTGCGCACAGAAGATCCGCCAGATGTCCCGTGGCTTCGCGGTCGAGGCGGCGCCGCCGACCGGGACGCCGAGCTTCTCCAGCGGCACGCCCTGGGAATGGATCAGCCGGGTCACGTAATGGTCCGGGGTCACCAGCAGCGACGCCGGGTCGCCGAACGGCTGGTCCTCGGCGAGCACGCCGGCCTCGACGTGGCCGTGCGGCGAGACGATCGGCAGGTCGGCGACCTCGCCGAACAACTGCCGGGCGACCGTCCGGGTGGTCGGGTCGGCCGGGAAGAGCCGGTCGGCATGCGGCTCGAGCTTCTTCATCAGGCATCCTTCAGATCGGTGTCGCTGGTGGGCGTCGCTAGCGAGCGGTGGCCGGCGCCGGTCCGGTCGATTCCCGGATCAGCAGGTGGCTGGCGAGCACCACCCGGTCGGCGACGGCGGGTGGGTTGGTCGGATTGTCGGGCTGGCTGCCGGGACGGCCGTCGGCCCGCCCCAGACCGCTCAGCAGCAGGTCGATCGCCGAGCGGCCGGCCTGCTCGATATCGGCGGACAGCGTGGTGAGCGGCGGCTGGCAGAAATCGGCGCCGAAGATGTCGTCGCACCCGACGATGCTCATCTGTTCGGGCACCGCGATGCCGCGGGCCAGAAAGCGCCGTGCGGCGCCGATCGCGAGCAGGTCGTTGAAGGCGATCAGCGCGGTTGCCGCAGCGACCAGCACGGCGTCGGCGGCCGCGGCGCCACCGGCGACGGTCGGGGAGAACGGGCCCAGCTTGACGATTGGGACGCCCAGCCTCCGGCCGGAGCTCTGCAGGGCGCGCCATTTCGTCCGGTTGGACCACGACGTGCTCGGGCCGGAGAGATAGGCGATCCGTCGGTGGCCCAGGGAAACCAGGTGTTCGACCGCCTGGCGCATTCCCTGTTCCTCGTTGATGACGACGCACGGGATGTCGTCGCCGATCACCCGGTTGACCACCACGGCGCTCTGCGTGGCGATGATGTCGCGCAGCCCCTCGTCGGTGAGCCGGGAGGAGGCCAGCACGAATCCGTCGACACCGCCGGTGAGCCGCTCGACGTGCGTCCGCTCGACGGTGGCCGATTCGCCGGTATCGGCCAGCACCATCGTGTAGCCGGCCGAGGCGGCCTGCCGTTCCGCCCCGCGAATCAGCCCGAAGAAGAACGGATTGGTGATATCCGGTACGAGCAGGGCGAGCGTCTGCGTCTTTCCGCGGGGCAGCGCGCGGGCGACCGGATTCGGACGGTAGCCCAGTCGCTGGGCGACGGTGACAACATGTTCCCGGGTAGGCGCGGAGATTCGCTCCGGCATGGAGAATGCGCGCGATACAGTGGACGCCGCGACACCGGCCTCACGGGCGACGTCGTGAATCGTGATCCGCCGGGCCACCGGTGACTCCTCCCTTGGACAGCTGCGCAGTCTGTATACGCGAGGTGCGCCATCTGTATGCGCAGTCTGGCAACAATGGCAATGATGTGCAACCGATTGCCAAACTCGCGCCGCCGCGCCTAGAGTTGTCGACGGTGTGCCCGCTCTCCGATCGGGCCCGCCCCAACCGCGACGCTGAACTGTTGACCCACCGGGTGACCGGTGAAGGAGTGAGCAGACTGATGTGGACCCTGTCCGGCTTCGCCGACGAGATTTCGCCCGATCTCGAGCTGCAGTGCTCGGTGCTTGATGAACTCGGCATCCGGCACATCGAGTTCCGCAGTGCCTGGGGCGCCAACATTCTCGATCTCGACGAGGACCAACTCGACAAGGCCGCCGGAATCCTCAACCGGCACGGGATCCGGCTGTCCTCGGTCGGTTCGCCGATCGGGAAGGTCGGCGTCAACGACGACTTCGAGGCGCACCAGGAGCGGTTCGGCCGGGCCCTGGAGGTGGCGAAACGTTTCGAGTCGCCGTACATCCGGTTGTTCTCGTTCTTCATTCCGGCCGGCGATGATCCGGCCGCCCACCGCGACGAGGTGCTACGCCGGATGGACGCCCTGGTGGATCAGGCCGCCGGCCATGACGTCGTATTGCTGCACGAGAACGAAAAAGAGATTTACGGCGACATTCCGGCCCGCTGTCTCGACCTCGTCGAATCGCTGGGATCCGCGCAGTTGCGGCTGATCTGGGACGCCGCCAACTACGTGCAGTGCGGGGTCGTGCCATTCACCGACGGATACGAGAGTCTGCGTCCGTACCTGGAATACGTGCACGTCAAGGACGCCCTCGCCGCGGACGGCTCGGTGACCCCGGCCGGCGAGGGCGACGGGCAGCTGCCGGAAACCTTCCGGGCCTTGCGGGACAGCGGTTTCGACGGGTTCTTCTCGATGGAGCCGCATCTCGCGCACGCCGGGTCGGCCGGCGGATTCTCCGGGCCGGAGCTCTTTCACAAGGCGACCAACGCGTTCACCGGCCTGCTCCAAGCCGAAGGTATCGAATACCACTGAGCCAACAACTCCACCCAGGGATAGGGATCTGACATGCGTTTCGCTGTAGTCGGTTGTGGCGTTATCGGCGACCTGCACTCGAAGACGATCAAAAGCCTGCCGGACACGGAATTGGCGGTCGTGGTGGACGAGGTCGCCGACCGGGCGGCCGCGTACGGCGAACGTTTCGGCGTCGAGTCGAGCAGCGCGTACGACGAGGTCCTGCGCCGTCCGGATATCGACACCGTCGCGGTGTGTGTCCCCAGTGGACTGCATACCGAGCTCGGGGTCGCGGCGTTGAAGGCAGGGAAGAACGTCATCATCGAGAAGCCGCTGGACGTCACCCCGGAGGCCGCCGACGCCATCATCGCCGCCAGCGAGGAATCCGACCGCGTCGCGACCGTCATCAGCCAGCACCGCTTCGACCCGGCCAGCCAGGTCGTGGCCGAGGCCCTGCGACAGGAGAAGTTCGGTCGCATCACCTCCGGCAGCGCCGACATCGCCTGGTGGCGCAGCCAGGGCTACTACGACTCCGGCGACTGGCGCGGCACCTGGAAGCTCGACGGCGGCGGCGCCCTGATGAACCAGGGCGTGCACTCGGTCGACCTGCTGACCTGGTTTCTCGGCCAGCCGGTCGAGGTGTTCGCCTGGACCGACGCGCTGGCGCACGAGCGCATCGAGGTCGAGGACACCGCGGTGGCGACGATCCGGTTCGAGAGCGGCGCGCTCGGCACCGTGCACGGCACCACCGCCGCGTACCCGGGCCTCACCGCCCGCATCCAGGTGCTCGGCGCGCAGGGCTCGGCGGTGATCGAGAACGACAAGCTCACCTATTTCCATTCGGCCGTGAAAGGCGCTGACGCCCCGGCGTACGGAGCGGGTGCGGGCGACAATCAGGCCGCCGACGTGCTGCCCGGGGAGGTCGCCGGCGGCGTCAGTGCCAGCGCCGATCCCAAGGCGCTGTCGGACGCGCACACCATTCAGTACCGGGACTTCCTCGATGCCGTGGCGCAGGGCCGCGACCCGCTGGTGACGGTGCGCCAGGCCGCGCGCACCTTCGACGTGATCTGGGCGATCTACGCCTCGGCCCGGTCCGGTGCGCCGGTCCGGATCACCCCGCGCAAGGCATAGGTTGGATCGATGACGCTTCGCACGGTCGGCGGCGCCGACGGCCTGCTGGATGAGGCGACGGCCCGCGGGTTTGTCGCGGACGCGCTCGGCCCGCTGCCGCTGGCCGGCCGGAGCCTGTGCGTCATCGTGCCGGACGCCACCCGTACCTGCCCGTTGCCAGAATTGCTGACGGCGTTGCGTGACGCGGTCGTCGACCGGGTCAGCCGGCTGACCGTGCTGATCGCGCTGGGCACCCACCAGCCGTTGCGCGGTGCCGCGCTGAGCAACCACGTCGGCAAGGACATCGCCGAGGATCCGCGGGTCACCGTGGTAAATCACGAATGGTGGGAGCCGTCCGCGCTCACCGACCTCGGCACCATCGACGCGGCCGAGATCTCGGCCGCGTCGGACGGCCGGCTGGCCGAAAGCGTTGTGGTGACGGTCAACCGGCACGCCGTCGAGCACGACGTCTGTCTGGTCCTCGGGCCGGTCTTCCCGCACGAGGTCATCGGATTCTCCGGCGGCAACAAGTACTTCTTCCCCGGCATCGCCGGCCGGGAGATCATCGATCTGACCCACTGGCTCGGCGCATTGATCACCAGCGGCGCGATCATCGGCGTCCCCGGGATCACCCCGGTGCGCCGGATCGTCAACCGGGCCGCCGAAATGGTCCCGACCGAGCGGCTCTGTCTCGCCCTGGTCGTCGGCTCCGGTTCGCACGACCCGGCCTTCATGGCGTTCGGTACGCCGGAGGAGGCCTGGGCCGCCGCGGCGGAGGTATCCGCGCAGACCCACGTGCGGTATCTGGACCGGCCGGTGCGGCGGGTGTTGTCGCTCGTCTCCGAGCGGTACGACGACCTGTGGACCGCCGCGAAAGGCATGTACAAGGTCGATCCGGTCGTCGCGGACGGCGGCGAGGTGGTGCTGTACGCGCCGCACGTCACGGTCGCCAGCGAGACGCACGGGCAGTTCCTGGCCCGGATCGGATACCACTGCCGGGACTATTTCCTGGCCGACCCGCCGCGGTTCGCCGACATCCCGCGCAGCGTCATCGCCCATTCCACCCACGTTCGCGGCGCCGGCACGATGGATCCGGTCACCGGCGAGCACTGCCGGATCACCGTCACCCTCGCCACCGGCATCGACGAGGCGACGACCCGGGCGCTGAACCTGTCGTACCGCGCTCCGGAGAGCATCGACGCCGCCGAGTGGGACGCGGATCCGGAGACGATGGTGGTGCCGAACGCCGGCGAGGTGCTCTTCCGGTTGCGCTGAGCCGCACCGTACGCTCGGGCCGAGCCTATTGCGCGAATGTGCCATTCGGGTGACTAGATTGCCCGAATGCCACATTGGGGCAACTGGGCGGGCAACTGACCGGAGCCGGGAGGACACGTGCGCATCGACTTCGACGCCTCCGCGGGGCCGAGCCTGGGCGTGGAGTGGGAACTGGAACTGGTCGATGTCGAGAGCAGGCAGCTCACCTCCGGCGCCAGCGAGGTGCTCGAGGCCATCCGACCGGCCGGTGCAGCCGAACATCCGAAGGCCAAGCACGAGTTGCTGCAGTCCTGCGTCGAGGTCATCACCGGCGTTTGTACGACGGTCGCCGAGGCGCAGGCGGATCTGGCCGGCACGGTCGCGCAGGTGCGGGCCGCGGCGGCCGAACGGTCGCTGGGCGTGCTGTGCTCGGGCACCCATCCGCTGACCGACTGGACGAGTCAGCAGATCACCGACGATCCGCGCTACAGCGGCCTGATCGAGCGCAACCAGTGGATCGCCCGGCAGCTGCAGATCTTCGGCGTACATGTGCACGTCGGGGTACGCGGTCCGGAGAAGGCCATTCCGATCGTCAACGCGCTGCTGGCGTACGTACCGCATTTCCTGTCGCTGTCGGCATCGAGCCCGTACTGGATCGGCTCCGACACCGGGCTGGCGTCCTATCGCAGCAAGGTTTTCGAGGCGCTGCCCACGGCGGGCCTGCCGTACCAGCTCTCCGGTTGGGACGAATTCGAGCAGTACATGGAAATGCAGATCTCGACCCGGGCCATCGAGTCGATCCGCGAGGTGTGGTGGGACATCCGGCCGCACCCGGGATTCGGCACGATCGAGCTGCGGATCTGCGACGGCCTGCCCACCCTGGACGAGATCGGTGCGGTGGCGGCGCTGGCCCAGTGCCTGGTCGACCGGCTGGATTCGGAAATGGATCGCGGCTACACGCTGCCCGTCCCGCCGGCCTGGATCGTCCGGGAAAACAAATGGCGGGCGGCCCGATACGGTTTGGACGCGGAAATAGTGGTTGACGCTCGCGGCACCGTGAAGCCGGTGCGACAGGCGATCGCCGAACTGGTCGAGGATCTGGCGCCGGTGGCACGCCGACTGAAATGCACAGAGGAGCTGGGAACGGTGCCGCGCATTCTCTCCGGCGGGGCGAGTTATCAGCGGCAGCGGGCGGTCGCGGCCGGGAACGGTGGCGACCTGACCGGTGTGGTGGACAGCCTGCTGGCGGAGCTGCGGGACGGCCTGCCGGCATGAACTGGTTGGATTCCTGGCTGAAGGCGCACGAGACCGAGTTGGTGGAATTCCGGCGGGATCTGCATGCCCATCCCGAGCTCGGCCATCAGGAGAGTCGCACCACCGAGTTGCTGCTCCGCCGGTTGCGCGCGGCGGGGCTTTCCCCGGTGCGCCTGCCGGCCGGCACCGGGGTGATCTGCGACGTCGGGCCGGGCGAGCCGGCGGTGGCGCTGCGCGCGGACATCGACGCACTTCCCTTGCCGGACACCAAATCCGTGCCGTATAGGTCCACAGTGGATGGTGTTTGTCACGCTTGCGGTCACGACGTGCACACCACCGTTGCGCTCGGTGCGGCGTTGGCGCTGGCGGCCGTCCCGGAATTGCCCGGCGCGGTGCGTTTCGTATTCCAACCGGCCGAGGAGGTGATGCCGGGCGGCGCGCTGGCCGTGCTGGCGGCCGGGGCTCTGAACGGAATCCGGCAGATCTTCGCGCTGCACTGCGATCCGCGGCAGGACGTGGGTCAGGTCGGCCTGCGGACCGGCCCGATCACCGCGGCCGCCGATTGGTTGGAGATCGCCGTCTCCGGTCCGGGCGGGCATACCTCGCGGCCGCACCTCACGGTCGACACCGTTTATGCACTGGGCCGGCTCATCACCGACCTGCCCGGGCTGCTGTCCCGGGCCGTCGATCCGCGTTCGGGACTGTCTCTGGTGTGGGGCGCGGTGAATTCCGGGGTTGCGTTCAACGCGATCCCGCAGACCGGGGTATTGCGCGGGACCGTCCGCATCCTGGACAGCGCTGCCTGGCACGACGCGGAGAAGCTGATCCGCCGGTTGGTGGCGGAGATCGTGGCGCCGACCGGTGCGCTGGCCGAGGTCGACTACGCCCGCGGCGTACCGCCGGTGGTGAACGAGGTGTCCGCCACCGGGGTGCTGCGCGCCGGAATCGTCGGCGCGCTGGGCGAATGCGGGCTTGCGGATACGCCGCAGAGCATGGGCGGCGAGGATTTCGGCTGGTATCTGGAGGGGTCGCCCGACGGCGCCTGGCCCGGAATTCCGGGGGCGCTGGCCCGGCTCGGCGTCTACGGCGGTGGGCGTCGTCCGGACCTGCACCAGGGCAGTTTCGACGTCGACGAGGGCTGCATCCCGGTCGGCGTACGGGTTTTCGTGCACACCGCCCTGGCCGCCCTCGACGGCGCCTGAGAACGAGCTGCCTCAGAGGCCGACGGAGCGGCAGGGGCGGGCCCGCAGGTCGGCGACGTAGTCGTCCGGGGCGCCGGCCCGTTCGGCGGCCTCGGCCAGCATGCCGATCCGGTGCGCCGAGGGCAGGCCGCCCTCGTAGCTGTTCAACACGTACGTCCAGGCGAGCACGTCGTCATTGAGGGTGTGCACCCGCAGCTTGATCTTGCGGTAGAGCCCGGTGTCGGCGCTCTCCCAGTGATCCAGCACCCGCTCGTCGTACGGCAGCAGGTCGTAGAGCGCGACGAACACGCTGCTGCGTTCGGCGCCCTCCAGGATGGTCGCCAGGGCGCCGTCCCACCCGAGGTCCTCACCGCCGAAGGTCAGTCGCCAGCCCATGATCCAGCCGGACCCGGCCGCGGGCGAGTGTGGGCAGCGCTGCAGCATCTGACCTGGATCCATGTTCGACCCGTACGCGGCGTAGAGCGACATGGTGGCGAGCCTAGCGACCGGCTGTGGGGTCGCTGGACGCAGCGGGGACAATGGCGGCAGAAAGCCCACGACAGGCATTTGGAAAGCCGGGAAATCGACCACCGGGAAACCCGCGAAACGACAGAGAGGACGCGCCAGCATCGTGACCCACATCGTGATCATCGGTGGCGGTCCGGCCGGTTACGAGGCGGCGTTGGTGGCCGCTCAGCTGGGCGTGACGGTCACCCTGGTCGAGGACCAGGGGGTCGGCGGGGCGTGCGTGCTTTACGACTGCGTTCCGTCGAAGACCTTCATCGCCACCAGCGAGACCATGAACGCGTTCCGCGGTGCGGCCGCCCTGGGCGTGCGGGCCTGCGATCCCGGCGATGTCGTCGTCGATGCCCCGGTCGTGCACGCGCGGGTCAAGGAGCTGGCCCGGGCTCAGTCCGACGACATCCACGCCCGGCTGGTCCGGGAGGGCGTGACCGTGTTGAACGGCCGGGGCCGGTTCCACCCCGACCAGTCCAACCGCAGCTCGCACCGCATCGAGGTGACAGCTGCCGACGGCGGCGTACGGACGCTGAACGCCGACGTGGTGCTGCTGGCGACCGGCGCCACTCCCCGCATCCTGGCCGGCGCGGAGCCGGATGGCGAGCGGGTGCTGACCTGGCGGCACGTGTACGACCTGCCGCGGCTGCCCGAGCACCTGATCGTGATCGGCTCCGGCGTCACCGGTGCGGAATTCGCCAGCGCCTATATCGAAATGGGGGTCCGGGTCACGCTGGTCTCCAGCCGGGACCGGGTGCTGCCGGGCGAGGACTCCGACGCCGCCGGTCTGCTGGAACAGGTCTTCATCGGCCGGGGAATGGAGATCCTGTCCAAATCCCGGGCCGCCTCGGTCCGCCGGGTCGGGGACGGCGTGGTCGTCACGCTGACCGACGGCACCGAGATTTCCGGCAGCCACGCGCTGATGACGGTCGGCTCGGTCCCCAATACCAGCGAGCTCGGCCTGGACGACGCCGGAATCACGGTCGACGAAAGGGGTTTCGTCAGCGTCGACCGGGTGTCCCGGACCAACGTCCCGGGCATCTACGCGGCCGGCGACTGCACCGGGCTGCTGATGCTCGCCTCGGTGGCCGCGATGCAGGGCCGGATCGCCATGTGGCACGCCCTCGGCGAGGCGGTCTCGCCGCTGAAACTGCGGACCGTCTCGGCCAATGTCTTCACCCACCCGGAGCTTGCGACGGTCGGAGTATCCCAGGAGATCTTCGAATCGGGCACCGTGCCGGCTCGGGCGGTGACGCTGCCGCTGGCCACCAATCCGCGGGCGAAAATGCAGGGAGTCACCGACGGATTCGTGAAGATCTTCTGCCGGCCGGCGACCGGCACCGTGATCGGCGGCGTCGTGGTGGCACCGTCGGCGTCGGAGCTGATCCTGCCCATCACGATGGCTGTCCAGAATGGACTGTCGGTGCAGCAGTTGGCGCACACCTTTACCGTCTATCCGTCGATGACCGGTTCGCTGACCGAGGCGGCCCGGCAGTTGATGGTCCGCGACGATCTGGATTAGCCCGCCCGCGTCAGTCCCGTGGCCGGGGCGCCGGTGGCAGGCCGTGCTGGCGCAGCCGGCGGTCCCGTAGCTCGTCGCCGTACGCCGCGCCGACGAAGAGCGCGCCGAGCACGATGAGCGCCGCGGTCATCACCCGGATGTTCAGTGGGCCGGGCAGAAAGAAGACCGCGATCACCGGCGCCGCGATCTGGACGCAGACCCGGAACACGCCGCGCCATCGCCAGTCGGCGTCGGTCAGATCGTGCCGCACCCAATCGTGCAACCGCTCCGGCAGGCTGCCCCCGAACGCATAACGCAGCCACTGCAGCGGGTTGGGCCGGCTTCTCATTTCTGAATTCCCGTCGGATCGGCGCCCACACACCGTACGCCGGGGGATCTATTCCCAACCAATCGCGCGAAGTCGGCATCAGACGGTGCGTACGACCACAACCACACCGGAAAGGGACCGAGAATATGTCGAAGCTCGTGCAGCTGCTCGTGGCCGGCGACTCCAGTTTCCGGCTCAAAACCAACCGGGTGGGTTGACGGAAAGCGGTGTCGGGCAGCCAATCGGGGGTGTGCCCGGCACCGCTTTCTCAGTCGGCGATCTCGCAGATCAACGCACCGTTGCTGACCACGCCGCCCACAATGGCGGACAGCGATTTCACCGTTCCCGCTTTATGCGCCAGGAGCGGCTGCTCCATTTTCATGGCCTCCAGCACGACGACCAGGTCGCCTTCGGCGACGGTGTCCCCCTCGGACACCGCGACCTTCACGATCGTGCCCTGCATCGGGCTGGTCAGCCCGGCGCCGCTGGCGGCCGGGCCACCGCGACCCGCGGCGCCGCGTTTCGACCGGGCCGGGGCGGGTTTCCGCGATCCGGCCGCGAGACCGGCCGGCAGCGTGACCTCAAGACGCTTGCCGGCCACCTCGACCACGACGGTTTCCCGTTCGCCGGCGGGCTGATCAGCTTCCGCGGCGCCGGAAAAGGCCGGGATCTGATTGTCGAACTCGGTCTCGATCCACCTGGTGTGCACGGAGAACGGCTCACTGGTGAAGGCCTCGTCGCGGATCACGGCGCGGTGGAACGGCAGCGCCGTCGCCATCCCGTCCACCACCAATTCATCGAGTGCCCGCCGGGCCCGGGCCAGCGCCTCGGCCCGGGACTCGCCAGTGATGATCACCTTGGCCAGCAGGGAATCGAAGGCTCCGCCAATCACCGCGCCGGACTCGATCCCGGAATCCACCCGCACGCCCGGGCCGGACGGCTCGACGTACCGGGTCACCACCCCCGGCGCCGGCAGAAAGCCGCGCCCCGGGTCTTCGCCGTTGATCCGGAATTCGAAGGAATGCCCGCGCGGTACGGGATCGGTGCTGATCCGCAGCCTCTCCCCGGCGGCGATGCGGAACTGTTCGCGCACCAGGTCCAGGCCGGAGGTCTCCTCGCTGACCGGATGCTCGACCTGCAGCCGGGTATTGACTTCCAGGAAGCTGATCACGCCGTCGGTGCCGACCAGGAACTCGACCGTGCCGGCGCCGACGTACCCGGCCGCGCGGCAGATCGAGCGGGCCGCCTCGTGGATGTCCGAGCGCTGTTCGTCGGTGAGGAATGGCGCGGGTGCCTCCTCGACCAGCTTCTGGTGCCGGCGCTGCAGCGAGCAGTCGCGGGTGCCGACGATGATCACGGTGCCGTGGGTGTCGGCGAGCACCTGCGCCTCGACGTGCCGGGGCCGGTCCAGGTAGCGCTCGACGAAACACTCACCGCGGCCGAAGGACGCCTCCGCCTCGCGGACCGCCGAGTCGAAGAGTTCCGGGATCTCCTCGATCGTCCGGGCCACCTTCAGGCCGCGCCCGCCGCCGCCGAACGCGGCCTTGATGGCTATCGGCAGGCCGTGCTCCTCGGCGAAGGCGACCACTTCGGTGGCGCCGGCCACCGGGTCGTTCGTACCGGGCACCAGTGGCGCGCCGGCCGCGGTGGCGATGTGCCGCGCGGTGACCTTGTCGCCGAGTTTCTCGATCGCCGCGGGGGAGGGGCCGACCCAGGTCAGCCCGGCCTCGATGACGGCCCGGGCGAAATCGGCGTTCTCCGAGAGGAAACCGTATCCAGGGTGGACGGTGTCGGCGCCGGAGCTCTGGCAGGCGTCGATCATCTTGTCGATCCGCAGGTACGAGTCGCCGGGGGTGGTGCCGCCGAGCGCGTAGGCCTCGTCGGCGACCCGGACATGCAGCGCGTCCCGGTCGGGCTCGGCGTAGACCGCGACGCTGATCAGCCCGGCGTCCCGGCAGGCCCGGGCCACCCGGACCGCGATCTCTCCCCGGTTGGCGATCAACACCTTGTGCATGCGGCTCCCCTCGACGGGCTGCGCCTGAAGCACTCCAGCCCAACGACGCAGTCTAGTCGGGGGCGTCAGCGCCGGTCGGGCCCTCAGCGCCACCAGGGAGCCGAGCGCCGGTTGGCGATCTCCGCGGCCGGCTCGGTCAACTCGGTCAGGTGGGCGGTGAGATGGCGCAGGTGCTCACCGACCCACAGCGTGCAGGACAGGTGCTCGGCCGGGACGCCGTCGGCCGGATAGGGGCCGTCGACCGGTGGTGCGAGGGGTGTCGTGTCGGCGTGCTCGGTCGAGCCCAGCTGGGTTGCGAGCCGCTCGTACCAGGCCGCGAGCAGCTCCGCCTGCGCGCCGAGCGCGTCCCGAGCCGGGTCGAGATCGACGCTGGGGCTGGGCAGGCCGGCCAGGGAGTAGGCGGTCAGGCGCAGTCGCATCGCGCCGCCGACGAGTCGCCACAGGTGTTCCTTCGGGATCTTCTTGGTGCCCTGCTCGGCGAGGAAGCCGCGCAGCGCGTCGTCCAACCGGAGCGCGGCGATGACCGCGGGTGCCGCGTCCGGAGAATCGTGCCGCGCGCCGAGCGCCCAGTCCACGGCGTGCGTGAGGTACCTGCTCCCGGATCGGAACGCGTCCGCGAGATCGTTGCCGACCACCGCCGCCGCGCCGCGCGGCCAGAAGAGCACGCCCACGCAGAGGCTCACCGCGCAGCCGAGCGCGACGTCCTCGACCCGCAGCACCCCGATCTTCCAACCGGCCGGCACCAGCAGGTTGAACAGCACCGAGACGACGACGGTGAACGCCGCCTGGCCGGCCGCGAACGGCGCCACCCCGGGGGTGTATGCGGCGATCGCGACCGCGATGGGCAGGGCGATCCAGAGCGCGGTCGAGCCGCTGCCGATGGCCAGCAGCAGGGCGGCGCCGATCACGAAGCCGGCGGCCGTGCCGAGCAGGGCCCGCATCGCCGTGGCGCCGGTGGCCGCCGCGTTGGTGCGCAAGACCGAGAGCGTCCCCAGGACCACCCAGAAGCCGTGTTGCACGCCGGTCAGGTCGGCCACCGCGACGGCGGCGGCCAGCGCCACCGCACCGCGTACGCTGCTGAGGAACCAGGCCGAACGCAGGCTGGTCTGCCGCCGGGTGATGCTGCCGGCGCCGGCAAGAGCGGCGAACGGGCCCTCGGCGGCGGCGGCGTCGGCGGCGTCGGCGGAGGCGCCGACCCAGCGGCGCCGCTGCTGCGCCACCACTCGCGGATCGGCCTTCCGGCTGGTGACCAGCGCATCGGCCGCCGCCGTTTGCACCGCCATCGCCACCGTGCGGGCGTGGAAGGACAGGTGCACCGCCTCGCCGTAGTCGTCCTGGCCGCCGTGCAGCTCGCTGAGGTGCGCGATGCTGTCGGTCAGGCGCCCCTCGAGCAGGGCCAGATCGGGTTCGGCGACCTCCCCGCGCAGCAGTGCCGCGATGTCGCGCAGGACGTCGGCGGTGATCGCGAGCAGGTTGCGTTCCACCGCGGTCGCCGAGCGCAGGTCGGTGTATTCGCGGAGGCTGTCACACACCACTGCGGTGCACCATTCCAGCAATCCGACCAGGCTGGACAACGCCTGATCCGGGGTGGCCAGCCCGGTCGGCCGCCAGGGGGTCGCGGTGAATGCCTCCAGCATCGAGTGTTTCGCCGCGACGGTCGCTTCCCGCTGATCGGCGGTGCAGGTGCCGCGCAGTGCGGCGGCGAGTTGCTCCGACAGCGCATCGGCGGTGGCGGCGGCACTTGCACGGAGCCGGTTGGCCGGCGACTTCGGCGACAGCAGCAGTACGGCGAGCGTGCCGGCGGCCGACGCCATCCACCACCCGGCCAGCCGGTCGGGCACCATGCCCATCGTGCCCGGCGACGCGGCCGGCAGGACGTACGCGAGCAGCGCCGCCGTACCGCCGGATGCCGCGGTCGGGCCGGCGACCCCGGCGAACAGCACCAGGAACGCGACCGGCAAGGTCACCAGGGCGGCCACGGCGGTCGAGGAATTCACCGCGGTGCCGATGATCAGCAGCACGCTGCCGACCATGGCCAGGGCGAAGTGCGCGGCCAGCTTGTCCCGCCGGTTGCCGCCGAATGACGCGAAAAGCAGCGTCCCGAAGCCGCCGAAAGCGGCGAAGGTGGCCATCTGCAGGTTGCCGATGACCTGGTAGCAGATGGCGAACAGGCCCGGAACGACGAGCGTGGCGCGGACCGCACGCAGCGCCGCGGGCCTGGACCAGACCGGGATCCAGGGCGGCGCGTGGCGGGCCGGCGGCGGTTGCGGCGCGGGCCCGTTGGGTGGGGCGGCGATCGAGGCCCCGGAGTTCGTCGACACGCCGGAGAGTGTAGAGCCGAATCCCTGTGGTGCCGCTGATTTTCAGGGAGCTGACTCCGGGCTCAGGCCGATGCCCACAGTTCGATCGGGGACACGTCGAGCTCGGCCAGCATCTGGCGCACCAGCGGCAGCGACAGCCCGAGCACCGTGCCGTGGTCGCCGTCGATCCGTTCGATGAACCAGCCGCCCAACCCGTCGAGGGTGAAGGCGCCGGCGACCTGCATCGGCTCGCCGGACGCGAGATACGCCGCCAGCTCGGTCTCGGTCGGCCGACCGAAATGCACGGTGGTCGAGCCGACCGCGGTGAGCCGCTTGCGGACGTACCCCTCGTGCACGTCCAGCAGGCAGTGCCCGGTGTGCAGAATGCCGGACTGGCCGGCCAGCTCGGTCCACCGGGCGCGCGCCTCCCGGGCGTTGGCCGGCTTTCCGTACGGCTGTCCGTCGAATTCCAGCATCGAGTCACAACCCAGGACGAGGGCCTCGTGCACCCGGCCGGCCACCGCGTCGGCCTTGGCGTTGGCCAGTTTCGCGGTGAGCTCGGTGGTCGTCGCGGCGGAGATGACGGATTCGTCGACCCCGCTGACGAGCACGTCGGCGCGCAACCCGGCGAGCTCCAGAATCCGCCGCCGGGCCGGCGATGCGGACGCGAGTACGAACCTGCGGATCATGGGTCGTCCTGTCGGGGTGGCCGTGGCCGGCTGGCCCAGCCTGGTTACGGTCACCGACGTGGTGCCGGCGCCGTCCTGGGCGAAAGTCGTCGACATTTCTATTTGCTCACATTCTCTCTGCGCAAGGTCAATGGGCCCGCGTAAGGGGTTGCGGCCGGACCGGTGGTGCCGGGCCGGGCGACGAACAGCCGCCCGGAGTCGGGCTGGTCGGTCCGTCCGGTGGTGATCACCAGGAGGTCGCGGTTGCGGCCGGCGAAACAGCAGCTGGAGGTGCGCGGCACCGGCACGTCCACGGTCTCGAGCAGTTGGCCGGCCCGGTCGTAGCGGCGGACCGTGCCGTGGTCCCACCAGACACTCCAGACGGTGTCCTCGTCGTCGACGGCGAGGCCGTCCGGGACGAAGCCGTCCGATCCGTCGGTGAGCAGCCGGCGGCCGGTCGCGGCGCCGGTTTCCGGGTCGAATGCGAAAACCGAGAAGGTTTCGATGCCGGAGTCGTTGAAGAACATCGTCGTGTCGTCGGCGGTCCAGCCGAGGCCGTTGGAGACTCCGACGCCGGTCAGCACGCCGTGCACCGAACCGTCCAGGTCGACCCGGTAGAGCGTGCCGCGGCGTTGCGATTCGTCGTACGTCATCGAGCCGCCCCACCAGCGGCCGCGGGAATCGCATTTCGCATCGTTCATCCGCAGCGCGCTGTCGTTCTCGAGCCGGATCAGCTCGGTGACCGTGCCGTCGGTGGCCAGGTGGCTCAGGCCCTGGGCCAGGCCGAGCAACCAGCCGCCGGTCGGCCCGGCGACCGGGACGGCCGAGCCGAGATCGCCTGGCACGTCGAGGGTCTGCACCTCGCCGAGCTGACCGTCGTCGTCCAGCGGAGCCCGGTGCAGCTGCCGACCGGGAATGTCCACCCAGGTCAGCTGTCGGTTTTCGGCGTCCCAGACCGGGCCCTCGCCCAGCTGGCAGACGGGGCCGCCGAGCAGGTGAGCGGTCAGCTCCGGAACGGTCACGGGTTCCCTCCAGGTAGCTGCCTCGTCTAGATAGCTGCCTCGTTTAGATAGCTGCCTCGTTTAGATAGCTGATCGTCCGGCGGGCGGTCGGCCGTTACGCACTCTTCCGCACTTTCATGATCAACATCGGCCTTTGGTCGCTATAGCAGCGATTGTCGGATGTCGATCATGAAACGCCGGGGTACGGGCTAGCCGGCGAACCGGACCGACAGCGCGCCGTCGATGGCCCAGTCCGCGCCACTGACGAAGGAGGCGGCATCGGAGGCGAGGAAGCAGATGACCTCGGCGATCTCGGTCGGGGTGCCGATCCGCCGCAACGGATGCGCCTGCAGCACAGCCTCTTCGGCGCCGGGCGGCTGCATGCTGAGCCATTCCTCGACCAGGTGGGTGCGGGTGTAACCCGGGCTGACCGCATTCACCCGGATCCCGAATGGACCGAGGTCGATCGCCATGCTGCGGGTCAGCCCGATGAGGCCGGACTTGGCTGCTGCGTAAGGAAAGAAATTGTTGGTCGTGAGCCGGCCGTGGATCGAAGCCACGTTGACGATGGAGCCGGCGCGGGCCGTTTTCATGGCCGGCAACACGTGTTTCGCGACCAGCCAGGCGCCCTTGAGATCGACCGCGAAGACCTCATCCCACTCGTCCTGCGTCATCTCCACCGGATCGAAGTAGGCGTTGCGCCCGGCATTGTTCACGAGTACGCCGAGCGGCCCGATCCGCTCCACGGCGGCCGCGATCGCCCCCTCGTCGGTGATGTCCACCCGGTGGAACTCCGCGCCGGTCTCGGCGGCGGTCTGCCGCCCGGCGGCCTCCTCGACGTCGAAGAACACCACCGAGGCGCCCTCCCGGCTCGCCACCTCGAGCACGGCCCGGCCGATGCCGCGCGCGCCGCCGGTGACCAGCAGCCGTACGCCGTCCAACCGCCCGCTCACTGTCACATTCATCGGGGCGCTCCCAACGAGTCCAGCAGGATGCCGACCCGGGCGGTCGTCTCGGCCGCCGTGCCCTTCGACAGTGCGCTGCCCAGCCCGACCGCCACCGCGCCGGCCGCGATCCAGTCCGCCGCGTCGTCCAGTCGCACGCCGCCGGTCGGTACGAACGGCACCTGCGGCAGCGGCGCGGCCAGGTCCTTCAGCACCGCCGGGCTCGCGGCCGAGGCCGGGTACAGCTTGACGGCGTCGGCGCCGGCCGACATGGCGGCGACGATCTCGGTCGGGGACTGCGCGCCGGGGATCACGGCCACCCCGTACCGGTGCCCGGTCGCCACGGTCTCCGGATCGAACGACGGCGCCACCAGGAAGGTCGCGCCGGCCAGCACGGCCAGCCGGGCGGTGCTGGCGTCCAGGACGGTGCCCGCGCCGACGATGACGTCGGGTCCGGACAACTCGTCGATCACGTCCAGCGCGCCCGGCGTGGTCAGCGAGATTTCGACCGCGCGCAGCCCGGCGTCCAGCAGCCGCCGGCCGGTTTCCCTTGCGGCGTCGGCGTTGTCGGCCCGTACGATCCCGATCACGTGCTGCTCGGCGATTGCGCTCATCACCTGCCAGCGGTACACAGCGCCTCCAGTTGGTTAGCGGCGGACTTCGCCGGCGACGCCGGCGGTGTGGTCGCGGGGCAGGCCCTCGGTGTCCCCGACGATCTGCACCACCTGGGCCGACAGGGCGGCGCCGCGGCGCAGGCACTCCGGGACGTCGGCGCCGGTGAGCCGGCCGTCGAGGAATCCGGCGGCGAAGGCGTCGCCGGCGCCGACCGGATCCAGGGCCTGAACCGCGATGGCGTCCTGCCGCCAGGTGGTCGTGCCGTCGGTGGCCCACGAGCCTTCGGCGCCGTTCTTGATCACCACGAGCTCGGCGCCCTGGTCGAGAAACCAGCCCGCGTCGGGCTTTCCGGTGAGCAGCTCTGCCTCATCGGCCCCGGCCAGCACGATCTGGGCCGCCGCGGCCAGCGGTCGCATGACCTCGCGGGCCAGGTCCGGCTCGGCGAGCCGGCGCCGGATGTTGGGGTCGAAGCTGATCGGCACGCCGGCCGCGCGGGCGATCTCGACCGATTGCGCGGTGGCCTCGTGTGCGGCGTCGGAGAGCACCGGGGTGATCCCGGTGAGGTGCAGCAGCCGGGCCGCCCGGATGTAGTCGGGGTCCACGTCCTCGGTCGCCAACCGGCTGCCGGCCGAGCCGGACCGGTAGTAGAGAACATCGACCGGGCGTTGGCCGTGGCAGTCGCGCACCAGCAGACCGGTGGGCGCGTCCGGGTCGACCCGGACCCGCGACGTGTCGACGTCCTCGCCGCGCAGCGCCCGCAGCACCACCTGGCCGAACGCGTCGTCGCCGACCCGGCCGAACCAGCCGACCCGGTGCCCGAGCCGGGCCAGCCCGACGGCGACGTTGGATTCCGAGCCGGCGACGGTACGGCGGAACGCGGTGGCCTCGGGCAGCGGTACGCCCGGCTCGGCCAGCAGCAGCGCCATCGCCTCGCCGAAGGTGACGACGTCCCAACTCGGGGCGGTGGCGCGGGGCGGCTCGGTCACGGGTTCCTCGGCTGCGGGCGGGAGATCTTCTGTTCGTACCGTATCGGGGTCGCCCCCACGGGCTCTCCGTGAGTCAGCTCACGGCCGGCACCCGTGGCCGGGTCCGGCGCGGCAGGTCGACCTGACAGACTGGAGCGGCCAGCGTTGCCCCGCGGAGGATGAGTGATGACCGGACCGAAGATGCCGCGCGCCCGCGCCATGCGCGAGGAGATGAAGCGCAAGGAGGCCCGGCGCAAGCAACTGTCCATCGCCGGAGTCGTTGTCGGTGTGGTGGTGCTCGTGGTCGTCATCATGGTGGTCGTGAAGGTCGCCGGCGGCGGCTCGAAGAACGACAAGACCACCTCCGCCTCCGGCAGTGTCGCCAGCAACGTCACGACCGTCCCGGCGGACGTGCTGAACAAGGCCGGCGACGGCGGCGCCAGCCCACCGAAGAAGATCACCGACCAGCCCGCGCTGACCAGCAACGGCAAGCCGGAGATGCTCTATTTCGGCGCCGAATGGTGCCCGTTCTGCGCAGCGCAGCGGTGGCCGATGGCGGTGGCGCTGTCCCGGTTCGGCACGCTGAAAGGCCTGGGCCAGACACATTCCCGGGTCGATGACAATCCGTCGAACATCCCGACGCTGAGTTTCAGCAAATCGACGTACACCAGCAAATACCTGACCTTCACGCCGGTCGAGACGCAGGACACGAACGGGAAGACGCTGACCACGCCGACCAAGGAACAGAGCGACCTGGTCTCGAAGCTCGACACGCCGAAGTATGTTGGCGGCCAGGGCTCCGGCTCGATTCCGTTCATCACCTATGGAAACAAGTACGTCAGCAGCGGCTCGTCCTACGACCCGACCATTCTGGGCGGCAAGAGCCATGCGGCGATCGCCGCGGACATCCACAGTGGATCCGGGACTATCGGCAAGACCGTTGACGGCGCGGCGAACGTCATCACCGCGACGATCTGCGAGATGACCAACAACAAGCCGGCCAACGTGTGCACCGCGTCGGCCATCACCACGATCCAGAAGAACCTCGGTGGAAACTGACCGTCGCCGGGCCGTCGCCGCGTGGGTGCCGGTCGCGGCGCTGATCCTGTCCCTGCTCGGCCTCGCGGTGTCGATCTATCTGACCATCGAGCATTACACCGGCAATACCCAGCTCGCCTGCCCGGAGAGCGCGACGATCAACTGCGCCAAGGTGACCACCAGTCCGGAATCGGTGGTCTTCGGAATTCCGGTCGCGGTGCTGGGCCTGCCGTTCTTCGTCGCGATGCTCGGCGCCAACCTGCCGGCGGCGTGGCGTTCGGACGCCGGCTGGCTGCGGGCCGGGCGGCTGCTGGCGCTTGGTGTCGGCATGATTTTCGTGCTCTATCTGGTGTACGTCGAGTTGTTCCGGGTCAGTGCGATCTGCCTGTGGTGCACCAGCGTGCACATCCTGACTTTCCTGCTGCTGCTGGTGATCCTGCTCGGCGAGGCCGGCCGCGAGTAAGCCTGCGCGGGAGCAGGCCCTTTAGCGAGGCAGGCCGGAGCGGCTCCAGCCGTCAGCGCCGGGATTCAACGAGGGCCGCAGCCGGCGGGCCGGATCGGCCCAGCGGGATCGCTTGCGGGGCGCCGGTTCCCCGTTGCCGGCCGCCACGGCGCTCAGCACGGTGACGACCGCCGCCACCTCCTCCGGGGTCGGATTCCCGCGGATCACCCGCAGCGTTTCGCCACTCACAGCGGGATGTTCCCGTGCTTCTTCGGCGGCAGCGTCTCGCGCTTGTTCTGCAGCATGCGCAGCGCGCGGATTACATATTTGCGGGTATGGCTCGGCGGGATCACCGAATCGACATAGCCGCGGGCCGCCGCGACGTACGGGTTCAGCAGCGCGTCCTCGTACTCGGTGAGCCGTTGCTGGCGTACATTCTCCGGATCGTCGGCGGCCGCCAGTTCGCGCCGGTAGAGGATGTTCACCGCACCCTGCGCGCCCATTACCGCTATCTGCGCGGTGGGCCAGGCGACGTTCATGTCCGCCCGCAGGTGCTTGGAGCCCATCACGTCGTACGCGCCGCCGTAGGCCTTCCGGGTGATGACGGTAACCTTGGGGACGGTCGCCTCGGCGTACGCGTAGATCAGCTTGGCCCCGCGCCGGATGATGCCGTTCCATTCCTGGTCGGTGCCGGGCAGAAATCCGGGAACGTCCACAAAGGTCAGAACCGGAATGTTGAAACAGTCGCAGGTGCGGACGAAGCGGGCCGCCTTCTCCGACGCGTCGATGTCGAGGGTGCCGGCGAACTGCATGGGCTGATTGGCTACAACGCCGACGCTGCGGCCCTCGACCCGGCCGAACCCGCAAATGATGTTCGGTGCGAAAAGCGCCTGAACCTCGCAGAATTCGCCGTCGTCGAGGATGTGCTCGACGATCGTTTTCATGTCGTACGGCTGGTTGGGCGAGTCCGGAATGACGCTGTCCAGAAATGCGTCGTTGCTGTCATTCTCGAGTTGGCTGTCGTTGTCGATAGCCGGTGGCTCGTCGAGGTTGTTGCTCGGCAGGTAGGACAACAACTCCTTCGCGTAGTCGATCGCGTCGTCCTCGTCCTGCGCGAGATAGTGCGAGACACCCGATTTCGTATTGTGCGTGCGGGCACCGCCGAGCTCCTCGAAGCCGACATCCTCGCCGGTCACCGTCTTGACCACATCGGGCCCGGTGATGAACATGTGCGATTTCTCGTCCACCATGATGGTGAAGTCGGTTATCGCCGGGGAATACACCGCCCCGCCGGCGCACGGGCCCATCACCAGCGAGATCTGCGGGATCACGCCGGAGGCGATGGTGTTGCGGTAGAAGATCTCGCCGTAGAGACCGAGACTGACAACGCCCTCCTGGATGCGGGCGCCGCCGGAGTCGTTGATGCCGACGATCGGGCAGCCGGTCTTAAGGGCCAGGTCCAGGACTTTCACGATCTTCTCGCCGTACACCTCGCCGAGGCTGCCGCCGAAGACGGTGAAGTCCTGGCTGAAGACGCAGACCGGCCGGCCGTCGACCGTTCCGTAGCCGGTGATGACGCCGTCGCCGTACGGCCGGGTCTTCTCCAGACCGAAGTTGGTCGAGCGGTGCCGGGCAAGCTCGTCGAGCTCGATGAAGGATTCCGGGTCCAGCAGCGCCTCGATCCGCTCGCGCGCGGTCCGCTTCCCCTTGGCGTGCTGCTTTTCCACGGCGCGGGCGGATCCGGCGTGGACGGCTTCCTCGTTGCGCAGCTGCAGATCGGCGAGCCGGCCGGCAGTTGTGTGGATGTCGGCGGCGCTCTCGTCGTTATCGGATGCTCCCGGAGTGCTCACGTCGACAGCGTACGTGCCACCCGTGTGAGACTGGGCGGGTGTCGCATCCCTATTCCGAGCTTGACCGGCCACCGTTGTCGGCCCGTACGCTCGCCCCGGCGCTGGTCCGTCCCGGCGGGTTGTGGACGTCGCTGACCGTGGTCGCCGAGACCGGTTCGACCAACGCTGACCTGCTGGCGGCGGCCCAGGCCGGGGCGCCGTCCGGCGCCGTGCTGGTCGCCGAATCGCAGACCGCCGGGCGGGGCCGGCTCGACCGCACCTGGGTGTCCCCGCCGCGGGCCGGGTTGACGTTCTCGATCCTGCTGCGCCCGGAGGTCGACCGGTCGGCCTGGAGTTGGCTGCCGCTGCTGGTCGGGGTTGCCGTGGCCGAGGCGATCGAACGGCACGCCGAGGTCGAGGCGCGGCTGAAGTGGCCGAACGACCTGCTGCTCGACGGGCTCAAGCTGGCCGGGATCCTGGCGCAGGC
The DNA here is from genome assembly GCA_036267955.1 of Mycobacteriales bacterium. Classification (GTDB taxonomy): domain Bacteria; phylum Actinomycetota; class Actinomycetes; order Mycobacteriales; family QHCD01; genus DATAVB01. The sequence goes on along the minus strand of DATAVB010000092.1, from coordinate 8,743 downwards.
TGCCGATGACGCCGTTGTGGTGGGTATCGGCCTGAACGTGCTGACCCGGCTGGCCGAGTTGCCGCCGGGTGGTGGCTCACTGCTGTCGGCGGGAGCCGTACGGACCGACCGCGATCCGGTGCTGCGCGCGGTGCTGCGGTCGATCGAGACCCAGTACCTGCGGTGGACCGACGCCGGCGGGGACGCCGAGGCGTGCGGACTGCGAGCGGCGTACCGGAGCAGTTGCGACACCCTCGGGCACCAGGTCGACATCACGCTGCCGACCGGCGGCAGCTATCGGGGCGTGGCCACCGACGTCGACGTGGCCGGCCGGCTGGTCGTCGATGGCCGGACCTTTGCGGTCGGCGACGTCACGCACGTCCGACGGAGCGCCGCCGGCACCCTCTAGGGTGGCTCACCGTGACGCCGCCCCCGACCGAGGTCCCGCCCGAACAGCCGACCGCGTTGGCGCGGGTGTTGAGCGTTCCGCTGCTGCCGCTCGTGGCGCTGTGGGAGCTGGTGAAATTGATCGGCCGGGGCGTGGCCGCGGCGCTGGCCTGGCTGGGTCGCGTGCTGGCCACACCATTCGGGTTGCTGATCAGGGCGCTGGTTGCGACGGTGCGGTGGCTCGTCCGGATTCTCGCCGCGCCGGCACGTTGGCTGGGCTGGCTCCTGATGCTGCCGTTCCGGCTGCTCGGCTGGATTGGGCGGCTGGTCGCCGGGCCGCTCCGGTGGCTGGGACAGGTGCTGCGGGCGGCGCTGCGCCTGCTGGCGACCCCGCTGCGCTGGTGCTGGTGGCTGCTGAAGCTGCCGTTCCGGCTGCTGGCCTGGCTGAGCATGCTTCCGGTACGCGGTGTCGGCGCGCTGTGCCGCGGGATCGGGCGGGCGCTACGTGCGCTGTGGCGGCTGATCGGAACTCCGGTACGGGCAGCCGCGGCGCTCGGCCGCCGGTTCCTGCGATTCTGCTGGCGGGTGGTCTCGTTCCCGTTCCGGCTGTTGGCACGGGCGATCGTCGCTGTAGCCCGCGCGGTGGCCGCGGTTTTCGGCGCACCGTGGCGATTGGTACGGGCCGCGGGCGCCGCGGTGCGGGGCCGGCTGCGGACGCTGCGACTGGCCGCCCGGGACCAGGCGCGGGGCATTCGCCGGGCGCTGCGCCTGCGCCGCTGACAGGTACCTGCCGCCCTCAGCGGCCGACGGCGTACCCCTGCATTCCGCGTGGATTCGCCGCCGCACGCAGGAATCCGTCGGATCCCTTGGATACGGCGGAAAGCCGGCCCAGCGACCAGCCGTCGCCGACCGTCACCTCGTGTCCGCGGCGGCGCAGTTCCTCGATCGTCGACGCCGGATACCGCGACTCGACGACCAGCTGCCTCGGCGCCGATTCGCGCGGCCAGAAGGAGGACGGGAAGTGTGCACTGTGGAATGCCGGCGCGTCGATGGCCTCCTGCAAATTCTGTCCACTGTGGACATGGCGCAGGAAGAGCTGCAGCGACCACTGGTCCTGCTGGTCGCCGCCGGGCGTACCGAAAGCCAGATACGGCGCACCGTCGCGAAAGGCCAGCGACGGCGTCAGTGTGGTGCGCGGCCGCTTGCCCGGCGCCAGCGATGCCGGCAGCCCCTCCTCCAGCCAGAACATCTGCGCCCGCGAACCCAGCGCGAAGCCGAGCTCCGGGATGACCGGGTTGCTCTGCAACCAGCCACCGCTGGGTGTGGCGGAGACGAAGTTGCCGGCGGCGTCCACGACGTCGACGTGGCAGGTGTCCCCGCGGGTGGTGCCGCTGCGGTCCACGGTCGGCTCGCCGGCACCGGCGGCCCCGCCGGTCGGCGCTGCGATCACCGGCAGCCGAGGGGGCCGACCGTCCGGCGAACCGGGCCGCAGCTCACCGTCCGCGGTGTCGCCGACCAGAGCGCGCCGAGCGTCGTTGTATTCGGCCGACAGCAGCGTCTTCAGCGGTACGTCGACGAATTCCGGGTCGCCGTAGTACGCCTCGCGGTCGGCGTAGGCGAGCTTGGAGCACTCGACGACGGTGTGGATGAAATCCGGCCCGTCCGGATCCAGCGTGGCCAGGTCGTACCCGGCGAGCAGGGCCAACTGCTGGGCGAAGACCGGACCCTGCCCCCACGGACCGGTCTTGAAGACTCGGAAGCCGTGGTAGTCGTAGCTCAGCGGTTCCTCGACCGGGGTCCGCCAGTTGGCCAGGTCCTGGGCGGTGATCAGGCCGCGGTGGTCCCGGCCGGAGACGTCCCGGACGGCCACCTCGGCGAACCGGCCGATGGCCTCGGCGACGAAGCCGCGGTAGAAGGCGTCCCGCGCGGCGTTGATCCCGGCCTCGCGGCCCGTGGCCGTACCCGCGGCGTCGGACAGCTTCTGGTACGTGTCGGCGAGTACGGGGTTGGTCAGCCGGGCGCCGGCGGGCGGCGCGGCGCCGTCGCGGAGGTAGAGCTCGGCCGAGCTCGGCCAATGTTCGGAGAACTGGTCGGCGACGGTGGCGATGGTCCGGCTGATCGAGGGGAGCGCCGGGAAACCGTTGCGGGCATAGGAAATCGCCGGCTCGATGACCTCGGGGAAGGACAGTGTCCCGTACCGCTCGAGCAACGTCAGCCAGGCGTCGACCGCACCGGGCACGCAGGCGGCGAGCTGACCGGTGCCGGGCACGAGATCGAGCCCCAGGTCGCGGTAGCGGTCGATGGTGGCGGCCCGCGGCGCCGGACCCTGGCCGGCCAGGACGGCGGTCTCGCCGTTGCCGGCGGCATGCAGCAGGATCGGCACCTCGCCGCCGGGACCGTTGAGATGTGGCTCCACCACCTGCAGAACGAAACCGGCGGCAACGGCTGCGTCGAAGGCGTTTCCACCCCGTTCGAGCATCGCCATGCCACTGGCCGAGGCCAGCCAGTGGGTGGAAGCGACCATTCCGAGATTGCCGACAAGCTCCGGTCTCGTGGTGAACACGCACTCTCCCGATACGTCGAGTGGATCTGTCCGTACCCCGTCCCCGCTATTCTGGCCCCCACCGTCGGCGCCTGGAAGGGCCGGCCCCGCCGGAGCGAGCGTCTGAGGAGAAGTCGTGTCATACCCCGACAAGCTGCTGGTCGAGGACGAACGCGTCGCCAAGCATCTGCATCCGCACTGGATCACCCTCGTCGTTCCGGTGCTCATCTTCCTGATCGACGTCGGCCTCGGCACATTCCTGGCCACGATCGTTCCGGACGGCTCGGCGAAGACGCCGCTGCGGCTGGTGATCGCTGTCGTCGGCGTGGTGATCCTGATCTGGTTCGTGTTGGTGCCGCTGATCCGGTGGCGGTGTACGCATTACGTCGTCACCACGCACCGGGTGCTGATCCGGACCGGGGTGCTGCGCCAGCAGGACATCGAGATCCAGCTGCGCCGGCTCAACGACGTCCGCTCGGTGCGGACGCTGGCCGACCGGCTGATCGGGGCCGGGACGCTGACCCTGGAATCGGCGGGGGAGCACGGCCAGGAGACGCTGCGCAATGTGCCGAAGGCGGACCAGGTGCAGAACCTCATCAACCGACTGTCCGAAGAGGACGCGAACCGGCGCGGTGGCGGGTACGGGCCGCCGAGCGCCTCGCCGGAGGATTTCACCCGGCGCGTCGAGGACTGAGCCGCGGACGCCCGGCCACGCCCGCGGGCCGGCTCGGGCTCGGGCGCAGCCAAAGCGCGGGCCGGCTCGGGCTCGCCCGCACCCGGAGCCGCGGCCCCGGCGGTGCTTACAGTCGCAGCCAGCCGGTCCGGTACTGCCAGTGCCGCCCGGCCCGGATGTGCTTGATGACGCCCCGCTGCAGGCTGGTGTCGGTCGGGAGAGTGTCCAACTCGGTCAGTGGGCGCTTGAAGACGGCTTCGACTGTGTCCGCGTCGGAATTGTCCTCGCCCGGTGGCAGCAGGGTAAAGCGTCGCTGGAAACGCAGGATGTTGGTGTCGGCGGCAAGATATTCGTTCAGTGCCGGGTCGAGCACCCAGGAGCTGCAGGTGCCGAACCGGTAAGGCTCGTCCGGGAAATGCGCGGCGAAGAATTCCGGCGCGGCATTTAAGGAGGCGTCACAGGATTCCGGGGTCAGCCGGCCCGAGGGAATGTGAATTCCCAACGCTGGCTCGCCTTTTTCGGGCAGCGGCGCCGGGCCCGTGGCCTGGTCGAAATCGACCGACGTCCGTTCGAAGAGCAGCCGACCGAGTGCGTAGATGACGCCGCGGAAATGTACGGTCATCCAGTTGTGTGTGTGCAGGCCGCCTTCGCCGAATACCACCCGCCGGTTGGCCATCTGGGGTGCGAGCTGGCCGAGAATGCGCCAGGACAGGTCGTCGGGGATGGCGCGCTCGGTGTGGTAACGCCGGACCTCCGGGAGCGCGGCGATCAGCACCCAGACGTAGAAATAGCGGCCCGCCGCACCGAGATGGGTGAGATCTGGCCAGGGTGGCAGCATTCCCGGCTCGCCCATCCTCGCGACGAGCTGCCGGTGGCAGTGTTCGAGCAGCCACCACAACTCCGGATCGTCCTGTTTGGACGGTCTGGCGGCCAGAGTCTCCTCTAGATCCACAGTGGACAGGCCGAGGTGCTGCAGGACGTCGCCGACGCTCGCCTGGTCCGGCAGCACGACCGGCGCCGCCGGCTCGTTGCGGCCGATCGTCTGGACCGCCGGCAGCGCCTCCGCCGGAAGCCGCAGCCGTTCGCGCACGACTGCGGCATTCGGCGACATGGTCAGCCCCGGAGCGCCGCGACGAAATCGATCTCGACGAGGATCTTGGCGAGCTGGGAACCGACGGTGGTGCGGACCGGGTACGGCTGCTCGAAATGCGCCTGGTAGGTGGTGTTGAAGCCGGGGAAGTCGCGCGGTGAGTCCTGCAGGTGCACGGTCGACTTCACGACGTCGGAGAAGTCCAGCCCGGCGGCCTTGAGGATTTCGGCCAGGTTGGCCATCACCTTCTCGGTCTGCTCCTCGATGGTGCTGCCGACTACCTCGCCGCTGCCGGCGTCGATCGGGCCGACGCCCGCGGTGTAGAGGAATCCGTTGGCGATGATTCCCTGGGAATAGGCGCCGCCGGGAGCCGGTGCCGATCCGGTGCGGACTTCGCGCTTGGCCATGTGTGATGGGTCCTTTCGGGACTTTAGAAGAAAGTGCGGACGTAATCGATGACCCGGTAGTCGTCGTCGACGACCGGAATGAAGCGCCACTTGTCCAGCGCCGTACAGGGGTGCGAAATACCGAAGCGGACCAGGTCGCCGACCCGCAACGGGGAATCAGCGTCCAGGTGCAGGTAGCCGTGTTGGTCGTTGAGGGCGGTGACCGTGATCCCGGCGGCGGTGGTCTGCGAGCCGTCGGCGTGCCGGATCGACTCGGCGACCGGGAGGTCGATGTCGAAGGCGACGTCGCGGCGGCCCATGCCGACCAGGGCGAGGCCCGGCTCGGGCCGGGACAGCACCGACGCCCAGACCTCTATGGCCGGCGTCAGCTGACCGGATAGGGTCCGGCCGAACGGCGTCTTGCGCAGGTACGAACCGTTGTCGTGGGTCAGATAGCAACCGCTGCGCAGCACTACGGTGACCGGGCGCTCGAGCTTCCAGTCGCGGGTGAGTTCCTCGGCGACGAGGTCGAAATAGACGCTGCCGCCGGCCGAGGCGATGAAGTCGGCGTCGGCCGGAACGGTGGCGGAGATCGCCTCGCCGGCGGTGCGCAGCAGCCGGAGAAACTCCCGCACCTCCTGCTGGGTCTGCTCGTCCGGCGCCCCTGGGCTGTTGCCGAAGCCGCCCTCGTACGCCGAGATTCCGACGACCCGCAGCCGCGACACCTCAGCGGCGGCGCGGGCGACGGCGACGGCCTGCTCGACGGTCCGTACCCCCGTCCGGGCGCCTTCCGGGCCGACCTCGACCAGCACGTCCAGCGGCCGCGAGCCGGCGGGGAGAGCGGCGGCAAGCAGCGCGACGCCGTCGAGCGAGTCGACGTAGCAGGTGAATTTCAGGCCGGCGTCGACTTCGCCGGCGATCCAGGCGATGGCGGCCGGGTCGACAAGCTCGTTGGCCAGCAGGATGCGGGTGAAGCCGGCGGCCCGGTAGACCCTGGCCTGGCTCGGGGTCGCCACGGTGATGCCCCAGGCGCCGGCGTCGAGTTGCCGCTTGGCCAGGGCCGGCGCCATGTGGGTCTTGCCGTGCGGGGCGAGGACGGTGCCGGTGCTGCGACAGAACTCGGCCATGGTGGCGAGATTGGACCGCAGGGCGGAGTCGCGTAACACCATCAGGGGCGGCAGGAATCCGGCGTCGAAGACGTTCGGCCGGTCCCGGACGAAGTCGGCGATGGTGGTCCCCGCGGGGAGCACCGGCGCGCCCTTCACCTGCCAGTCCAGCGGCTGGTCGAGCAGCATGATGCTCCTGTCCCTGTCGTACGGCTGTCCGCTGGCTGATTCAATCGCACGTCGGCGACGGTGGATAGGCGAGGTTGCTGTGACAGACCGCACTTCAGTGGGCTCGATGGACGGGGCGCGGTCCGGCGACCGCCTGGGCACGCTGCTGATCCTGGGTGGGCTGTCGGCGTTCGGGCCACTGTCGCTGGACATGTACCTGCCGGCGCTGCCGTCGTTGGCACGGAGCCTGCACACCTCGCCGGCGCCGGTGCAGGTGACGTTGACCGGCTGTCTGGTCGGGTTGGCGCTGGGGCAGTTGTTCATCGGGCCGGTCAGCGATGCGTACGGCCGGCGGCGGCCGCTGCTTATCGGGCTGGCGGTGTACGCGCTGACGTCGGCGGCATGCGCGGTCAGCCCGTCGGTGTGGTTGCTGGCGGTGTTGCGGATCGTGCAGGGGTTGGCCGGCGGTGCCGGGGTGGTGATTTCCCGGGCCGTGGTGCGGGATCGGCATTCGGGCACCGCGGTGGCGCGGTATTTCTCGTTGTTGATGGTGGTGAACGGGCTGGCGCCGATCCTGGCGCCGGTGGTGGGCGGGCAGTTGCTGCGGTTCACCACGTGGCGGGGCGTGTTCGTGGTGCTGGCGGGGATCGGGTTGGTGCTGTGGCTCGCTGTTCTGTTGGCGTTGCCGGAGAGTCTGCCGGTGGCACGGCGGCATTCCGGTGGGCTGCCGGCGACGTTGGTGACGTTTCGCCGACTGTTGACCGACCGCTCGTTCGTGGGTTGCGTGGTGGCGTGCGGGTTCGCATTCGCGGCGATGTTTGCGTATATCTCGGGGTCGTCGTTCGTACTGCAGGACATATACGGGGTGTCCCCGCAGCTTTTCAGCGTGATCTTCGGGACGAACGCAGTCGGGATCATGCTGTTGTCACAGGTCAGTCGGGTATTGCTCGGGCGATACGGACCGCGGCGGTTGCTGGTGTGCGGGCTGGTGTCGATCGCGGTCGGCGGGGTCGCGCTGCTGGTGGTCGTGATGGCCGGGATCGGATTGCCGGGAATTCTGCCGGCCCTGTTCGTGGTGGTGGCCAGCAATGGTCTGGTGTTGCCCAACGCGACGGCGCTCGCGCTGACCGACCACGGCGCGGTTGCCGGCAGCGCGTCCGCCCTGCTCGGGGTGGCCCAGTTCGCCGTCGGCGCGGCTGCCGCACCACTGGTCGGAATCGGCGGCTCGGGTACGGATATCCCGATGGCAGTGGTGATCGCCGCGTTGAGTCTCATCGCGCTCGCCTCCTCCGCTCTCGTACTGCGCCGCTCGGATTAGCAGCGTCTTCGTTCGTTACCCCGGTTCGGACTCGCCAGCTAGAACGGTGGTTCGTCGATGGTTTCGGTGGTGGTTTCGGTGGTGGGTGTGGGCGTGGGTGTTTCGGGTGTGTCTGGTTTTTTGGTTGGCTGTGGCCGGGTGGGTGGGTCGTTGTCTTGGTAGTTGTGGGGGTGGCTGGTGTACCGGTGTCCGGTGGGTGAGGTCCAGGTGGTGGTGGTGTTGGGGTTGCCGGTGACGGTCCAGCCGGTGGGTTGGTCTTTGGTTCGGTGGTGGTGTCGGCAGAGGGTCCAGAGGTTGTCGGGACTGGTTCGTCCGCCGTGTCGGAATCGTTGTTTGTGGTCGAGGTCGGTGTGGTGGGCGGGGGTTTGGCAGGGTGGGAATCGGCAGACCCGGTCGCGGGCTTTCACGTGGTCGGCGAGGGCGGCGGGTGGGCGGTAGGTGGTGCGTCCGTAGTTCAGGGCTTGTCCGGTTAACGGGTCGGTGAGGATGCGGTGCCAGGTTCCGTGGGCGGCGATCCGTCGGGCCAGGTCCGAGGGGATGGGTCCGTGCCCGGCCAACTCCGCGGGGGCGTCATCCAGACCCAGGAGTGTTTCGGCGGTGACGATGACATGGATCAGCGGTTTCCCGGGCCGACGGACATCACCCCCGGCCGTGCCGGCATCAGAGGTGGGCGACTGAGCGCGGTTCGGGCCGGTGTAGTTACTGACCTCGACCCCGCAGCCGCAGGTGCAGCCGCAGCGCTGGTCGGGGTCACCGGTCGAGGCACCATCTGGTGTGGGCGGGGCGGGGTGGGGTGTGTCGGTGGCGGGCGCGCCCGTGTCGGGTCTGGCGGTGTCGGCGGGCGGGCGGGTAGGTCTGGGTGTGCCGCGGTCTGGTCCGCCTGTGGGGCCCGCGGTGTCCCCCCGCGTGTGCGCCGGGTCCGGTGTGTCGCCCGGCTGACCCGTACCGGGTCCGGCGGGGACGGTGGGTGGGGTGGTGTGGCCGGTGACGAGGTCGATGAGGGTGTCGGCGCGGCGTTGGTTCATCGTGCGGGGGTCGGTGGCCGGGTAGGTGCGGGCGATGAGGGAGAGGGTGGCGTAGAGGGTGGCGGCGTC